>JAJPHF010000058.1 GCA_021325365.1 Pseudomonadota bacterium
CTTGACGGCGTATTTGGTGTTCACACGCAGCCTCCTTCACACGGGAGGCTACGCAGCATACCATGATCACAACCGCCTCGCAATTCACGCGTGACGGAGTACTAGAGCGATTTTCAAGACGCTGAAGCCACCCCGACGGCCCGGCGGCAGGGGACAAGCCCCTGCCCTACGTCCGCTTCGCCGGAAGAGGGAAACAGCCGCCGCGCCGGGCGGGCGGCAGGGGACGAGCCGCTGCCCTACGTCCGCTTCGCCGGAAGAGAGGAACAGCTTCTACGACGAGGTGGACGGCTATCAGGCCGCCGGCCAGCCCTGCGCCCGCTTCGCTGGAGGAGGCGAACAGCCGCAGCGCCGGCCGGGCGGCAGGGGACGAGCCCCGGCCCTACGCTACCGCCAAGGCATAGCGGCGCCATGGCCGCGACAACCGCTGCAGCACCTGGCTAGCCGGCGAGCTGCACCTCGGTGGCACCGTCGCCGCCGGCGCGGCGGTCGGCGGGCGCCCAGCTTCGCACGAGCGAGTGTCGCGACAGCAGGTCGCGTACCGCCTTGCGCACTGCGCCGGTCCCGTGGCCGTGGATGATCCGCACGGCCGGCAGCCCCGCCAGCACCGCATCGTCCAGGTAGCGCTCGACCGCTTCCGTTGCCTCGGCCGCGCGCTGCCCGCGCAGGTCCAGCTCCAGCGGCACCGGGCCGCTCGGCGCCGGCAGCGGCGGCGCAGCGGGCACGTAGGTCACCGGCGCGGGCTCCTCGCTCCCGGCCTCGACCGCGTCGGGCGGCGTCAGCTCCGCCGTCTTGACGCGCACGCGCAGGCCGCCCATCTCCACCTCGGCCTCGCGCCCGTCGGCGCTAAGCGAACGCACGACGCCGCGCGCGTTCAGCCGCGGCACGCCCACGCGGGCGCCCACGGCCACCGGCGGCGGGGGCGGCGGCGCCGGCCGCGCGCGGCGCCACTGGCGCGACTCGGGCGCCGCGACGGGCGCGAGCGCGGCCGCCCGGTCGGCGATCTCCTCGACGGCGGTCCGATCGGCGCGCGCGGCCCGCGCCGCGGCTAGCTCGCGCTGGACCTCGCGGCGCAGGTCGGCCAGCATCGCCTCCGACTCCTGGCGCGCGCGCCGCCAGATGGCCTCGCGCTCCTGCTCGACCGCCGTCACCTGGCGCTCGCGCCGCGCCAGCAGCTTCGCCGCGTCCTCGGCCGCCCGCGCCGCCCGCTCGCGCGCCGCCGCGGCCGCCGCCCGCTCCTGCTGAATCTCCGCCAGCAACTGCTCGACCGCGACGTTCTCAGGGGCGAGCAGATCCCGCGCGCCCTCGACGACGGACGCCGGCATCCCCAGCCGCGTCGCGATCGCCAGCGCGTTCGAGCGTCCGGGCAACCCCACGCTGAGGCGGTAGGTCGGCGACAGCGTGTCCAGGTCGAACTCCACCGAGGCGTTCTCGACGCGCGGCGTCAGATGCGCGTAGGTCTTCAGCTCCGAGTAGTGCGTCGTCGCCACGACGATGCAGCCGCGCTCCTGCAAGTAGCGCAGGATCGAGCGGGCCAGCGCCGAGCCCTCCTGGGGATCGGTGCCGGCGCCCAGCTCGTCCAGCAGCACCAGCGAGCGATTGTCGGCCGCTTGCAGGATGCTGACGATCCGCGTGACGTGGGACGAGAAGGTAGACAGGCTCTGCTCGATGCTCTGCTCGTCGCCGATGTCGGCGTAGACGCCGTCGAACACCGTGCTGAACGAGCCGTCGGCGGCCGGTAACTGCAAGCCGCACTGCGCCATCAGCGCCAGCAGCCCGATCGTCTTGAGCGCCACCGTCTTGCCGCCCGTGTTCGGGCCGGTGATCAGCAGCACGTCGAAGTCGCGCCCCAGCTCGACGCTGATCGGCACCACCTCGCCCGTCAGCAGCGGGTGCCGCGCCTCGACGAAGCGGAGGACGGGGGGGCGCGTGCCCTCACCCCCCGCCCTCTCCCAGGGGGAGAGGGCGCTAGACCTGCTCCCCGCACCACTCGCCTCCGCGCCTGGGGAGAGGGGGCTGGCCGCGCGCCCCTCGCCTCCTGGGAGAGGGGCCGGGGGGGAGAGCGCGCGCGGCGCCCGCAGGTCGGGGCGGGTCGCGCGCTGCTCTTCCGCAAGGCGGGCCATGGCGAAGTGCAGGTCTAGCTCGGCCAGCGCCTCGACGCTTGCTTCCAGCCCGTAGTGGTCGGCGCCAATCAGCCCGCTCAGCTCGGCCAGCACGCGCTCGACCTCGCGCTGCTCCTCGATCTGTAGCTCGCGCCAGCGGTTCGTGAGGTCGAGCACCGCCAGCGGCTCGACGAACACCGTCGCGCCGCTGGCCGACTGGTCGTGAACGATACCCCGCACCTGGTTGCGGTACTCCACCTTGATCGGCACGACGTAGCGGCCCTCGCGCATCGTGACGATCGGCTCCTGGAGCGCCGAGCGGTAGGCCGGCGAGCCGAGCAGCTCTTGCAGCTTGTCCATCAGCCGGCCGTAGGCGCCGCGGACCTGGAGGCGAAGCTGGCGCAGCGTGGGGCTGGCATCGTCGAGCACCTCGCCACCATCACCGATCGCGCGGTCGACGGCCTCCACGACCGCGCGGTGCTCGCCCAGCCGCTCGGCGATGCGCGCGAGCGCAGGCAGCTCGTCCGTGTGCTTGAGCACGGTCGTCTTGAGGATCGCCGCCGCCCGCCCCGTGGAGGCCACGTCCAGCAGCTCGGTGGGCTGGAGCACGCCCCCCACGGCCGCCCGGCGCAGCAGCGGCCGCACGTCGTGGGCACCGCCCACCGTCAGCGTGGGACGCTGCGCGCGCAGGGTCCGCGCCTCAGCGGTCGCGGCCTGGCGCCGGCGCGCCTCCGCCACGTCGGTCGTCGGCTCGAGTGCGAGCGCCAGCGCGTGCGACGCCGAGAACGCCGTGTGAGCGGCGAGCCGGGCAAGCACCTTGTCTAACTCGAGCGCCTCGTAGTCGCTACGCTTCACGGCTGAATTCGTCCCTCTTGCGCGATGGCCACGCCCGGCACCCAGTGGCCCACGTAGTCGGCGAAGTCGGGCGCCTCTTTGAACAGCGTACGCACGATGAGCGAGTCCTGAATCGCGTAGTGGACGGTCGAGCGCCGCGTACTGGACTCGAGAAATGGCCAGCGCCCGTACACGAGCACCTCGGCCACACCCACCGTGGCGATCATCAGCAGGACCCCGAGCAGCAGTCCAAGAAGCATGCCACCCAGGCTATCCAGACCTCGAATTGTACTGTCCGTTTCCTCGCCGAGCCGAGTGTAAGGATAGAGACGCCGGATGAGCACGAACCAGGTCGCCGCGACGAAGCACATCACGAGCAGATAGGACATTCCCTGGAAGAAGGCCGGCGTGCGCACGAGCGCGGCGTCGTTGAAGGCGCCGCCGAGCGGCTCGTAGAGCGCCTCGGCCACCATGAACGCCACCATCGCGGCGCTGACGGCCACGAGCTGGCGCAGCACGCCCGTCCGCCAACCCCAGATCATCGCCCCGAGCACGATGGCCGCTAGGAGCGCGTCGAACAGATTCGGCATGGCTCCCCCGCCCTCCCGCAAGCTGGTCAGGGTCCGATGGACGCCATTGCCCAGTACTTCGTGGCCCGGGAGGTGGCAAGGAGAACCACGCGCCGCCCTGCGCACGACGCGAGTACCAGACGCCTAAATTGTGAGCCTGGGGGCGCGCCGTGCGCTAGCGAGGGCGCGGTTAACGTCCCCGAATCGTAGCGCCGAATTGCTGCCGGAGCGCCGCCTCGACGGCCGCCTGGCGCGCCGCCGTCTCCTCGTCCGTGAGCGTCCGGTCGGGCGCGCGGTAGACGAGCGCGTACGCGAGGCTCTTGTGGCCGGCGGGGATCGGCGCGCCGCGGTACACGTCGAACAGCCGGACCTCGGCGAGCAGGGGCTCGCCCGCGGCCCGGATGGCGGCCGCCACGTCGGCCTCGGGCACCGCCTCGGCCACGACGACCGCGAGGTCCATCGCCACGCCCGGGAGGCGCGGCAGCGGCGTGTACGGCGGCTGCTCGCCCGCCACGCGCACCAGCGCGGCGAACTCTAGCTCCGCCGCGTACACCGCGCGGCCCTCCAGCTCGAAGCGCTCGGCCACCAGCGGATGCACCTGGCCGCACACACCCAGCCGCACGTCGCCGGCCCAGACCGCCGCGCTGCGCCCCGGGTGCAGGGCGGGATGCGTCTCGGGCACGAAGCGCACCCCCGACACCCAGAGCGCCCGCAGGACGGCCTCGATCGCGCCTTTCAAGTCGAAGAAGTCGCCGGGCTCGGCCGGCTGGTTCCAGGCCACCGGCGCGCGCGGGCCGGTGAGCACCAGCCCCAGGCGAAGCGCCTCGGCCGGCAGCGGGTCGAGTGGCGGCAGGTACACGCTTCCCAGCTCGAACAGGTAGACCCGCTCACGGTGCCGCACGTTCGCCGCTACCGTTTGCAGCAAGCTGCCGAGCAGGGTCGTCCGCAGGTAGGCCCGGTCCTGGCTCATCGGGTTGTAGACGGGGATCAGCGCGGCATCCCGCTCGGGGATCGCTGCAGCATCGATGGACCGCGCCTCGCCTTCGCCGGCGTTCGGGAGGGCCGGAGGAGGCCACACCGCCGCGCTGTCGAGCCGTCGCAGATCGTCGCCGTCCACGAGCGAGTAGGTGATGACTTCCTGATAGCCGCACGCCACCAGCGTCCGCTTCGTCGTCTCCGCCAACGCCCGCCGGGGGTCGGTCCAGGGCTCGGGCAGCCGCCCCGCGGGCAGCGCCGTGGGGATCGTGTCGTAGCCGTGGATGCGCGCGACTTCTTCGGCGATGTCCGCCGGCCCCTCCACGTCCCGCCGGAAGCTGGGCACACGGACGAGGAGAGCGCCCTCACCCCCGGCCCCTCTCCCAGGGGGAGAGGGGAGTACGGTTGATTCGCTCCCGGGGGGAGAGGGGAGTACATCTGGCCCCCTCTGGGAGAGGGCGGGGGGTGAGGGCACGGGCGCAGGCTCGACCTCGAAGCCGAGCGAGCGCAGCGTGGCGCCGATCACGTCGGCGCTGTAGTGTTGACCGAGCAGGCCGCTGACGCCCGCCGCGCTGACCCTGATCGTGTGCGGCGGCTCGGGCACGGGGTACTCGTCCACGTGGCCCGCGGCCGCCTGGCCGCCCGCGAGCTGCACGATGAGCGCCGTGGCGCGGTCGGCGGCGCGCGTCGTGCCGCCCGGATCGACGCCGCGCTCGAAGCGCCGCGACGCCTCGCTCGCCAGGCGCAGCGCACGGCCGGTGCGGCGCACGCTGCGCGGGTCGAAGTGCGCCGACTCCAGCACCAGGCGCGTCGTGGCGGCGCTTACCTCGGTGTCGGCGCCGCCCATCACGCCCGCCACGGCGATCGGCCGCTCCGCGTCGGCGATCACCAGCATATCGGGACTCAGGGCGCGGTCCACGTCGTCGATCGTGCGGATGCGCTCGCCCGGCCGCGCTCGCCGCACGACGATGCCGCCGCGCAGGGTGTCCGCGTCGAAGGCGTGCAGCGGCTGGCCCAGCTCCAGCATCACGTAGTTCGTCACGTCCACCACGTTGCTGATCGGCCGCATGCCGGCCAGGTACAGGCGGCGCTGCAGCCAGAGGGGCGACGGCCCGATGCGCACACCCTCGATCACCGTGGCGGAGTAGCGCGGGCAGAGATCGGGCGCCTCGATCGTCACCGTGATGAGCCGCTCGACGGGCGTGGGCCCAGTGGGCGGCGCCGTCGCGGGCGCGTGCAGCGGCGTGCCGGTGAGCGCGCCCACCTCGCGGGCCACGCCCACCACGCTCAGGAGATCGGGCCGGTTCGGCGTCACGTCCAGGTCCAGCACCACGTCGCCCAGGTAGTCGGCCAGCAGCGCACCCACCGGCGCGTCCGCCTCCAGCACGTAGATGCCCGAGCGGTCCTCCGCGATGCCTAGCTCGGCGCCCGAGCAGAGCATGCCCTCGGAGGCGACGCCGCCGAACGCGCGGCGCTCGATGCGGCCCGACGCCAGGACCCCGCCCTCCAGCACCACCGGCACGCGGTCGCCCGCCGCCAGGTTCGTCGCGCCGGTCACCAGCCTGCGCGTGCCCTCGCCCACGTCGACCCGCGCTACTTGCAAGCCCGGATTGCTCGGGTGCGGCTCCAGCGACTCGATGCGGCCGACGACCACGCGCTCCCACGCCGCGCCCAGGCGCTCGACAGCACCGACCTCGACGCCGGCCATCGTGAGGCGGTGCGCCAGGTCCTCGACCGGCACCTCGACCATGACGTACTCGCGCAGCCAGCTCAGCGGAATGCGCACGATAAGCCCTCAGCCGTTAGCTCTCAGCCATCAGCCGTCAGCTCTCAGCCGTCTGCTGATCGCTGATGGCTGAGAGCTGACGGCTCTTAATGAAATTGCTCCAGGAACCGGAGGTCGTTGCCGTAGAAGAGGCGGATGTCGTCGATCTGGTACTTCACCATCGCGATGCGCTCGGGCCCCATGCCGAAGGCGAAGCCCGTCACCCGCTCGGGATCGTAGCCCGCGCCCCGCAGCACGCGCGGGTGGACCATCCCCGCACCCAGCAGCTCGATCCAGCCGGTGCCCTTGCAGACGCGGCAGCCGCCGCCGCGGCAGATGTGGCAGGTGATCGACATCTCCATGCCCGGCTCGACGAACGGGAAGTAGTCGCAGCGGAAGCGGCACTGCACCTCGGGCCAGAACATCTGGCGGGCGAAGGCGGTCAGCACGCCCTTCAGGTCGGCCATCGTCAGGCCCACGTCCACCGCCAGGCCCTCGACCTGGTAGAACATCCACTCGTGCGAGGCGTCTTGCGCCTCGTAGCGATAGCAGCGGCCTGGCACGACGACCCGCACCGGCGGGTACTCGTCGGCCGCGCCGCCCGCCGCGCCCAGCGTGCGCTCCATCACCCGCACCTGGTTCGGCGACGTGTGCGTGCGCAGCACCACGTCGGGCGGGCGCACGTAGAACGTGTCCCACATGTCGCGCGCCGGGTGCTCGGCGGGGATGTTCAGGGCCTCGAAGTTGTAGTAGTCGGTCTCGACCTCTGGCCCCTCGGCCACCTGGAAGCCCATGTCGCGGAAGATCGCCAGGATGCGGTCGACCACCAGCGTCGTCGGGTGCAGGCCGCCGAGCCCTGCCGGCCGCCCCGGCAGCGTCACGTCCAGCCGCTCGCGCTCGAGCGCGGCGGTTAGCTCGGCCGCCTTCAACGCCTCGCCGCGCGCCCCGAGCGCCGCCTCCAGCGCCTCCTTGACGGCGTTGGCGGCCTGACCCGCGGCGGGCCGCTCGGCCGCCGGCAAGCTGCCCAGGCCGCGCAGCACCTCGTTCAGCGCGCCGCGCCGGCCCAGGTATTCGACGCGCAGCTGCTCCAGCGCGTCCGTCGAGGCGGCCGCGGCGATCGCCGCCAGCGCCCGCTCGCGGATCGCCGCCAGCCGCGCGGTGATGTCGGTCGGTTCTCCCTGCACCTTGGGGCATTCTCCCTGCATATGAAGGCCCCCCCATCGCTCCCCGCACGGGGAGTGGCCGGGGGGGCAGGCTCCTGCGTGGGCTCGGGTGGGGCGCTCAGGCCAGGGCGGGCGCCAGGCGCTCGCGCGCCAGGGAGGCCAGGCGCGCGAACTCGGCCGGATTGTTCACCGCCAGCTCGGCCAGCATCTTGCGGTCCAGCGCCACGTCGGCCTGCTTCAGGCCGTAGATGAAGCGGCTGTAGCTCAGGCCGTTCAGGCGCGCGGCCGCGTTGATACGAATCGTCCACAGGCGGCGGAAGTCGCGCTTGCGTTCGCGGCGGTGGCGATACGCGTACGCGAGCGCGCGCATGACCGCCTCGTTCGCCGTCTTGAACAGCTTGCGGCGGCCCCCCCGGTACCCCTTGGCCATCACGAGGATCTTTTTGTGGCGGCGATGGGCGGCCATGCCGCGCTTGACACGTGTCATCGGAAACTCACTTCTTCTTCGATGGTAGGGCGGAGACTCGTGCTCCGCCGCCACGACCCAGGGCCGTTGCAATCATCGGTCTGGGCCGGCTCAGCGCTACTTCGGATACTTCTTGGCGTAGGGCAGCAGCAGCCGCACGCGCGGCACGTCGGCCGCCGCCACCGGCTGCATCTCGTCGTACTCGCGCTTCGCCCGGTCGGAGCGATTGCGGCGCAGATGGCTCTTGCCGTGGCGTGTCCGCAGGAACCGCCCGGAGCCGGTCACCTGAAAGCGCCGCGCCGTGGCCTTGTGCGTCTTGAGCTTGGGCATCGTTCACCATCCCGAGAGCGGAATACAGAAAGGCGCGGCGCACGGGCCACCGCAGCAGTCCGGATTCTAGCACAGAGCTTCCCGTGGCTCCAAACGCGCGCCGCGCCGTCTAGTATCAGACGGTCGCAACGCTGGAGGCCTCGACGATGGCCCGCGAGCCCCTGCTGCCGGCACTTACATGGTGGCCGAGTGTCATGCCTTGCTGCTGGCCCGCCTGAACCGCCGCATCGCCCTACAGTTCCTCGATCAGAGGTGTCCGCTGTTCTAGCCTCTCCTCCCGCCACTCAAGCCGCCGGAACGCCTACCTGAACAGTTTACCTGCATGTTCTCGCCGACCCCGCGGGGCGGCGCGCTCACGCGGTCGACGGCGAACTCGGCCGGATGTTCTGGTTGAGATGGAAGAAGTTCGTCGGATCGTAGCGGTCCTTGACCGCCACCAGCCGGTCGTAGTTCGCGCCGTACGCCGCCCGGATCCGGCCGGCGCCTTCCTGGCCGCCTTCGAGGTAGTTGACGTACACTGCACCGGCCGCGAACGGCCGGATGGCGTCCCAGAGGTCGCGCGCCCAGCGCACGTTGCGCTCGGCGTCGGCCGGGTCCGTCCAGCGCGAGATGATCAGCAAGTTGTAGTCCCAGTCGCGGTGGCCGAAGGCGGTCGCGTCCGGGGCCACCCGGCGATAGGCGCCGCCGAACTGCTCTAGCACCACTGCCGACAGCGGCGACGGCGTCGCGGCGAACTGCTCGACGAGCCGGTCGATCGCCTCGTCCGGCAGGCCGGCCAGGAACTCGGACTTCCAGTAGTTCTGAAGGCCGAATGGGAAGCCCTCGTCCAGCAGGGTCTGCATCTGCTCGTAGCGCAGGGGAGCCACCAGATCGGCCATCGGCGCAGTGCGCTCCCGGAGCGGCCGGAGCTGCGCCTCTCCCTGCTCGATCGGGCCGTTATAGCAGACGATCAGGGCGAGCACCCGCTCGCCCTCGGGCGTGGTCATCAGGGCGGGGAACACCGACGAGGCGTCCGGCGCCGACGCGTTGTAGTCGCGGATGGTGCGCAGGACGTCCGGCGCCCGGTCGAGCGGATAGAGCAGCATGCCACCGAGGACCGGGCCGACCGGATGGAGGCGGAACTCGAACGAGGTTACCACCCCGAAGTTGCCGCCGCCGCCGCGCAGGCCCCAGAACAGGTCGGCGTGCTCGTCGGCGCTCGCGGTCACGACGCTGCCGTCTGCGAGGACCACGTCGGCCGAGACCAAGTTGTCGCTGGCCAGGCCGTAGCTGCGGCCCAGCCAGCCGAAGCCGCCGCCGAGGGTCAGCCCCGCGATCCCGGTCGACGAGACGGCCCCGCCCGTCGAGGCCAGGCCGAACGCCTGGCATTCGCGGTCGAACTCGCGCCAGGTCAGGCCCGCCTGCGCGCGCACGGTACGAGCGACAGGGTCCACCCGAATCCCCTTCATCAAGCTCAGGTCGATCATCAGGCCGCCGTCGCAGACGGCGTTGCCGGCGACGTTATGGCCGCCACCCCGCACGCTGACGACCAGCCCCTGCGCGCGCGCGAAGCGAACCGCCTTGACGACGTCCCCGGGCGCAGTACAGCGGGCGATGAGCGCCGGGCAGCGGTCGATCATCGCGTTGAAGATCTGGCGGATCGCGTCGTAGCCATCGTCGCCGGGACGGAGCAGCGGCCCACCCAGACTGGCTCCAAGCGCCTGGATCGTCGCCTCATCAATCGGCGCCGGCTCAGCGGGTAACTCTACCGACATGCTGTCATCCTCCGTTCACGCCGCGTAAGCGTTCAGCCTCCCGAATCGCTTAGGCCCACCTGCGGCGCCGGGAGCAGCGATGGCGGCGCGGAGCCCCGGAGCACTGCCTGGCCCGCAGCCATCAGGAAGTCCAAGAGCAAGCGTCCTTGCGATTGGCACGATGCGACCACCCTCAGCAGCCGCTCGACGAACCGACTGCCGGCCTGGCCGACCGATCCGAAGCTCCTCGTCCGCGATACCTCCGGCGGAGCGACAAGGCCGTCCTGACGTTGCGCCAGTTGTACCGTGCCGCGGGCCTCTTGGCAAGCGCTCAGTCGGGCCATCAAGGGTAGAAAGCGGTCGCCCCATGCGGCACTCCATCCTAGTCACAGGCCCGTCGAGCGGGCAGCGGCGCACGCTGTGCGCGTACTCTTGTGCTCGCCTCCGCGCTGCCGCTTGCGGTGGCCGCGCGGGCGTGCTACCGTCCGCCCTGAGAGCGGCCGGGCACGCCGCCCGATCCCCGGCCGGCCGCGAAGGAGAGCGTTCATGCAGCCCACTTCCGCCGACGAGCATCCCGGCCTGGGCCCCGGCCGCGGCCGTCTAGAGGGCAAGGTCGCCCTCGTCACCGGCGCCGACAGCGGCATCGGCCGCGCCACGGCCCACCTGTTCGCGCGCGAGGGCGCCCGCGTCGCCTGCGTCGACTACCGCGAGTCGGGCACGCCGCGCATCGACCGACTGATCCAGCAGGACGGCGGCGAGGCGATCTACGTCGCGGCGGACGTGCGCAACCGCGCCGACTGCGACCGCATGGTCGCCGCCGCGCTCGACGCCTTCGGCGACCTCGACATTCTCTTCAACAACGCCGGGCTGGGCGTTCGGGGCCGCATCGACGAGTTCAGCGACGACGACTGGAACCTCGTCATCGACACGAACCTCCACGGCGTGTACCACGGCTGCCGCGCCGCGCTGCCACACTTCCTCCAGAAGGGCCGCGGGGTGATCGTGAACACCGCCTCGACGTTCGGCCTGCTGGGCACGGAGCGCTACCCGGCCTACTGCGCCACCAAGGGCGCGATCGTCCTGCTCACCAAGCAGATGGCGATCGACTACGGTCCCGACATCCGTGTCAACTGCATCTGTCCCGGCGCCACCGATACGCCGCGGATGCGCCGCAACATCGCGAACTCCCCCGATCCCGAGGGCTACTACCACCGCGTGAACACCCTGAACCGGTGCATGGGCCGCCTCGCCCGCCCCGAGGAGATCGCCTACGGCGTGCTGTTCCTGGCGTCGGACGAGGCCTCGTTCGTCACCGGCCACGCGCTCGTAGTGGACGGCGGCCAGACGATCGACGCCTGAGTCGGCGGCGCGGACTAGAATAGAGCAATGGCTGCTCCGCGCGAGTAGCCTTTACCTTGGGCGCCGCTGAGGCCACCGTGCAGATCACGATCAACGAGGACACGAGCTTCTTCATCACCGACGAGCTGGGCGACGCTCTTCCCGGCAACGAGCAGGGCCTGTACTACGAAGACAGCCGCTTCCTCTCGGTGTACCAGCTGCGGCTGAACGGCCGGCGGCTGCGCCTGCTAGCGGCCCGCGCGCTGGAGCACTTCCACGCGGTCCACTTGCTGAGCAACCCGGTGAGCGACACGCTGCAGCCCGACAGCGTGACGCTGGTGCGCCACCGCCTCGTCGGCCAGGGGCTGCACGAGGACCTGGAGCTGACGAGCCACCTCGACGAGCCCGTGGTGCTGCAGCTCGACCTGCGCGTCGCCTCCGACTTCTTGCACCTGTTTCAGGTGCGGGGCCATGTCGATCCCGAGGAGAGCCGCGAGCCGCGCCGCCGCTGCGTCGTCCGCCCGGTGGAGCACGGCTGGGGCATCCACCTGGCTTACCGCGAGGACGAGCCATATCCGGCGACGGAGATCCGCTTCTCGCAGCCGCCCGGCTATCCCGAGCCGGACCTGGCCCAGTTCCGCGTGACGCTTGGAGCGCGGGGGAGCTGGCACATGTGCGTCGACGTCGTGCCGCTCACGCGCGACAACCAGCCGCGCCGCCCCAGCTACAGCTGCCAGCGCCCGCCCGGCACCGAGATTGTCGACGGTCGGCAGCGGCGCCTGCGGGAAGCGATCACCGCCGCCCCGCGCCTGGAGACGGATTATTACCCCTTGCAAGAAGCCTACGACCGCGCGCTGCGCGACCTGCTGTCGCTGCACTTCAAGGGCGAGGCGCTGGGCAGCGACGAGGTGGTGCTGGCGGCGGGCATACCGTGGTTCATGGCGCTCTTCGGGCGCGACTCGCTGATCACGGCGTACCAGGCGCTGCCCTACTTCCCCAACGTCGCGCCGGGGGTGCTGCGCGCGCTGGCGCGGCTACAAGGGACGCGGGTGGTGCCCGAGAGCGAGGAGGCGCCGGGGAAGATCCTGCACGAGTACCGCACCGGCGACGTGCCCGCGCCGCGCACCGTCATCCCGACGTTCCCCTACTACGGTACGATCGACGCGACGCCGCTGTTCCTCATCTTGCTCGCCGCGACCTACCGGCGCTCCGGCGACCGCGACCTGGTCGTGGAGCTGTGGGAGCATGCCGAGAGCGCGCTGGCCTGGATGGGACAGTACGGCGACCGCGACGGCGACGGCTTCCTGGAATACCTGCGCTCCACCGACACGGGGCTGGTCAACCAGGGCTGGAAGGACTCCTGGGACGCGATCCGCTTCCGGGATGGCCGCATCGCGACGCCGCCGATCGCGCTGTGCGAGGTGCAGGGGTACGCCTACGCCGCCCACCTGGGAATGGCCGACCTGTACGACGCACTGGGCCAGGAACGGTCGGCGCGCGAGCAACGCCAGCAGGCGGCGGCGCTGGCGGGACACTTCAACCGGGCCTTCTGGCTGCCGGAGCGCAACTACTACGCGCTGGCGCTCGACGCGACGAAGCGGCCCGTGGATAGCCTGGCGTCGAACGCCGGGCAGGCGCTGTGGACGGGCATCGTGGCGCCCGAGCAGGCGGCGCGCGTCGCCGACCAGCTGCTTGGCTCCGAGCTGTTCAGCGGCTGGGGCGTGCGGACGATGGGGGCGGCGGAGGGGGGATACAGTCCGGTCGGCTACCATACCGGCACGGTCTGGCCGCACGACAACTCGCTGATCGCCGCGGGGCTGGCCCGCTACGGCTTTCTGGACCACGCCTGCCAGGTCATCGAGGCGCAGCTCGCCACGGCGGCCGCGCTGCCCGCCTACCGCCTGCCCGAGCTGTTCGCGGGCTACGGCCGCGCCGAGTACGGCTTCGTCGTCGAGTATCCGGTGGCCTGCGTGCCGCAGGCCTGGGCCGCAGGCGCGATCCTCCTCCACGTGACGACGATGCTGGGGCTGCGCATCGACGTGCCGGGCCGGCGCGTCACCCTCCAGCCCTGTCTGCCGAGCAAGATCAACCGCCTGCGCCTCTCTGGGGTGCAAGTCGGCACGGACACCCTCGACGTGGAGCTGGTGCGCGAGCGCGGACAGGTGCGCAGCCGCGTACACCAGGTGCCCGCCGGCTTCCGCATCGAGGGCGCGCGGCACAGCGGCCTGTTCCGTTAGCGCGCGCACCCGCTCCCCGGCTGGGCGTCCGCGTGGCGGTGAAACCCAACGGCCGCCCCGCTCGTGTTGACTAGAGAGCCGCCGAGCGCCGAGTATTGGGGAGCACGTGATCGCAGCACTCAGCTCGCAGCACGCAGCGCTCGGGGACAGGATGGCGGCGCCAGCAGCGGCGACCGACGAGGCGCTAGCGGCGCGCTTCCAGCGCGGCGACATGCGCGCCTTCGAGCTGCTCGTCGCGCGGTACCACCGCCCGATCTATCACTTCGCGTACCGGCTGCTGGGCGGGGCGGAGGACGCCGAGGACGCGACGCAGGACGTGTTCATCCAGGTCTTCGGGGCGTTGCCACGCGCGCGGCTCGACGTGCCGCTGCGGCCCTGGCTCTACCGGATCGCGCGCAACCGCTGCCTGGACGTGCTGAAGCGCAAGCGCGCGACGAGCTTCTCGGCGCTCGCCGACGACGAGGACGAGGCCGGGGTGGCCGACGTGCCGGATAGCGCCCCGCTGCCCGACGAGCTGGCCGAGCGCGCCGACCTGCAGCGCCTGCTGACCGCCGCGATCGACACGCTCGCGCCGGCGTACCGCGAGGTCGTGGCGCTGCGTTACGCCGGCGACCTGGGCTTCGGCGAGATTGCGATGGTGCTGGGGATGCCCGAAAACTCGGTGAAAACGCGCTTCCAGCGAGCCAAAGCGGTGCTGCGCGTGGCCCTCCGCGATCTGGCCCGGGAGACGTAGGCCCCCGGCGGAGTGAGGGGCGAGGCGGTGCCCACGGCCATTCGCTGCCGTGAGTAAGGAGGCCGACAAATCATGCGAGAGCCGACGCGCCCCGACGCGGCGCCGCGGGACGACGTTGAGCGCCTGCTGGCGCGGCTCGACGCGACGCCGCCGCCCGACCTGGCCGCCCGCGTGCTGGCCCGCACGACGCGCCGCGCGCGGATGCGCTGGGGCCTGTGGGTGATGCTGGCGGCGCTCGCCGGGCTGTGCGCCGCGGCGCTGGCGGCCATCAGCGGCTACCTCACCGGCCAGGAGCTGGTGCAATCGGGCGCCTACGCGCTGGTGCTGCTCGCGCTCGAAGACTGGGAGCTGGTGGCCGACGCGCCGCAGGACTACCTCCTGCTGCTGGTCGAGACGATCCCCTGGCTGGGCCTGCTCGCGACCACCGCCTGCGTGCTCGCCGCCTACGTGGCCGCGCGGCTGCTCGCCCGCGCCCCGGGGCTCTTCCCGAGCGCGTCGGAGGCCGCATGAGCCGGCCGCGACTTGGCCTGTCGGGCGGCACACTGGCGGCCGCTATCGTCGCGCTCGCCATCGCCGGCGCCGTCGCCGGCACCGCCACGGGGGCGCGCGTGGCCGCGGAGGCCGCGCCGCTAGCCGAGACGGCGCCGCCCGCGGCGGCCGTGGGGGGGCCGGCGGCGGACCACGCCCTCCCGCCGCAGCGCCACCGGGTGCTGGGGCGCGTGATCGGCACACGGGGAGCGTTTCTCCGCGTGCGCACGCCGTCCGGCGAGGTCGTGCGGGTCCACGTCCTGCCGCGCGCGGTGATCCGCAAGGCGGGCAAGCCCGCGTCGCTGGATGCCATCCAGCGCGGCGACCGCGTGCTGGCCGTGGGACGCGTGAACCAGAACGGCGTGCTGCAGGCGGGCGGCGTGGTCGCGCGGCCCGGCCCCACGCCCCCGCCGCCCGCCGGGGAGATGCGCCCCGACGCCGCCCCGACCGCCTCGGACCTGCCGCCTGACGCCAAAGGCGAGGCGCTCGCCGTCCCGGCGGCGCCGCTAGCGCCCCTGGCCCCCTGACCGCCCCGGCGTGCGATAATGGCGAGCGGCCGCCCCGCGCGACCGGGAAGGAGACCGCCGTGCAGCGCACGCGCAGCGCCCCGCCGCTCACCCCCGACGACGTGCAGACGGCCGCGGCCGTCTGCCGTGCCGCGCTCACGCCCGCACTCGGGCGCGACTGGGAGACCCGCGCCGGCACACTCGAGTGGTCGTGCCGCCGCACCGTGGACCACATCGTCGACGCCCAATCAGCGTATGCCGCCCACCTCGCCAGGCGTGCCCGCGAGCGGCTGCCGCGCGTGCGCAGTGGCAACCCCGAGCTAGCCCCGGCGGAGCTACTCGCGGCGGTGGAGATCGCCGCGGCCATCCTGGCCGACGTGGTGCGGGCGGCGCCGCCCGACGCCCGCGGCTGGCATCCCGCCGGGCTGGCGGACGGCGAGGGCTTCGTGGGCATGGCCTGCACGGAGATTCTGGTCCACACGGCCGACGTGGCCGAGGGGCTGGAGCAGCCGTTCACGGCGCCCGCCGACCTGGCCGCGCGCGTCGTCGCCCGCCTCTTCCCCTGGGCGCCCGCCGACGGCGACGCCTGGGCGACGCTGCGCTGGGCCTGCGGGCGGGCGGCGCTCGGCGACCGCGCGCAGCTGGCCCCCGACTGGTACTGGCAGTGCGCGCCGCTCGCCGAGTGGGACGGGACGATCCGCAAGCGCACGATGCCACCCGGCTGGCGCTGAGCGGCCCGGGCGCCAGGCGCGAGAGGTGCCGGCCGCGGCCGATTCCGGTACACTCCCTGGACAGCTGTCGCACGAGAAGGGAGGCCCACCATGTGGAATGGCATCAAAGTCATCGACGTCCACGGGCACATGTCCACCCCGCCCGACTTCCGCGGCCACATCGCGGGTAGCGTCGCCCTGAACACACCGACCAAGCTGAACCTCTCCGACGAGCGGCTGGAGCCGGCGCTGCAGAACCACCTGAAGGTGATGGACGAGCGCAACATCGACGTGCAGCTCATCGGCCCCCGGCCGGTGGCCATGTGGCACTGGATGCGGCCGTTCCTACAGGAGAACTGGTCGCGCATCACCAACGACGTCATCGCCCAGTCGGTCAGGCTCCACCCGGACCGCTTCGTCGGCATGGCGCAGCTTCCCCAGAGCCCCTATGACGAGGACACGAAGCACTGCGCGGCGGAGCTGGAGCGCTGCGTGAAGGAGCTGGGCTTCGTTGGCGGCTACCTGAACCCCGACCCGGGCGGCGAGAAGAAGGTGCCCGGCGTGAACGACGAGTACTGGTATCCGCTATACGAGAAGGCCCAGGCGCTGAACGCCGTGCTGATGGTCCACCCCTCGGCCAGCTACGACCGGCGCCTGGAAGTCATCCCGCACAACTACCAGATCAACAACGTGACCGAAGAGTTCATCGCGATGATGCTCTACCAGCACACGCGGGTGTTCGACGACTTCCCGCGGCTGAAGGTCGTCATCTGCCACTGCGGCGGCGCGCTGCAGCGGTTCATCCCCACCGACCACCACATCGGGCACATCCGCAACGACAACCTGTTCTTCGACACCTGCGCCTACGACGACGACTTCCTGACCGCCGCCATCCGCCAGAAGGGCGTGGACCAGATGCTGTTCGGCACCGAGGCGCCGGGCTCGGGCGGGGCGAAGCGACCCGACACGGGCCGGCCGTCGGACGACGTGGTGCCCGTGATCGACAGCCTGCCGATCCTGAGCTACGAGGACAAGGTCAAGATCTTCAACACCAACCCCAAGAAGGTCTTCTCCCTCCTCAAGGTGGAGTAGCGCCGGCGCCGGCCGTGGGGACGCCGTACCCCACGAGGCCGTCCGTCGGGCGGCTCCGCCCTGCCTCTCGGGGGCCAGGGCGGAGCCGCCCGACGTTGGCACCCAACTTGCAGCAGCCGACGATTGGCTCACGCTGCCGCCCGGCGCGTGCGGGCGCCGCCCGCAGGCGCGGACGCGCGCGGGGTGGCGGGGCCGCAGAGTAAACGTGCCTGCCTGGATCGGGCAGGCGAGGGCCCGCCCGCGGACGGAGCGGGCCCGGGAGGAGACGGAGGATGACGTTCCGCATTGACCGTTTCGCCCGTCGGGTGGCGCTGCCGCTGGTCGCGCTGGCGCTGCTCGTCGGGCCACTCGCCGTCGCGTTCCCCGGGGCGGCGCTGGCCCAGAACACGGCCCAGGACGACTACAACAACGCGCGCAACATGCTGCAGCAGAGCGACTACACGGGCGCGGTCCAGGGGTTCACGGCGGCCATCAACGCCGATCCGTCGCTGGCCGAGGCCTACGTGGGCCGCGCCACCGCGTACATGTATCAGGGGAACCTGGACGCCGCGCTGCAAGACTACAACCAGGCGCTGCAGCTCCAGCCGAACCTGCCGGAGGCGCTGTACAACCGCGGCGTGGTGCTGGCGCAAAGGGGCGACTCGCAGGGTGCGATCAGCGACCTGCAGCGCGCGGCGGAGCTGTTCCGCGACCGCGGCGACCAGCAGACCGCCGACCTAGTGTCGAACGCGATCAACACCCTTCAGCAGGAGTAGACGCCCGGCACAGCCGGGCACGCGGGGCGCGGGCGCCTCTCGCCCGCGCCCGACCACCCGCGCCGAGCCCGCGCCGGGGCGCGCAGCCGCCCGCCCGGCCCGGGCTCGGCGTGTGTCTGCCGCGTTCGCGGGCAGCACATCGCGCCGGGGCGCCAGCCGAGCGCCGGGGCCACGTGGCAAGCAATTTGCATAAGGCAATCGAGTGAGAGCATTGCCGGCGCCAGAGTCGCCGCGCCACACCGCTTGCTCGGGAGCCTGTCATGCAGCTCGCTCTGCCGCCGCCCTCATCACCGGTTGCGCCGCGGCCGCCGCGCCCGGGGCTAGTGCGGCGCGCGCAAGTCGCGTGCAGCGCGGCCGCGGCGCTCGCGCCCCAGCCAGTCGCCGCCCTGACCGTCGGCGCGGACGACGACATGGCGACCCTGCACGCGCGGCTGGAGCGCGCCGCCAACCGCCGGCTGACGCTGGCCGTCGCGCCCGACGCGCGGGTGTTGCAGCGCCCGCTCGACTACCGGGTGCTGCGGCGGCTCGCCGAAGAGCTGTCGCTGGACGTAAGCATCGCCACGGACGAGCCGCAGCGTCGCCGGCTGGCGCGTGAGTTCGGGTTTGCCGTCGAGGCGCCGCGCGGCCGGCAGCGGACGTGGCGCCGCCGCGCGCGGCGCGCGGCCAGCGCGGCCGCCGTGCTGGCGCTGCTCGCCGTGACGCTGGTAGCCTTGCCCCACACGCAGGTGACGCTGGACCCGGGGGCGACGGCGCTCACGCGCGCGGCTATGCTCACTGTCGACCTGCGACCGGGCGCCCCGGGGGTGGGCGACGGCTGGGTGGCGAGCAAGGCGCTGACGACCACCTTCGAGATCCAGCAGACGGTTCCCACGACGGGCAGCCAGTCGATTGGCCGGACGCCGGCCACCGGGTACGTGACGTTCCAGGACCTACGGCCATACGTACCGCCCGTACCGCCCGTCGCCGTACCGCGGCAGGGCGCCCCGCCGAACGACAGCGCGAGCAGCGCGGCGGGCGCCGTCCTCATCCCGCTGCCGGTCGCCGCGGCGCCATCGCCCGCGCCGGCGCCACCCGAGCGCGTCATCCCAGCGGGCACCGCGGTCATGACGCAAGACGGCCAGCGGTTCTTCACGCAGGCCGACGCGCACCTGACGCCGAGCGGCTACGTGCAGGTGCCGATCGTGGCCGAGTTCGCGGGGAGCGGGGGCAACGTGCCGGCGGGTAGCATCGACCGCCTGGCGGACCCCCAGGCAGACGCCACGGACCTGCGCGTCGAGAACCGCCTGGCGACCTACGGCGGCACCGACCGGCAGGAGCACGTGGTCGCCGCCGCGGACCGGGAGAAGCTGGAGCAGGCGTTAAAGGACCGCGCGGCCGCCGAGGCGCCGGCACGGCTGTTCCAGGAGGCCGGGACCGACTTCGTCGTCGTGCCCGATACCGCCACATGGAGCATGGAGCCGCAGTTCGACTACGCGGTGGACCAGCGCGCCACCCAGCTCACGGGCCGCGCTGTCGTGCGCGTGCGGGGTCTCGGCGTGCCCAGCGAGGCGCTGGAAGCGATCGCCGACCGCGCCTGGCGCGAGCAGCTACCCGACGGGCTGGGAAGCCTCGGCAAGCCGCGGGTGGCCGGTCCGCCCGCGATCGAGGAGCGGACAGACGACTACCTGGTCGTCACGCTGCCCGTGGAGGGCAAGGTGGCGCCGAAGCTCGACGCCGACGCGCTGGCCGAGCAGCTTCGCGGGCTGTCGCCGGACGCGATTCGCGCCCGCGTCGCGAGCCTGCCCGGCCTGCGCGACCAGCCGCGAGTGGAGACGTGGCCAGCCTGGGCCCCCGCCGCCCTCCGCGTCGACGTGGCCATCGCCGCGGCGCGCTAGCGCAGCCCCGGTTAGGAGCCGGCACGAGGACAGGCCGATTGGTCCAGCGCTCGTGCCTACGATAGCGCTCTGCCACTTCGCGGAGCGGTGGGCTAGCGCCGGGGTTGCGGCCTGCAGCCGCGGGCGGGCATGAAACCCGCCCCTACGTCACCTTGACCGGTCGCGCACTTTGCAAAGCGCTCTATAGGTTCTCCCCCTGGTAGGCGCCGACGTAGGCCGCGCCGGGGGTGTCGAGCGGGAAGAAGACGAGCTGGCAGATGCGGGCGCCACGCTCGAGCCGCAGGCCGTGGGGGTTGCCGACAACCAGCAGCGCCTCCGAGCGGCCCTCGTAGCCAGCGTCCCAGACGGCGGTATGGAGCGCCGCGCCGCAGCGTAAGAGCGTCGAGCGCGGGCGCGCGAGCGCCATCAGGTCGGTCGGCAGGTGGACGACCTCCACGAAGCGGACGAGGTAGCTGCCCGGCGTCAGGAGGACGGCGCCCGCGTCGTCGAAGGGGACCGCTTCGCGGGCGGGCAGCGCGCGGTCGGCGCCGCCGGGGGCGTCGCGGCCGATGCGGCCCGCGCCGCTGAAGCGCCATAGGCTTTCCAGCCGGAGGTCGATGCCGTGCGGCTGCACCTGGGTGGCGACGTCGGCCAGCCCGCTCAGCAGCGGTGGGGTGGCGGCGAGGCGGGCGAGCAGCGCGGCGCGGCCGAGCACCCCGCTCACGATGACGGCTCGCGGCCGCGCTGCACCTCGGCGGCGATGGTGGCGAAGGTGGCGCCGGGCAGCGGCGCGCCGGGCTTATGGACGCGCACGGTCACGCGTTGGAGCGGGGGGAACGCCGCGAGCAGCCGCCGCGCGACGCGCTCGGCCACCGCCTCGAGGAGGTTGAGGGGGGGGCCCTCGACGATGGCGCGGACCTCCTCGTACAGGGCGGCGTAGTCCACCGTGGCGGCCAGGTCGTCGCGCTCGCCGGCCGCGCGCAGGTCGAGCGTCGCCTCGACGTCTACCACGAAGCGCCCGCCCAGCGCGCGCTCGGCCGGGAGCACGCCGTGGCGGCCGTAGAAGACCAGGCCGCTGAGCAGCAGGCGATCAGTCATAGCAAGTCGTTCGCCGCCGGTCGCGGGTCGGGTCAGGCGAGCGAGCACACGTCCTGGCACTCGCGGAGCGCGTAGTTGTCCGCGCCGTCGTACTCGCTGCGCAGGCGCGTGTCGTGGACAATGTGGGCCTCGTCCCAGTAGCCGCGAATGGTAGCTTGCTCCCAGTCGGGATCGGGCCAGCGGTCGGGCAGCTCGACGATCGTGCCC
Source organism: Pseudomonadota bacterium (assembly GCA_021325365.1). The sequence continues at coordinate 20,992 of JAJPHF010000058.1, forward strand.
GGCTCGCGGACGGTTTCGGCCAAGGCGAGCGCGCTGCGGACCACCCGGCGCTGGCCTGCCGCGTCGTGGGGCCGGCCGGTGGCGTTGCCCAGCGGGAAGTTCAGGAAGGCCGCGCGGGGCGGGCGGATGCGCTCGGTGATGTCGATCGCGCTGGAGAGCGAGACGGTGGTCAGCCCCTCGCGCTCCAGCACGCGCGCGACCAGTCCGACGGACTGGTGGCAGGCCGGTCAGAGGGGTGTGTGCAAGACCAGGTCGGCGCCCGCCGCCTTCGCGTCGGCCGCCAGCCGCGGCGCCATCGCCGTCACGAGCTGGCGCAGCAGCTTGATCGAGCCGAGCATGCTCAGGTGAAACTCGGTCACCCCGCCGATCACCCCCTCGCGCGCTAGCTCGTCCAGCCGCTGGTAGGGAAAGACGACGTTGACGTCGGCCTCGCCGGGGCGGCGGACCGGGGTTGGGTGGGAGGGACGCAGCCGCTCGGGCGCGGTGGCGTGGGGGATGCGCCGAAAGGTCATGTCGTTGGGGTGCCGGAAGGGCGGATCGCCCTCCAGATGCACGCCGGCGCTGGTGAGGATCATCACCCGCGCCTCGCGCAGCGGCTTCCGCAGTGGCGTCAGAGTCGGCGGGCCCATCTCGGCCACCGGCAGCGGCGGCAAGCCGGTGATCTCGCCCATAAGCTCGGCGTATCGGATGGGCATCGCTCCTCCTCGTGCGACGCGCGTCGTGCGGTCATCACGGCGCGCCCGGCCGCGCCGCCCAGAGTCACGCGGCGGACGGGCTCGGATGATAGATGATCCGCGGCGGCCTGGCAAGCGGCGCCAGTACCCCGCCGGGCGGGCTCGCGGGAGCTCGGCAGGGGGCTCGCGCGACGTCCGCTGCCGGCGGGAGCACGGGCGCCCCGCCGGCAACGCGGGCCGGCGGGAGCGCCCGGCGCGGGGCGGGGCGAGCTGCGGCGGGGCGTCGTGCTCCCGTGGCGCGGCGCCTTGTGCTACCATGCTGCAATCGGTTTCGGGGCCGCGGCCGGGCGCCAGGCCGGCCGCGGGGCACGGGAGCACGGAGCTTCTGGCGGACGCGGCGGGCGCCCGGCCTGGCGGGGCGCCCAGCAAGGAGGTGGGCGGCATGTGGCGGTGCCCTCGCGCGTCCTGGCCGGCGCAGCTCGCGGCGAGCGCGCTGCTCGCCCTGGCGGCGTGCGCGCCTGGCGCCCCCGCCGCCTCCAAGCCGGCGCCGGCTAGCACGCCGGCGGCCTCCGCCGCCCCGGCCGCGCCCGCCGCGCCGGCAGTTACAGTGCAGCCCACGGCCCAGGCGGCGCCTGTCGCGCCCACGCACCTCCGCATGGCCTACCAGCGGCTGGCGGTCGACGTGGGCTTCTACATCGCGGAGGCGCGCGGCTACCTGACCCAGGAAGGGATCGACCTCGAGATGATCTACTTTGGCAACGGGTCGGAGGCGATGCCGGCCCTCGCCACCGGGCAGCTCGAGATCGGGGGCGGCGCGGCCAACCCGGCCACGTTCAACGCCATCGCCCGCGGCATCCCCCTGAAGGCCGTCGCCGACCGAGGCACCTTCCGCCCCGGCACCGCGGGTGACCAGTCCATCGTCGTCCGCAAGGAAGTGTGGGACCGAGGCCAGGGGCGCCGGCTCGAGGACCTGAAAGACCTGACTCTCGGGCTGGTGTCGCCCGGCAAGGGGACCACCAGCGGCTGCGCGCTCTCGGCGGGGCTACAGCGCGTCGGCCTGACACTGGACGACATGCACGTCGAGGGGCTGTCGTTCGCGGACATGGTGGGCGCGCTTGCGAACGGCGCCATCGACGCCGCGATGATCTCGGAGCCGTTCACGTCGCGCGCGCGGCGGCAGGGCACCATTGTCCGGCTCATGGGCGTCGAGGACCTGTATCCGAACTTCACGCTCACCACGCTCGGGCTGCACGACGACCTGTACAACAACCGCCCGGTGGCCAAGGGCCTCATCCGCGCGTACATCCACGGCATCCGCGACTACCTCGACGCGCGGGCCGGCCGCACGAGCGCCGCCGACCGCTCCCAGGTCGAGGACGTTATCGCGCGGGCCACGAACCTCGACGCGGCCACGGTCCACGAGATGGACCCGCCCAACTTCGACCCAAACGGGCTGCCGAACAAGGAGTCGATGGCGTACTGCTACCAATTCTTCCGGGACCTGGGCCTGGTGCCCCAGCCGATCTCCGACGCGGCGTTCGCCAACTACTGGGGCACCGACCTGGTCGAGGAGGTCCTGAACGAGATCGGCCGCCGCCCCGAGGAGTAGCGGGAGGACTAGCAATGCCGATGGAGCTGGGCCTGGCTGGCAAGGCGGCGATCGTTACCGGCGGCAGCGACGGGCTGGGACGCGCGGTCGCCGAGCGGCTGAGCGCCGAGGGCGTCGGGGTGACGATCTGCGCGCGGCGGGAGGAGCACCTGCGCGCGGCGGCCGCGGCTCTCGAGGCGACGACGGGCCACCCGGTCCTGGCCGTGCCGCTCGATGTCGGCGCCCCCGACGCGCCCGCGCGCCTGGTCGCGGCCGCCGTCGAGCGCTTCGGGCGGCTGGACATCCTGGTCAACAACGCGGGCAGCAGCGCGGGCGGCAAGTTCGAGAGCCTGTCCGACGAGGTGTGGGCGCGGGACTTCGAGACCAAGCTGTTCGGGGCCGTGCGCTGCGCGCGCGAGGCGGTCCCGCACATGCGGCGCCAGGGCGGTGGGCGCATCGTCAACATCTTGAACAGCGGCGCAAAGGTCGCGCGGGCCGGCAGCCTGCCGACGGCGGCGGCGCGCGCGGCGGGGCTGGCCGTGACGAAGGCGCTCTCCCAGGAGTACGCCCCGGAGAACATCCTGGTCAACGGCGTCTGCATTGGCCTCGTGCGCTCGATGCAGTGGGAGCGGCTGCGCCAGCGCGAGTCGCCCGAACTGGACGAGGAGGAGTTCTACCGGCGGTTCGCGGCACAGCGGGGCGTGCCCGTCGGGCGCGTCGCGCACGCCAGCGAGCTAGCCGACCTCGTCGCCTTCCTCGTCTCCGCGCGGGCGAGCTACATCACGGGCGTCGCGATCAACTTCGACGGCGGCGCGACGCCAGTCCCATAGCGGTTACCGACGCGGCGGGCTTCGCCGGCTTGCCCAGACAGGAGAGGTGCCGTGCAAACGACCCGGCGCCTGGCTCTCGGGGCGGCGCTCTGGCTCGCCGCCGCGTGCGCGCCAGCCGCGCCGCCCGCTAGCGCTCCCGCCGGCAGCGGCGCGGCCCAGTCCGCCGCGGTAAGCGCCCCGGCCGCCGCCGCGCCGGCCGCCCCCGCCCCGACCGGCGGCGCGGCGCCTGGCCCACCGATTCATCTGAACGTGGCCACGCAGCACCTGACGTCCGACGTGGCGCTGTACGCCGCGCAGGAGAAGGGCTACTTCACGGAGCAGGGGCTCGACGTCGAGCTGGTGGACATCAACACGGGCCAGGGCTCGGTCCCGGCGCTGGCGGCGGGGCAGCTCGACGTGGGCGTCGGGGCGGTGGGCTCGGGGCTGTTCAACGCCATCGCCCGCGGCATCGACGTGAAGCTCGTCATGACGAAGGGCTCCGTCGGCACCGACCCCCAGGGCCCCTTCACCGGCGTGCAGGCGATGGTGCTGAGCGCCGACCTGGCCGCCAGCGGCGCGGTCCGCGACTACCGCGACCTGAAGGGGCGCACGATCGGGCTGTCCGACCGCGGCTCGGGCCTGGAGATCATGGTGGACCGCGCGCTCAAGGAGGTCGGCCTGACGCTCGACGACGTCGAGTTCAAGAACCTCACCTATCCGGACATGCTCGCGGCGCTCGCCAACCGCAGCGTGGACGCGGGCATGGAGCTAGAGCCGTTCATCGCCCAGGGCCAGGCGCGCGGCATCCTGACCCGCTGGAAGACGGGGGCCGAGCTGTATCCGGGCGACCAGGCGGCCGCCGTCGTCTACGGGCCGACGATGGCGCAGATGGGCCGGGACGCGGGCAACCGGCTGGCGGTAGCCTACACGCGGGGCCTGCGCGACTACCACGAGGCGTTCGGCCCCGAGCGGCGCAACCGCGCGGAGATCGTCGCCATCCTCACCCGCAACACGACGGTGAAGGACCCCGCCCTCTACGACCAGATGGGCGCCGCCTACATGAACCCCGACTGCTACCTGAACGCGGACGCGATGGCCTGGGACCTCGACTGGTACGTCGCCAACGGCTACGTGCCCCAGAAGCCCGACCTCACCCAGGCCCTCGACAACGGCTACTGCGACTACGCCGTGCAGGTGCTCGGCCGCTACCAGCCCTAGTACCTCGTCACGGGTGATTTGTTAAGTGTTGGCAGTTGCCCACACTTAACAATTGACCATTGACAGACCACTAGCGCCCGCTTGGCCGCGGCCCGCTCGCGGTCCGATGAATCTAAGCTCACGGCGTTCGCTCGCTGCGCTTGCCGGGCAGTGCGGGCGCCCCGACGCGCTCTCAGCGGTCGAACACCGACCAGCAGATGGCGTTCCGCAACCGCTGGTCGTCGAGTACGAGTTCGCGAATCGCCGCCGGGAGCTGGTCGCGCTGCCACCGGCACTCGCGTCGCCCGGCGCTCTCACCCTCGCCTGCCGGCGCCGCAGCACGTGCGGCCTTGATCGCATAGGCGGCCGCCCCAAGCTCGTGCGCGGCGACGTGCGCGACAACAGCAGCCTGGCCAGCAGCATATGCTGCATGGCGTGGTGCTCCTTGTAGGTCTCTGGCGGCAGCCATTGCATGGCCACCCACAGCCCGCGCCTGCATCATCTTTATTTCACCACGAGTCCAAGCACGAGCAGCTTCGATCGCCTGACGTGGTCGCGGGTCCGAAGGCTTTGCCGACTCAAACAGGTACAGAACGTGTTCTGCACACGTTGCGGCCCACAGGGCGAGGAGCTGATGATCCGAATCGGTGAGCGTCCCACCGCGGCGGATGGTGATGAAGCGAGGGTCGCGCTCTTTGGGGAGGATCACCGCTAGCACCCCTTCTGCTCGCATCTGCTCAGCATCTGGCTCAAGTAATCTCGTCAACGGAACCTAGGGCGAGCACGACCCAGGAGGCCGGATGCCCGATACTGCCACACCCAGCGTCCCTTCCGCGGCCGCGGCGATCTGGTGGCGGGGACACCCGAGGAGTAAAGTTGGCAGGCTGGCGCGGCTACTGACGGTGCGGGACCGGACTACGGCTGGCGTTGTCCGGCGGACACGACCAGCTCGCGCGATACTTCGATAGGTTCGTCTACCTGCTCCGTCTGGGCTTGCAGGGTGGGATCGCTCATCCCGACTGGCCAGATGTGGAACCCGCCGCGCATGCTCGGCGGGATGTCCCACACGCCCCAGATACCCTTGCCCTCGTTGTAGCCGCGGTAGACGACCGCGTGCCGACCGATGTATTGCTTGATCCAGTGGCAAGTCCCGTCGCGCAGGTGATAGCTCCCGCTGAACGTGAACGCGCCGATGCGGTCGCGCCCCTCGCCGCGAATGCGCCCGTTCGCGAAAGCCAGCCGCAGCTCCATCCACTGCCGGCCCGGGTGGCAGCGCTCCAGATAGAACCCTGTCCAGGGCCCAGAGGGGAAGCGGCCGTCCAGCTCACTCAGCGCCCCCGGCGGACTTGCGTCCCTCTGCAGCTCGTCCACCCTGTCCGCTCCTCTCGCTCGTCCGCGCGAGCCGGGCTTGCTCCGACGCGCCTACAGCCCGTAGAAGCGCCGCGCGTTGTCGCTCACGATCTTGGTAGCGACGGTGGGGCTGAAGCGGCCGGCTTGCGCCATCTCCAGAATGACGCGGTGCGCGCCTAGCTCGGCCGACTGGTCGACGTGGCTGTAGTCGGTGCCCACCATCAGGTAGTCCTCGGCGCCGTAGTTCAGCAGGTAGGCGATGTCGTCCTCGGTGTCGCAGGTGACGTAGAAGCGGTTATGCGCCAGGAAGCCGGTCTTGAAGTCATAGCCGGCCTTCGCGGCCTTGCCGCGCATCCCGACTTGCTTGATCACGTAGGGGATCCACGAGGCGCCCGTCTCGATGAAGCCGAAGCGCAGGCGCGGGAACTGGTCGGGCACGCGGGCGTCGGCCAGCGAGATGCACGCCGAGATCACGTTCACCTCGGCCACGCGGGCGCTGTCGGCCGTGTTCGAGACGTGCGGGTCGCCGACGCCCTGGTGCAGGCAGATCGGCAGGTCCAGGCCCTCGGCCGCCTCGTAGAGCGGGAAGAAGTAAGGGTCGCTCGCCGCGCGCTCGCCGCACTCGGCGCCCTTCTTCATCACGCCGCAGGCGCCGTGGTCCTTCGCCCAGCGCAGCTCCTCCGCCACGCGGTCCATGCTCAAGAGCGGCGCCTGCGCCACCCAGCGCAGCCGCCCGCCCGACGGCGCCGTGCGGTCGGCCAGCCAGCGGTTGTAGGCCCGGCACAGCGCCAGCTCGGCGTCGGCGCGGTCGGTCACGGCGTGCAGGAACGTCGTCGGGAACAACACCTGCGTCTCGATCCCCAGCGCGTCCATGTGGCGCAGGCGCGCGTCCACGTCCAGCAGCTCGCGCGTCTCGACGGTGGTGCCGGTGGCCTGGTCGCTGCGGAAGCGGCGCAGCCGCGCGTTCCCCGTGATCAGCCAGAGCCGGTGGCGCCGGCCGTCGGCCGGGCCGATCGGCTCGCCCGCCGACAGCTCGAAGCTGATCGGGCGGAACCGCCGGTCCGCCTCGGCCAGGTACTCCCAGGTCTGCTCGTTCTCGTCGATGTGGGCGTCGGCGTCGATGGCGCGCATGGCCTCTCCCTCCCGCTCGTCCGGCCCGCTGGCGACAGTCTAGCAGCCCGCCGCCCGGCGCTCCACCCGCTTGCCCTCACCGGGGGCTGACTGGTAGATAGTTAGGCAATCTAGGAGGTGAACAGCCATGGCCACCCGCGTTGCCACCCGGGTCGTCGACGGCGACGGCCACGTCTTCGAGGACCACGAGGGCATCCTCGCCCACATGCGCTCGCCCTACCGCGAGATCGCCCAGCGGCGGGGCAGCCTGTGGCCGCCACTGGACCACCTCCACGACGGCCGCGCGGTCGAGACGCCACCGATGCGCGACCGCCGGCCGCGCGTCGGCCCGGAAGGCTGGCTGGCGTTCCTCGACGACGTGGGCATCGACTGGACGGTCCTGTATCCCACCGTCGCCCTGGCCTACGGGAAAATCGTCAGCCTGGATTACGCCGTCGAGGTGACCCGCGCCTACAACAACTGGCTGCACGAGACGTACTTGCAGTTCAGCCCGCGCTTCAAGGGCATGGCGATCATCCCCATGCAGGACCCCGAGGAGGCCGTGAAGGAGCTGCGGCGCGCGGTCACCGAGCTGGGCATGCTGGGCGCGATGATGCCGTCGAACGGCCTGCCGCAGCCGCTCGGCTCGAAGCCGTACTGGCCGATCTACGCCGAGGCCGAGCGGCTCGGCTGCGCGCTCGCCATCCACGGCGGCTGCCACGACCGCTTCGGGCTCGACCACCTGAACATGTACGTGCCGGTCCACGCGCTCGGCCACCCGTGGGGCCTCACGATCAACTGCGCGAGCGTGGTGTACAACGGCATCTTCGACCGCTTCCCCGGCGTCCGCCTGGCCTTCCTGGAGGGCGGCATCGCCTGGCTGCTGCTCTGCCTGGAGCGCTTCCACTCGTCGCACGAGACGCACTTCCAGCACATCCCCGCCGACCAGTACGGCCCGCGCGAGGGCGAGCGGCCCGACCAGTACATCGTGAAGCACATCCGCGAGGGGCGCTTCTACGTCGGCTGCGAGACGGAGGAGCTGACGCTGCCGTTCGCGCTGAAGGTCGTCGGCAACCAGCCCTGGCTCTACTCGTCGGACTTCCCGCACGAGGTCACGAACCAGAGCTGCAAGCACGACATCGAGGAGCTGCTGGAGAGCGACGAGCTGACCCAGGCCGACAAGGAGGCGATCCTCGCCCGCAACGCCGAGCGCTTCTACCGCCTGTAGCTATTGCGCTCACCGGGCAAGGGAGTACCGTGCAGCGCGGGCTCGCTTGGCGACGCCAAGCGAGCCCGCAGCCGTCCAACACCTGCGCGGTCGCAGCTTGCGATCCGCCCGCTCCAGATAGTCCCATAGGTGATCTGTCTCGATCACGTGCGCGGCGGCGTCGATCGCGCCTATCGCGGCCTCCCCCGGTCTCGCGGTCGTCCTGAATGTAGGCAATCACCCGCGGTATGACCAGCACATCGGGGTATTGACAACGGCGGAATGGGTGCTATAGTGGGCCTAGCATGGACATCTACTTTGGAGTGTCTCTCGTACCGCTGTTCGTAGACAGGCCTCGTAGCGCCGCTGGTAGCGCCACGGTACCAGGTATGTCGGGCCTGTCGACTAGTCTGATGTCCCACATCAGACCAACGAACGCGGTGATGCCTCATGCGTAACGAGCAGCGCGGTGGCATCATGATCCGCCGAGAGACCGCCAGGCCCCATGATCGGGGTCTCCCCCTCTCGGTCAGCAAGTAGTTGTAGGCCCGCAGCCGGGTGTACGACCACGAGGCTGACAATGAATACGTTACAGTCCCTTCCGGCCCGGATCAGAACCCTCGTCGATGCCAAACTGGGGCGCTGCCCACGGTGCATCCGGTCAGCCGTGCTTGGCACTATCGCGAGCTGGGCCGGATTCGCGATGGTAACTTTGGTCTGGCCGCATTCGGTCGCGCCGCTGGTGGTTGGCCTCCTCGCCGCGAGCTTTACCCTGCTGCTGCTGCTTCACGTCGTCGCGCTGAGTGGACGGGTAGCGGCAGCACTGCACGAGTTCGAGCGTTGCCAGCCGGCCGACGGCCGCGCGGAGCGGGTTTCCGGGAGTCGGCGGGCCTTCGTGGTGACCGTGCTCCAGGTGAGCGCAGCCGCGCTGACGGCTGCCCTGTTCGGTCGGTGGCTCTTCCAGCCAGGGGAGGCCGTCGCGCAGGCCGCGCGCTGCGGGGGCGGGCCGCAAAATATCCCCGCGAACAACGCCGCGGCGCAAGTTGGCCCGATAACGGTCAACATTACCGCGAATGTCGCCCGGGCAGCCGAGGCCGAAGCCGACAGGAGCCCGGCCGCGATCACGCAGGCGCGGACTTTCGCCGAGGGGTTCTGTGCCAGCATTGCAGCCTGCCCTGCCGACGCGCTGTGCGCCCTCAAGAACTTCACGGTCTCGTTTCAGGGGGGGTGCGCGCGAATTGTCCCACCGCCCGCCGGCACGCCCGCCGGCCTCATCCCATTCAGCTGCACGGGGCGGGTCACTTCCGTGCAGTGCGACTGTGACAAGTGTCAAGGCGAGCATCGTGTGCCGCTCGGAGCGCCGAACCAGCTAACGGCGACCATCCCGGCGGATACAGCCCGGGACGCCGTGAGTAAGTTCGAGAGCCTAACGGACCCGGCGTTGCAGGCGGCGGCCAACGCCGTCGTCGCCGCGTTCTGTGCAGCGTTCCCTCCCTGCATACGGGGTAACGCGCGGCCACCGTGTCGCATGCAGAAAGTCGATAAAGTGATTGCCGACAGTTGCACCGGGCCCCGCCAGCAACAGGTGCCGGGGTACCTCACGGGCACGACTGTCACAATCAACGTCTTCGACTGCACGGGCCACGTGGACAGGGCGCACTGCCAATGCTAGCCCTGCGGCAGCTTCGTGCACGGCTGGCCGGTCTTAGTCTCCGAAGTCTGCCGGGGACCTCGGGTCCGCGAGCGACAGAACCACTCGTCTCCTGTATCATGCCAACCTACAACCGTCCAGCGTTCGTCCGGCAAGCGGCGCACTACTTCCTGGGCCAAGACTATCCGAATCGGGAATTAGTGGTGGTCGACGACAGCGACCGGTCGGTGAGGGAGCTCCTGCCGCGCGACCCGCGGATTCGCTACTTCCGCTTGCACGGGGGGATGTCACTCGGCGCGAAGCGGAATGTGGCCGTCGCACGGAGTCGCGGCGAGATCATCGTCCACTGGGACGACGACGACTGGTATGCTCCGTGCCGGATCAGCTACCAGGTGGGCAGCTTGCTCGAAACCGGTTCTGTCATCGCGGCCCTGGACATGCAGGTGGTCTACGACGTGCCGCCCGACCGCTTCTGGTCAGTGAGCCCCCAGCTGCACAAGCGGATCTTTAGCCAGGATATCCACGCTGGGACGATTGCGTACCCCAAGTGGTTGTGGCGGTACTTCGACGGCTTCAAGCCACTTGCGAGCGCCGAGGACTTTGCGTTCGTGGAGATCGCCCACTTGTGTCACCAACCGGTCCTGAAGCTGTCCAGCGCGGGTGTGTATATCTACGTCCGGCACGGGGGGAACACCTGGCAGTTTCCATGCGGCGAGTATCTCGATCCGCAAGGTTGGACAAGAATTGAGGCGCCCGCGTTCATGCCGACCGAGCACCGCGCCTTCTATCAGATGCTGCGCGCGAACAGTGCTTCAGGCGTCCGTGCGGGCGCTGCGACCGAGACTTCGATTCATCACACCGTGCTGGGGTCTCCCCAGCAGCCGTGATAGGCACGGGCAGATATCGTCAGTACACGTGCAGCTCGCGGCGGCGCTGCGCGACGCGCTCGGCGAAGGTCAGCTCAGTCGCGCTCATGTCTGCTTCCTGGAATACCGTACCTCCTGCAACACCCAGGTGTTGCCGTCGGGGTCGGCGAAGTCGGCGAACGAAGCGTAGTCGCGATGCTCGGGGTCCGCGCCCGGCGTCCAGGCGCCGGCCGCGAAGTGGCGGACGTCGCTGACGGCCACGCCGCGGCCGACCAGCTCCGCCCGCGCCGCCTCGATGTCGGCGACGATCAGATGCGTGCCACGCACGGAGCCGGGCTGGGCGTCGGTGATGCCGACGCCCACGGTCACCGAGCACGCCGAGCCCGGCGGCGTCATCTGGACGACGCGGAACTGGTCGCCGGCGCGGTGGTCCACGTCCAGGTGGAAGCCGACCTGCTGGGTGTAGAACGCCTTGGCGCGGTCCACATCCGCGACGGGCAGCAAGACCAACTCGAGCTTCATGTCCACGCTGAAGTCTCCTAGAGCGGTTGCCACGACGCTTGAGCCACCCCGGCCACCGGGCGGCAGGGGACGAGTCCCTGCCCTACCTCGCGTTTACCGGGATTGCGGGTGGCACCCCCGGCCGGGCGGCAGGGGACGAGCCCCTGCCCTACGACGCGACGGACGTATAGTGGCTCAACAGCCGCGATAACTGCTGTATGTGAGTGGTTCGCTCCGCGTCAGCTCCCCCTGCCCATACAGGGAGGGGCTGGCGGTAGTCCATTCAGCACCGCCCCTACGATTGTAACGGCTGGTGAGGGAACGGCGGGGGCGGCGGCGTGGCCGAAGCCGGCAGCCGGGGGTTGGGGGTGCGCGAGCCGGTTTGCTGGTAAGATAGGCCCATCAGTAGCCGGGGCGTTCGAGCGCGCGGAAGCCGTGGAGGTATCCAATGGGAGAGATACTGGGGCTCGGCATCACCCACTATCCGGGGCTGGCCTACAAGGGCAACTTGTCGCGGCGCATCAACCTGCTGCTGGCCGACCCGGCGCTGCCCGAGCGGCTGCGCTCGCCCGCCAACTGGCCCGCCCCCATGCGCGAGCAGTGGGCCGACGACGAGGGCGCCGCTCACTCCACGCAGCACCGCCAGGACATGATCGACCAAATGCGCCGCGCGCGGCAGGAGCTGGATGCCTTCCAGCCTGACTTCGTGGTCATCTGGGGCGACGACCAGTACGAGAACTTCCAGGAAGACTGCGTGCCGGCCTTCGCCGTGATGGCCTACGACACGGTGGAGATCCGTCCCTGGGAGCACGGCAGCGACCGCGGCGCGAACTCCTGGGACGAGCCGCGGGACACTACCTTCACGATCAAGGGCCACCGCGCCGGCGGCAAGTTCATCGCCGGCTCGCTGCTGCACCAGGGCTTCGACATCGCTTACGCTTACAAGCCGCTCCACGGCCCCGGCCTGGGCCACGCCCACGTGAACTCGGTCCTGTATCTGGACTGGGACCGCCAGGGCTTCCCCCATCCCATCGTGCCGATCAGCGTGAATGCCTACGGCCGCAACCTCGTCCGCGCCCACGGGCGGCCGCAGACCCCCTCCGAGATGCAGGCGCTGGGCGACGAGCTGGACCCGCCCGGGCCGCAGCCGTGGCGCTGCTTCCAGCTCGGCGCCGCCGTGGCGCGGGCGGCGGCCCAGAGCCCCTGGCGCGTAGCGCTCGTCGCGTCGTCGAGCTGGTCCCATTCCTTCCTCGTGGCCAAGCACGCGCTCATGTACCCCGACGTGGAGACCGACAAGCGCATGTACGAGGCGCTCGTCGCGGGCGATTGGGACGTGTGGCGCAACGTGACCATCGAGCAGGCCGAGGACCGCGGCCACCACGAGCTGCTGAACTGGTTCTGCCTGGCCGGCGCGATGGCCGAGCTGGGCCGCAAGCCCGACTACGCGGTGTTCCTGGAGTCGTGGATCACGAACTCCGACAAGGTGTTCGCGGCCTTCCGGCCCTAGCCGCGCGCCCGGTCACGGGCGGGTGCGGGCCAGGCTGGCCCGCACCCGCCCCGGTAACGCTATCATTGGGGGCGCCCCCGCCCCCGCTCGCGGGCCGCGGCGCGAGGAAGAGCATGGTGTCCACGAGCCAGCCGCCGCTCCCGCCCGCCCCGCCGAGCGCGCCCGCCGTGCCGCTCGGCAGCCTGTTTCTCGGCTTCTTCGAGCTGGCCCTGTCTAGCTCCGGCGGCGCGCTCGCCCCGGCCCACCGCGTGCTGGTGGACAAGCGCGGCTGGCTGACGAATCGCGAGTTCACGGAGATCCTGGCGCTCTGCCAGGTGCTTCCCGGGCCCAACGTCGTGAACCTGGCGATCTACGTCGGGGGGCGCTACCACGGCGCGGCCGGCGCCGCGGCGGCCTTCGCCGGCCTGCTGCTCGCGCCGCTGCTGGTGATCGTGCCGCTGATGGTGCTGTACGCGCAGAGCGGACAGAACGAGCTGGTGCGCGGCGCCTTTCGCGGCGTCGCGGCGGCCGCGGCCGGCCTGATGGTCGCCACGAGCCTCAAGGTCGCCCTGCCCTACCGTCACAGCCTGCGCGCGGTGCTGCTGGCGGCCCTGGCCTTCGCCGGCGTGAGCCTGCTGCACTGGCCGCTACTCGTCGTCGTGCTGGTGCTCGCCCCCTGCGGCGTCGTCGCGGCCTGGCGAGGCTGGCTGTGAGCGACTGGCTGCTGCGTATCCTGGCGGACCTGGTGGTCATCCTGGCGCCGCTGTCGCTCGTCTCGATCGGCGGCGCCAACACGATCCTGCCCGAGGTACACCGGCAGGTGGTGAGCGTGCGGGGCTGGATGACCGACGCGCAGTTTGCGGACCTGTTCGCGCTCGCCCGCGCCGCGCCGGGGCCGAACGTGCTGCTGTACAGCCTGGTCGGCTGGAAGGTGGGGGGCGTGCTCGGGGCGCTCGTCGCCACGCTGGCGATGTCCGGCCCCTCGTCGCTGCTCGCCTTCGCCAGCCTGCACGCCTGGCGGCGGTTCTACGACGCGCCCTGGCGCCGGCCCGTGCAGGCCGGCGTGGCGCCAGTGGCGGTGGGGCTGATGTTCGCCAGCGCTTACACGCTCGTCGGCGCGGCCGACACCACCGTCGTGGCGTATGCCGTCACGGCAGCCGCCGCGGCGCTCACCCTCTGGACGCGGGCACACCCGCTCGCGCTGTTGCTCGCGGCCGCGGCGGTGGCGCTCACCGGCTGGCTCTGATATCCGATCCGGCCCTGGGGGTTCGCCGACGGAGGCGGGCCCTCACCCCGCCCCTCTCCCAGAGGGAGAGGGAGTAAGGGAACGCCACCCCCGGATTCGGTATCAGGAGCCGACCAGCGGCGCGGCCACCCGTTCCCCTGGAGGCGCGACGACGTCGGTCGCCTCGGCGCCGGTCAGGGCGCGCGGCAGGTAACGGCGCAGCACGCCATCCAGCCCGAGAGCCAGGCCGGCGCCTGTCAGGAAGAACAACAGCTCGCAGACGAACCACCACGTATCGAAGTAGTATGACTCCAGATTGCCCCAACCCTTGAGCAGGTGGAAGTTCCAGCTCATCCACATAGCGATCAGCGCGCCCGCCCGCGTGCCGAGCCCGAGGAGCAGCAGGATGCCCGCGGCCAGCTCCCCGGCGACGATCAACGGGCCGAACAGACGGTAGTGGTCGGCCACGAGCTGGAACCAGGCGGCCGTGAGCGGGTCGCGCCCCCCCAGCTTAGCGTAGTTCTCGAACGAGCCGAGCACGAACTGCGGATTGGTAGCCGTGTCGCGCATGATGAGCCCGGTCGCGCCCACTAGCCAGGAGAAGCCCAGCCCGATACGCAGCAGCGCCAGGTAGCTGAGTGGCGCGGCGAAGCCCGACACGCCGAGCCCGCGGAGGGGACCCACGGCGTGCAGCTCGGCGAGCGGGAAGCGCCGGGGCGATCCCACGAGCCAGGCCGGCGCGCGGCCCAGCAGCCGGCTGTCCAGGCCCCAGACGACCCCGGGCACCGCCAGGAGCACGACGATCTCCATGAAGAGGTAGGAGCGCGGCAGGTTCGATGGGCTCATCACGCCGCCCGCCAGCCAGTAGCCCAGGCCGAGGAGCAGCGCCGCCGCGGCGGCCAGGCGCGTACCTAGCCCGAGCACCAGCAGCAGGCCCACGAGAGCGTTGGCGAGCGTGACCAGCACCGCAAAGACGCCGGCGTTGGGGAGCACCACTCCCTGGAGAAACGCCCGGAAGACCGGGTCGGGGAACGGCGTGCGGAGCAGGCCGTCGACGTAGCGGCTGAGCCCGGCGCCATCGCGCAGCCAGCCCTGCGCGACGCTATTCGCCGCGTAGAGCAGGAACCCGAGCCCTACCGTGATGCGAAGAATCGCGAAGTACTCCAGTGGAATCCGCAAGCCCTGGTTGAGCCACCGCATGACCGCCTCTCCACCCCCGTTTGCATCCGACTCGCGCCCAGACACCAGGCCCGGCGTCGACGCCCGCGACGTCAGCGGCGGGCGTCGCCACGTCGGCATCTGGCGCGCTCCAACACCCTATACGCGGCGAGGATACGAGCGGCGGCCGCGGATTCGCGCTACACTGGGAGCCCGGAGGGCGCCATGAAAGTGTCGCTGTTCAACCTGATGCCCCACCCGCCGCTGCGGGCGCTGCCCACCCGCTGGCCGACGCCCCACGCGCTGTGTGACCCTGAGCAGGCCGTGTGCCAGCTCGCGGCCTACCTCGACCAGTTCGCGCTCGCCGACGAGCTAGGCTTCGACTGGGTAGCCTGCGCCGAGCACCACTTCTCGGCGAACAGCCTCTCGCCCAACCCGAGCGTGGTCGCGGGCGCGCTCAGCCAGCGAGTGCGCCGCGCCCGCATCGCCATCCTCGGCGCGCTGCTGCCGATCAACAACCCCGTCCGCGTCGCCGAGGAGTTCGCGATGGTGGACGCCTTCAGCGGTGGGCGCCTCGTCGCCGGGCTGCTGCGCGGCGCCCCGTACGAGTACGCCGTCTACAGCGTCGCGCCCGCCGAGTCGCGCGGCCGCTACGAGGAAGCCTGGGAGCTGGTCCTGCGGGCCTGGACGGAGCCCCAGCCCTTCGGCTGGGAGGGCGAGCACTATCAGTTCCGGACCGTCTCGATCTGGCCGCGGCCGGTGCAGCAGCCGCACCCGCCGATCTTCGTTTCCGGCTCCAGCCGCGACTCGGCGGCGTTTGCCGCCCGCAAGCGCGTGGGCGTAGGGCTGGCGTTTACGAACGTGCCGATGGCGGCCGACGCGGCGCGCTTCTACCGCGAGACGGCGGCCGCCGCCGGCTGGGAGCCCACGCCCGACCACGTCGTCTACCAGGCGCCGATCTACGTGGCCGACAGCGACGAGCGGGCGCATGCCGAGATCGCGCCCCACCTGGCGTACACGGCCGCGCTCATGGCGCCCACCCTCCAGGTGACGCGGCTCGCGGCCGGCAGCGGCTTCTTCGGCGCCCGCGACGCGCAGATCAACGCCCGCTTCCAGACGCAGGTCGCGCGCGAGCAGCAGCACTCGCTGGCCGAGCGCATCGCCGTCGGGCAGCTCTTCTGCGGCGGCCCGGACAGCGTGGTAGCGCAGCTCCAGCGCCTGCGCGCGGAAGTGGGCGCGGGCGTGGTCAACCTCATCTTCCAGATCGGCTCGCTCCCGCCCGCGGCCACCACCCGCTCCATCCAGCTCTTCGCGAAGGAAGTGCTGCCCCGCATCCGCGACCTCTAGGGAATAGGGGTTAGGGCGATCCGCCATTCCCTATCCCCTACTCCCTATTCCCTACTCCCTATCCCCTACTCCCTAGCTCCCCGCAAGCGCCGACTGAGCAATCGCCGCATCAAGGTCGCTGCTGCCGCTGCCGCAGACGCCGATGCCGCCAACTACCCAGCCGTCGCGCGCGATCGGGAGCCCGCCGGGCACCGTCGCCAGCTTGTGCCGCGTCAGCGCCTGCACCTGCGCGAGCTGCGCGTCGCCGAAGCGCTGCGCGACGTCGGCGGTCGGGCACTGGAAGCTGAGCGCGGTGCGCGCCAGCGCCTCCGCCAGGTCGGGCCAGAGCAGGCCCGCGCCGTCCATGCGGTCCTGCTGCACCAGGCGGCCCAGCTCGTCCACCACCGCCACGCCGACGCGGACGCCGCGCGTCGCGGCCGCCGCAAGCGCCTGGTCGGCGTAGCGGCGCGCGACCGCGAGGGTGCGCGGCCGGTCGTCAGGCGCCACCGTCACGCGCCGCCCCACCAGGCGCTCCACCTCCGGGTGCTGGTTCTGGTAGGGAATGCCGAGCGCCACGGCGATGATCAAGTCCTCGGCGTTCACGGGCGCCCCATTCAGCGTGAGGGCGCTCGCGTCCAGCCCGGGAATCTCCGTCCACGGCCCCAGCCCGCCGCCGGTCGAGACGGCGCCCACCACCTGGCCGTCCCGCTCGATCGGCATGGCGCCCGGCCCGGCGAAGATCTCGTCGCGCATCAGCCGCTGGAAGGCCGAGAACCCGGTCGCGTTGCGGTGCCAGTTGGTTGCGCGGCGGGCGCTCGGCTCTTGCTGGATGGCCGCGACGTACGCCTTCGCGCGGGAGATCCAGACCGACGACCCGACCGCGCCCTCCATCACCGAGACGGTCACCACGTTGCCGCCCGCGTCCATCACCACGAACGCCCCGGCCTGGTACAGCTTCCGCGCCTTGGCCACCGCGCGGTCGACGATCGCCCGCGCCTCGGCCAGCGTCAGGTATGGTTGCCCGTCACGCATCGCGTCCTCCTTCGTTCGCACGGTGCACTTCGCCGCGCGCCGCATCGCCATCGTCCGCTCGCAGTTATACCGCGGTCGCCACGTCCAGCCGACCGCCTTGTACGGGACTGGGTAGCGATGCGCTCGCTTGCGCCGGCCGACTCGCAGATGGGTGCGCCAATTTATCCGAGGAACGATCAAACGGTCCTCCTCTCAGGCGATTTGGCAGGCCGGGCGCGGGTCTGCGCGTGCTGGTCGGGCGCGGAAGATCGCATCGTTTGCCCCGTACGATACTCCCTGCCTGTCCTGCCGCGGGCCGGGCCGGCGGGGGCATGCCCCGGCATGGGCGCGGGCGGCGGGCGCGGGGGAGGCGTGTACGGCGTACGATAGGCGACCACGTCGCGCCGGACGGCGGGCGCTCTCCCGCGCGCCTCGCGGCCGGATATCAGAGCCGGGCCGGCGGTTGGGCTAGCGGGGCCGGACCTCACCCCCCTGCCCCGCTCTCGCGTAGGAGAGGGGGAGGGACGAGGGACCGCCCTCACCCCCGCCCTCTCCCAGAGGGAGAGGGGGAGGACGATTGCCCTCACCCCCGCCCTCTCCCAGAGGGAGAGGGAGTCCGGGAACGCCCGCGCCGGATTCGACGTGACGCCCGGCCGGGTGGCGACCGGCAGGGCGCTGCTTGCCGCGCCCCTCCACAGTACCGGGTTGGCGGGCGGCAATCGTCCGGCTCAGGCGGCGGGAGCGCGGCGCGCGGGGCCAGACTATTGGTGGCCCCGTACGGTGGTGGCCCCGTACGGGGGGCGCGACGGTAGTCGGTCATCTCACCTGCTCCCACGCGCACGTGGTGGTACGGTACGGGGGGCGCCCTCGGTCGTGGCAGGGCGCCCAGCGCGGGGCGTGCGCTATACTAGGCGCCTAATAGAGCGGCGCGCGGGCCAGGCGCACGGCCGAGCAGGACGAGGAGCGAGTTACGGCGGCCGGGTAGATCGAGGAGCAGGTCACAGCGGCAGCGCGGACCAAGGAGAGGACCACGATGGTAGCGATCGAGCCGACTAGGGCGCGCGAGCGCCGCACCCCGGATCACGCCGACTTCGCCCGCACGGGGCCCGATACCCAGGCCGGCCGCTACCTGCGGCTGTACTGGCAGCCGGTCATGAAGAGCGCCGACCTGGAGCCCGGGCACGCGAAGCCAATCAAGATCATGAGCGAGGACTTCACGCTGTACCGGGGCGAGGACGGCGCCCCGCACGTGGTGGCGTTCCGCTGCGCGCACCGGGGGACGCAGCTCTCGACCGGCTGGGTGGAGGGCGACTGCCTCCGCTGCTTCTACCACGGCTGGAAGTACGACAGCACCGGCCAGTGTGTCGAGATGCCCGCCGAGGATCCGTCCTTCCCGCCCAAGGTGAAGATTCGCGCCTACCCAACCGAGGAGTACCTGGGCCTTATCTGGGCGTATCTGGGCGAGGGCGAGGCGCCGCCGCTGCGCCGCTTCCCGCAGCTCGAACAGGAGCGCCCGAGCGAGGGCGTGATCCGCCAGACCCTTGGCGGCAACGTGCTGCCCTTCAACTACGTGAACAACCTGGAGAACGACCCTGCCCACGTGCCGTTCGTCCACCGCTCGACGGCCTTCTTCCAGGACGTGCCGCAGGTGGAGAGCGAGGAGACGGAGTACGGTTCGCGCGAATCCGTGATGACGGATTCGCGCGGCTTCATCGGCTACGTCCACCGCATCATGCCGAACACCCGCCTGTTCACGATTCCCGTGCCCGACGGCGGCTGGGCGGAGTTCTTCCTGTGGCTCGTGCCCGTGGACGACGAGCACCACATGGGCTTCGGCGTGCTGATGAACCACCTGACGCCCGAGGCGCAGGCGAAGTTCCGCGAGCGCGGCGCCGGCAAGCGCTGGCTGCCGCGCAACGCCGCGCAGCTGGAGGAGACGGCAGCGGCGGTGCTGCGCGGCGACCTGCGCATCGACGACGTGGAGGACAAGAGCACCATCGAGCTGGTGCAGGACATGGTGTCGCAGTGGGGGCAGGGGACGATCCGCGACCGCGAGCACGAGCGGCTGGGCCGCTCGGATCGGGGCGTGATCCTGCTGCGCGGCCTGTGGGAGCGTGAGCTACGCGCCCTCGCCGAGGGCCGCCCGCTGAAGGAATGGACCATCCCGGAACGCATGGAGCTTTCGCCGACGTACCATGGCTAGCGTGTTGCGGCAGCGCCAGTCTCCCCGGGATCGTCGCGCGGCGCCACGAGGCGGACGGTAAATTCGCCGTGTAGAGTAGCGTCGGCAGCAACAGGGGACGCATGCAGCCCATTGAAGAGCAATATATTGACGCGGCGGTGCGGCACGCGCACATTCAGTGGATACCCGACGACGAGTGCTACTGGGCGAGTACGATGCGGCCCGCGTGCGGTAGCATCGCCGGTGAGTCCCCGACGCACTGTCAAGAGCGCCTCCGGGAGTTTCTCCGTGGCTGGATACGTCAAGCGCTCGAAAACGGCTGGCGAATCCCACCAATAGACGGGATATCACTTCACCCCGAGCGCCGGGACGGCGCCTGATAGGTTGGGTAGCCCGTGGCCTTTTGGGGCAACAGCGGATTTCGGGCAAAGCGGCGCGCTGTATCGCACGGCCGACCGGCCCGGCCAGTGCCAATGCAGCCGGCCGCCGCAAGCGGCATTTGATGCGGGCGATCCCACCGAGGGGGCCTGAGAATGCATATTGACGTACACGCGCACTATTTCCCGCCGGAATACTTGAACCTGCTCAGCCGGCTGGCCGGGGGGGCGAGCGAGACGGAGCATCGGCTGCCGGCGGGGCGGCTGCCGCTCGATGAGCGCGCGGACCTGTTGGCCGAGGTCGGCGTCGACTTCCAGGTGCTCTCGGAGGGGCAGCGGCAGCCGTACCTGTCGCGCGAGGCCGACGCGGTCGCCGCCGCGCGCCTGGCCAATGACCTCTACGCCGACGCCTGCCGCGCCTATCCCGACCGCTTCGCCGCTTTCGCCACGGTACCGCTGCCCCACGTGGACGCCGCGCTCCGCGAGCTAGAGCGCTGCCTGGACACGCTCGGCATGGTCGGCGTGGGCCTGGGATGCTCCGTGGCCGGCCGCCCGCTCGACGATCCGGCGTTCGAGCCGTTCTTCGCCGAGCTGGACCGCCGCGGCGCCGTGATGTCGCTGCACCCGGTGGGCGCCGGCGTGCTGGAGGGCGAGGACCCCTATGGGCTCGCCTGGATGGTCGGCGCACCCTTCGAGGACACGGTAGCCGCGCTGCGCCTGGTGCTCTCCGGCCTCACCACCCGCTACCCGCGCCTGCGGGTGATCGTGCCCCACCTGGGCGGCACGATCCCGTTCCTGTGGGCGCGTATCGACGGCTTCGGCCAGAGCCGCGGCATCGCCCCCGCCATCGATCTCTCGAACGGGCTGGGCGTCCACCTGCGACGCCTGTGGTACGACACGGTGAACACCTATCCCGACGCGCTCCACTGCGCCTGCGACGCTTACGGCACCGACCGCCTGCTCATGGGCACCGACTTTCCCTACCTGGGCGGCCCGAAGCTGCGGCGCTGCGTCACTTATATCGAGGAGGCCGGCCTGTCCGCCGCCGAGACGACGGCCATCCTCGGCGGCAACGCCCAGGCGCTGCTCGGCCTCCCGGCACGGGGCTAGTCGTCGCGGCAGCTCTCCCTGAGCAGCGCCCACAGCCGGGTCCCCTTTGGGAAGAAGGATCGCGTAGGGTCGGGTCTCGTGCCCGACCGCGGCCGTCGAGGCCGCAACCTCCGGACGCGCGAGGCTGCAACGGATATGCTGATGCCTGGTGAGCAACCGGCAAGTTATCGTGGCCGCGAGGCGAACGATGAACCACTGGCCCGCTAGCGTCCTGCTCCCGCTCCTCCTGGCCGCCTGCGCGCCGGCCACGCAGCCGACCCGCGCGCCCGCCGACGCCAGCGCCGCCCCGGCCGCGTCCGCTATGCCCGCGCAGACTGCGCCCGGCAGCGCCGCGGATAACGCTGCTGCCGCGGCCGCCGCGGCGCCCCCGCCGCTCGTCCACCTGAACGTGGCCACGCAGCATCTTACGTCCGACGTCGGGATGTACGTCGCGCAGGAGCGCGGCTACTTCGCCGAGCAGGGCCTCGACGTCGAGTTTGCCGACATCAACACCAGCCAGGGCTCGATCCCGCCGCTCGCCGCCGGCCAGCTCGACGTGGGCGTCGGCTCGATGAGCCCCGGCCTGTTCAACGCGATCGCCCGCGGCATCGACGTGAAGCTCGTCGCCACGAAGGGCGCGGGACCGCCCGACCCGAGCAGCCCCTTCGCCGGCTCGAACGCGCTCGTCGTGGCGGCCGGCGTGGCCGCCCGCGGGGCGATTCAGGACTACGCCGACCTGCGCGGCAAGAGCGTGTCGCTGCCCGACCGCGGCTCGACGATGGAGATGACCCTGACGCGGGCGCTAGAGCGCGGCGGCCTGACGATCGACGACGTGGACCTCAAGCTGATGCCCTTTGCCGACACGCTGGCCGCACTGGCGAACGGCAGCGTGGACGCCGCCGTGCAGCTCGAGCCGTACATCGCCCAGGGGCAGGCGCGGGGCATTCTCGTGGTGTGGAAGCGCGGGGCGGAGCTGATTCCCGGCCAGCAGGCGACAGCGGTGGTTTACGGCCCGACGATGGCCCAGATGCCGGACAACGCGGGCGGTCGGCTGATGGTGGCCTACACGCGCGGCCTGCGCGACTACAACGACGCGCTGGGGCCGAAGCAGCAGGGGCGCGAGCAGCTCATCTCGATCCTGATCCAGAACACGGCGCTGAAAGATCGCGCCGTCTACGACCAGCTTGGCTGGGGCTACTTTAACCCCGACTGCTCGCTCAACGCCGACTCAATTGCCGAGATCCTGGACTGGTACGTCGCCAATGGGTACGTGCCGCAACGCCCCGACCTCGCCCAGGCCATCGACAACCGCTACTGCGCCTACGCGGTGCAGCAGCTCGGCCCCTACCAGCCCTAGACAGCCACCCACGCTCCCGCGGAAGTCCACTGCCAGAGCGTGTTCGACAACGCGGGCGCCGTGTCGAGATGCGCATGAATAGCGCGTGCCGCGAGCAGCGCGCCGCCCATCGGCCCCTGTCGAATGAGCAGAATCCCGTGATGTATCGGAGCGGGAACCACCTGCCACTCGGCGGCCCACTCGCGCCAGGCCGCGTGGAGAGCCAGGAAGTCAAGATCGTTGGTAATCAAAGTGGCTAGACGCCGTACCGCCGTGAGGAGGTGCGTCGCATCAGTAGCGCCCGCCAGGCCAAGCTGGCGGGCGCTAACGGCCTGGTGTCCAAGCGCGGTTAGCTCTCGTGCGACGCCGGTAGCTACGTTGTGATCTAGATAGAGCTGTGCCACCGTGGCTAGGCGGCATTCACGGCGATGCGGGCGTCGATGATGCCTTTGTGGGCCTTGTAGTAGGCAAGCGCCGCGTCCACTGCCTCAGCGGGAAGCTCATAGTCGCGGGCCACCGTCGCCTTGTCAAAGTCCACACCGTACCAGTACTCAACCAAGGCCCAGACGGAAACTCCGTGGTCGCGAAGCCTCGCCTCCGCCTCCCCAGGCTTGTGCGGGTTGGGCTCAATGTAGCGCTCGATCAGAGCGGCTGGCCCGTGCGCTGTCGTAGCCATCCTGCCGGCCCTCCATACCTCCGCACAACTACCTGTCTTCATTCTATGCTACTCCCAGCGCCGAGCTGCCGCCGGCTTACTGCGGATACGCCCCGAGCTGCTGGACGGCGTACTGGCAGTAGGTGTCGTCCACGACCTGCTGGACGTCGAGGAGCGGCACGTAGCCCTTGCCGGCGTACCACTCCAGGTCGTTGGCCAGGGTCTGGAGGTTTACGGAGCAGTTCGGGTTCACGTAGTTCCAGCTCATGTGGTCGTAGAGCGCGGGGTCCTTGACCGCCGTGTTGTTGACCAGGATCGAGACGATCTCGGCGCGGTTCTGCGCCTTCGGGCCGAACGCCTCATAGTAGTCGCGCAGGCCGCGCGTGTAGGCGACCGCGAAGCGCTTGCCGGCGTCGGGCCCCGCGGCGTCCATGGTCGTGCCGTACAGGAGCGCCGCGATCTGCGCGCCGGGATAGATCTCCGTCGGGCTCTTCCAGCGCACCCAGATGCCGCGCGCTTCGCCGAGCGCGATGAACGGCTCGACGCCGAGCGCGAAGTCGACGCTCTTGTTAGCGACCGCCTGGGGGAGGTCGGCAAACGTCATCGTGCGGGTGTCGATGTCGGCGAGCGTCAGGCCGGCGCTCCGCAGCGCCCGGTCGAGCACCAGCTCGGGCGTCGAGCCGCCGGTGCCCGTGGTGCCGTAGGTCTTCCCCTTCAGGTCGGCGAAATCCCGGATGCGGCCCGAGTCGATCGTCTCCTTCGCGGCCATGAACATGAACGCGGACGAGAAGCCGTTGGCGGGGTCGGGGCTCACCTGGCCGCTGTCGGCCACGAGGTGGATGCCGGTGCCGCGCGCGATGGCGTTGAACGTGCCGCCGAGCAGGCCGACGGCCACGGCTTCGACCTGGCCGGCGGCGAGGGGCGGGATCATCTGGGTGGTCAGCCCCACGTCGACGTACTGCACGTCGAGGCCTTGCTCGGCGAAGTACCCCTTGTCCTGGGCGATGTAGATGCCCGCGTTGCCGGCGACCTGCTGACTGCCCACCCGCACGGTAATCGGCGCTTGAGCGGCGCCGGCGGGCGCCGCGGCGGTTGGCGCTGCCGCGGCCGGGGCGCTGGCGGCGGGCGAGGCGGCCGCTGCGCCCGCCGGCGCGTTCGGTGGCGCGGGCGCCGGCCCCGCGGCGGAGGGCGCACTGCAGGCGACGGTCCCGGCCCCGAGGAGGGCGACGAGCAGAGCGGCGACGCGCCGGCGCATCATGGATCAGCCTCCTTGCGGGCAAGCGGCTCTCTGGTGGTCCGTATCATAGCATCGGGCTGCCGGGGGCGCTCGGCGATCGATGCGGTGACTGTGGCGGGGGGGCTCCGATGCTGGGAGGCGGGGCGGCGTGAGGCGAGGAGCGAGGGGTTAGGAGAAGCGCCAGCGGCGCCACCAGGGGCGGGTGCTGGGGTGACCATGTGGCTCGCGGCCGTCGAAGCGGGTGCGCAGGCGCAGCCAGTGGAGCTGCACGGCGAGCGTCTCCAACACGACCTCGCCATCGGCCGTCGCGCGCACCTCGGACTCGTGGGAGGCGCTGCCAATGCGGGCCTCGATGCGGCAGGCGGCGACGCGCTGCACGTCGAGAAGCTGACCCGCCGTGCGCAGCAGCACCGACCAGCGCGTCAGCGACCACGCGTCGGGGTTGTGGCGCGACGGCTGCCCGCGGCCGTAGTGGAGCTGGGCCCGCGAGAGCCGGGCGACATCGCCCCAGGGGTAGATGCGGCACTGGTTGTCGTCGGGGGTCTCGACGGTCACGCCCAGGCTGTCGAGCGTCAGGTAGGCGCAGCGCGGCCGGCGCACCTCTAGCACGCGCCCGACGGTGCGCAGGGCCTCCTGCAGTGACAGGGCTAGCGTCGGTTCTTGGCTTACCATCAGGCGCGTACCTGCCGTGCGGTCTGACTCGCCTTGCGCAGCCGGCCGAGAGCAATTTCCTCGGCGCTTGAGGCACCCGGCCGGGCGGCAGGGGACGAGCCCCTGCCCGACGTCGAGGCGGCTGGACACTGCTCAACTAAGCTGCCGGCCCAGGTTGGTGTATCAGTTTGGCTTCGCCAAACTGATACACCAACCTGGCCGAGTGCTTAGGCGCTCAGCGCGCCGTCGCCACGTGAACTATACCGGTGCCGGGTTTAATTGCGCGAGAGGCGACGTACCGCTTCGGCGGCGCGGGCGGCGGGCAGACAGGCTGCCGAGGCCTGCGCCGCGGGCAGGAGCCTAAGCGAGCACGACGACGCTGGTCCGGAACTCCTGCACCACGCCGGTGGCCGGGTCGTACTGGTGACGCAGCCGGCCGTTCAGGTCGCCGCCGTAGACGTGGATCGAGCACGATGGGTGCGGCGCCTGGTTCGTGATGCGGTGGATCTCCTCGTCGGGCGGCAGCAGGTGGGTGACGACGCCGGGCAGGTTGACGACCGCACCCGCCGACCGCAGGGCGGCATAGTCGGGGCGCGTGCGGTCGTCGGTGCGCTTGAAGCGCTCCTCGTGCTCGGCGCCGCGCCAGACGCCGACGAGGCCCCAGGTCGTGTGGTCGTGGATGGGCGTCGCGTAGCCCGTGTTGAAGACGACCGAGACGATGCTGTAGGCGTCGGCGGGGTGCTTGTGCAGGAGGTACTGCACGGAGCCACCGCGGGGCTCGGCGTAGCGCGCGTCGAGCCAGCGCATGTCGGCGAGCAGCCGCGCGAGCAGCGGCTTCGCCCGCTCGACCACCGCGCGGTGGTCCGCGCCCTCCTCGGCCACGACGGCGTCGAGATCGCGCGCGAACGCGGCCACATCGTAGGTGGAAATCATGGCTGCTCCTTTACGAGGTTCTCTTCCCACGTCAGGTAGTTCTCCATGTCGGTCCGGGTGCGCTGCAGGGGACCGCTCCAGAGCGTGTGGCCGAAATCGCCCTGCGCCTCGGCCACCGACACGTCAGCGCCGTCCAGCCCTTCCACGACGGGCAGACCCGCCGCCCGCCAGGCTGGCACGCCGCCCGCCAGGTAGCGCGCGTCGCCGTAGCCGAGGCCGCGCAGCGTGGCCGCCGCCAGGGCCGCGCGCAGGCCCGTGTCGCAGACCGTCACGACCGACGTGGCGCGGTCGGGCACCAGCGCGGCGATCCCGAATTCGAGCTTGCCACGCGCCAGCCAACGCGCCCCCGGCAGGTGGCCCATGCCGAACTCGCCGCTGCCGCGCACGTCGAGCACTGCCACGCGGCCCGCCCGAAGCGCGTCGGCCAGAGCGGGGGGCGCGATGGCGGGGGCGGCCTGCTGGGCGGCCGCCAGACCGAAGACCGTGGGCGGGGCGTCGCCGGTCGCCAGCGCCTGGCCGTCGGCCGTCCAGGCAGCTATGCCCCCCGCCAGCACGCGCACGTCGGCGAACCCCAGCCGCTGCAACAGCGCGGCGGCCCAGACCGGCCGCACGGGATCGTCGGCGACCACGACGACCGGCAGCGAGGGGATGGCCAGCCAGTTCTCGTAGTGCAGCGCGAGCTGGCCCGCTGGCAGCGCGATCGCGCCGGGCAGGTGGCCGGCGCGGTACTCCTCGGGCAGGCGCACGTCCACGACGTAGTGGGGTTGGCGGGTCTGCAGCGTGTCGGGCGCGACGAAGCGGATGCCCGCGTCGCGGCTCAGGCGGGCGGTGGCCGCGGCGGTCCAGTCGGCGTGCGTCTCGGGCGCCACGGCGGGGCGGCCGCGGCCCGGCCCCTCCTCCAGCGCGTAGCCGGCCAGGCGCCAGCCCATCGCGCCGTTCAGCAGCGCCTGTACGTTGGGCAGGCCGGCCTCGCGGAGGAGCGCCGCGCCGAGGATGCCGCGCGTGCGGCCCGCGCACGACACGACGACTGGCGCGTCGGGGCGGTCGAGCAGGGCGGGCACCTCGCGGACGAGCTGGCCGCCCGGCACGTGGTAGGCGTCGGGCACGTGGCCGCGCAGGTACTCCTCCTCCGTGCGCACGTCCACCACGGTGAGCGGCTCGCCGCGCGCCCGCCGCGCCGCCAGCTCCTCGGCCGTCACCTGCGGCACGCCGGCGGCCGCGACGCGCTCGCCGTAGGCCTTGCCAGGGACGCCCCAGCCCTCGATCACCAGGCGCCCGCTCGCGCGCCAGACGTCCAGCCCGCCGGCCAGCACCCGTGCGTCGCGGTAGCCCATCGCCGCGAGCGTCGCGGCGGCCAGCGCGCTGCGCCGCCCATCGTTGCAGTACAGGACTAGCGGCCAGCCCGGATCGGGCACGACGGTCGGCAGGCGCAGCTCGATCAGGCCGCGCGGCAGCGGGGTGGCCCCCGGAATCTGCCCCAGCGCGAACTCGCCCCGCTCGCGCACGTCGAGCAGCACCGGCGGGCGCTCGCTGGCCCGCAGCCGCTCTAGCTCCGCCGCGTCAATCTCGTGCATCGTGCCGTTCCATCATCTCACTCCCCCTTCCCGCATCGGGAGGGGGGCCGGAGGGGTAGGTCCGTGGCTCACCAGGCCGGCGAGGCGCCGCCGTCCACGTTGATCGCGGTGCCGCTGATAAACGCCGCGC
Organism: Pseudomonadota bacterium; assembly: GCA_021325365.1. The sequence goes on from JAJPHF010000058.1 coordinate 48,315, forward strand.
GGTCCGAGAGCAGGTAGGCGATCAGGTCGCCGGCCTCCTCCGCCTCGCCGACACGGCCGAGCGGGATGGCGCGCTTGCGGGCCACGTCGGCGTAGAACTCGTCGCGTGTCAAGTGAGGAAAGTCGTGCTCCCACTCGGGGTCGTGCTGGCCGCTGCGCACCGTGCCGATGCACACGGCGTTCACGCGCACGCCGTCCGGGGCGAACTCCTTGGAGAGCGCCTTGGTGAGCGCCAGCCCCGCCGCGCGCGTGACCGTGCTCGGCACCGAGCGCGCCCCGGGCGCCTTGCCGCCGATCGCCACGACGTTCACGATCGCGCCGCGCGTAGCGCGCAGGGCGGGCAGGCAGAGGCGGACCGTGCGGATCGCGGCCATCAGCTTGATGTCGACGTCCGCCTGCCAGTCGGCGTCGCTGACGTCGAGGAAGGCGCGCGCGCCGCTGCTGCCGGCGTTGTTGACCAGGCCGTGCAGCGTGCCGAAGCGCCCCAGCGCCGCATCCACGAAGCGCTGCACGCCGTCGGCCGTGCTCACATCGGCGGGGACGGCCAGGAGGTCGCCGCCGGGCGCCGCCCGCAGCTCGGCCGCCGCCGTCTCCAGCCGGTCGGCGTTGCGCGCGCAGATCGCCACCCGCGCGCCCTCGGCCAGCAGCCGCGCCGCCGTCGCGCGGCCAATGCCGCTCGAGCCGCCCGTGACGCACACCACCTTGCCTGCCAGCCCGAGGTCCATCCCGCCTCCCGCGGCCCGCCGCTTCCCGGCCAGCCGCCCGCCATCTCCGCCGGCCCGCCCCCGGCCGCCCCGGCGCGTCGCCCTTTACTATACGCGGAACCCCGGCGCGCGGGAACCCGGGCCGCTGCGGGGGCCCGCTAGTCGGCGACGCAGGCGCGGCGCACCAGGTCGCGGCTCACGTCGGCCAGGCGCGCGACGCCGGTGTTGGCCATGGCGATGCGCAGCTCCAGCGCCAGCAGCTCCAGCACGCGCACGACGCCCGCCTCGCCGGCGGCGCCCAGCCCCCAGCCGGCCGCCTTGCCGATGCAGACGGCCCGCGCGCCCAGCGCCAGCGCCTTGAGCACGTCGGTGCCGCGCGTGAAGCCGCCGTCGACCACCACCTCGGCGCGCCCGGCCACGGCGTCCACCACCTCGGCCACGACGTCGATCGGCGCGGGCGCGTAGTCGAGCTGGCGCCCGCCGTGGTTCGAGATGTAGACGACCGGCACGCCGTGCTCGACCGCCAGGCGCGCGTCCTCGGCGGTGGCGATGCCCTTGATGACGAGCGGCAGGGTGGTGGTGCGCTGGAGCCACGCCACGTCCTTCCAGGTGAGCGACGCCTGCCGCGCGTAGGTGTTGGGAATGTCGAGGCCGCGGCGGGTGGCGTGGCGGTTGTAGCGCGCCTCGATGTCGCGCTCGCGCCGGCCGTAGGCTGGCACGTCGACCGTCAGGCAGAGGGCCTTGAAGCCCGCCGCCTCGACCCGGCGGATGAGCGCCTCGCCCCAGGCGTTGTCGCCGCGGAAGTAGAGCTGGTAAACGAGCGGCCCGGTCGCGGCGGCGGCGACCTCCTCGGGCGTGTAGACCGAGACGGTGGTGAGCCACTGGATCGTGCCCATGCGGCCGGCGGCGCGGGCGAGCGCCAGGTCGCCGTCAGGGTGGACCTGGTCGGTCGAGCCCATCGGCGCGATCATGATCGGGAGGGCGAGCGGCAGGCCGAGGAAGGTGGTCGTCGTGTCGAGGTGGCTCACGTCGCGCAGCACGCGCGGCCGGAAGACGTAGCGGCCGAGCGCCCGGCGGTTGTTGCGCAGCGTGGCCTCGGTATCGGCGCCGCCGACGAGGTAGTTCCAGGCGCCCGTGGGCACGGTGCGCACCGCCGCCCGCCGAATCTCCCCCAGCGTCACGAACTCGTCTGTCGCCGCCATCTCGCCCCTCCGCGCACGGCCCGGCGCCGCGCTGGACGCTCGGGCCGTTTGCCTGATGGTATAGCCGAGCGGTTGTCGCGGCAACGTCATCCGCCCTGGGGGCGCGTGCTATGATAAACCTGCTTGCAAAGATGGTGGAGCTATGGCAAGAGAGATTCAAGTCGACGTGACCGGTACCCCTGACCTGCTCCGGCTCGCCGAAGAGGTTAGCGCGACCCGAACCCCCCGCATTCTTAGCCGCGATCACGAGCCGCTCGCGGTGGTCGTACCTATCATCAAGACCCGGCGCGGCAGCACGCCCTCGGATGCCGACCTGGCTGCTACTCTTGCCTCGGCTGGAGCTTGGAAAGGGCTCGTAGATGCTGAGGCGCTGAAGCGCGAGATCAAGGAGGCACGAGGCTCCAGCCGTCCTCCCGCTGAGCTATGAGGTATCTGATCGACTCGGATCTCGTGGTTGACTGGCTCAACGGACATCCGTCTAGTGTTACCTTTCTGACACCGCTATTCTCCCAGGGAATGGCGCTGAGCATCCTGACGTACTCGGAGATTTTCGAGGGCATCTACGGCGGGCAGGACCCTAGGCGAGAGCAGATCGCGTTTCAAGCCTTCCTCCGCAGTCTGAAGGTGCTCTCCATCACCCGTGCGGTGGCTCGCCGCAACGCGCAACTCCGCCGGCACCTGCGAGATCAGAGGCGGCCGCTCGTTCATCGAGCGCTAGATTTGCTCATCGCGGCCACCGCGCTGGAGTATGGTCTGGTACTTCTCACGCGTAATCGGAAAGACTACACCGACGTTCCTGGGCTGACTATCCTCAGCCCGTAGCAGGCTGCAAGCTCGCTCGGCGTGCGGACGAAATACGGCCGTCCTCATTGATGATTAAGGCGAGGCGGTATAGGCGCGGAAGGCGCAGGCCGGGCGGAAGCCCAGGCAGCGGTAGAGGGCGGCGCCGACGGGGGAGGGGTTCAGCGCGGCGGCTGCACAGTCGCGTGTCGCGTCCCAGCGGCCCGGCTCAGTCTATGCCGGCGCGGGGCGCGGGGCCAATCAATGGCCCGGGGACGCGGGGGGCTAGCCAGGCCCCCGCGTCCCCGGGCGGCGCGAAGACGGGATCAGTAGGGGCCGAGGTAGCTGGCGGCGTAGTCGGCGAACGAGAGGTCGACGACTTGCTCGGCGTCGACGGGCTGCTTGAGGAGGCCCTCGTCCTGGTAGAAGCGGATGTCGGAGGCCACGCCGGCCACGCTGAACTTGCCGTTCGGGTCGAGGCCGGGCGCCACGATGCGCGCGTAGGCCGGGGCGTCGATCCCCTTGATGTTCTTCACCAGGATGTCCACGACGGCGTCGCGGCCCCGGTTGCGCTTAAAGGCGTCGTTGTAGTCGCGCACGCCCTTGAGGTACGCGATCATCCAGCGCCGCGCCGCCTCGGTCGGCACGAAGGCGGGGCCGTAGAGCACCGCCGCGGTCAGCTGCTCGGGGTAGATCTCGTCGCTGCCGTGCCAGCGGACCGCGATGCCGTCGTCCACCATCTTGGTGATGAAGGGCTCGATGCCCAATGCCACGTCGATGGAGCCGTTGCGCAGGCCCACCATCTGGTCGGGGAAGGCCATCTCGACGATGTTCACGTCGGCGAGCGTGAGCCCGCCCTTCGCGAGCGCCATCGCCATGGTATGGTGGTCGGTCTGGCCCTTCGCCACGATGGCCACGTTCAGGCCGCGCAGGTCGGCGTAGTCGCGGACCTGGCCGCTGTCGATCAGATCCTTGCGGACCATGAGCGCCATGTAGCCGTTGCCGGGCGGCTGCGAGCCCTTGTCGGCGACGACTTTGATGGCGATGTCGCGGTTCCAGGCGTTGAACAGGCCGGCGCTGGTGGCGCCCGCGGCCACGTCGATCTGGTCCTGGGCGAGCGGCGCGATCATGCGGGCGCCGGCGTCGAAATTGACGTAGTCGACGTCGAGCCCCTGCTCCTGGAAGTAGCCGCGATCCTGGGCGATGTAGATGCCCGCGTCGGACATGCTGGCGCCAAGCTTGATGGCGAGCCGCACCGGCACGGCGGGGCTGAGCGGCGGCAGCGGTGCGGGGGCGCTGGCGGCCCCGGCTGGCGGCGCGGGCGCTGGGGCGCTGGCCGCGGCGGGCTGGCTGGGCGCGCTGCTGGCGGGCGCCGGACCACCGGTTGGGGCGGCCGGCCGGGCGCAGCCGCCGACGACGAGGAGCAGGCCGCCGAGGATCAGGCCGAGCGACCGACAGGCATTCATGGCTCACCCTTTCAGCGCGGCCGCGAGGGCCGCGAGCGCCGCCTCGCCGACGGCGGTGTCTTGCTCGCCGTTGCCGCCGCTAACGCCAATGCCGCCCACCACCTGGCCCTCGACGCGGATCGGAAAGCCGCCGACGAAGATGGCGAAGCGACCAGGGTGCATGGCGTGGATGCCGAAGGCCTCGCCGCCGGGCAGGGCGGGGCCGCCCGGCTGGTTGAAGGCGTGAGTGGGGCGCTGGTGGCCCGCCGCGGTGAACGCCTTGGCCATCGCGATCTCCACGCCGGTGATGCGCGCGCCGTCCATACGGTGCAGAGCGATGGCGTGGCCGCCATCGTCGCAGACGCAGATCGTCTCGGCCACGCCGAGCTGGCGGGCGCGGCGCTCGGCGGCCTCGATCAGCACCAGCGCATCGGCCAGTTGCAGACGCTTAATCGTGATCACGCGCGGACCCTCCAGCCGCGGCGCGCGGGCCGAGCACGATCACGTCGCCCTCCACGCGCACCGGATAGGTCGCCAGGCAGAGCGTTGCCGAGCGCGGCATGACGGGCCGGCCGCTCGACGGGTCGTAGGTCCAAGCGTGCCAGGGGCAGACGACGTGGCCGCCGCGGATGCGTCCCTCGGCGAGCGACGCGCCGCGGTGGAGACAGGTGTCGGCCAGCGCGCGGACCTGGCCGCCGATATTCGCCAGGACTACTGGCTCGTCGCCGTAGGCCACGCGCTTGAGCGCGCCGGGCGGGAGGTCGGCGGCGCGGGCGACCACGATGTAGTCTGGCCCCCCCGGCCCCCCAGTGGGGGGAGAAGAGGGGGCCGTGGGGGACACCCCCACACCCCCGGCAGGGTGTGGCGCGGAATACTGCGAGCGCCACTGCCCAGGCACCCCCGAGGGCGAGGGGGTAGGTCCCGCGGCGGGGGAGTGGCCCGGTGCCCCCGAGGGCGAGGGGGTAGGCTCCGATGCCATTAGAGCCGGTCCTCGCCCTGGACGAAGTGGCGGTAGAGGCCGCCCATGTACAGCCAGCGCATGCCGGTGGCCTCGCGGACGGTGCGCACGGCGAGGTCCTGTAGCTCGGGCGTCGTGGCGTGGCGCTCGACGATCTGGTAGCCGCGCTCGCCGTGGTCCTCGTCGGCGGTCATGTGGACGAAGAAGAACTCGGCCTCCTGCTCGGTGAAGCCGTACTTCTCCAGCAGTGGCGGCGTGTTGCGGCGGTAGATGCCGGGGGTCTGCGACTCCAGGCCCACCAGCAGGCCGGCCGCGCCCTCGAGGAAGGAGTGGCCCTGCGCGATCTCGTAGCACCAGGCGGTGAGCCCGCGCGTGGTGGGCAGCACCTCGGCGTTCAGCACGTCGTCGCGGGTGAAGCCGCAGGCCTCGGCGAAGCGGATGAGCAGGTCCGAGTGGCGGTTGCCCATCTCCTCTTCCCACATGTTCTCGAGCAGGAAGTCGCGGGCGTCCTGGTCGGGACAGCGGGCGTAGACGGCGCCGCACCACTGGGAGAAGTGGCCGACGTAGTGGTAGTGCTGGCGGGCCCACTCGCCCAGCTGGCGGCGGGTGAGCTGGCCGTTGACCCAGGCGTCGGTGAAGGGGTGCATCTGGCTGTGCCCGCCGCGCACCGCCTCTTCGAGGCGCTGGCGGAAGGTCTGGGCAGTCGTAACCACGAGCGGCTCCTTTCGCGCCGGCTGCGGCCGGTGTATCATGTAACGGCGGTTACTAGTTACAGCCGTTACAGTAACACGCGGGCGACAGGCTGTCAATACCTTTTGGCGCCCTATTCGGCAGCGTGTTATGCTGGCGGCGCGGCAGGAGGATGACGCGGGATGCGAGATGGCGCGGCGGACAAGCAGACGCAGGCGGGGCGCTGGCTGGTGCTCGTCTACAAGATGGCACCGGAGCCCGCGCGCCAGCGCATCGCCGTCTGGCGGCGGCTGAAGGCGCTGGGGGCCGTGTACTTGCAGCAGGGTGTGTGCGCGCTGCCCGAGACGCCGGCCCACCGCCGCGACCTCGCCGAGCTAGCGGCGCGCATCCGCGCGGCGGACGGCGAGGCGGCGCTGCTCTCGTCGGTGCTGGAGGACGCGGCGACGACCGCCGGCGTGCGGGCGCGGTACGATGCCGCGCGCGACCACGAGTACGGCGAGATCACGACGGCGGCGCGGCGGCTGCTGCGCCACGTCGAGCTGGCCGACCCGGCGGAGCACGAGGTGAACGCTGCCGAGCTGGAGCGGCTGAAGCGCTGGCACGCGCGGGTGGTGGCGCGCGACTTCTTCGGCGCGCCCCTCCAGCAGCCGACCGCCGAGCTGCTAGAGGCGACCGAGGCCGCCTTGCGCGGGGGGCGGGTGGCCGCCGAGAGCGAGCGCGAGTAGGCCGCGGCCGCGCGGCCGCGACAGGGGCCAGCCGTGAAGCTGAAGGACGTGAAGCGCTTCCACCCCTGGGAGCCGGCGGACGAGGAGGAGCTGCCGGAGCTGGTACACGCCGTCCACGACTGCCCGCGCTGCGGCGCCCCCGCCCCGGCGCGCGGCCTGGCCGGTACCGCGCCCACCCCCGACGTCGTGTACGAGTGCGCGGCCTGTGGCGAAGTCACCCTGCACCATTGCGCGCCGTAGCGGCCCGGCTGGCCCGCTGGCCTTCCGCAGTACCTGGCGTTCGCCAGGCGCCGCCGCGGAGCGGCGCTGCTGCCTCGTCCGCACGGCGCGGCGGGCTCAGGTGGAGGCCGCGGGGGGCGCGCCGGGGGCGGGCGCGCGGGGGCCGATGGCGATGGTGTCGCCGTCCACGCGCACGGGATAGCGGCCCAGGCAGAGGCGGGTCGACGGGGGATTGACGAGCCGGCCGCTGGGCAGGTCGTAGCGCCAGGCGTGCCACATGCAGATCACGGTGCTGTCTCGAAGGAAGCCCTCGGAGAGCGGCACGCCGTAGTGCAGGCACTCGTCTTCCAGCGCGTAGAACTGGCCGTTGACGTTCGCCAGCACGACCGCCTGGTCGCCGTAGGCCACGCGCTTCAACGTGCCGGGCGGCACCTCGTCGCGCCGCGCCACCACGACGTAGCCGGGCTCTCCCGCCCCGCTCATCGCGGGGGAGACAGACCCATCCTCCATGACACTGCTCCTCGGGCGGCACGCGCCGCGGTTACGCACGCTACAGGTATACGGGATTTTGCTGGCGCAGCCCCATTTGCCGCGCCGGTCCTGGGGCGCTGCGGCGGTTGACCGCCTATTTGACCGCCTTTGCGACCGGATCGGCCGTCAGCAGCGCCCCAAGGCGCTCCAGCGCGTCCGTCTGGAGCCCTGGCATGACAGCGGATCACGATGGAGCGCAGCCCGGACCTGTTCGCGCGGCTGCCCCGCGAGCAGCAGCGCGCCATCTTAGGGCCAGCGAAGCTCGCCGCTTACGAGCAGGGGCTCATCCATCTGGAGGACCTGGTACATCGCACGCACGATCGGCGCTGCGGTACGATGCGGCGGGAGGCGTCGCTACATGAGGCCGTGGGGCGACAGGAGGCGCAGCGATTGGCGGCCAGCATCCGGGGCGGTGGCCCGGGCGGCGGTGGGAACCGCCGGACGTCAGGTGGGAGCGGCAGGGGGCACGACCCCGAGCAGCGCCTGCTACGCGAGTTGCTCACGACGGGACGGCAGGCGACCGACGCGGAGGTCGTGCAAATCCTCGACCGTATAGCCACAGCACCGTTCAGCGGGCTAGTCCGGCGCGTCCCCGCGAAGGATCGCGGCTACAGCTATCAGGGCCACCGGCTCGGCGCGCGCGAGCTGTCGCTCACCTACCACCTGACCAAACGCGTGGCCATCGAGGAGCAATGGAGCCCGGGAACGACGGAGACACAGTATGTGGCCGACCTCCAGACTGCCGCCCGGGCCGCCTCCTATCTGGCCGTCTACCATTACGGCTCGGATGTCGCCGCCGCGGCCCTGGCGGAGCGCGCCGGGATCATCCCGGCGACCCGACTAGGGAGGCAACCCCAGGCTCTCATCCTCGTCTTATATTCCGCTGACCAGGGACGCCTAATCACGGGCTATCAGGTATCATCTGTGGCAGCGACGACGATTCCGCAGGAGGCTCTATGGCTGCGCCATCCCATGACTCCGCTGTAAGCGAGCGCATGGAGAGCTTCCTCACCTATCTTCTCGCCGAGTGGCGCGCGATCCCTGAGCTAGCGCAGGAATGGGCCGAGTGGTCGGAGGCCGAACGGCTCGACTATGCCAGCGACTGGGCTATCCGTGAGGATCGGCTGCTCGAGGTCACCGCGGCGGCCCAGCAGGGCCGGCTCACCCCCGGACAGCAGCAGCGCTACGTACAGGTCCAGCGGCTGGTGGCCCAGCATCGCCCGCTGCTCGACCGCCTCTTTCACGAGGCGGGCCTGCCTCTATCCAGCCCGCAGGGCGCGACGCTCCCTCCCGCTAAGTAGCGCTGGGCGATGCTGCCGCCGCTGACCGATCCCGAGCGTAACCTGCGTCAACTGGCCTGCGCTGTTCGGCGGCACAGTGTCGTAGCGCTGCGCGCCCCATCCCGGCGCAACGAGGCGGCGATCAACGCCTCAAGCTGCGCGCGCTTGGTCGCCTCCTCGGCGCGCTCAAGGGGCTGCAGGTCCCCCGCAGCGACGTCACCTTCGCCACGGCTGGGCCGCGCTCCACGCGCAGCCTGCAGATCATGCACTCGAAGATCATGGCGGTGCGCGATCCCGACGGCGGCTCCGCGCACCGCTGGAGGGGAAGCGTGAACTTTAGTGTCTCCGGATGCCTCCAAGCTAATTGCGTGACGCTTTTCCGGAGCGACGAGTGGGCCGAGGCCTTCCGCTACGGGATTTTGCTGGCGTGCGGGGACTCGCCGTCACTATGATTCCTCTTAAGTGGTTATCTGGCTCCCGGGCCGGAGCCGGGATCCCGTGAGGAGGACGATGCGTCGATGGCGAAGCTCCCGGGGAGACTAGGAGCGGTACGCGGGTATCGGCGATGGCGGGCGGGCGCGCTCGGCGGGCTGCTGCTCGCCGCCAGCGCGCTGCTCGTCGGGAGCAGCCTGGTCCAGACGGGAAGCAACACGCCTTGCCCCGCGGCCCCCGCGACCGCGACCGCGGCGGGCGGCACGCCGACGGACCCGCCGGTCCCGCCGCTGGCCGACTACTATTTCACGCCGGTGCCCTCGCCGGTCCTCCCCAGCGCCGAGCCCATCCGCCGCATGCCCGGCCCGTCCACCGTGGAGGTGCGCGGGGAGCCATATCACTACACGTATTACGTGAACGGCACGCCCCAGACGATCCACGGCATGGGCTACAACGTGGCATACCGCCTGTGGGGCTGGGACTGCGAGGCGCGGGCCCGCCGCTACGACCGCGACTTCGCCGCCATCCGCGCCGCGGGCTACGACACGCTGATCGGCTGGGACGAGGGGGAGTTCGACGACCTGACCATGGAGAAGGCCGAGCAGTACGGCCTCGGCGTGGTGCTGCCCTACGACTTCCCACGCGACGTGGACTGGGACGACCCGGCCGTGCGCCAGGTCCACCAGCAGCGCGTCGAGACGCTCGTGCGCCGCTACGCGAACCATCCGGCGCTGCGGATGTGGGGCCTCGGCAACGAGGTCGTGTTCGCCATCGGCGATCCGAACAGTGCCCGCGCCCAGGCGTTCGCGGACTTCTTCGCCGGCCTGGCGGCGCGGGTCCACGAGCTGGACCCCCACCACCCCGTCGTCTACCGCGACGGCGAGGACGTGCATTATCCGCCCATCCGCGACGCCCTACGCGCCCGCGGACTGGAGCAGCCCTGGATGGTCTACGGCATGACGGCCTTTACCTTCCGCCTGCAGGACATCCTCGACGACTGGCCGTCCGCCGACTTCCACGTGCCGCTGCTCGTCTCGGAGTTCGGCCTCGTGGACTACCCGCTGCCGCAGCGCGCCAGCGGCCTGGTGCGCATGTGGGACATCATCCGCCAGCACAGCGACTACGTGATCGGCGGGGCGGTGTACGCCTGGACCACGCAGGGCATCGAGGTCACGGACACGCAGTTTGGGCTGGTGGACGGGGCGAACCACCCGATCGACGGGTCGCTCGACGCGCTGCGCGCTGCCCTCACCGGGGCACCGCCCGCCACCGCGACGCCCACCGCGGCGCGCTAGCCCGCCCCCGAATCCATTGGCTCATCTTAAGTAACGTCTTATAATTGGATGCGTGGCGCATTGGCCACCGACCCTGCTCCCCGAGGAGGCGCCTGCATGGCTTCGTCGTCAGGGCGGACGCGGCGACCGCTGGCCATCCGGCAATTCCACCTCCCGCACCGCTCCCCTGGCGGCTGGCGCCGCTGCCTCCCCCCCCGCCGCTGGTCGTTCGCGGCGCTCCCCTCGCCGCTGCCGGCGCTACTCGTCGCGAGCCTGGCCTACTTGCTCCTGCGGCCCCTGCTGGCGCTGCTCCATTCAGTCGTCGTGCTGGGCGTCGCGGCGGGGCTGCACGGGCTGGCCACCTCGGGGGCGGTGGCCTGGCTCGCCAGCAACGGCCCCGCCGATCCGGTCTACAAGTCGGTGATGCTCTGGACGCTCACCGGCATCGAGCCGGTCGGGCTGGCCGTCCACGATCCTCTCGGCAGCTGGCTGGCCGCGGTCTACCCCGCGGTCTTTGCGCCGCCGGCGCTGCTGCCGGGCAACGCGTGGGTGGGCGCGGTGGTGAGCGACGGCGCCACGCTGCTCGCGCAGCTGGCCGCGCGCCTGGTCGGCCACCTGGCACTGCTGGCGGTCGGCGGCCTGGTGCTGCTCGGCAGCGGCTACCGCCCGCGCCACGGCCTGCGGCCCGGCTGGCGGGCGATCCTGGCCGCGCTGGTGCTCTTGCAGGGCGGTCTCGGGCTGGTAAGGGTGGTGCTGAGCCTGTCGCCGCACGAGATCGAGATCCTGGGGCTCGCCCAGGTGCTCAGCAAGCTGTTCCACTGGTCGCCCGCGGAGTATCGCGCGCTGCTGCCGCGCCTGCCGTTGCTGGCACTGGAGGGCGCGACGCTGGTGCTGCTCGCGCTCGTCGCGCTGCTGGCCGGGCGCCGCATCGTGTCGGGCCTGCGCGGCCATCCCCGCTCGGCCGCGACCGCGGCGCCGCACGCGCGGCCCGCGACGCAGGTGCAGCTGGCGCGGGGCACGATGGTCGCCGTGTGGCTGGGCTGCGCACTGCTCGCCCCGCCACACGGGCTGGCCGAGGACGAGCCGATGTACGAGGCGCCCGTGACCACGGTGACGACCGACGTGGTGCCGGACGCGGCGGCGCCGGTAGCCGCCGCGGGGCCGTCGGTGGTCACGATCGAGGGCGAGCCGTTCCACTACGTGTACAAAGTGAACGGCGCGCGGCAGGTGTTACGGGGCATCGGCTACAATGTGCCCTATGCGTCGCGGAGTCGCGAGTGGCGCGCGAAGCGCTACGACCGCGACTTCGCCATGATGCAGGCGGCGCAGTTCAACACGCTCATCGGCTGGGACGAGAACGAGTTCGACGACCTGACGCTCGACAAGGCCCAGCAGTACGGCCTGGGCGTGATCTGGCCCTACAACCTGCCGCCGGACGGCGACTACGCCGACCCCGCCTACTGCGCGGCGCAGCGGGCGCGCGTGCTCGACTTCGTGGCGCGGTACGCCAGCCACCCGGCGCTGCGGATGTGGGGGCTGGGCAACGAGGTGCTGCACGACATGCCCGAGCAGGACCACGCCGCGCGCGCCCAGGCGTTTGCCGCGTGCTACGCCGATCTGGTGGCCGCCGTCCACGCGGCCGACCCCAACCACCCGATCATCTACCGCGACTCCGAGGACGTCTGGCTGGACCCGGTGCGGGACGCCCTGGTGAACCGGGGCCTGGACCAGCCGTGGATGGTGTACGGCGCCAACATCTTCACCTTCCGCCTGCGCGACCTGGTGGCGGGCTGGCCGGACCGCGGGCTGAAGGTGCCGCTCGTCATCTCCGAGTACGGGCCGACCGGCTATGCGCCCGCCGACCGGCCGGGCGCGCTGGTGGCGATGTGGAACATCATTCGCCAGAAGCGTGCGCGCGACTACGTGCTCGGCGGCTCGATCTACGGTTGGACGACCGACGGGATCGAGGCGATTGACCGTGTGTACGGCCTGACCAACGCCGACGGGCAGCCGGTCGACGGGGCGCTCGCGGCGATCGCCCGGCGCTTCGCCGCATCGACCGGCCGACCGTGCGAGCTGGCGGCGTGCGCGGCGGCTAGCGCGGCGGCGGCCGCCGCCGCGCCCCACTGAGCGCTCGGTGCAGACGCGCCGGCACGCTTCGCGCCGCCCGCGATGGCTGTCCGCCGGGTGAGTACATGCACAGGATTCATCGCTCTCATTGGCGGATTCTCGCGGCGCTGCTGTGCCTCGCCGGCCTGGTTGCGCTGGTCGTCGCCGTGCCCAACCCGCTACGCCGCACCGTGCGCCAGGTGTCCGCGCCGCTGCTGGCGGCGGGCACGACGCCGCCGCACTTCGGCTGCGACCCCGGGCCGTCGAAGCCCGCGCCGCCACAGAACGAGCTGGACCCGATCCGGCCGGTAGCGCTCATTTCCGACGCCACCTTGCTGGTCGACGGCCGCCTGGCCGGCCGGCCGATCGCCGGGGTCGGCTTCAACATCGAGCCGACGCTCTGGACCTGTCCGGCCGCCCGCCCGCTGATCGAGCAGCGCATCTTCGACACCTTCCACCCCGACCTGGTCCGGGTGGGGCTGGCGCAGGCCCCGTGGGCGCCCGAGGACGCCGACAGCGTGGACGACCTGACGTGGGATGCGTACCAGCGGGTGCTCGACTCGCCGGCCTTCCAGCCCAGCTGGGACTTCATCGCCATGCTGAACCAGCGCGGCATCACGCCCATCGTGGCGCCCTGGGGCGTGCCGGGGCTGCTCACGGAGAACGGCGAGCCGACCGGCACGCTTAAGCCCGAGTACTTCGAGAAGTACGCCGAGTACTATGCTGCTGCCATCGACTACCTTGTGAACCGGCGCGGTCTGAAGATCGGCCCGGCCAGCGTGATGAACGAGCCGGACTGCGGCGACGGCAGCCACATCAGCCCGCGCGACTTCCCGAAGGTGGCGCGGCTGGTCGGCGAGCGCCTGGCGCAGTACGGCGTGAAGCTGTACGGCCCGGACACCTGCAACGCCGACTCCGCCACGCATTACCTCGACTACCTGCTCCGCGACGGGCAAGCGCTCGAGTATTTCGCGGTCATCGGCACCCATCAGTACGCGCCGGGCGGCGAGGTCGCGGAGCTGCTCCGCGAGATGCGCGAGGGCGGGCTATCGCTGCCGCTCTACGTCACCGAGTACACGACCTACCGCTACGGCAACCTGGACGACGGCCAGGAGGCGCCCGCGGAGATGCCCTACCTGCTGGAGATCGCCTCGGTGCTGCAATCGCACCTCACCTCGGGCGCCGACGCCGCGCTCTACTGGGACGCGGTCGACTACTACTGGCTGCTGCACGACGCCATCTCGAAGTGGGGAGTGCTGCGCGGGCCGCAGGTGGACCCGCCGCTAACGCCGCGCAAGCACTACTACGGGCTCTTGCAGATCCTCCCCTACTTCCCCGCCGGCGCGCAGATCATCAGCACGTCGCAGCGCGGGCCGACGACGCTCCTGCCGCTCGCCGTGGAGCGGCCGGGCGATGGCGCGCTGAGCATCGTGCTGATCAACCGCGGGCGCGAGCTGAACCTGGAGATCGACCTGGAGCACCTCGCGGCGCCGGCGACGCGGTTCCACGTGTACCGCACGAGCGCGGACGAGGACCGCGCGGACCTGGGCGAGGTCGCGGTGGAGGACGATCAGGTGCGGCTGACGGTCGCACCGCGGTCGATCACCACCCTCGCCGCGCCGTAGCGACGTGTCGATTCGGCCGCTCCGGCAGGGCGCAGCGAGCAGCGCCCCTACACCGGGCCGGGGTATCGACGGCACCCAGGCGAGGCCTCGGTCGGGTGCTATAATCGCCGCAACTCCGGCGCGGGCGGCGAGGGCGGCTCGCCGCGTGCCGGGAGCTATAGTGGCTGGCGGCGAGACTGACGACCGCTGACAGACCACTAGGCCGAGAAACGGGCGCTCGCGGCGATCGCCGGGGCGCGCGTCCGCGGCGCATGGCGGGTGCCGCCCGCCGCCCTCGATGAGGAGGAGGGGATGTCCGAGCTGCTGATCTCTGCCGACTCGCACGTGCTCGAACCGTCCGACCTGTGGACGAAAGGGCTGCCGGCGGCGATGCGCGACCGGGCGCCGCGCGTCTTCTACAATGAGCAGCGGGGTGTCTGGATGTTCGGCTGCGACGAGGTGACGCCGCAGCCGATCACGTTTAGCTTCGTGGCCGGCGTCGATCTGGACAACCTGCCGGCGATGCACAAGGCGGGCTACGCGGCGGCGCGGCCGGGCGGCTGGGACCCGAAGGCGCGGCTGGAGGACATGATCACCGACGGCGTGAGCGCCGAGGTGCTGTATCCCAGCCTGGGGCTCGGGCTGTACTGGATCCAGGACCCGGCGTTTCAGGAAGCGTGCTTCCGCACGTACAACGACTGGCTCATCGAGTACTGCGCGGCCATGCCCGACCGGCTGATCGGCATCGCCATGATCTCGATGTGGGACCGCGAGCACGCGGTGGCCGAGCTGCGGCGCTGCAAGGACGCGGGCCTGCGCGGGGCGATGATCTGGCTGCGCCCGCCGGACAGCCACTCTTTCCTGAGCACGGACAACGACCCCTTCTGGGCGGCGGCGCAAGAGATGGACATGCCGGTCGCGCTGCACATCCTGACCGACTACGGCTGGACGAAGTGGCGGGTGGAGACGGGGCCGACCGGGCCGATGCGCTACAAGCCGACGGTGATGATGCAGCACGAGATCGAGCTGGCGCTGTTCGACCTGATCTTCTCGGGCGTGCTGGAGCGCTTCCCCGACCTGAAGATCGTCTCGGTGGAGAACGAGTACAACTGGCTGGCGTCGCTGCTGGTGCGCATGGACAAGGGCTACGAGCGCTTCCGCCGCGAGATGCCGCTGTCGCTGACGATGCGGCCGACGGAGTACGTGCGCCGGCAGGTGCGCGCGACGTTCTTCAACGACGCGATCGGGCCGATGACGCTGCCCTACATCGGCGCGGACCTGCTGATGTGGTCGAGCGACTACCCGCACCAGAACTCGACCTGGCCGCACTCGCGGGAGGTGATCGCCCGCGACCTGAGCCACGTTTCGGCGGAGGACCGCGAGAAGCTGGTCAGCCGCAACGTGATCGAGCTGCACAAGCTGGCGGTGCCGGAGGCGCTCGCCGTCTAGCGGGGGTGGGGACTAGGGGTTAGGGGCTGGGGGATAGGGGGTAGAGGCTCCAAGCGTGCCGGCCTCGCCGGGGGCCGGCGCGCTCCCCTAACCGGGGCGGAGCCGGCTGCTCGTACGCCCTGGCCCCGGCCCTCCGGTCCGTAGCTCCCAGCCCCTACCCCTATTCCCGACGGAGGACAGGCACATGGCCGCCACCATCTCGCCCATCGGCGCGTCGATCCCCCGGCTCGAAGGCCCGGACAAGGTGACGGGCCGGGCGCGCTACACCGCCGACGTGACCCTGCCGGGCACCCTCTGGGGCAAGGTGCTGCGCAGCCCGCACCCGCACGCGCGCATCGTGCGCATCGACGCGACCGCGGCGCGGCAGATGCCGGGCGTGCGCGCGGTCGTCACCGGCCAGGACATCCCGGGCCACTACGTGGGCAAGACGCTGCGGGACATGCCGGTGCTCTGCTGGGACCGCGTGCGCTTCGTGGGCGACCGGGTGGCGGCGGTGGCGGCGGACACGCCCGACGCGGCCGACGCCGCGCTCGACGCGATCGAGGTCGAGTACGAGGTGCTGCCCGCCGTCTTCAACCCGCTAGAGGCCATGCAGCCCGACGCGCCGCTGCTGCACGACGACGTGACGGCCTACGACGGCGCCCCGCGCCAGTGGCTCGCGCCCGACGTGCACAACGGCGTGACGCGCCTCGCCTGGAGCAAAGGCGACGTCGAGCAGGGCTTCCGCGAGGCCGATCTGGTGCTGGAGCACACCTTCTGGGTGCCCGCGCGCCACGAAGGCTACATCGAGCCCCACGCCTGCCTGGTCGCCATCGACGAAGATGAGCGCGTGCAAGTGTGGATCTCCGCCAAGGCGCCCTTCCGCGTCCGCACGCAGCTGGCGAAGGCGGTGGGCGTGCCGGAGGAGCGCATCCGCGTCCACACGATCCAGGTGGGCGGCGACTTCGGCGGCAAGGGCGACGCGGTCGACGCGCCGATCGCCTACTTCCTGGCGCGCGCGGCGGGGCGCCCCGTGAAGCTCGTGATGAGCTACGCCGAGGACCTGACGGCCAGCAATCCGAGCCACCCGACCGCCATCACTATCCGCTCGGGCGTCATGCGCGACGGTCGCATCGTCGCCCGCACGGCGCGCACCGTCCACGCCAGCGGCGCCTACGCGGCGCTCAAGCCGAACGCCGCGCTCTCGACCTGGCACTACGTGGGCGGCTGCTACCGGGTGGCGAACGCCAGCTTCGAGTTCCTGCAAGTGGCGACGAACACCGTGCCGGGCGGCTACTTCCGTGCGCCGGGCGCCCACCAGTTCACCTTTGCCCTGGAGTCGCACACCGACCTCATCGCCCAGGCGCTCGGCATCGACCCGGCGCAGTACCGGCTGCAGAACGTGATCGCCGAGGGCGAGGAGGACGCGGTCGGCAACCGCATGCGCGGGATCAAGGCGCGTCCGGTGTTGGAGGCGGCGCTGGCGGCCGCGAGCTGGGGCGCTCCGAAGCGCGCGCCCAACACGGGCCGCGGCATCGCGCTCTTCGGCCGGCAGATCGGCGGCGGGGCGGGCGGCGCGGTGCTGACCGTGGAGCCGGACGGCACGCTGACGCTGCTCAGTCCGACGATCGACCAGGGCTGCGGCACGCACACGATCATGCGGCAGCTCGTGGCGGCCGAGTGGGGCGTGCCGCTGGAGCAGGTGCGGGTGGTTGTGGGCGACACCGACACCGCCCCCTACGACGAGGGGCCGCGCGCCAGCCGCGTGACGTACACCGAGGGGCAGGCGGTGCTCCGGGCCTGCCGCGAGCTGCGGGCGAAGCTCGTGGAGCACGCCGCCGAGCTGCTGTACTGCCGCGAGGCGGAGGTGGCCTACGAGGACGGCGCGTTCACGGGCGGCGACCGCACGCTGTCGCTGGCGGAGGTCGCGGCCCGCGCGGGGCGCGGCCGGCCAGTGACCGTCACGGTGGCGCACGACGCGCCGCACGTCGAGGACGTGTCGTACTTCTCGGCGCAGATCGCCGAGGTGACGGTCGACCCCGAGA
The DNA here is from genome assembly GCA_021325365.1 of Pseudomonadota bacterium. The sequence continues at coordinate 65,740 of JAJPHF010000058.1, forward strand.
CGGGCCAGGTGCGGGTGGACCGGCTCATCACGGCGCACGACGTGGGCACGATCATCAACCCGCTGCAGCACCAGGGGCAGATCGACGGCGGCGTGGCGACCGGCCTCGGTCTGGCGCTCACCGAAGAGCTGGTCATGGAGGACGGGCGCATCACGACGGCGAACCTGGGCGAGTACAAGCTGCCGAGCGTGGCGGACATGCCGCCGCTGGAGACGGTGCTGGTGGCGTCGGCGGGCGGCACCGGCCCGTACGAGGCGAAGGCGATCGGCGAGTTCGCCAACAACAGCCCGCCCGCCGCGATCGCCAACGCCGTGGCCGACGCCGTGGGCGCGCGCCTGTTCGAGCTGCCGATCACCGCCGAGCGCGTCTACCGCGCGCTGCCGACGGGCGTCGCGAGCGCCAGCGGCGGCCCGGGGCGCTGAGGGGCGCGCGGCGGAGGCTAGGGTGGAACCGAGTCGCTCGGTGGTCCTCGTGGTGGAGGACGACGTACCGACCGTCGATCTGCTGTGCCGCCTGCTCGCCAAGGCGGACTACACGGTCGAGAGCGCCGCGACCGGCGCCGCCGCACTCGCGCGCCTGACGCGGGGCGGGGTGGACGTCGTGCTGCTCGACCTGATGCTGCCCGACTGCAACGGCATCGAGCTGTGCCGGCAGGTCCGCGTGCAGACCGGCGGGGCGCACCTGCCGATCATCATGCTCACGGGCGCCCGTGGCGACGAGCAGCGCCGTGCGGGCTTCGCCGCCGGCGCGAGCGACTACGTCACCAAGCCGTTCCACGTGGACGAGCTGCTGGACCGCGTCCGCGTCTGGGCGCAGACGCAGCAATACCTGAAGGACGTCTCGGATCGGCCGCGCGAGCTGGCCCTGCGCGAGCAGCTCGTGCGCGACGAGGCGATCCTGGCGATGACCCAGACGGCGGTGCAGGAGTGGGCGCGGCTGTCGGCCGTGCTGCTCGACGTGCTGCGGCTGTGGGAGCAGCACGTCTACTCGCCGGTGGGGCTCGCGCGGCTGCGCTCGGAGCTGCAGGACACGGCGAGCGACCTGGCGACGCGGCTGGCCGCCCTGCGCGAAGACCTCGCCAGCGGCGAGCCGCCGCGGAACTGAGCTGGTCCCCGAGGCTGGCGTGCAGGTTGGGCTGCGGCCGACCTGCACGCTAGCCTTGACCCGATGCTCAGCGGCGGGCCGTGTGGTAGCTCTGCCAGAGGTTCCAGCCGAAGGCGGCGACGGCGATGGCGTCGAGGAGGCCGGAGAGCGCGAGCACCGGCGCGGGCGGCGGGGTGGGAGGCGCGCCGCCGAGCACGAGCAGCCAAGGCCAGAGCAGCGGGCCGACGCGCAGCAGGGCGGCGGCGTTGCCGAGCCAGAACGTGGCCCACACCAGACGCGCGCTCACCAGATGCTCGCGGCCCTGGAAGCCGGGCAGCAGGCGCGCGCCCATGCCGAAGATGAGCAGCGTGATGAAGCCCGCGCCCAGCGCGTGACGCTCGGCGTCGAGCGGGGGCGCGGGGGCGCCGGCGAGGCTCAGCGCTGCGCCGACGAGCAGCAGCGCGGCCGCGGCGACCAGCCAGGCGTAGGCCGAGCGCAGCAGCCCGTCGGCGGCACGCCAGTCGCTGGCGGGCGGCAGCACCGGGCGCGGGGCGCCGCCGTGCTGGATGGCGCGCGCCTGGGCGGCGGCGAGCACGGCGGCACGCGTGCGCAGGAGCGGCACGTCGATCACTGCCGCGGCCGCCACCAGCGCCGCGCCCTCCAGCAGCCGGCCGAGCGCGTCGAGGACCAGCGGCCCGCCCGCCAGGGCGGCCAGGCGCAGGACGAGCCCCGCTAGCAGCGCGGCGAACGTCGCCCGCAGCGCCGGCGTGCTCGGCACCTTGACGCGCAGGTAGAGCGGGAACGTGCGCACGGACATGGCGAGCGAGATGGGCACCAGGAACCCGATGAGGCCGAGGTGGACGAGCAGCGGGTCCCACGGCGCCGGCACGAGCGGCTGCCAGAGCGCCCCGGGCGCGGGCGCGCCCACGACGAGGAGCCCCGCCAGGTTCAGGACCAGTGCCACGAGGAGGCTCGTGAACGCCAGGACCAGGTAGGGCAAGACGGGCAGCAGGCCCGTCGCGTCGCGGAGCGGCCGGCCGCGCCGGCCCGTGGCGACCAGCATGCCGACGGCGAGCGCGGCGCCCGCGATCTCCAGCGCGCCCGAGAGCGGCAGCAGCGGCCAGACGGCGGGCAGGAACGCGGCGAGCGGCTGCGCCACGAGGCGCACGACGAGCCCGCTGGCGTAGAGCCCGAGCACCCAGGGCACCAGCCCGGGCGCGACCAGGCGGGCGCCGCGCAGGCGCGGCAAAAAGTGCAGGCCCACGCCGAGCACGAGCAGCCCCGCCCAGCCGAAGACCTGGACGTGGCCGTGGGCCTGGCTGGCGGGGAAGCGCCAGGCCGTCTGGTGGAGGAACAGCGAGCCGCCGAGTGCGAAGCCCCCCACCAGCGCCAGCACGACGGCCGTCCACAGGAACGGCGGCAGTGGCGAGTCGACGCGGGGGGCCGGGGCACGAGCGGTGCGCGCGGGCTCGGCGACTTCACGGCGGGGCAGGCTGGGCTCGCTCACGGCAGTCCTCACGCTAGCCGGCTGGGGAGTAGCGCTCGCTCCGGCTCGGGGGTGCGCCTACCGGGGCGCGCCCTCACCCCGGCCCTCTCCCAAGGGGAGAGGGGGAGGGACGAGTAGGAGGCCCTCCCCCCGACCCTCTCCCAGGGGGAGAGGGGGAGGGACGCGGGAAGGCGCCCTCCCCCCGCGACGCGGAATACTGCGAGCGCCGCTCCTCTCCAGAGGGAGAGGGGAGGGACCGGCCCTCAGCCCCATCCGCTCCCCCTGGGCGAGCGAGTGCGGGAACGCCGCCGGCTTCGGTATCGAGCACCGCCCCCTCCATGCTATCGGAGTTTTGCTGGCACGACCCGTGCAGCGCCGGGCATGCAGCCCACCGGCCGCTCGCCTTTCGCCGTATACTGAGCGCGGCGCGGGCGCTGGGCGGAGCCGCGCCCCAGGGAGGACAGCATGGCAGCGCGATACGGCCTCATCGGCCTCGCGGTGATGGGCGAGAACCTGACGCTGAACATCGAGCAGCACGGCTTTCCGATCGCCGTCTTCAACCGCACGGCCGAGCGCACCCGCAGGTTCGCGGAGGGGGCGGCCAAGGGGAAGCAGATCACGCCGACGTACAGCATTCCCGAGTTCATGGAGGCGCTGGAGCGTCCGCGCCGCATCATCCTGATGGTGCAGGCCGGGCGTGCCGTGGATGCCGTGCTGGACGAGCTGCGGCCGTACCTGGAGCCGGGCGACGTGGTGGTCGACGGCGGCAACTCGCTGTTCGTGGACACGCGGCGCCGCTGCGAGGAGATGTCGGCGGCAGGCATCAACTACTTCGGGATGGGCGTGAGCGGCGGCGAGGAGGGCGCGCGCTGGGGCCCGAGCATCATGCCGGGCGGCCCGCGCGAGGCCTACCCCGAGCTGGAGCCGATGCTGGTGAAGATCGCCGCCCAGGTCGAGGACGGCCCCTGCGTCGCGTACATCGGGCCGGGCGGCTCGGGCCACTACGTGAAGATGGTCCACAACGGCATCGAGTACGGCGACATGGAGCTGATCGCCGAGACCTACAACATCATGAAGCACGGGCTCGGCCTCGGCGCCGCCGACATGAGCCAAGTGTTCAAGGAGTGGAACGAGGGGCCGCTGAACTCCTACCTGATCGAGATCGCCGCGGTCGTGCTGGCCCACGTCGATCCGGAGACGGGGGCGCCGCTGGTGGACCTGATCCTGGACGAGGCCGAGCAGAAGGGCACCGGCCGCTGGACGGCGCAGAGCGCGCTGGAGCTGGGCGTGCCGATCCCGACGATCGACGCCGCGGTGTGGTCGCGCACCATGTCGTCGATGAAGGAGCTGCGCGTCGAGGCGTCGAAGGTGCTGCACGGCCCGAGCGGGGCGGCGCCGCGGCTCGACCGGGCCACGCTGCTGCCGGCGCTGGCCGACGCGCTCTACGCGGCGAAGGTCAGCAGCTACGCGCAGGGCATGGCGCTGTTGCGCGCGGCGTCGGACGAGTACCACTTCGGCATCCAGTACGCGGAGATCGCGCGCATCTGGAAGGGCGGCTGCATCATCCGCGCGCGGCTGCTGAACGACATCCAGCAGGCGTTCAAGCGCAACCCGGACCTGCCCAACCTGATGCTCGACGAGGCGTTCGCGCAAGCCGTGAACGCGCGGCAGGACGCCTGGCGGCAGGTGGTGCAGGTGGGGCGGCAGCTGGGGGTGCCCATCCCGGCGCTCAGCGCGTCGCTCGACTACTTTGACAGCCTGCGCGCCGAGCGCCTGCCGGCGAACCTGGTGCAGGCGCAGCGCGACTACTTCGGGGCGCACACCTATCGGCGCATCGACAAAGAGGGCGTGTTCCACACGCACTGGGAGTCGCAGCGGCCGGTGGCCGACTTCCCGTCTCCGCGCAGCCAGGCGTAGCCGCCACGGACGACGCGCAGACTGGCCGGGGGATCGAGCGCAGCAAGCAGCGCCCCTACACGACGAGGCGCATTGAAGGGACGCTGCTTGCTGCGCTCCGCCGGTCGCTGACCCAGCCAGTGCGCCGGCGGGCCGCGCGCCCGCAGGCGGCCCGTGGCCGGCGCCCCGAGAGCGTGGGCTTCCCGCTCGCCCGGCCGCCAGGCCCCACCCGTGCCGGGTGCGCCGGAGGCCCGCGCTCTCAGGTTGGGCGGCGAGGCTAGGCTAGGCGGGCACGGCGGCGTCGGCCCACTGCTTCACGGCCGCATCGATCTCCTCGGGCGACACGTCGCGGACGTGCTCCGCGAAGATGAAGGTGTAGCCGTCGGGGTGCACGACGTTGAAGATGCGGTCGCCCCAGAACTGGTCGGTCGGCGGCATCGTGATCGTCAGCCCCTCCTGGCGCGCGCGCTCGTGCAGGTCGTCCACGTGCTCGCCGCGGAGCGTGATGTAGAGCTGCACACCGGTGGCGCCGGGCCGGCTGTCGGCGCAGGCCGGGCCGAACATCACCTGTGCGCCGTTGCGGTCGACGTGGCAGTGGCCGATCGTGCCGTCGGGCATCTCCATGGCGAACACGGTGCGGAAGCCCAGGCGCTCGAACCACTCGAGGGTCTGGCGCGGGTCGCTGACGGTGAGCGACGGGACCAGCGCGGGCATGTGCTCGGACATGTTGGTCTGGTCGGACACGAGAGTCTCCTTCAGCTGCGAGTTGGGGGCAGGGCAACTTCGTCGCCATATGCCCCGGGCTCTAGACGTCCACTTGGCGGACCACCGCGGCTCGCGGCGCCGGCTGCCGTCCCGCGTGCCCGCCAGTAGAGCATCTGTTCTACGATGAACAGTGTAGCAACGGGTCGCGGGGCCGTATAGGCGCCAGGCATTACAGCTGCGTTACATCCGAACATTTGTTCTGGTTGCGGTTCTGTGAGCAGCCGGCTCGCCTCGGGGGACAAGGCGGCGCAAATTAGCGGCGGGGCCGTCGGATCGGCCATCATGCTATGGGCGCGCCGGTGGTGGCGACTCGCGTGGCCGCCGCCGGGCCGGACGCGCGATCGCCGCGTGGCTGGCCGCGAGCCAGCGTGCCGAAGGACGTGCGTGTGCTGCAACAGCTAATCCGTTACCGTGGCCTGATCCCCGTCGCCGTGCTGGCCGCCGTGCTGCTCGTGCTCTACCTGGCGGCCGGCCAGTTCCTCGACCTGGCCCGCACCCTGGAACGCCTGGAGCGCCTCGATCCGGCGCTGGCGAGCGGGGCCGTGGGCTGCGCCGTGCTGCTGTACGGCATCAAGGCGGCCCGCTGGCGCTGGTACGTCGCTACGGCCGGCTACACGCTGCCCTGGCGCACGGCGCTGGCGGTGTACCTGGCCGGGCAGTGGTTCACGCTCGCGCGCAGCGCCGATCTCTCGCGTGTGGTGATGGCGATGCGCTTCGGCATTCCGTACGCCGTGGCGATCGCGATCGGCGCCGTGGCCGGCGTGGCGGACTTCGCCGGGCTGGCCTGGGGAGGGCTGCTGGCGGCGCTGGCGCTAGGGGAGTACGTGCCGGCCATGCTGGCGGTGACGGCCGTGACGACGGCGCTCATCTGGGGCCTGGGCGGCGCCGGGCCGCTGGGGCGCATGGTGGAGAGCGAGCTGCCGGCCCGCTACGCGGGCGCGGTGCAGGCGGGGCGCGGGCTGTTGCGGGGCCGGCCGCTGGCGATCGGGCTGGCGATCACGGCCCTCGACGTGCTGGCCGGCGCGGGGGTGATGCTGCTGGCGACCCGAGCGCTCGGCCTGGACGGCGTCGGCCTGGCGCTGGCCATGCTCGTCTACGCGCTGTCCCAGGTCGCCGGGGCGCTGTCGATGGTGCCAGGCGGCCTGGGGGTCGTGGAGGGCAGCGGCACGCTGGTGCTGGCGGCGGCCGGCGTGGACAGCAGCCTGGCCTTCGGGGCGCTGGTGCTGTTCCGGCTGGCCACGCTCGCCACCCAGCTGGCGCTCGGCGCGAGCGGCCTGCTCGCGCTGCGACTCTGGCCGCTGCCTGGCGCGGCGCCGGCCCGGGCGTCCGTTAGCGCCGACCCGACGCCCCAGCCGGTGCCGGAGCTGTTCTGAGGCGTGCCCGCGCTACTTGCTGCCCGCGCCCGACGACGAGCCACCGCCCGCGCCACCGCCGCTGCTCGTTCCGCCACTGGACCCGGACGAGCCGCCGCCGGGGCTGGCGGCGCCGCGCGAGCTAGCGGGCGACTCAGGGCCGGGACTAGCGGTTCCGCCTGTGCTCGTGGTGGGCGTGGTACCTCCGGCGGCACCGCCGGGGCCGCCGCTCGTGGACGCGCTGCTCCCGGCGGAGCTGCCGCTGGTCGTGCCGCCGCTCGTCGACCCGGTGCCGGTTCCCGCGGTGCCACCGGTCGTGCCCCCGCTCGTCGACCCGGTGCCGGTTCCCGCGGTGCCACCGGTCGTGCCCCCGCTCGCGGCCCCGGTGCCGCTGCTCGTCGCGGGGCTGGACGTGCCGGCGCTCGCGCCGCTTGTCGGGCCGCCGTGGGCGCTCGAAGGCGCGGTGGCGGCCTGGGCGAGCCGGCCCGCCTTGTCGCTGGCGCTCTCGCGCGCCGCGCCGGCAATCGAGCGAATTTCGGCCCGCACGTCCTGCAAGATCTGCCGCGCCTCTTCGAGTAGCGACGCCGCACGACGCTGCACGTCGGCCGCGCCCTCGGGCACCTCCTGGCCGCGGAACATGTCGTATACCAGCTTGCCGATCACGCCAACCACTATGCCGAAAATGAACCTGAACATCGGCGGTCCTCCATTTGTCCACGGAGCGCCGCGCGCTCCCGGCGGCTCGGTTGCACAAAGCATGCCATCCGCGGGGGTGCTGGCTGTCCGTGCGATGGGCGATACTCAGGCGCGGGGCGTCTACTAGCGCGGCGGAGGTAGAGGCGTGGTAGCGGCGGCGGCGGGGAGCTGGGGCATCGCGGGCCACGAATGGGCGGTGGCGCTGCTCGACCGCAGTCTGGCGCAGGGCAGCCCAGCCCACGCTTATCTCCTCAGCGGACCGCCCGGCATCGGCAAATACACGCTGGCGCGCGCGTTCGCCCAGGCGCTCAACTGCGTGCAGCCGCCGCGCTGCGGGGAGTGCCGGGCCTGCCGCCTGATTGCCCGCGAGCTGCACCCGGACGTGCGCACGCTCGCCCGCCCATCCGACAAAAAGAACCTCGGCATCGACGAGATCAAGGAGCTGCGCGAGGACGTGGCGCTCAAGCCACTCGAAGCGCGCTACAAGGTGTACCTGCTGCGCGAGGCGGAGGACCTGAGCGAGGCGGCGGCCAACGCGCTGCTGAAGACGCTGGAGGAGCCGCCGCCGAGCGTGGTGCTGGTGCTGACCGCCGCCGACGCCAGCCTGCTGCTGCCCACCGTCGTGTCGCGCTGCCAGCATCTCCGCCTGCGCCCGCTGCCGTGGCAGACGGTGGCCGCGCACCTGCAAGCGGCCGTGGGGCTCGGGGCGCCCGAGGCCGAGCGGCTCGCCGACCTCGCCGCCGGGCGCATCGGCTGGGCGCTACGGGCCGCGGCCGATCCGGCGGTGCTGGCGGCGCGCGACCAGCACCTCGCCCAGCTTGGCGCCGCGCTCGGCGGCTCGACGCTGGAGCGGCTGCGCCTGGGCGCCACGCTCGCCGAGACGTGGAGTAGCCACCCGGATGCGGTGCGCGAGACGCTGGCGACCTGGCGCGACTGGTGGCGGGCGCGGCTGCTGGCCGGCCTGGGGGCGCCGGCCCCCGTCGATGGCCCCGCCTTCGCCGGCGACGCCGAGACCTGTCGCCAGGCGCTCGACCGGGTGCAGCGGACGCTGACCGACCTGGATGCGAACGTACACCCGCGCCTGGCGCTGGAGGCGCTGCTGCTGGCGCTGCCGCGCGCCTGACGGTGCCGAGCTACTATGCCCGGCCGATGGACTAGATTGGAGCAAGATGGCAGGGATCGTCGGCGTGCGCTTCGAGCGGGCGGGCCGCGTGCATTACTACGCGGCGGCCGAGGCGCTGGCCGTGGGCGACCGCGTGGTCGTCGCGGACCCCGCGGGCGCGCGCGAGGGGTGGGTGGTGATCGCGCCGGATCAGGTCGTGGTGGACGAGCTGGCCGAGCGGCCGTCCATCGTGGCGCGGCGCGTGGAGCCAGCCGCCGAGCCGGCTGGCGACGGGACGGCCGAGCCGGCCGCCGGCCCGTTCGGGCTGGCGGCGGCGCTCATCGGGCCGGCGCACGCGCCGCCGCTGCCGCCCGACCTGGACGCCAGGGCAGGGCTGGTGGCGCGGCTGGCGGCGCGGCTCAGCCCGCGCAACCGCGACTACGTCGAGCGCAAGCTGCGCCTGCCCGCGCTCGGGGAGCGCGTCGAGACGGCGCGCGGGCCGGGGCGGGTCGTCGCCGTGCAGGTGCTGCGCGAGCAGGTCACGGTCGCGCTGGCGAGCGGCGAGGAGATCGTCCTGGGCGGCCCGGGCCTGGAGCCTGTGGCCGCGGAAGACGAGGCGCCGCGTGAGGAGCGCCAGGGTCGCCGCGGGCGGCGCCGGCCGGCGCGAGAGGAGGAGCCGCGTGCGACGTAGCGTTGAGCGGGTCGGCCGCGCGCTGGTGGCGGGGCTGGTCCTCGCTCTCGCGGTGGGAGCGGTGGCGGCGCCGCACGGCGACGTGCTGGCACGCGGGGCCGCGCAGGACGGGCCGGTGGACGTGGGACTCGATCCGGGCCACAGCGATGCCGACGTGGGCGCGGCGGGGGGCGGGCTACGCGAGGTCGACCTGACGCTGGCGCTGGCGCTGCGCATCCGGCCGCTGCTGGAGGCGCAGGGACTGCGCGTCGCCCTGAGCCGCGAGGACAACCAGCCGCTCACCGCCATGACCCACCCGGACCTGACCACGCGCACGCGGCTGGAGCAGGAGGCGCGGATTGCCGCCGTCACACCGGCGCGCATCTTCGTGTCGGTCCACTTCAACGGCCACCCAAACGCTGCCATCCGCGGCACGGAGACGTACTACAACGGCGACAACTTCGGCCCCGAGAGCCGCCGCCTGGCCGCAGCGCTCCAGGCCCACGTCGTGGGCGAGCTACGGGCGGCCGGGGTGGATACACTCGACCGCGGCGTGAAGGAAGACCTGACGGCCGGGAAGCCGTACGGGCACTTCTTCTCGCTGCGCGGGCCGCTGCCGAGCGCGCTGGTCGAGGGGCTGTTCCTGACCAACCCGCAGGATGCCGCGGCGCTGCGCCAGGACGCCACGCTCGACGCGCTGGCGCGCGGCTACGCCGAGGGTATCCGCGAGTACTTCGCCGCCCCGTAGCCCGCGCCGGCTGCCGTCGCAGCGCCACGACCGGCGCCGTCGCTGTCATGCTTGGCTCATCCCCTAAGGGGCGTGATGTACGATCCACCCCAAGCGAGTCGACGCCCGAGATGAGCGAGCAAGGTAGCGGCTTTCCACAACACGCGCCTTAGAGTCTGGCGGCCGAGTGCCACGGCGGCTTGCTGAGAGAGTCGGCGGCTCCGTGAGCGCAAAGGTAAGGGCCACTCGCCACGCCCGCGGCGGGTGCCGATAGCGCGCCGGCTTCGCTGGCCGGCCGCCGCTCCCCAGTTTGTATCACCAAGCGATCCGTACCGCCATCAGGTGAGGTCGAGGCCGCTATGTGACCGTTTACACGTCAAGAGCGTGAACAACGTAACAGGACATGTTTCTTCGGCCCGCTATGCTATCCATGTAGCCGCGAGTACAGCGCGGCATCCAACACAACCAGCTAACCGAAAGGGAGCAGCCCGATGAACTCTCACCTTCACCTCAATCTCAGCCCTATGGCCGCGACGCAGAATGGACCGCAGATCCATATCCCGAACAGCTACATCGTGCCCGGTCGTCCGCCGCTGACGTGTATGCCGGCGGTCCAACACAGCGCGCTGGTCACGCGTTAAAGTGTTTATCGGATTGGGGGAGACGTTTGACTACGTCAAACGTCTCCCCCAATCCGGACCTGAAGGCTATCAAGATGCCACCACGCTAGGCTCGTGTCGCGCAGTTTGCCCGGAATCCTAGCAGAAGGGTATGCACTGCTCATGAACCTGTTCGTTCACTACTTGCCGCTGGGCATCCGACCGCAGGTCGCGCTCAGCACGGAGTAGCGGCGCGTGCTCTGTACGCTGGAGACGTATGATCTTGGCCCGGTGTGGCGGCGCTTGCTGGCGGAGGGGCTGTTGCCCCACGTGCTGGTCGACGAGGCGATCTTTGAGTTCCGCCGCTTCCTCGCGCTGACCGTCGTCCTCGGGCGGCCGGTTGGCATGATCAGCAAGCAAGTCGACCAGGTCTGGCACACTTGCCTGCTGTACTCGCGCCTCTACGCGGACCTGTGCCAGCAGGTGTTCGGGGAGTTCGTCCACCACGAGTCCGAGGACGAGCTGGCCGAAGAGCCGGCGGCCGCGGTCGGGCCCGGCACGGCGAGCGCCGTGCCGGACTTCGAGGAGGCATACCAGCGGGTGTTCGGGCCGCTCGGCCGGCTGTGGCGGTGGGACGACGACGCCACCCCGGAGCATGCCGCGGCCGCGCTGAGCGAGCGGCTGACCGCGCTCGCGCGCACCCTGCCGCTGGCCGAGCTGAACGCGCTGGAGCAGGTGCTGGCGCTCGCGGCGCTCGGCTTCGAGACGCGCCAGGCGGGGACCAGCCGCCCCGCCGCGTAGCCGCGCCGGCGGGCCGTCTGCCGGACGGCTGGTCGGCCCGCGGCTGGCCCCGTTATCATCTGTCCAGATCCAGCACGTCAGCCAGAGCCGGTACGCCCCCGCACCCTACCACCTGGCCGAGCGGCCCGGCGGCCGCCGCACCGGATGTGAGACGCTCGTGAGCACGACGCCCGCCGCGGATACCGGTGGTCAGCGCGCGCCTGCCGCCACGGCGCCGGAGCCACAGAGCGAGTGGCCGGAGTGCGCCGGCGAGCGGCCCGTCGTGGTGGTCGGCTCAGGGCCGACCGGGCTGATCGCCGCCAACCTGCTCGGCCACGCCGGCGTGCGCACAATCGTCGTCGAGCGGAACCCGACCACCAGCGACCAGCCGAAGGCGATTAGCCTGGACGACGAGACGCTGCGCACGCTCCAGCGCGCGGGCGTCGCCCAGGTGCTCTACCCGATCATCTTGCCGGGCACGGGCACGCGCTATTTCGGCGCGGATGGGCGGCTGCTGGCCTACGCGCGCTCGCCCATCCCCGGGCGCCTGGGGCACCCCGCGAAGAGTCCCTTCCAGCAGCCCGACCTAGAGCAGGTGCTGTGCGCCACGCTGGCGCACTTCCCCTGCGTGTCGATCCACTTCGAGACGGCGCTGGTGGACCTGCGGCAGCACGCGGACGGGGTGACGGTCACGGTCGAGGAGGCGACGGGCGCGCGCCGGACCGTCGAGGCGGCGTACGTGCTGGGCTGCGACGGCGGACGCAGCACCGTGCGGCGGCTGCTGGGCGTGGAGATGATCGGCTCCAGCCACAAGGAGCCCTGGCTGGTGATGGATACGATCCACGACCCGCACGACCAGCGCTACGGCATGCATTTCGCCGACCCGCGCCGACCGCACGTCATCATCCCCGGGCGCGACGGCCACTGCCGCTACGAGTTCCTGATGCACCCGGGGGAGTACGGCGCGGGCGACGTGGTGCCGTTCGCCTTCATGCAGCGACTGGTGGCTCCCTACCGCGCGCTGGCGCCCGGCGACGTGATCCGCTACACGGTGTACACGTTCCACGCGCTGGTGGCGCAGCGGTGGCAGGTGGGGCGGGTGTTCCTGCTGGGCGACGCCGCACACATGATGCCACCGTTCGCCGGGCAGGGCATGAACTCGGGCGCGCGCGATGCCGACAACCTAGCGTGGAAGATCGTCGAGGTGATGCGGGGGGGAGTAGGGCCGGAGCTGCTGAGCACGTACGAGGCGGAGCGGCGGCCGCACGCCGAGGCGATGGTGAAGCTGTCGCAGCGGCTGGGCGCGATCGTCATGACGACCAGCCGCCCGCGGGCGCTGGCGCGCGACTTCGTCGTGCGGACGCTGGCGAAGACCAAGGCGGGGCGAGAGTACTTCGAGCGGATGCGCTTCCGGCCGCGGCCGCACTACCACACGGGGTTCGTGTGGCCGCGCGCCCGCAAGCGCCAGCCGCCGCTCGTCGGCCAGATGCTGCCGCAGCCGCTCGTCTTCACGAGCGCCGAGGAGCGGGTGCCGCTGGACGAGGTGCTGGGGCCGGGCTTCGCGCTGGTCGGCGTGGATACCGACGCGGCGACGCTGGACCGGCTGACCGACCCGTTCTGGGAGCAGGTCGGGGCGCGGCGCCTGGCGATCGCGCTCGACGACCGGGCGCCGCACCCCGCGCGCTACCCGATCGTGACCGACGTGGGCGGGCCGCTGCCGCAGGAGCTGGGCGCCTACGCCGGCCAGGTGCTGCTCGTGCGCCCGGACCGCTACGTGGCAGCGGTGTTCCGGCCGGAGCAAGAGCGGCAGGTGGCCGCGGCGCTGCGGCGGATCGCCGGCGCGCCGCGCGCCGACGCCTCCCCGACGCCGGCTGGCTCGGGGACTGCAATGTCTGCCTAGCTCGGTGGACGCCGGACGCGCGTGTGGGTTTCATCCGCAACTGCGCAGGGGGACGAGGTCCTCCTCGCGGGCCAGCGCCGCCGCATAGCCCAATGCTGCGCGCACGTCGTCTGTGCAGACGGGCGGATACTCCTGCGCGATCTCTTCTGGGGTAAGTCCCTCCGCGAAGCTGTCGAGGACAACCGAGACCAACACGCGGGTTCCGGCAATGCACGCCGTTGCCGCCCAGTCATTCCGCAAACGGCTCTAGCGGCGGCCGTTGCCGTGAGCGGCCTGGATAGCGGCCCAGACGCGCTCGGCGGTGTAGGGCATGTCGAGGTGCTGGACGCCTAGCGGCGCGAGCGCATCTACGACGGCGTTCATGACGGGCGCCGTGCCGATGATCGTCCCTGACTCGCCCACGCCCTTCGTGCCCAGCGGGTTGTTCGGCGACGGCGTCACCGTCTCGGCGATGGTCAGCGGCGGCATGTCGGTGGCGCGGGGCAGCGCGTAGTGCATCAGCGAGCCGGTGACTAGCTCGCCGCCGGGCTCGTAGACCACCTGCTCCAGCACGGCCTGGCCGATGCCCTGCGCCGTGCCGCCCCATACCTGGCCCTCGACGAGCAGTGGGTTGACGACCGTGCCGCAGTCGTCCACCGCCCAGATGTGCTCAATCCGCGTCTCGCCGCTGTCGGGGTCGATGCGCACAACGGCCACCACCGCGCCGAAGCCGTAGGTCTCGCCGGGCGGGTTGTAGTAGGCGGTGTGCTCCAGGCCGAGCGACTCGCCCGGCGGCAGCTTGCCGGCACGGCCGTAGGCCGCCGCGGCGATCTGGCCCCAGCCCACCGCCTTGTCGGCGGCGCCGGCCACGCGGAAGCGGCCGCTCTCGAGCTGGATGTCGTCGGGGTTGGCTTCGAGCAGGCTGGCGGCGATGCGCTTGGCCTTGTCGATCACCACGTCGGCCGCCTGGACGAGCGCCGTGCCGCCAAGCACGGTGCTGCGGCTGCCGAAGGTGCCCACGCCGGGCGGGGTGGTGGCCGTGTCGCCGTGGCGCACGACGACCGCCTCGAAGGGCACACCCAGGCGGTCGGCGGCGATCTGGGCGAAGGTCGTCTCGTGGCCCTGGCCGTGCGCCGACGAGCCCGTGGCCACGGTGACCGAGCCGGACGGGTCGATGCGCACCTGGGTGCTCTCCCAGCCGCCGGCGCTCGGCTCGGTGAAGCTCGCCAGCCCGACGCCCATCAGCGTGCGCTCGCCGCGCGCCCGCTCGGCCGCTTGCCGCGCCTTGAGGCCGGCGTAGTCGGAGATCCTCAGCACCTCGTCGAGCGCCTTGTTGTAGTCGCCCGAGTCGTAGGTCACGCCGGCAGGGGTCTTGTAGGGGAACTCGGCGCGGCCGATGAAGTTGCGGCGGCGCAGCTCGACCGGGTCGATCTGCAGCTCGCGCGCCAGGTGGTCCATCAGCCGCTCGATCGTGTCGGCGGCCTCGGGCCGGCCCGCGCCGCGGTAGGGCGCGGTGGGCGTGGTGTTCGTGAACACGCCCGTCAGGTCGCCGGCGTAAGCGGGCACGCGGTAGCAGCCGGGGACCATCTTCAGGAACTGCGGCGCGGGCGTCACGGTGTTGACGTGGAGGAAGCTGCCGAGGTCGCTGACGATGCGCACGCGGATGCCGCGCAGGCGGCCGTCGGCCTCGGCGGCGGCCTCGACGTGGACGACCTCGCCGCGGCCCTGCGTGTTGGTGGCGATATCCTCGGAGCGGGTGGCGACCCAGCGCACGGGCTGGCCGAGCGCGCGCGACGCCCAGGCGGCGGTGACGTACTCGGTGTAGACGGCGCCGCGCCCGCCGAAGCCGCCGCC
>JAJPHF010000046.1 GCA_021325365.1 Pseudomonadota bacterium
AGGCGCTGGCGGCCGATCCGGGCCGCGTACGCCGGCTCACTGGCTGGGCCTGGATCACCGACGCACTCACGCCATTTATGGTCACCTCATAGCGAATTGGTATTAGATCTGTTGCAGCGCGGTGTGCACGACCAGGCCCAGGAAGGCGAGGCAGGGCGGGATCGCCGCCCACTCCAGCCAGGAGACGCGGTACGTGGCCCGCGGCCGGCCACCGCTAGCCAGTAAGCGTTCAGGCCGGCCTGAACGTAGGCGGTCGCCACGGCGGACGCCGCGCCGACGCTCAGCCAGAGGAGCGGCTTGAAGGGGTCGTTCGGCGCGAAGTAGAAGATGAGCAGGTAGACCATCCCCATCTGCCACATCACGCCGAGCAGCACCTCCCAGGGGTCTACCGTTCGCGGCGACTCGGCGACCTGCAGCATCGCCCGCACCGCGGCGCAGTGGGCGTGGACGCGGAACAGCCCGTACAGCGGCACGAAGTAGCTGAGGGCGTGCCAGAACGGGTGCATTCGCTCGTCGTGCAGCTCGCGCTTCATCTCGGACCAGGTGACGCCCATCCAGACCGGGAAGTACAGCCCGAGCGTGGCGAGCGAGAGCAGGCCGACGAGCCAGAGCGGGCGGAGGTGAGGACAGTGCGAGCTGCGCGGCAACGCGGTAATCATCTGCCGTCCTCCTGCCGCCACGGTGCGGGTGGAGGGAACCGCCATCGGCTGCCGAGTCGGCATCGCTGGCACGCGGAGTCTAGTCGCTTCGAACTCGCCCGTTCTGTGACCGGCTTCACACCGCCCCTGTGAAGCCGGTCACAAATCGATCATACGCAACTCCCCGAATTGAGAGTCGCGGCTCCTGCTTGACGCCTGCGAACGAATGTTCTATCAATGAAGAGAGGGCGCGGAGCGGAAGGAGCGAGCCATGGCGGCGCAAGACGACGCGGCGGAGTCGGGCCAGAGCGCGGACGCGGCGGCGATCGCGGCGGCGTGGGCGGAGGGCGAGGCGGGCTGGGCGCGGCTGGCGCGCGATTGGGGCCTGGGGGCCGACGCGGCCGGCGACCAGGCCGGGCCCACGGACCCCTCGCCGGCCGAAGCGGGCCGCTGGTGGGCGGGGCCGCCCTGGAACGGGCGGATCGCGGCCGACGAGTTCCGTGCCATCGTCGCGGCTTACGTCGCGCGCTACGGCGCCTACACCCCCGACCTGCCCTGCCGCGAGCCCGGTCTCCTGCGGGCCTGGCTCCGCGAGCGGCAGGACCCCGAGACGCGCCCGCCGCGGGTAGCAGCATGATCGACCTAGCCTACTGGCGCTGGGGCACCGGCCAGCCGCGGCCGCCGCTCGTTCGCTTCACGCCCGCCGAGCTAGCGCACCTGCGCTTCCTGCGCTGGCTCGTCGCCAGCGGCCGCCTGACGTCTTAGACTTTGGGCCCCAGCACGCGGTAGGCGACGACCGGCTCGCGGCGCCCGCGCACCTCGAGTGGTCCCAGGCGCTCCACGGCGAACACGTCCCGCACGCGCTGGTAGGTCGCCTCACTGATCACGATCTCGCCCGGGCCGGCGCTAGCCTGCAAGCGCGCGGCGACGTTCACGGCGTCGCCGATCGCGGTGTAGCTCATCAGGTCCGGCGTGCCGATGTAGCCGGCCACCGCCTCGCCGGTGTTCACGCCCACGCCGAAGCTCGCCTTCCGCCCATCGGGCAGGTTGACCCGCACGACGCTGCCCTGCAGCGCGATCGCGGCCCACACCGCGCGCTCGGCGTGATCGGCCTGGTCGGTCGGCGCGTTGAACAGGGCCATCAGCGCGTCGCCGATGTACTTGTCCACCGTGCCCTCGCAGACGCGGATCGCCTGCGTGGCCAGCTCCAGGTAGCGGTTGAGCAGGGCGACGAGGGTCTCGGGAGGCGTGTCCTCGCTCAGCGAGGTGTAGCCGCGGATGTCGGCGAACAGCACGGAGATCTCCTTGCGCACGCCGGCCAGCTTCTCGGCGGCCTCCGGATTGCGCAGGATCTCCTCGCGCACCGCTTCCGAGAAGAATCGCCCGAGCAGGAGGCGCTTCTCCTCCTCGGCCTGCTTCTCCTTCTCTAGCTGGCGTCGCCTGGTCTGGTCCTCCAGCGCTAGCACCAGCCCGCCCTCGTGGCCGTCGGCACCACCCAGCCGCGTCACCCGGGCGCTGAGGTAGACCCGCCCGCGCCCGGGCACCTCGCAGGCCACGTCGTGGCTCGCGCCGGTGTGCGTGTCGAGCGGCAGCGCGCCGGCGCGGTAGGCGCGCAGGAACTGGCTCATGTCGGGGCCCAGCACCTCGGCGTAGGGCCGGCCGAGCGCCTGCTCGGCCGGCACGCCAAAGATCGCGGCGGCGGCGGCGTTCAGCGTGGCGACGTGGTCGGTCGCGTCCACGACCACCACGCCGCTGGCCACGCTCTGGAAGATGTTGGCCTGGTAGGCTTGCAGGGCGGCGATCTCGGCCAGGCGCTGCTCCAGCCCGCGGTACAGGCGCGCGTTGTCGATGGCGATCGCCGCCTGGCTGGCGAAGGCGACGAGCAGGTCGAGGTCGGCCTGGCCGAACAGGCCCACGCGCAGGCGGTTGTCCACGTACATCGCGCCGATGATCTTGCCCCGCACCTGCAGCGGCGCGCAGAGGATCGAGCGCAGCCGCAGGGAGACCACGCTCTGGAAGTCCTGGTAGGCGGGGTCGTTGATGGCGTCGCGCACCAGCAGCGGCGTGCCGTTGGCCACGACCTCGTCGACCAGGTGGCGGCTGACCTCGAATGGCGCCGAGTCGATCGTCGCGCGGTCGAGGTTGCGGGCCACCTCCACCCGCAGCTCGCCCGAGGTCGGCTCGATCAGCATGACGAAGCCGCGCTCGGCGCCGGTCACGCGGATCAGGCTATCCATGACCCGCTCGAGCACCTCGCCCGGGTCCAGCGACGAGCCGATGAGGCGCCCCACCTCGTAGAGCACGGCGAACTTGTCGTCCCGCTCGGCCATCCCCTGCCCCCCGCGACTCCGGCCATTGTACCGCGGGACGGCGGGACTCAGGCGTGCAGGAGGACCAGGCGCGCGACGAACACCAGGATGGCGCTGAGAGCGAGGAAGGGCAGGAAGGAAACCGCCAGCAGCTCGCGCTGGCGGAAGGTGACGAGGAAGTAGACGGAGACGATGCCCACCAGCAGCGCCCAGCCCGCCGCCACCACCAGCACGCCGGGCCAGCCTGCCACCAGGCCGACGCAGAGGTGGGCCCGCGCGTCGATCGCGCGGCGCGACAGCGCGGCGCTGGCCGCCAGGCGGCCGTCGCCGGTCGGGCGGGCCGGGGAGCCGGCGCCGGCCAGCGCGGCCGGGGCCTGGCTGAGCACGCCGAGCAGGAAGCCGGCGCCCCCGGCGGCGAAGCCCTGGACGAGCTGCTCCGGCGTGGCCGCCAGCAACATCAGGGCCCAGGCGTAGCCGATGCAGGCCAGGCTGAGCCAGCCATCGGGCAGGCGGTCGTGCAGCGACTCGTAGAGGCTTAGCGCCGTCAGCAGCGCGAGGAGGGAAAGCCAGAGCGCGAGCTGCGGCGTCATGGTCACTGCCCACTCACGGATCGCCGCCGCCACGCGGCAGCCGGGAGGCGGCAGCAGCCCCCTTCCCACCGCTGCCTCGTCTTGCCCTTATGCTAACCACCGCCCGGCCCTGGCGCAAGGGGACGTCAGGGCTTCAACCACGGGCCGCCGCGGCCTCGCACTCGCCGTGCGCCTGGCCCGAGCTGGCTCGCGGTCGATTGACGCTGCCGCCCGGCCCTTCCTAGAATGGGGCGCTCAGGACGACCCGTGCGCAGCGGCCCGACGGGCCAGGGAGGGGAGCATGTCCAGGCTGACCCGGATCCAACACGAGGGCATCCCGGTCCGCGACCTCGAGAAGTCGCAGCGCTTCTACGAGCAGGTCATCGGGCTGCAGTCCATCCCGCGACCGCCCCTGGGCGCCGGCGTCTGGCTGGCCGACGCCAGCGGTGCTCCGCAGATGCACCTGATCGTGAACCCGGACTGGCCCGTGCCCGGGCCGGACGCGAAGCCCGACGCGCGGGGCCGCCACACAGCGTTCCTGGTCGAGGACTACGAGGCGCTGAAGCGCCGCTTCCAGGAGCACGGCGTGACCTGGAGCGAGCTGCCCAATAGCCCTGTCGGCCTGCCGCAGCTCTTCTGCGTCGATCCCGACGGCCACACGCTGGAGTTCCAGCCGGCCGAGCGCTACGGCGACGAGATCTTTACGCCCGGCTACAAGCCCAGCGGCGCCTGAGCGCTCCCCCCGCCGGCCGGCCTGTCCGTGCGCTTCGGCCCAGGCCCGCGCTCGTCGCCGGGCCCCGGTGCCGCGGGGAACGGCCTTTGTGGCACGGCCGTGCCCCCGCTCGGTAGAGCGCCGCGGGTGGCGGTTGCTACACTGAATTGGTCCCATGGTGCTGGGACCGACGATCACGGGCCGACCTCCCCGGTCGGTCGCGGGGGAATCCTTGGGTAGTCCAAGCGGTCCGGCTCGCGCGCTCGCCTCCTGTCTCGCGACGGTCAGCCTCCTCAGCGGACTCGGCGTCGCCCTGTTCGGCGGCGACGCCCGCTCGCTGGTCTTACTAGTGCTCGGGCTCGTCGGTGGCGTTGCCGCCACCATCGCCCTGGCGCCGCCGCCCGCGCGCCCGGCGCCGGTGCCCGCGGCCCCGTGGGGCCCGCCGCCGGCGCGGCGTCCGCCGGAGCCGCGCTCGCCGGACCAGCCGCTCAAGGTCAGCAACGGCGTGCGATTCGGCGCGGGGATGACGGCCTACGCGGCCGGGCCCCGCCGGGCGGCGCCGCCCGGCGGCCCCACCGCATCGCCGGCCTCGGCCACCGGCCCTGCCCGTCCGCCCGACTGGCCGGGCGCGACTGCTGCCGAGCGGGCCGAGGGGGTCCGCGGCTGGGAGGGGACGCCCGCGCCCGCTCCGCCGGTCGCGAGCCGGCCCGCCGAGCGCGATCCTGGCCCGGCCCCGGTCGCCATGGTCCCGCCCGCCGCGCCGCCGCCCGCCCCCGCGATGCGAGCGGCCGATCTCCGGCCGCTCGCCGTACCGCCGGCGCCAGCGCCAGCCCCTGATTCGGACGCTGAGGCGCCAGGCCCGCCGCGCTCCCCGGCCGCGGCGCCCAGCCCCCTGCCCGGCACGCGCCGGCTGGAAGACCTGGCCGAGCGGCAGCGCATCGGCCTGACGGCGCTGCGCCGCGACATCCGCGGCGCCATCGAGCGCCTCGAGGCGGAGGAGCCCCCGCCGGCCGCGCGCCGCCGCGCCCGGCGCTCCCCGGACTGACCGGGCCGGCGCCGGGCACCGCGGGGGCGCGCGGCTCCCGCGGCGCCGCTATTCAGCGGGCGCCACTGCCGCACGCCGAGCCACCGTTCGAGTTCGCAGCCGGTGCGGCTTCCAGGGCGCAGTTATTCTGGCTCGAGCGGCACCTCGCCGCCGGTGGCCTCGTCGAACTGCAGCAACTCGGTCGCGCCGCAGTTCGGGCACACCCACTCGTCGCGGCTCTCGCCCACCGGGTCCAGCGGTGGGAGCGACGTCGCTCCGCACCGCGGGCAACGCGTCGGCGTCCCCATCGTAGCCTCCCTGCCCTGATCCCCGCATCCACGCCTTCCATTATTACCAAGTGTGCGGTAGGAACAGACCAAATCGCAACGCGCCATCGCCGTCCCCGCGCGATCCGCGCTTGCCACGCGCTTACTTTGCCCTCCATTCCTTCATCACACGTTAAGGTTGCGGAACAGGCGTAATTCTTGTCAGGTCCAGCATGAGTGACGTAGCATGTTGATGGTCCCTGGGAACTGGGGCACACGACGACACAACTCGATACTACTGGCGACCAGCGTTGGTCGCTGTGTGATCGCGGCGTGAGCGATGGGCTCCAGGCGTTCCAGGGTCATTTTGTGCCTGGCACTAGCCCTCCGGAGAGGCAAACCCCTGCCAGGCCTGAGGATACTCCCATGTAAACCAGCTAGCCTAGTCAACGTGTGGAAGGAACTAGTCGACTTACCTGGAGGTTAGCCATGCAGTGCAAGGCATCCTTGCGCAGCCTGAGTAGGCGTGCGCTGCTCGCGGGCGCGCTGCTCGCCGGCGGCGTCGGCGGCACGGCGACCGCCGCGCTCGCCCAGGACGTCGCGGCGTCGACCGCAATCACCGCGGCCCAGGGGCCGATCGCGGCGCCGGCCGTGATCACCGAATCGCAGGGCCCGCTCATCACGTCTCCCGATCTCTCCGACGCGGACACGCTGCCGACCTTCGACGAGGGATCGTTCGGCAACAACGGTCCGTACAGCTAGCGGGTCCTCACGCGGGCGGGGGATGGGTCGGGCCGCGGCCCGACCCATCCCCCGCCCGCTTCTGGCGTACCGGCCGTGGATTGCTCTGGGCGCCCGACACGCGGCCGACTCGGTGCGGGCGACGCGCCTGCGCACGAGCGGGCCGTGTGGTACAACAAGCTACCGGCTCCGAGACAGCCACGTGGGGAGGACGGCAATGCCGAAGGTGCTCATCCTGACCGACGAGGGCGTAGAAGACCGCGAGATGGCCTACCCTTACTACCGGATGCAGGAGGCCGGCTACACCGTCGAGGTGGTCGGGCCGCAACGCGGCAAGACCTACACCGGCGGCCGCGGCCTGCCCTTCACCGCCGACCTCGGCCCCGACGACGTGCGCGTCGACGACTACGCCGCCGTGATCATCCCTGGTGGCAAGGCGCCCGACCACATGCGCGCCGTGCCTGGCCTCGTCCGCATCGTCCAGGACGCCGTGGCCCGCGACAAGGTCGTGGCGGCGATCTGCCACGGACCACAGATGCTGATCGAGGCCGACGTGCTGCGCGGCCGTCGTGCCACCTGCGCGCCCCAGATCAAGACCGACCTGAAGAACGCCGGTGCCAGCTACGTCGACGAGGACGCCGTTGTCGACGGCAACCTGATCACGTCGCGCTTCCCGCCGGACCTGCCGGCCTTCTGCAAGGCGACCCTGGAAGTGCTCAGCCGGGTGCCGGTGGCCTGAGGCGTCCTCTCTCGTGGGAGAGGCGGAACGCTTCCCGTATTGCGCGTTCCGGGGCGAGGCCGTGCGGCGTGCGGGGCCTCACCCCGCGGCACGTGGAGGCGGGCCTAGCAGCGCGAGTCCTGCGCGTCGCCGCCAGCCCTGCCCCGCGGCATGTGGAGGAGAGAGATGATCGAGCAGCAGCGCGGCGTCAAGGTGCAAGGCATCGTTCACTGGGCGATCCCGGTCAACGACCTCGAGGAGTCGCGGCGCTTCTACACCGAGGTCCTCGGCATGGAGGACCGCGGTCCGGTCGGCCCGCAGATGCGCTGCGTCCGCTTCGGCGACACCGACATCCTGCTCTCGGTGCGTCCGAAGCCGCTGCCGAAGGACATCGAGCGTGACGGCCCCACGCATATCGCCTTCCGCGTCAGCACCGAAGACTTCGAGCGCGCCGCCGCGCACATGCGGGAGTGGGGCGTGGAGGTGAAGCCCGAGATCGCGCACCAGGAGAGCCTGCGCGGCGACGTCGAGTACCGCCGCCAGGGCGTGTTCGTCGGCCGCTCGCTCTACTTCCTCGACCCCTCCGGCAACCGCCTCGAGGTCTTCGATTCGCATTTCCCCGACTGATCCTTGCGCCGGGCGCGCACGCGAGAGCCGGGCCGCAGTGGCCCGGCTCTCTGGTCCCCTCGGGCGCCGCGCTTCGGCTGCCGCCCGTTCACACGCCGCTGCCGATCCGCGCACCGCCTGGACACGTTCGAGCAGCAGACTTACCTCGTCCCTAGCACCTGCCGCGGCGAGGGCGCAGGCGGCGAAGGGGCAGCCACGCATCGCTCGGAGGAGGCAGGCGCATGCTGCGGATGGTCGGGACGTCCCTCGCCAGCGCGCTCATCGCGGTTGCCCTGGCCCTCGTCACGCAGCGGGGCCTGGCGCCCGCTGCCCAGGACACGGCGGGCCCGCTGCCGATCGACTACGTGATCGTGATCTACCTGGAGAACCACAGCTTCGACAACCTCTACGGCCTGTTTCCGGGTGCCGACGGTTTGGCCAATACCGAGGGCGCCCCGCCGCAAACCGACCTCGACGGCTCGCCCTACACGACGTTGCCGCGGCCGGTGGACACGACCCTGCGGCCGCCCGGCCCGGACCCGCGCTTCCCCGACGACCTGCCGAACCGGCCCTTCGACATCGGCCGCTACGTGCCGCCGACGGAGAAGACCGGCGACCTGATCCATGCCTACTACCGCCACCAGTATCAGATCGACGGCGGGAAGATGGACCGCTTCGCCTACTGGAGCGATGCCAAGGGGCTGGCCATGGGCTACTACGACACGACTGGCCTGCCCCTGGCGCGCTGGGCGCGGGAGTACACCCTGGCCGATCGCTTCTTTCAGGCAGCCTTCGGCGGCTCGTTCCTGAACCACCTCTGGCTCGTCTGCGCCTGCACGCCGGTCTGGCCCAACGCGCCCGCCGACGTCGTGTCCATTCCCTTCCCGGATCACCCCGACTACCTGCAGGACCGCAGCGTGCGGCCGGACGGCTACGCCGTGAACACGACCCAGCCCTACTATCCGCCCTACCGTGACACGCCCGACGACCACCGCCTGCCCCCGCAGCGGTTGCCCCACATCGGCGATCGGCTGGACGCGGCCGGCGTGTCCTGGGCCTGGTACGCTGGCGGCTGGAACGATGCGGTGGCAGGGCACCCCGGCCCGCTGTTCCAGTACCACCACCAGCCGTTCGACTACTTCGCCGACGTGGGCGGCGATCCGGCCGCGCGCGCTCGCCACCTCAAGGACGAGGCCGACTTCACCACCGCCCTGGCCAACGGCACGCTGCCCCACGTCTCCTGGGTCAAGCCCTACGGCGCCGACAACGAGCATCCGGGCTACGCCGACGTGATCACTGGCGAGCAGCACGTCGAGGCGCTGCTCCGCCAGATTCAGGCTAGCGCCTACTGGTTTCGCGCCGCGGTGATCGTCACCTACGACGAGCACGGCGGCTACTGGGATCACGTGCCGCCGCCGGTCGTCGACGAATGGGGCCCCGGCGAGCGCGTCCCGGCGCTCGTCATCTCGCCATTCGCCAGGCGCGGCTACGTGGACCATACGGTCTACGACACGACCTCGATCCTCAAGCTGATCGAGACGCGCTGGCGCCTGGCGCCGCTAGGGAGCCGCGACGCCGCTGCCAGCGACCTGACCGGCGCCTTCGAGTTGCCGGCCCCGCCACCGCCCGTCAACAGTCGGTAGGTGAGAGCTCAGAGACTACCACGCCTGCGCCTCGCCGAGCGCGAGTGCTTGCGTCGGCAGGGACGCCGCGCCTGGCCCGGGAATACCTGCTATCCTATGCCCGGCGCTACTGCGGCCGCGTCCGTACTATCATCTGGCGGGAGGATCATGCCCGGCTCGCTGACGCTTCCGCTGCTCGCCCTGTTCGTCGCCTTCACCGCGCTCGGACCGTCCCCGCTCGCCCGCGCCGCGCCACCCGCTCAGGACGGCTGCGCTCAGCCGCCCCCGGACGTCGAGCAGGCCGTGGTCGCCGCCGCCAGCGCCTACATGCGGGCGCAGTACCCGGACGTGTTCGACCGCGCGATCGTCCGCCGCGTCGAGGGCGACTGGGCACGCGTGCGCGTCGTCACCCGCGTCGAGACCGAGCCCTCGTCGCTGATCCTGCACCGCGACAGCCAGGGCTGGGCGGTCGTGCAGGGCCCGGCGGCCACCGCTAGCTTGAGCTGGCTGCCCGGCTCGGCAGTTGCCGTGTACTATCCCTGCCCGGCCTTGACTGCGCTCGGCGCGCTGACCGAGAACGGCCTGTTCGCCGTTGGCGCTGCGGCGCGTATCCGCAACACGCTCGGCGACGGCCTGCCCGTGCGCGCTGACCCATCGCCGGGCGCAGCCGCGCAGGCGCTGCTCCCCAACGGGCTGCCGGTCACCGTCATCCAGGGCCCCGTGCTCGCCCCCGACTACTATTGGTACGCCGTGCGCTACGACGCGGACGGGAGCACGGGCTGGGTCGCGGAGCCGTTCCTCGCCCCCGCTGGCGACGGCATGTCCAGCGCCGATCCGCCGCCGGCCGCGCGCCCCATGCCGACCCCGGTGCCGGGCGCCGCGCCGGGGCGCCCCGAAGTCACGATCACCGTCGATCGTGGCCCCGGCGCAGCCTACCAGGTGGGCGATCCGATCCGGATGTGCGTCGCGGTCAACCAGCCGAGCGTGGTGCGGTTGACCTACCGCGTCGCGGCCTCGGCCACGGCCGACGCCTGGGAGGGGCTGGTGGGCGAGGGGCGGATCGCGGACCGCTGGTGCAGCGAGACCGTGCTGCGACAGGCGCTCGGCCGCGAGACGCTGCGCGCCGACCTGCTGGGCGCCGACGGCCAGGTCGCCGCCTCGGACTCCGTCAGCTACCTCTCGCAAGCGCCCTCGGACGCTGCCGGCGCGGCGCGACCATAGGCGTCGCGCCGGGGGAGGGGTCGGTTACCCCCCGCTGAACAGGTGCTTGACGCCCTCGGTGAACGGGCTGTCGAAGGCGTCGATGCCGAAGGCGTCGGCGATCAGCCCGGGTGGCAGCGGCGTGTTCAGGCCCCAATCGAAGATCAGAAAGAACGACAGGTAGGTCGCGACGGTGATTATGGCGACCGTCTTCCAGCGCTCGTGCGCGCCCACGCGCATGAAGGCCAGGGTGATGATCGCCGCGCCCAGCCGGAAGCCGAACAGCGTTACCGCCAGCGCGAAGCCGATGATCCAGGCCACCATCTCCATCGTCCGTCGTCGGACGACGGCCACGGGGATCTCCTCTTCTTCCGCGGCGGCCGACCCGGCCCCGAAGGCGCTCTCGACTGCCGCCGCCATAACCGCCGCGCCCTCGTCGCGCTGCTCCTCGGGCGGCAGGGGCACGGGACGTTCGGCGGGCGACGGGTGGACCGCGGCCTCGGCCGCCGGCTCGCGCTGGAGGAGGTTCTTCACGGCGAACCCCACCTGCAACAGCGCCAGCGCTACGGACGGGATGCCGATCGTCCAGGGGAACAGCCGCGCCCGCAACGACCAGGACTGGGCGTCCCAGACCATCCAGACCACGATGATCAGGACGATGACGCTGAAGACGAGGTCAGCTCTCTTGCGTAGCAAGGTACTCCTCCTTCACGCGCCAGCGCTGCGCGATGCGCTTCTGGATGTGGGGCAGGACGAGGAGCGCCACGGCGACGATCATGATTCCGAGGAGGACGGGCCGCAGCATGAAGCTGAACTCGTAGCGGCTGTAGGAGATGAACAAGTTCTTCTCGATCAGCCCGCCCAGCACCAGCCCCAGCACCAGCGGCGGGCGTGGCCAGTCGAGCCAGATCATCACCATGCCGACGAAGCCCGAGATGACCGTGACGTACATCGAGAAGAAGGAATTGTCCTCCGAGAAGCCGCCGAACAGCACCAGCAGGATGATCCCCGGTAAGATCAGCGCGCTGCGGATCTCGGTGATCCGCACCATCTGGTTGACCAGCAAGAAGCTCAGGACCACGCTGATGAAGTGCGAGATGATCACCAGCCAGACGAAGGAGAAGGTCAGGTCGAGGTTCTTCGTCAGCATGTCCGGCCCCGGCACCAGCCCCTGGATCAGGAAGGCGCCGAGCAGGATCGCCATGGTCACGCTGCTCGGCACGCCGAAGGCGACGGTGGTGATCAGGTTGCCGCCCTCCTTGGCGTTCATCGTCGCGCCGGGCCCGATCACCCCCCGCACGTCGCCGCGGCCGAACTGGCTCTTGTCCTTCGAGCTCTGCACCGAGTGCGCGTAGGCGAGCCACTGCGAGATGCCGCCCAGGCCGGGGATGATGCCGAGGAAGATCCCGAGGAAGCTGCAGCGGACGGTCAGCCCGAGGTGGGCAAAGGTGTCCTTGCAGCCCTGCCAGACGCCGCCCACCTTGCCGATGCGCCGCTCGGAGATACTGGTCTGCTTCACCCACAGGTCGACCAGCTCGCCCACGCCGAACAGCCCGACAGTGACCGGCACGAGCTTGATGCCGTCCCACAGCTCGAGCTGGCCGAAGGTGTAGCGCTGGACGCCGGACTGTGGGTCGAGGCCGACCATCGACAGCATCAGCCCCAGCGCGCCGGCCAGGATGCCCTTGGTGGCGTTGCCGCCGCTGAGCACGGCGATGAACAGGATGCCGACCAGCGCCAGGCCGAAGAACTCCGGCGATCCGAAGGCGAGCACCACCGGGCGGATGATCGGGATCGAGGCGGCGAGCGCGACGGCGCCGATGATCGAGCCGACCAGCGAGCTCATCAGCACGGCGCCCAGGGCGCGGCCGGTCTGGCCCTGCTTGGCCATCGGGTGGCCGTCCAGGATCACGGACGCCGACAGCGGCTCGCCCGGCACGCCGAACAGGATCGACGTGACGTCGCCGAACATGATCGAGACCGAGAGCATCCCCAGCAGGAAGGCAAACGCCGCGTGCGGCGACATGCTAAAGGTAAACGGCAGCATCAGCGCCAGCGTGGTCGGCGCCGAGATCCCCGGCAGGATCCCGATAATGAAGCCGATGACGATGCTGATCATCATCAGCAGGAACGTCTGCGGGGAGAGCAGTTGCACGAGGCCGGACCCCGCGGCCTGTAGCATCGTATCCATCGCGCTCGACCTCCCCGAGACGAAGTGTGTAGTAAGCGGCCGTGGGGCCGCTCGGGCCAGCGGGCGATACGGTGCGCTAGTCTAGCGCGGCGGGCACAGGAATGTCGAGTGTAGCGGCGCGCCGCGGCGGCGCGCGAGGCGCGGTCGAGCGCCACCCACTCCCTCGACCCCGCGTCCGGCTTGCGCGCATTCTACGCGCTGTTGTGGCGCACTTGCCAGCCCGCTGCTGCAGCCGCGAGCTACGCGGTCCGAGCGCGGCCCACCGCCAACGGGACCGCCGTCGATCGGCAACCGAAGGCCAGGCCCATACTCTTCGGTGACCAAAAACGGCCAGGGGGCCGCCGAGCACGTAGGGCCCGTGCGGTCCCCTGGCCGCCTTGACCGGCCGGATTACGCCTGCTTGATGACGACGGTGTGCGCGAAGCCGCAGGCTTTGTGCGTGCCGTCGCAGAAGGGCTTGTTCGACGACTGGCCGCAGCGGCACATCGCGAAGGTCTCGGGGGCCGGGATCTGGTTTCCGTTCTGGTCGTACAGGCGTACCCCGCGGACCAGGTAGGGGCCGTCGTTGCGCACCTGGATGCTCGGGCCTTCCTGCATGTCGCTCCTCCCTCGTCGAGTGATCCCGCGGCCCGCCGGAGCCGCCGACCCAGCCCCGCGGGGCGATCCGCCCCGCGCCAGGGCGCCGTGCAGCTCAGCGGGGGCGACGACATGGTACCACGCCGCGCGGCGCGGTCAGTCGTCCGCGAGCAGGCCCGCCTCGTCGAGGATCCGCCGGGCAATCGCGTCGCGCACGGCATCCGGGCGCGGCTCGCAGCGGCGACAGAACACCCGCGCGGCCACCACGGGCGCGTGCCCGACGCGCGTGCCGCACCGCGCGCACACGAACCAGCGAAACTCCATAACCAGCCCACTCCTACCGGCAATCCCCCGGCGCGGTCGCCGTTCGGCGGCGCGGCGGACCGGGTAAAGCGGAGTATAGCGAAGTCGCCCCTGCCATGGCTCGCCGCGGCACGGACCTTGCATACAGGCCCAAGCGAGCGACCACGGACGCGGCAGCAGGTGGGGGGACGCGGTAGGAGAAAGAATCGCATGCGCACGCAATTGGCTGCCCAGGAGCGGCCCGCAGCCTCGCCGGCGGCGGACGAGCGGCACGGGCACTCGAGACACTGGGAGTCCTGGGCGCTGCGCGCGCTGATCGCTGCGCTGCTGCTCTACCAGCTCGTGACCGGCAACAGTGGCGGCGCGACCGTCGCCGGCCTGGGGCTGGCCCTCTCCCTGATCCCGCCGCTGATCGCCCACTTCAGTCACTGGCAGGTGCCGCGCGAGCTGGACTTCATCTTCACCCTGGCGATGTTCCTGCAGTTCGTCTCCGAGTCGCTCAAGCTGTTCGAGATCTTTACCTACTGGGACAAGATCGTCCATCCCAGCGAGATCTTCCTCGCCACCGGGGTGGCGACTTTCCTGCTTCTCGGCTACCGCCATCGCCACCAGCTCGATATCCCCGACGGCCTGGCCGCCGCCGGCGCGATGATCTTCGGGATGGTGCTTGGCGCGAGCTGGGAGCTGGTCGAGTTCGCCCTGGACTGGTTCGCCAACGCCAATCTCCAGAAGTCCAACGCCGACACGATGACCGACATCCTCACCAACGACGCGGGAGCGATCTTCGGCTGCCTGCTGGCCTTCTGGTGGTGGCGCCACTACACCACCACCCAGCAGAAGGAAGAATCCGGCGCCATCGCCGACTGGCTCACCGATCGCCTGGCGCGCCTGTTCGGCGAGCACGGCTTCGCCGTCGGCGTGGTCGTGGCGCTCGTCGTTGCCGGCATCATCTTCGCCGGCTGGCGCATGGACCGCGAGCCGCTGCCCCCGCCGCCGGGGGCGCCGGGCCAACCCGCCGCCTGGCAGTTCGCGCCAGGGGGCAGCGGCGTCGCGGGGACCGCCGTCGTACAGGGCGACTGGCAGACCGACGCCCGCGGGATCTGTCGCGTGAACGCGGGATCCCCGCGGCCGGGCAGCGAGAAGATGGGCCTGCTCGCCCTCGAGCCGGGCGCGAGCTACGGTGAGCAAGGCGGCTACGTCCTCAGCGCGGACGTCTACGCCGAGCGGCCGCCACTCGGCGCCGGGACGGCGATGGCGACCGGGCTGGCCTTCGGGGTGCGCGACGCCGACGACTTCTACCTGCTCGAGCTGGACGCCACGCACGACACGCTGGCGCTCCATCGCTACCTGCATGGCCACGAGCGCTGGGTTGCCGAGCAGCGCCTGCGCACGCGCGGGAATGAGTGGCACGGCCTCGAGCTCACCGTGCAGGGCGACCGGGTGGCCGCCGCGGTCGATGGCCGCCCGGTCCTCGACGAGCATGGCGTAGTGGATACGGTAGGCGGCATCGCCCTCTGGGCGCGCGTGACCACGGCTGGCTGCTTCCGCGACGCGCGGGTGCAGCCGGCGGCCGCGTAGCCCGCGCGAGCGGCCTGTCGGTCGGCAGCGGCTGCCCTGGGGCGCGGCGGCGTGGCCCCGCCTGGGCGGCAGGCGGGAACCGGATTGCTGGCGGCGCCCGTCCGCCTCCATAATCCCTTAACAAAATCTCCTCATCCGGTTAACCGTTCGCCATTAGCGTGGTTGGGTGGAGACCTACCAATGCACCTGGCTATCGTTCTAGCGCTGATCCTAGTCGCGTCCACCGCTCCCGCTGGGGCCGCTGCGCGGCCCTCCACAGCCCGGGCGATCACGGCCGACAGGCAGGCCGAGCCGCCGCAAGCCGGCCCACGGATCGTCCGTATTCCTGGGCACGTGCTGGACTTGTCGTCGTACACGCCGCTCCCCGATAATCCGGCCGCGAGCGAGCAGCCGCTCTCGATCACGGTTACTCTCAACCGGACCGATCAGGCGGGCTTCGAAGCCTATCTCGCTGGCCTGGCCGACCCGGCATCGCCGTATTACCAGCACGTGTTGAGCCAGCAGGAGATCGCCGACCGGTTCGGTCCGAGCCAGGACGCCTACGATGCGGTGATTGGTTACGTCGAGAGCTACGGCTTCCAGCTTCAGAATGGAGCGACGAATCGCCTCACGGCGACCTTCAGCGGCACGCGGGGCGAGGCGGAGCGGGCGTTTCACGTCACGATTCGCGATTATCAAGCGGGCGATCGAACGTTCTATGCCAACGACGACGACCCGGGCGTGCCGGCGAGCATCGCGCCGTACATCATGGCGATAGAGGGGCTCAGCAACCTCGCCATTCCGAGGCCCGGCTGAGGCGAGCGCGCCTTCCAGGCGTCCGCCGAATACCTGGCCGCTGCTCGCTGCCCGGTGTCGTTCGCGGTCCGTAGGCTCGCGCATCCACTCAGAGTATGCGCTGCTTCGGCGCGCCTGCCGCTACGCAGAGCGGCAGGCGGCGTGCGAGCAGGGACGGAGCTGCTGCATGGATCGAGGCCGCCGGCTCGTACACGTCGCTAGTGCGCTGGCTCTGCTCGTCACTATCCTCTTCGAGGCGAGCGCCGCGCTCCCCGCCGCCGGCCACGCGGCGACCATCGAGCCGGGCGCCCCAGCGGCGTCGGTTCTCAGCCGGGCCGCCGCCACGGCGACGCCGCCCCGGACGCCCACGCGGACCGCGACGGCCACCGCTACCGCGACGGCGACGCGCACGGCCACGGCGATCGCTACCGTCACGGGGACCACGCCCAGCCCGACCGCGACGAACGCGGTGGCAGGGACGCGCCTGTCCGGCCACGTGCTCGGCCTGCTCAGCCGGGCCACGCCCCTCCAGGCGACGCCGAGCGCGGCCGCCGCCCCGTCGCTCCAGGCGGCGCCGAACGCCGCAACGGCAAGCACGCCGATCACGCTGACGATCGTGCTCAAGCGCTCCGACCAGGCCGGCTTCGATGCCTTCGTCCGCGACGTCCACGACGCCCACTCGCCGCGGTTCCGCCACTTCGCCAGCCAGCAAGAGCTCGCCCAGCGTTTCGGTCCCACCCAGCAGGCGCACGACGCCGTGCTGGCCTACCTCCAGCAGAACGGGTTCACCGTCGTGGGTCGGTCCGCAGGCCGCCTGACGATCACCGTCCAGGGGACGCTGGACCAGGTCAATCGCGTCTTCGACGCGCACGTCGGCACCTACCAGTTGAACGGCCGCACCTTCTACGCGAACAGCGTCGATCCCACCCTGCCGACCGCACTGGCGCCGTACGTCCAGGCCATCGAGGGCCTCAGCAATTTCGCCGTGCCGCATCGGAGCGTCCTCGCCGCGCCGCTGGACGCTACCAACCCGACCCCGGCCACACCGATGTCCATCGGGACGGCCTACAACTACAACGGCGTGCAGGTCTCGGGCGCGCCTGCCACCGGCGCCGGCCAGACCATCGGCCTCGTGGAGTTCGCCAGCTTCAACGAGTCGGACGTGCAGACCTTCATCGTCCAGTCGGGCCTGTGCGCGGCGAGCGACTCGGCCTGCATCAGCGGGTTCCTCGGTCGCCTGACGGTGGTACCCCTCAGCGGCACATTCACGCGGCGAAGCACGGGCGGTGAGACGGAGGTCCTTCTGGACCTCGACACCGTGCTGGGGCTGGCCCAGGGCGCCAACTACCGCGTCTACGAGAGCTGTAACAACTGCGCGGCCAGCGTCAGCTTCCAGGACATGTTCAACCGCATGATCGACGACAACGTCACGGTGATCAGCAATAGCTGGTCGGTCTGCGAGACGGAAGTGCCCCAGAGCACGGCGACGAGCATCGATTCGGTGCTCCAGCAGGCCGCGGCGTCCGGCATCAGCGTGTTCAACGCCGCGGGCGACGACGGCAGCACCTGCGTCGGCGGCGATGGGACGGTCTATCCGAACACGGTCACCGTGCCCGCCGACGCGCCGAACGGTATCGCGGTCGGCGGGACCAATCTCCAGGTTGACTCGGGCAACGCCTACCACGGCGAGCAATGGTGGTCGTCGACGCTGTCTAACTCCTGCACCAGCAACGCCTCCGCAGGCGGCTTCGGGACCAGCATCTACTTCAGCGCGCCGCCCTGGCAGCAGGCGCTGGGGCTCAGCCAGCGATCGGTGCCCGACGTATCCGCGGATGCATCGCCCTGCTCGGGCATCACCATCTACCACGGCGGCCAGCCGCTTGACGAGGGCGGCACGAGCATGGCCGCGCCGATCTGGGCCGCCGGCACGGCGCTAGTCAACCAGGCGCGTGGCAGCCTGACGGGCAACTGGAACCAGGTGCTCTACAGTCTGCGGAACACGAACGCCTTCCACGCGCCGAGCAGCATGCTGCCGCCGGACAACGACTTCGCCCATCTCGGTCTGGGCTCGCCCAACCTGGCCAACCTGGCCGCCCAGGTCATCCCAACGACGCCCACAGGGTCGCCGACCAGCACGCCGACCGGTACGAGAACCACCACGGTCACCGCCGTCCCTTCGCAGACGGCGACGGCCACCGGGACCTTCACGGCCACCGCGACTAGCACGCCGACCCCGACCGCGACCAGCACCCCGATCCCGACGGCAACGGCGACGCTCCCGCCCACCGCGACCAGCACGAGCAGCGTCGCCCCGACGCAGCCGCCGTCCGGCACGCCAGGTGTCCCCTGCACGCCGGTCGTCGGCGGCACCTGCACGACGACCGGCGCGGTCAGCGGCACCTGGACCAAGACCGGCTCGGGCACGTTTGCCTTCGCCGCCACCGGCCCCGCGAACGCGCTCGCGGGCGCCGTGCCGACGATCTCGATCCCGACCACGGCGAACGCCAATGGTGAGCAGTTCGCCTGCCTGCCCACAGGCGTGGGCTTCGCGACCACCTGCACGGGCACGACGGCCGGGGACGTCCTGCTGGGCGCGACGATCACGGTCAGCTTCCCGCTCGCCGGTGGCGGCTTCGCCACCGTGACGGGCACGCCGATCGGCACGGGTACCGCCGGCAGCCCGAGCCTGAGCGCCGCCCAGGCCCAGGCGCAGGCGCAGGCCACGGCTGGCTTCCAGCTTGGCAGCCTGGGGCTGCCCTGCGCTGCCGGCATCGGCCAGACCTGCACGGTGAACGGCGCCCTGAGTGGCTCGCTGAGCCGGACCGGCAGCATGAGCTTTACGCTCACGGCCGTCGTCCCGGCGGGCGTTCCCGCCGGCATCGTCCCGCTGGCCGTCTTCAGCACCGACCAGGGGCTCCAGACCGCTGCCTGCGCGGCGCCGACCGGTGGGGTCGGCCTGGCCTACAGTTGCACCGGGACGATCACGGGCAACGCGTTGCAGGGCTCGACCGCGGCGCTCTGCTTCACGACGACGGCGCCTTGCTTGCTCGGGACGGTCATCGGGGCGGGCGCGCTTCCGCCCGTCCCGCCGCCGCCCGGGGCTCTGCCGCCGCCACCACTACCGCCCCCACCACCACCGGCCGCGCCCCCGCCACCGCCGCCGCCACCGGCCCTGTCGCTGCCGCCACCGCCGCTGCTGCCGCCCCAGCCCGCGCTCGGGCTAGCCGCCGCGCCAGCGCCGCCTCCGCCCGTCTTCCCGGAGGTGCCGGTGATCCCGGAGGCGGATAGCCTGCCGCTGCTGGCCGGTGGGCTCGCCGTGCTCGGCGTGCTGGGGGCGCTGCGGCGGCGCCGTTCCTAGCGCCTCGGGCGAGGCGCAGTCGCTACTGGTCCTGGGAATCGGCCGGCCGCTCGGGCGCGAGAGGGACCACGACCTCACGTGCCCGTCGCAAGCGCGGACGGTCGTGTCCACGCGACCGCTCGGCGGGGTGAACTTCACGGCGTTGGCGAGGAGGTTGTACAGCACCTGCCATCCACTCGGCCTACGCCGCGCTCTGCCCAACCGACGATGATATCTGATTCCGAGCGCAGGCGGGCAGGCGGACCTACTCGCCGAGGATCTCCGCAACCGCGAGCTGGAGATCGGGGAAGGCGAGGGGGGACAACCTTTCCCCGCGGCGGAAGGTCCGGGCGGTGCGGTAGCCATCCGGGCTGGGATCACGGTAGGCTCGGATCGTCTCCTTGCCAAGGTCGACCAGCCATACTTCGGGGATGCCGCTGCCGGTGTAGAGGGGAAGCTTCACGCGGCGGTCCAGCACCGCCGAGGTCGCGGCCACCTCGACGATGAGCAGGATATCGGCGGGGCCGGGATGGGCTCCGGAGTAGAAGTCCGGTCGGGGCCGAAGCAGCGCGATGTCTGGCTGCGGCTCGTTATGTTCCGTCAGCCGGACGGGGTCCTGGACACTGACGATAGCCCTGTCTCCGAGCCCTTGACCGAACAGCCAGTTGGAGCACTTCACGCAGCCCGCATGCCGGCGGCCAATCGGCGCCATCTCGATGATCTCTCCGTCGATCAGCTCGACGCGGTCGTCCTCGCCCAGGATGCCCGCGCGCGCCATCCGGTGATACTCGTCCACCGTGAACCGCCGCCGGGTCAACTGCAGCGCCATCGCCCGCCTCCGCCGACTACTCCTGGCCGCCTACATCATAGTCTAGCCGGCGCCAGGGCAGGCTCCCTGGGCTGGCGACGAGGACGAACCGGGTGCTCGGACAGCCGAACGCGCGCCGGTGAGTGTGGCGCTACTCGCGGGAGCCGGTGGCCTGGAGCCGCTCGAGCTGGGTGAGGAAGGCGTCGAGGGTCGGGCCGACCTCGATCGCGGCGCCGCCCTCGCGGGGCAGCCAGCGCTGGTCCTTGAGGCCGCTGCCGGTGACAAGCACGACCACACGGTCCTCGCGGGGGCGGCGGGCGCGGCGGTGGGCGATAGCGCCCGCCAGAGCGGCGGCGCCGGCCGGCTCGGCGAGCAGGCCGCTCGTGCGGGCTAGCACCTCGATCGCGGCGCGGATGGCGTCGTCGTCCACGGCGACGTACTCGCCGTCGGTACGGCGGACCGTCTCCAGGGCCGCGCGCCCGAAGAACGGGTCGCCCACGCCGATCCCGTCGGCGAAGGTGGTGCTCGCCACGGGCGTCCAATCCAGCCGCTGCTCTGCGTAGGAGCGGACCAGCGGCGCCGCGCCGGTAGCCTGGACGCCGATCACCCGCGGCAGGCGCTCGGCCACGCCGCAGCGCACGAGCTCCTCGCAGCCGACGACGAACGCCGCGATCGTCACGCCGTCGCCGACGGGGACGTAGGCCAGGTCGGGCAGGCGGCCCCCGAGCTGCTCCCAGACCTCGAAGGCGACGGTCTTCTTGCCCCGGACCGCCAGCGGGTTGGTGCCCGTGTTGCGGTTGTACCAGCCCAGTCGCGCGCAGACCGCCTCGCTCAGGCGGTAGGCGTCCTCGTAGGGGCCGTCGACGCGCCAGACGGTGGCGCCGAAGGAGCGCATGAAGTCGACCTTGTGCGGCGAGACGGTGCGTGTCGAGACGAACAGGTGGGCGGGGATGCCCATCGCCGCCGCGCCGGCCGCCAGCGAGGCGGCAAGGTTGCCGCTCGACGCGGCGACGATGGCGGGCGCACCGCGACGGGCGGCGTCAGTCAGGCAGAGCGCCGTGGCGCGGTCCTTGTTCGAGCCGGTGAAGGAGCGGGTCTCGTCCTTGAGGAACAGGCCCGGCAGGTCGAGGGCGGCGCGCAGGCGCGGCGGCGCCAGCAGCGGCGTGCCGCCCACCGGCAGCGGAAAGACGTCCGAGCCGTCCAGCGGCAGCAGCCGTCGCCAGCGCCACATCCCCTCGCCGGGCTCGTCGGCGGCGGGCATCAGCGCTGGACCGTACGGATAGGTGTAGGGGTTCTCGGCCATCAGCGGTCAGCTTTCGGCGCCTAGCTGACGGCTGACGCTTGAGAGCTGACCGCCGCCGGGGGCATGCTCAGCGTGGCGAGCGTCGCGTCGACGGTCGCCTGGTTGCTGGTGACCACCGGCACGCCGAACCGCTCGATGAGCTGGGGGCGCGCTTCCACGGCGCGGAAGTTGGTGCAGGACACGAACAGCAGGTCGAAGTCGACCTTCAGCAGCTCGCGCTCGGCGAAGGCGACGATCTCGGCTGGGGTGACGCTGCAGATGCCGTAGTTGTCGGTAATGCCCAGCCCGGCGATGTGGACGACGTTCAGCCCGCGCCCCTCGAGCCCGGCGCGGATGGCGGCATTCAGCTCGTCGATGTAGGGCGTCAGCACCGCGACGCGCTGGGGCGCCTGCGCCTCGATGGCGTTCTGGACGGCGTTGTTCGTGCTCACGACGTGGGCGCGGCACTTCGCGGCCATCTCCG
Source organism: Pseudomonadota bacterium (assembly GCA_021325365.1). The sequence continues at coordinate 21,739 of JAJPHF010000046.1, forward strand.
CCAGCAGCCGTGCCTCGCCCTCGGCGCCCAGCACGGCGCCGGCGCTGGTACAGCAGAAGGCGACGACCCAGGGATAGAGGCTGGCGACGTCCTCGATCGCCTGCGGCACGTGCTGGGTGATCATCCGCCGCTCGGCCTCGGCCGAGGTGTGCGACAGGTGCATCCGCGCCGGGTGGAGCGTCGCGCCCGGCGGCAGCGCCCGCAAGAAATCGGCCTCGACGGTCGTGTTCGACGACGGCACGATCACGCCGATCCGCCGCCACTCGCCATCACGCTCGGTGCGCATCGTTGTGCCTCCAGGGGTTACTGCTTGATCTTCGGTAGGATCTCCTTGGCGATGATCTCCACCTGCTCCGGCTGGTAGCGGTAGGGGATCAGGATGATGCGGTCGACGCCGGCGTCGACGTGGGCCTGGAGCTGCTGCACGCAGTCGTCGACCGAGCCCTGGATGGCGTGGTCGATCGTCGACTCGCTCCAGCTCGCGATGTCCCACTCCGTCTCCAGCCAGTGGCGCATGTCGGCCTGCACCGCCTCGCGCGACTTCCCGACGTAGATCGCGAGCTGGTTGGTGGCCGTCAGCGTGGCGGGATCGCGGCCGGCCTCCGCGGCGAAGTCCTTGATCTTCGCCCAGGTCCGCTGAAAGCTATCCGGCGTGTAGAAGTAGGTCAGCCAGCCGTCGCCGTAGCGGGCGATGCGGCGGAAGACGGCGTCGACGTAGCCGCCGATCAGGATCGGCGGGCGCGGCTGCTGGACCGGGTGCGGCAGGACGCGGGCGTCGCGCAAGTCGAACTCGTCGAGCTTCATCCGCACCTTGTCCTCGGTCAGCAGGCGGGTGAGGATCTCGAGGTTGCGGTCCATCAGGCGGCCGCGCTTCTTGAAGTCCACGCCCACCGCGCCAAACTCGCGGGCGTACCAGCCGACCGCCGTGCCGAGGATGAAGCGGCCCTTGGAGATGTTGTCGATGCTGCCGATTTGCTTGGCCAGCACGGTCGGGTTGCGCAGCGGCAGGACCAGGATGCCCGTCCCGAGCTTGATCCGGCTCGTGCGCACGGCGATCGCGGTGAGAATCGACAGCGCGTCGATGATCGGGAAGGCCGGCTCGACGCCCAGGATCACGTGGTCCCAGGCCCACAGCGACTCGTAGCCGAGCTGCTCGGCGCGCTCGGCGTAGGCCAGGAGTTGGTCGACGTCGGGCGTCTCCGTCGGACCGACGAAGTTCTTGATTGCCAGGCCGAAGCTGACGCTCATCCCAGAAATCTCCTATCCGCGTCGAGGCTGCGCAGGATCGCGAGCTCCGTATCGGTTGGGGGCGCGGTCACGGCGACCGGGTCCGCGATCAGCACCTCGAAGCCCGTCTGCGCGCGCACGTCGTCGATGGTCACGCCGGGGTGGAGGGCGTCAAGGCGCATCGCCCGCGAGGCGTCGTCGAAGCCGAACAGGCCGAGGTTGGTGATGACCTGCGAGACCGTGCCGAAGCAGAGGCCCGCCCGGCGGCGCGCGTCGCCGCCGTCGAGGAAGCCCGGGCTGGTGACGAAGTCGACCCGCGGCACGAAGCGCCGCTTCTCGTGCATCGTCACGATCACCAGCTCGCTGCACAGCGAGGCGATGTCGTTCGCGCCGCCGCTGCCCGGCAGCCGCACGCGCGGGTGGTCGTAGTGCCCGATCACGCTGGTGTTGACGTTGCCGTGCTGGTCGATCTGGGCGCCGCCCATGAACGCCACGTCGATGTAGCCGCGCTGGGCGAGCAGGAACAGGTCGGTGATCCCCGGCAGCATCGTCGCGCGGTGGGCGAGGCGCATCTCGTTCGTCGAGATCGGCAGGCGGCCCGGCACCACCTCGCAGCCGATCACGCCGCCCTCGACCACCATCGTCAGGCGCGGCGCGTGCGTCCGCTTGGCCAGCACCACCGACAGCAGCGGCAGCCCCACGCCGGCGAAGACGGTCATGCCGTCCGCCAGCCGCCGCGCGGCCATCACGCACAGCAGCTCCGAGGCGGTGTAGGTCGTCATAGCGGGTCACCGCCGACCAGCTCGCGCGCCGCGCGCTGCTGCCGTGCCAGCGCCTCCGGCCCGAACAGGTCCAGGTAGGCCTGGTGGGTCGGCGGCCCGTAGACGTAGCGGTCGAGGTACTCGCGCACGGCGTCGAGGCCCTTCTCATCCTGAGCGGCGGCGTAGGCGTCGAGGTGGCTGAAGTCGGTCTCGTATAGGCCGTAGCACTCGCCGGGGAAGGCGCCGAACGGCGCGTGGACCACGGCGTCGACGACCAGGTCCGGGATCACCGTGCGGTCCGGCTGGCGCTTGATGAGGTCTTCGTCCACGATCTCCTCGGCCGTGACCAGCACAGTGGTGGCGGCGCTGGCGATGTCGGCGTCCATGTGCGGGTAGCCGTCGATCTGGCAGTTGCCGTAGCGGTCGGCGCGGTGGACGTGCAGGATCGCGACATCCGGGAACAGCGCCGGCACCAGGCAGAGCGTCTCGCCGGTGTAGGGGCAGGTCATCGTCCGGGCCGATCCGACGCCCATCAGGTCCGAGCCGAGCATGGACTCAGTCGGCAGGAAGGGCATGCCCATCGCCGCCGCGCGGAAGCGCAGGCCAATCGCGAGGTGGCTCCACTCCTCGAAGCGCACCTCGCCGCTCTCCACGTAGTGGCGCAGCGGCCGCGAGAGTCCCCAGGGCAGGCCGGGCCCCATCCAGCTCGCCACTAGCGTTCGCACTGCGCCGGCGACGAGGAATAGCTCCATCTCCTGCGCCATCAGGTTGCGGACGATGGTCAGGTCCCGGCGCCCCTGGCGGAGGATCTCGCGGATGAGCAGCATCGGCGGGCGCGAGAAGCAGCAGCCGCCGACGGCGATCACGTCGCCGTCGCACACGAGCCGCACCGCCTCGGCCGCGTCCATCAGCTTGTCGCGGTGGCCCTTTGGCTTCGCCGCCAGCCGGCGGCGCGCCTCGACGAAGTCGCCGGGCTTGATCATCGCGCCGCCACCGCTATTCCACCCCTTCCTTCTTCTCGGAGAGGGGGGCGGTGGGCTGGCCGGGCGCGGGCGGCGTGGGGACGTGCTCGGGCAAGTGCGGGTGGCCGTGCGCGGCGCAGGGGTCGGCCAGCGCCGCGGCCCAGGTCGCCGTGGTATCGTCGATCACCGGCTCGGCGTTGTCCACGTCCAGGAAGTCGTTCGGGTTGCGGGCGATCATCTGCTGGATGTCGTCCTCGGGCAGGCCACGCTCGAACAGCGTCTGGGCGAAGATGCGCAGCGCCTCCGACGGGAAGGGGTTGTGGCGCTGGCCCGTATCGCTCACCAGGAGGCAGCGCGACGCGCCGACGGTACGGATGGCCTGGGCCACCTTGTCCGGCGAGGCGTACTGCCAGGCCGGCGAGATCGTGCAGTAGCCGAACTCCGGCATCGCGCCGAGGCGGACGACCTCTTCCACCGTCGGGATGTCCAGGTTGGGCACCTTGAAGAAGGGGTGGGTGACAGCGATCTTCTCCACCTTCAGCTCACGGGCGTGGCGGACCAGGGCGACGATCTCCTTCGGCGAGAGGTGGCAGGTGCCGAGGATGGCGTTGTGCTGCGCCACCAGCTCCAGCACGTCCACGACCTCGGGCTTCAGCTTCTCCGTCTCGCGGTCGAGGATCCAGATCCCCTCGCCGCCGCGCCCCCCCTTCTGGGCGTCGTAGCCGCCGGTGCCGCCGTGCACCTCGGCGTGGTAGCCGGCGTCGATCGTCGGCATCCACACTTCCTTGCCGCCCAGGCGCAGCGCCGCCTCGACCGCGGCCGGATTGATGCCGCCGACGTAGGAGTTGAGGACCACGCCGCCGAAGACGCGGATGCCCGGCACCATCCGCTGGACCAGGTAGGCCCGCGAGACGGTGCTCTCGTGGTGGCACTTCAGCATCAGCGCCTTCATCCCGGCGTCGCGGGCGGCGACGGCGATGTCGATGTCGTCGGCCAGGCGCGGGAACAGGTCGGGGAAGGGATGGCAGTGCATGTCGATCGCGCCGGCGACGTCGATCAGGTGGCCGCCGAACTCGCGCTTCATGTGATCCTCCACGTGGGAGCAGTCGCCATCAGCGATCAGCCGCAAGCTGACGGCTAAACGCTGACGGCTCCTCAGCGAATGACTTCCAGGCGCGCGCGGGCGAGCTGCTCGCGCTCGGCCGCGCTCAGGTCGTGCTCGCGGTCGGGCGAGTGCAGCTCCGGCTTGGGCTCGCCGCACAGCTCGGTCGAGAAGTAGCGGAGCCCGTTATCGTTGATCATCGTGGCGATGACGGCCAGCTCGGGATGGGCGCGGGCGAGCTTGAGCGCGGCCGCCACGTTGCAGCCCGAGGAGATGCCGCAGAAGATGCCCTCCTCGCGGGCCAGGCGCTGGGCCATCGCGATCGCCTCCTCGGACGTGACGGTCACCACGCCGTCGAGCAGGCTGACGTCGAGCACTGGCGGGATGAAGCCGTCGCCGATGCCCTCGATGCGGTGCTCGCCCCAGGTACCGCCGGAGAGGATGTCGCACTCGGCCGGCTCGACAGCGTAGGCCCTCAGCCGTGGGTTCTGCTCCTTCAGGTAGCGCACTGCGCCGGAGAGGGTGCCGCCGGTGCCCTGCGAGGCGATGAAGGCGTCGAGGCGGCCCTCGGTCTGCTCCCACAGCTCCGGGCCGGTCGTCTGGTAGTGGGCGACCGGGTTGTCCGCGTTGGCGAACTGGGCGACCTCCCAGAGCTGGCCTGGCCGCTCGGCCTTGAGCTGCTGGACCTTTTCGAGGACCAGGTCCACGTCGCTCTCGCCGCCGGGGGTGAGGATCAGCTCGGCGCCGTAGGCCCGAACGGTCTTGTGGCGCTCGCTACTCATGCCCTCGGGCATGACGATGATGCAGGGGTAGCCCCGGGCGGCGGCAACGCAGGCGGTGGCGATGCCCGTGTTGCCGGTCGTGCCCTCGATGATCGTCATGCCGGGCCGCAGCTCGCCGCGCCGCTCGGCCTCGGCGACCAGGAAGGGGAGGATGCGGTCCTTCACGCTGCCGCTCGGGCCGAAGTACTCGACCTTGGCGAGGATCTGAGCACCAACACCGTCGGTCACCCGGTGGAGCCGCACCAGCGGCGTCAGCGCAGCGGCGTCGAGGATGCTATCGGCCACCCGGGCGCGCTTGCTCCAATCGACCATCGTCCTGCCGTTCTCCCCACTCCCGGGCGCCGCCCGAGCGAATTATCCAAGAGTGTAGGGACAGGCGCTCGGCGCGGTCAACCGCGCTCCTCGGCGGCTCGCTTATGATCTAATCTGGTACGAAGGACTAGTCCCTCGTCACAGGTAATCGAGGGGGTGTGGTGTGTTCACAACACGCCTCCATTCCCTGGTGAGGGAGCACTGGCGCTGGAAAGGAGAGCAGATGCGCGGAAGCGATCGCGGCAGGACCCGGCTCCGCTGGTGGCTCGCGGTTTCCATCGTGGCCCTCGCCGTGTCCGGGGTCGGCGCGCCGGGTTACGCGGCGACACCGCGCCAGGAGGCGCAGGCTCCGAGTGCCGACAGCGCTCAGGCCGCGGCCATCGTCGCGCTAGCGCGCGAGGCGATGACGAAGTACGACCTGAAGGCCATCATCGTGCGCGTAACTGTTGACGGGCGGGAAGTGGTTACCGCAGCCCTCGGCGAGTCGATAGCGGGCGTGCCCGCCACGCCGGACATGCACTTCCGCAATGGGGCCGTGGCGATCGCCTACGTGGCCACCCTCCTGCTCCAGCTCGTGGACCAGGGGGCGGTCGGGCTTGACGACAAGCTATCCACCTGGCTGCCCGAGCTTCCCGACGCCGATCGCGTCACGTTGCGGATGCTGGCCAACATGACGGCAGGCTACCCTGACTATGTGCAGAACGCAGGGTTCATCAGGGATAATTACGCGGACCCGTTCCGGCAGTGGACCCCGCAAGAGCTCGTCGCCATCGGGCTGTCCACGCCGCGGCTGTTCGCGCCCGGCACCAACTGGGACTACTCGCACACCAACTACGTGATCCTGGGCCAGGCCCTGGAGCGCATCGCGGGCAAGCCGCTGGCCACGCTCCTGCGGCAGAACATCCTGGACCCCCTGGGCCTGAAGGATACGAACAGCTCGGCCACGCCGGCGATCCCCGCGCCGGTGCTGCACGCCTTCAGCACGGAGCGCCGCGAGGCGCTCGGCATCGCCCCCGCCACGCGCTTCTACGAGGAGTCGACCTACTGGAACCCTTCCTGGACGCTTGCGGAGGGCGCGATCCAGACGAGCAACATCTGCGACCTGGCGACGACCGCCGAGGCCGTGGGCACCGGCGCGCTGCTGTCGCCGGCGTCCCACCGAGCGCAGGTTGCTCCGAGCCTCCTGGGTTTCGGCTCTCTTCTCGAGGGCTGCCCCAACTGCCACACCCTCGACGAGCAGTACAACTACGGGCTCGGCGTCGTCCTGGCGGGCTCGTGGATCCTCCAGAACCCACAGTTCGGTGGCTACGGCGCGGTCGAGGCCTACCTGCCGAGCCAGCGGATCGCCGTGGCGGTCGCCGCGACCTACGACGAGCTGAGCTTCGACGACCAGGGCAACTACAAGTACGGCAACGCCAGCCAGGCGATCGCCGCTGCCATCGGCGCCTATCTCGCGCCGGACGATCCACCGCCCAGCGGTGTCGTTCCGGGGCCTGAGATGGTTGGACTGCGCACTAGCCTTCCGATGGCAGGCGACATAGGAGCTGAACGATTACCATGAGCTGATACACAGCGCGAGGCGTTATTCCGCGCTCGGAATCGCTCCGTGATGTACACTTGCACTTGGAGCGCTCGAGGCGGACCGCACGTGCACCGGGGTACCCGGAATGCCGCCTTAGCGTCCTACTCGGGAACAGCCAATGGGCTCCTCGCGACTGCCGACTACAGAGACGCCCCGGAATAGCCTGCCCGTCCAACTCACCAGCTTTATCGGGCGCGAGCGCGATATCTGCGCGGTCAAAGAACTCCTCGCCAGGACGCGGCTGGTCACGCTAACCGGTCCCGGCGGGAGCGGCAAGACTCGCCTCGCGCTGCGAGCGGCGACCGACTTGATCGGCGAGTTCGAGGACGGCGTGCATTTCGTCGGGCTGGCTTCCATCCGGGCCCCCGACCTGGTCGTGACGACGATCGGACATACACTCGTGGTAGGGATGGACGGGGCCCGACCGCCGCTCGAGGCCCTGGCAGAATACCTGCGCGATCGCCAGCTTCTGCTAGTCCTGGACAACCTCGAGCAGGTGCTCGACGTGGGACCTTGCCTGGCGGCGCTGCTCGCCGCCTGTAAGCGTCTCAAGCTGCTCGTGACCAGCCGCATCCCCCTGCGTGTCTCCGGCGAACAAGAGCTGGGCGTGCCACCCCTCAGCGTCCCCGAGCAAATCGGACCGATGAACGCTGAGGCCACCGCCCAGAGCCTAGAGCAGTACGAGGCGATTCGGCTGTTCGTGGAACGGGCGCGGTCCGTCGAGCCAGGATTTACCCTCACCCCCGCGAACGCTAGGTCCGTGGCGCAGCTTTGTCGACGGCTCGACGGGCAGCCTCTGGCCATCGAGCTGGCGGCTGCACGGGTGCGGCTCCTGCCGCCGTCGGCGATGCTGACTCGCCTGGCCGAGCCGATCCATGCACCGTCCCTTCGCCTCCTCACGGGCGGGCCGCGCGACCAACCGGCCCGCCTGCGAACGCTACGTAGCGCCATCGCCTGGAGCTACGACCTGCTCGATGCCGAAGAGCAGGCGCTGTTCCGCCGCCTGGCGATCTTCGTGGGTGGCTGTACGTTGGAGACCGTCGAAGCGGTCTGTGCCGCCGACCTGGGCCGTGGCCCCGCGCTTTTGCCCGACGAGGCTCTGGACGGCGTGGGCGCGTTGCTAGCCAAGAACCTGGTCCGGCGGACCGGTGGCACTGACGGCGTGCCGCGATTCGCGATGCTCGAGACGATCCGCGAGTATGGGCTGGAGAGCCTGGCGCTCACCGGCGAGCTGCCAGCGCTCAGGGCCTGGCACGCCGAGCATTACCTGGCATTGGTCGAAGCGGCAGGGTCGCGCCTGCGCGGACCGGACCAGGGCGCCTGGCTGGACCGACTGGAGGCGGAGCACGACAACCTGCGCGCCGCCCTGGAGTGGAGCCAGACCACCGAGGGTGACGCCGAGCTAGGACTGCGGCTGAGCGGCGGACTAAGCTCGTTCTGGCAGATCCGCAGCTACATGGACGAAGGTCGGCGTTGGCTGGGGCAGACCTTACGCCATCACCCCGGCCCATCTGCCGCGCGTGTGACGGCGCTGACGGGCGCCGGCTGGCTGGCTCACCTGCAGCACGACGCGGCTGCCGCGCGAGGGCTCCTGGAGGAGGGCCTGGCGCTCGCCCGGCAGCGTGGCGACGACTGGTCGGCGGCGTGGGCCCTGCACCTCCTCGGCCGCGTCGCCTACTTTGACGGCGACGCCGGCACCGCTCGGACGCTGGGCTCCCAGAGTCTGGAGCTCGCGCGCGCGACTGGGGACAGGTGGCTGGTGGCCTGGGCTCTCCACCTCCTGGGTCTGGCTGCCCACATCGAATCCGACTATCCAGCCGCGCGGCGATTGTATGAAGAGAGCCTCTCGATCCGACGCGAGCTCGACTTCCGGGAGGGGGCAGGCACCATTCTCATCCTGCTCGGGATGGTCGATTGTAGCCAGGGCGACTATCGCTCCGCGCGGTCGCACTTCCGCGAGAGCCTGGCGCTGGTGCGGTCGCTGGGCTCGCACTGGCTCATGGGCAACCTGCTGGCTAACTTCGCGGGGCTCGCTGCCGCGCTCGGTCAGCTCGAACGGGCGGCACACCTGGCCGGTGCCGCGGGCGCGGTCAGTGACGCGGTCAGGGTGCGGCCTATCCCGATGGTGGCGACGGTGCTCGGCGAAGTGACGAGGTCCGGGCAGCATGTGCTCGGTCACGTTGCCTTCGAGGCTGCCCTGGCGGACGGCCGGCGGATGTCGCTGGAGCGGGCCGTCGCCGAAGCACTCGCCGTCACGCTGCCATCCGCCGTGAGCTCCGCCGTGGCGCCGGCTCCGCCCGAGCGCGCCGGAGCGGTGCCGGGCGGCTTGACGTCTCGCGAAGCCGAAGTCTTGCGACTGATCGCGGCCGGCTGCACGAGCCAGGAGATCGCTGGCCGGCTGGTCATCAGCATCCACACGGTCGCGCGCCACATCACCCACATCTACCAGAAGCTCGGGGTGCGTGGCCGCGCCGAAGCGGTTGCCTTCGCCTTCACCAACGGGATCGTCTGAGTTCCCCCGGTTGTCTTGAGACACGTGCTGAGATCAGCATTTGCCGCGGCAAACACTGCTCGCAGCACCAGTATGTAGTGGCTTCCCGTGATCTGGATGGAGCTTCCCGGCACACCGAGGGACGCTGTGCAAGATCCCGACTTCTCGGGATGGCGCGGTGACCGGGATCGGTCATGCTTGGTATGGGCACGGAGCAGTGGCTCCGCGATAAGCCGAGAGTCAAGGAGCAGCTACCATGACCGCCGTCGCACCACCACGACCGATCCTGACCGACGAGCTCATCGACCGCTGCGGACAGCGCGCCGCCGGGTACGACCGCGACAATCGCTTCTTCACCGAGGACTTCGAGGAGCTGCGGGCGGCCGGCTACCTGCTGGCGGCGGTGCCGGAGGAGTTCGGTGGCCATGGACTGTCGCTAGCCGAGGTCTGCCGCGAGCAGCGTCGGCTCGCCTATCGCGCGCCGGCCACGGCGCTCGCCACCAATATGCACATCTACTGGACCGGCGTGGCCGCGGACCTCTACCGAGCCGGAGACACGTCCCTGGTATGGCTGCTGCGGGAGGCCGCGGCTGGCGAGATCTTCGCCGCCGGCCATGGCGAGTCGGGCAACGACTTGCCGCTGTTGTTGTCGACGAGCACGGCCGAGCGTGTGGACGGTGGGTACCACATCACCGGGCGCAAGATGTTCGGCAGCCTGAGCCCGGTCTGGACGCGCCTTGGCCTGCATGCGTTGGACACTTCGGACCCCGAACACCCGAAGGTGGTCCATGCCTTCATGCCGCGTGAGACGCCGGGATACGAGATCAAAGAGACCTGGGACACCCTGGGGATGCGGGCTACGCGCAGCGACGACACGATCCTCAACGGCGTGTTCATCCCGGACCGGTACGTCGGGCGGATCTTGCCGGCCGGCAGCATGGATCACTTCGTCGGGGCGGTGTTCGCCTGGGGGCTGCTGAACTTCGGCAACATCTACTACGCGATCGCCCTGCGCGCCCGGGATCTGGCCGTAGCCTCCGCCCACCGGAAGACCTCGCTGGCCGTCTCGCGAACGATGGCCTACCACCCGGAGGTGCAGCACTCGGTGGCCGATATGACGCTACAGCTCGATGCCATAGGACCGCATCTCGATCGGATCGCGCAGGACTGGTCGGACGGCGTGGACCACGGCGCGGCCTGGCCGGCGAAGATCGTGTCGGCGAAGTATCACGCCGTCGAGTCGGCAAAGCGCGTGGTCGACCTGGCGATGGAGATCTCCGGCGGCGCCGGCATGTTCAAGGCGAACGAGCTGGAACGGCTGTACCGCGACGTGCGCTGCGGTGGCTTCCATCCCGCCAACTCGGCCCTCGTGCACGAGATCGTCGGCAAGACCACGCTGGGGATCGACCTCGGCGAGCAGCCTCGCTGGGGCTGACAAACGGCTGGGCCGCGGCCCGTAGTGGCTGTCGGCCGCGGCCCACCAGCCGGTCCAGGAGGGTCGGCGTCCCTACGCCTCCGGCGCCCCCTGGGCGAGGAGTGAGAGCAGGGCCATGCGGAGGTAGAGGCCGTTGCCGGCCTGGCGGAAGCAGGCGATGCGGGGGTCGGCGTCGAGGTCGGCCGGCAGCTCGCGGCCGCGCGGCAGCGGGTGAAGGACGATGGCGTGTCGCGGGAGCTCGGCCAGCAGCTCGGCGTCGACGGCGTAGGAGCGGCGCCCGCGGTCGTAGCGGCGGGCGTGCTCCAGGCGCTCGGTGTGGGCGCGGGTCATGTAGACCACGTCCAGGCCGCTCGCCACCTCGCGCAGGTCGGGCACCTCGTGCACGTCGACGCCGCTCGCCACCAGGTAGTCGCGCACCTCGTCGCGCATCCGCAGCAGGTCCGGCGAGACGAGATACAGCGTCAGGTCGCGGAAGCGGCCGAGCAGATAGGCCAGCGAGTTGGTCGTGCGCTCGTAGGAGAGGTCGCCCACGAGGGCGATCTGCAGGCCGTCGAGCCGCCCGAGCTCCTGCCAGATGGTGTAGGCGTCGAGCAGCGCCTGCGTCGGGTGCTGCCCGGTGCCGTCGCCGGCGTTGATGATTGGCACCCGCGAGACAGCCGCCGCCCGCCGCGCGCCGCCCTCCTCATGGTAGCGGAGGAGGATGAACTCGTAGGGAAACTGGTTGAGCACCTGGATGCGGTCCTCCAGGCGCTCGTCGCGCGCCCGCTGCTCGTCGCTGTCGATCCCGACGACCTGCCCGCCCAGCAGCATCGCCGCCGTCTCGAACGAGACGCGCGTGCGAGTGCTCGGCTCGTAGAACAGGTAGAACAGGCGCTTGCCCCGGAGTGCCTGGGGCAGCGCGGACAGCGGCGTCTGCTGCAGCGTGCGCGTGGTCGGGAACAGCGTTTCCTCGAGCCACGGCCGCGCAAACTGGCGGGCGTCGAGGATGTGCTGGGGAGTGGTCGGTACAGGCGCTTCGGCGGCGCTCCCGCGCTCCATAGACGTGCTCCGGACGGACGAGACTGGCGCGCAGGCCGGGCGCGGCACGCACCGCCTCCAGTGTAGCCGAAATCGGCCGCCGGGCATGCCGCCGCCGGTGGGCGCGGGCGGGGGCCGCGCTGCTAGACTGTGGCGCGTCCGGGACGCCTCCCGACCACCCGGGTCGGGCCGAGACAGCGCCCGGAGAAAGGAGCCGCGGCATGGGCTGGAGCATACTCGGCGGCGAGACCGTGGAGTTCCGCAGTGGTGGCGCGACCGTCCGGGGGCACCTGGGGCGGCCCGCGGCGCCGGGCCGCTACCCGGCGGCGATCATGATCCACGGGATCAACGGCCTGCTGGACGGGAACCGGCGCGCGGCCGACCGGCTGGGCGAGGCCGGCTACGTGGCGCTGGCGATCGACTGGAAGAGCGTCGAGCCAGAGCCGCACGACCGGACGATCCTCCAGTATGTCGAGGATGCGGCGGCCTACCTGCGCGGCCGCGACGACGTCGACGGCGAGCGGCTCGCCGTGGGCGGCTACTGCCGCGGCGGCGCGCTGACGTACGTCGCCCTGGCGCGGTTTCCCTGGGCCCGTGCCGGCGTCGCCTTCCACGCGACGCTCAAGGAGCAGGTCGACGCCAACCGCCTCGACGCCTTCGCCGAGCCGGAGCGGATCCAGGCGCCGATCGTAGCCCTGCATGGCGCCGCCGACACGGTCTCGCCGGTGGCGCTGACCTACCGCATGGCCGAGCGGCTGGAGGCGCTGGGCAAGCGGTTCGAGCTGAAGGTGTACAGCGGCGCGGGCCACGGTTTCGCCCTGCCCGACGGCAGCGCCTACGACCCGGTCGCCGCCGGCGACTGCTGGGACGAGGCGCTCCGCTTCCTCGACCGCTACCTGCGCGCCGAGCAGCCGGTCCGAGCCGACGCCCTGGTGAGTCGCTGACCGCGCGTCACGATTGGCATCGCCACCGACCGATCGGTCGCTTGATCGGGCCCCACGGCCGGGCTATATTGGCAGCCACGGGTTCGCGCGTGGGCCTCGCTGGTCGCCCGACCGGGAGGGAAGATGAGGCGCTTGGCCGCTGTGCTCGTCCCGATCGTGCTCCTGCCCGTCGGCCTGATGGCCTGTGCCTCCGCCGCGGCGCCGGCCCGGCCGGCGGAGCCCCCGAAAGTCGCTGCCGCGGCCGGGCCCACCGCCGCGCCCGCCACCACCGCCGCCTCTGAGCAGCAGGCGGTGGCCGACTTCTACCGCCGCAAGACGGTCCGCATCGTCGTTGGCTACGCCGCCGGCGGCGCCTTCGACGTCCACGCCCGTGTCGTCGCTCGCCACCTGTCCCAGTACATCCCCGGCAATCCCAGTGTCATCGTCGAGAACCGCCCGGGCGCGGGCGGCATCCTGGCGGCCAACCTGGTCTACGCCAGCGAGGCCAAAGACGGCACGGTGATGACGCCGATCGGGGCCGGCCTGCCGCTGCAGCAGGCGATCGGCAAGGAAGGCATCCAGTTCGACGCGGCCCGCTTCAACTGGCTGGCCGCCGGCGGTATGGCGACGACCACCTGCGTGGCTCGCGCCGACACGGGCGTCAGGAGCGTCCAGGACCTCATCGACGGCACGGAGCTGATCACTGGCGCGATCGGGCCAGGCACGCCGAACTACGACATCCCCGCCGTGCTCAATATCGCCATCGGCACGCGGTTCAAGGTCGTCTCTGGCTACGAGAGCGGCGCCAAGGCGCTGGCGGCGGCCGAGGCCGGCGAGGTGAACGGCGCCTGCCCCGGCTTCGACACGATGACCGGCCGGCCGTATCTGTTCGACGGCCCCGACCCGCCGCTACGGGCGATCCTGGTCATGGGCGGCGGGGCGACCGATAGCCCCTGGCTGAAGGACGTGCCGACGGTCGAGTCCCTGGCCCGGACCGATGAGGCTCGGCAGTTGATCCAGGCCATCTCCACCGAGGTCTACCCGTACTACTCCTATGCCGCGGCGCCGGAGATCCCGGCCGACCGGCTGACGGCGCTGCGCAAGGCGCTGATGGACACCTTCAACGACCCTGAGTTCAAGGCCGAGGCGGAGAAGATCGGGGCGATCGTATCGCCCACGCCGGGCGAGGAGGTGGCCCGCATCTACCGCCAGGTGCTGGCCACCCCGCCCGGGGCGCTGGCCAAGCTGCGGGAGGTGCTGAAGTAGGCGCGTTCACCATCGGCATCGACACCGGGGGCACCTTCGTCGACGTCCTCGTCAGCGACGGCGCTGAGCTGCGGCTGTCCAAGGTGCCGTCGGACCCGCGCGATCTGGCCGGCGCGGTGCTGGCCGGGCTGGAGGAGGCGGCCGCGGCCCGCGGGCTGCCGCTCACCGAGCTGCTGGCCCAGACGGAGCGGATCGTCCACGGCAGCACCGTCGCCACCAACGCCTTGCTGACCGGTCGCGGCGCCCGCGCGGCGCTGCTCACGACCGACGGCTTCCGCGACGTGCTGAGCATGCGCCGCGGCATGCGCGAGCGGCCCCTCGACTCGCGCAGCGCGCCACCCCCACCCCTGATCCCGCGCCGGCGCATCCACCCCATCGTCGAGCGGCTCGACTGCGACGGCATCGAGCTGGTCCCGCTGGACCAGGGCAGCGTCGAGGCGGCGATCGCCGCGCTCGAGCGCGACGAAGTCGAGGGCGTGGGCGTCTGCTTCCTATTCTCCTTCCTCAATCCAGCCCACGAGCTAGCGGTCGGCCGCGCGCTGGAGGAGCGGCGGCCGGGCCTGCACGTGTCGCTCTCCAGCGAGGTGCTGCCCCAGGTGCGACTGTACGAGCGCGTCAGCACCACCGCCGTCAACGCCGTCGTCTCGCCGCTGCTCGCCCGCTACCTCGCGGGACTGGACGCTCGTCTGCGCGAGCCCGGCTTCCGGGGCAGCCTGCTGGTGATGCAGTCCAACGGCGGCGTCTGCGCTCCCGAGGTGGGCAAGCGGCTCGGCGCCACCAGCGTCCTGTCCGGGCCGGCCGCGGCGCCGGTGGCCGCGGCGCACGTCGCGGGCCTGCACGGGCTGGACCACTCGATCAGCGTGGACATGGGCGGCACCAGCTTCGACGTCTGCCTGGTCCGCGACCGCCTGCCGGACGTGACCACCGAGGGCGAGCTGGCCGGCTACCGCATCGCTCTGCCGATGGTCGCCATCCACACCATCGGCGCCGGCGGCGGCAGCATCGTCGGCGTCGACGCGCGGGGGATGCTGACCGTCGGGCCGGCGAGCGCCGGCGCCTATCCCGGGCCGGCCTGCTACGGCCGCGGCGGCACGGAGCCGACCGTCACCGACGCCAACCTGCTCCTCGGCTACCTCGACCCGGAGCGGTTCTGGGGCGGCCGCCTGCGCCTCGACGTCGTCGCCGCCGAGCGCGCGTTCCAGGAGCGCGTGGCCGCGCCGCTCGGCCTGGACCTGCGCCGCGCCGCCTACGGCGCCTACCAGGTGGTCAACGAGAACATGGTCGACGCGATCCGCGAGGTGTCGATCCGCCGCGGCCACGACCCGCGCCAGTTCGTCCTCGTCGCGGCCGGCGGCGCCGGCCCGCTCCACGTCGGCACCCTGGCGCAGGAGCTGGAGATTCCCCTGGTGATCGTGCCCCGCCTGGCCTCGGTCCTCTGCGCCCTGGGCGGGCTGCTCAGCGACCTACGCCACGAGCTGGCGACCAGCTTCGTCACGCCGCTGGCGACGATCGACCGCGAGCGCGGCCGCGCGGTCATCGCGCGGCTGAAGGAGCAGGCGACCGAGCGGCTGCGCTCGGAGGGGGTAGCCGCGGGCGACGTGCAGCTCCAGGCGTCGGCGGAGCTGCGCTACGTCGGCCAGTTCCGCGAGCTGGACGTACCGCTCGCAGACGATCGCTTCGGCGACGAGGGCCTGGCGACGCTGGCCCGCGAGTTCCACCGCCGCCACGAGGCGGTCAACGGCTACCAGGATGCCGCGCACCCGCTGGAGGTGGTCACGCTGCGCGTGGTGGCCGTCGGCCGCACCGAGAAGCCGCGCCTGGCCGAGCTGGCCGCGAACGGCGCGGCCGGTCAGGGTGCTGGTCGCGAGGAGCGGACCATCTACTGGGACGGCGGCCTCCAGCGCGTGCCGGTCTATGCCGGCCCGGACCTGCCGCCGGGCGCAACCGTGCGCGGACCGGCGATCGTAGAGCAAGAGACGACGACGATCCTGGTGCCGCCGGATCTCGCCCTGCTCGTCGACCGCTGGGGCAATGGGCTGATGCACCGCCAGGACGTGGCGGTCGGCGAGCTGCTGGCTCGCCTGCGGGGAGGTGGGTGATGCGGACCGAAGCGGGCGTCGACGTCGTGCTGGCGACGGTGATCGCCAACCGGCTGGAGGCGATCACCCGCGAGATGGGCGCGGCGATGCTGCGCAGCGCCCGCTCGCCGATCTTCGCCGAGAAC
>JAJPHF010000065.1 GCA_021325365.1 Pseudomonadota bacterium
CACGAGAACGCCGAGCGCTGGCTGCTGACGTACGCGGACCTGATCACGCTGCTGATGGTGTTCTTCGTGGTGATGTACTCGCTGGGCCGCGCCGACGTGGCGAAGTTCGCGCGCTTGCAGGCCGCACTCCAGCGGGCGTTCAACGTCGAGGTGCTGAAGGGCAGCGTGCCGACCAGCCTGAAGGGCGAGGACGGCGCGGGCGACCCCAGCTCGATCCTGGACGGCGGCTCGTCGCTACCGCAGGAGGCGGCGGATAGCCAGCTCATCGGCACGGTGGAGGACCTGCGCCGGGCGCTGAACCAGCTGCCCCCGCCCGTGCAGGCGCGGGCGCAAGTGGACGTCGGCACGACCGCCGACGGCGTGGTGATCAGCCTGGCGGGGAACGTGCTGTTCGACTCGGGAAAGGCCGACCTGCGGCCGGAGGGCCTGAAGCTGCTGGACACGCTGGCGAATCGGCTGCGGGTCATGCCGAATGACCTGCGCATCGAGGGACACACGGACGACACGCCGATCAGCACGCCGCTGTATCCGTCGAACTGGGAGCTGTCGGCGGCGCGGGCGACGAGCGTGGCGCGCTACCTGAGCGAGCGCGGCGGCATCGCGCCGGCGCGGCTGACGGCGGCCGGCTACGGCGAGTTTCGGCCGGCGGCGCCGAACACGACGCGCGAGGGGCGCGCGCGCAACCGCCGCGTGGACATCGTGATCCTGAACGCGCCCGCGTCGGCCACCACGGCCGGCAGCGGAGCCTTGGCCCAGCCCGGAGGACTCCATTGAAGAAGCTGCTGTTCCCGATCTTGCTGGTCGTCGGGGGGCTCGCCCTGGGGGCTGGCGGGTTCTTCGGCGCGTCGAAGGTGCTGGGCAAGGGGGAGACGGCCGCGCCGCCGTGGAACCCGCAGCCGGGCGACGGGATTGGCTACGTCACGAAGGAGCGGGTGGTGAACCTGGCCGACCCGGGGGCGATGCGCTACTTGAAGACGACGGTCGTCATCGAGCTGGCGTCGTCGGCGAAGAAGGGGCCGGCGCCGAAGGGCGAGGAGTACAAGAAGGCCCAGGACGAGCTGGCGAAGGAGCTGAAGGGCAAGGCGGCCATCGTGGACGACACGATCAACACTTTGCTCGGCTCGAAGACGAGCGCCGAGCTAACCCGGCCCGACGGGCGCGAGCACCTGAAGGACGAGCTGAAAGAGCGGCTCCAGGAGCCGCTGGACGAGTACAAGATCCTGGCGATCTACTTTACCGACTTCATCATTCAATAACCGCCACGGCGAGCGAAGATGAGCGACAAGCTGCTCTCCCAACAAGAGATCGAGGCGCTCATGTCGAGCCTGACCGTCGAGCCGGACGAGCCGGCGGCGGCCACGGCGACGGATGCCTATCACGCGGTCGCGTCGCGGCCGGTGAAGCTGTACGACTTCCGCCGGCCGGACAAGTTCTCGAAGGAGCACCTGCGCGCGCTGCGGATCACCCACGAGTCGTTCGCGCGGGGGCTGGCCTCGGCGCTGGCGTCGTACCTGCGCAGCGCAATCCAGATCCGGCTGACGATGGTGGAGCAGGCGACCTACGACGAGTACATCCGGTCGTTGCCCACGCCGACGGTGATGTACGTCGTCTCGCCGCAGCCGCTGCCGGGGAACATGGTGATCGAGATGAACCTGCCGGTGGCGCGGGTGATCCTCGACCGCCTGCTGGGCGGCAGCGGCTCGGCGCAGAGCGCCAGCGGCGAGATGACCGAGATCGAGATGGCGCTCCTGAAAACGGTGGGCGGGCTGCTGATCAGCAACCTGCGCGACGCCTGGAGCAACGTGGCGAGCCTGCAGCCCACCGTGCAGGAGCCGACGCTCAGCCCCGAGTTCGTGCAGGTGACGCTGCCCACCGAGACGACGGTCATGCTGGTATTCGAGATCAGCCTGTTCCAGACGACGGGCACGCTCAGCCTGTGCATCCCGCACCCGGTCTTGCAGCCGGTGATGGAGAGCCTGACGTCGCAGGTGTGGTCGGCGGGCGCGGCGCGCCCGGAGACGGCGGAGCCGACGCTGACGCGTCCCGAGCGGCTGAACCCGGTGGCGCTGCCGCTCACCGTCGAGCTGGGCAGCGTGGGGCTGAGCCTCCGCGACCTGCTGGCGCTGACGGAGGGGCAGGTCATCAAGCTGGACACCCCCGCCAACGGCAGCCTGGCCGTGCGCGTGGGGCAGCACGTGAAGTTCAACGCGCGCCCCGGGCTGGCCGGGAAGAACCTCGCCGTGCAGATCACGGGGGTGCGTGGCTAAGCACTCGGCCAGGGATAGCGTGTAGGTTTGGCGAAGCCAGACATGCACACCCACCTGGGCCGTCCGCTTAGGGGCAGACGATGCTACATTCCTAGAGGGTGGTCGTACTCATCCGGTAGCAATTCATGACGGACGAGGGACGAGGGGAGCGGCGATGGCGGACGAGCAGGGACTGAGCGGCGACGAGCCGGAGCTGCTGGGCGACGAGCCGGCGGCGGTGGGCGCCGGGGCTGCCGCGGGCGCGGAGGCGTTGTTCGCGGCCGCCGCGGCGGGCGGGTCGGCGCTGGGCGCGCCCGAGTTCCGGCCGCTGGCGGGCGAGAGCGCGGCGGGCGAGGGCGCCGGGATCGACCTGCTGCTCGACGTGGCGCTGGAGGTGAGCGTCGAGCTGGGGCGCACGCGCATGACGATCGGCGAGCTGCTGGCGCTGCGGCCGGGCTCGGTGATCGAGCTGGACAAGCTGGCGGGGGAGCCGGCGGACATCCTGGTGAATGGCACGCGAATCGCGCGCGGCGAAGTCGTGGTCGTGGACGAGAAATTTGGCGTGCGGGTCCTGGAGATCGTGTCGCCGGCGAAGCGCCTGGCGACGATGGGATGACGATGCGCGCACACCGCCCCGCGCTCGCCGTGCTGCTGATCGGGCTCGCGCTGCTCGGGCGCCTCGGACTGGCGGCCCCCGTGGCCCAGGCGATGCCGGCCGCGGCTGCCGTGGCCGCGCGCCCGGCGCCGGCCGGGGTGTTGGCCCAGGCGTCCGACGACGCGGCGGTGACTAGCGAGTCGGCTACCGACGCGACCGCCCTGGAGGATCCGACGCCGGCCGGGACGACCGGCGTCGAGAGTGCGACGGCCGGCGAGGCCGCGGGCGAGGCGGCGGCCGTGGACGAGTCCCCCGCGGGTGAAGCTCCGCCCGGCGCGGCGTCGGCAGCGACTGCCGTGCCCGCGGCGCCCGCGCCTGGCGTGAGCGAGGCGCCGAACGCGCCGCCGCCGGCGCCGACTGTGCCGGCGGCGGCCCCCGCTCACCCCGCGGCGTCGGAGCCGCTTGACTTCCCCGGCGCGGCGGTGGACGTGACGCTGAAGCTGGTGGCGGTGCTCGCGCTAGCTTACGTCACGTTATGGCTGATCAAGCGCTACAGCCTGGGGGCGACGCTCGGCAAGCGGTCGGGGTCGCTCCAAGTGATCGAGTCCACCACGCTGGCGCCCAATCGCTCCATCTACCTCGTGAACGTGGAGGGGCGGCGCTTGCTGTTGGGCGTAACTAGCTCGCAGATCACGACGCTGGCGGCCTGGGACGGCGACGGCGTCCCCCAGTCCGTCCCCGCCCCGACCCCCGCGACCGCCCCAGCGGCGCTCGACGAGCCGTTCGCGGCCAAGTAGCCCGCGGCGGTCCAGGTGCCGATAGCGCTTCCGCGGTCCATGCTGAGCCCCCCGCGGAGCCATCGTGGCGTCCGCGAGTCCGGGTCCAACTATGGTGCGGGGCAGCCTATGCTCGTCGCCCTCCGCTCCTTGCGGTGGAAGTCAGACAGTCTCCCGTCGAAAGCGGTCTGGCCTCGCGCAGCTTTCAGGTTCATCGAGCCGCTCGCGCCGCCGGGTGGCGAGGGACAACCCCCCGTCCTACCCTACATCTCCTCGTCGCCGGCTCAGACGCCGGGCACACCACGGCGAGACGCCGCCGAGGACGCCGTCCGGGGCAGGGGATGAGGGTACCGAGGTACCGGCCGCGTTGGGCCTTTCGGCAGGGACGGTCGGGCCCCTAGCGTCTGTTGGCAACGGCCCGGCCGGCCGTACGATTGCTGTGACCCTGCGAGAGAGATGGGACACAGCATGCGACAGCAATCACGGCCCGCTCCCCCGACCCGTCCCGTGGCTTCGACGACGGCGGCCCACAGTGGCGGCCACCCGCGCCGGCTCGGCACCGCGCTCGGGCTGGCGCTGCTCGCCGTGCTCGCCGGGGGCTGCACGAGCGCGCAGCAGGGCCTGCCGTCGGTGCAGGTGCAGATGGGTAGCGGCCAGGGCGACCAGGCCACGATGGGCGTGCAGCTCCTGCTGCTGCTCACCGTGCTCAGCCTCGTGCCGGCCGTGCTGATGATGGTCACCTCGTTCGTGCGCATTGCCATCGTGCTGTCGTTTGCGCGCAGCGCGATCGGCGTGGCGCAGATGCCGCCGAACCAGATCTTGCTGGGCCTGGCGCTCTTCCTGACGGTGTTCGTGATGGCGCCGGTGTGGACGACGATCAACGACCAGGCGGTACAGCCGTACCTGCGCAACGAGGTCACGCTGGACCAGGCGTACCAGCGCGCGGAGCAGCCGCTGCGCGCGTTCATGCTGCGGCAGACGCGCGAGAAGGACCTGGCGCTGTTCGTGAACCTGGGCAACCTGCCGCAGCCGGACACCGAGGCGGACATCCCGACCTACGCGCTGATTCCGTCGTTCATGATCAGCGAGCTGAAGACCTCGTTCCAGATGGGCTTCATCATCCTGCTGCCGTTCCTCGTGATCGACATGGTCGTGTCGAGCACGCTGATGGCAATGGGCATGATGATGCTGCCGCCGGCGACGATCTCGCTGCCGTTCAAGGTGCTGCTGTTCGTGATGGCGGATGGCTGGCACCTGATCGTGAAGTCGCTGGTCACCAGCTTTATGTAGTCCAACGGCGGGTGGCTGTGGGGGGCACCCCCACACCCCCGGGACTAAGAGGAAACGAGGGGATGTGGGGGGACACCCCCCACATCCCCCGCCAGGGGACACCCCTGGACCCCGGGAGCGGAGAGTGCGGCGATGACGGAGATGGGGGCGCTGGAGCTGGGGCGCGACGCGCTGATGATGACGCTGCTGCTGTCGGCGCCGGTGCTGCTGGCGGCGCTCGTGGTCGGGCTGGTGGTGAGCATCGTGCAGGCGCTGACGCAGATCAACGAGTCGACGCTGAGCTTCGTGCCGAAGATCCTGGCGGTGTTCGGCGCGCTGGCGATCACCGGCGGCTGGCTGATGAGCACGATGCTGGGCTACACGGTGGGGCTGTTCAACTCGCTCCCCCAGATGGTGCGGTAGGCGGAGCGCGGACGTGACGGACACGGTACAGCTCGTGAACTTCTCGGGGGCGTACTTCAGCCGGCTGCTGCTCGCGGCGGTGCGCGTCCTGGCCGCGATCGGCATCAACCCGCTGCTCGGCTCGGCGCGCGTGCCGCTGCCCGGCCGCATCGGGCTCGGGCTGTTCATCACGCTGGTGCTGTTCCCGCCCGGCGGACCGGGGGCGAACGAGCCGGTGGCGATCGGGCCGGGTGAGATCGCGGGCGAGCTGCTGGTGGGCCTGCTGGCCGGGTTCGCGGTCACGCTGATCTTCGCGACGGTCCAGTTCGCGGCGTCGCTGATCGGCGTGCAGGGCGGTTTCGGCTTCGGCGCGACGATCGACCCGCATGCCGACCTGGGCCAGAAGACGCTGGAGCAATTCTTCACCACGTTCGCGATGGTGATCTTCCTGCAGATCAACGGCCATCACCTGTTCCTGGCCGGGCTGTACGAGCTGTTCGGCGCGGTGCCGCTGGGCGGCGCGACGCTGGCGGGCGGCACCGTCGAGCAGCTCACGGCGCTGACCGCGGCGCTGTTCGGGGCGGCGGTAAAGATGGCGCTGCCGGTGATCGCGGCGCTGCTGCTGGCCGACCTGGGGCTGGCGGTGCTGGCGCGGGTGGCGCCACAGCTCAACCTGTTCGCGATCGGGCTGCCGGCGAAGATCCTGATCGGGCTGGGCGCGCTGGTGGTGGCGCTGCCGGTGATCCTGCCGCGGCTAGAGGCGCTGATTCACGCGCTGCCGCAGGCGATGTTGAGTTTGGCGGGGTAAGAGGGGGAGTGGGGGACACCCCCACCCCCCCGGAAAGAGGAAGAGGAGGGGTAGGTGGGGGGACACCCCCCACGCCCCCCGGCCGGGTGTGGCGCGGCATACTGCGAGCGCCACTCCCCCTGCACCCCCGGGGACGACGCGGGGAGGGCGTAGGCCCCCGGTAGGGGAGCGGCCCTGCACCCCTGGGACGAGGTTAGGAGGGGACGTGGCGGCTGGCGAGCGTACCGAGGCGGCGACCCCCCGGCGGCTCAAGGAGCTGCGGGACAAGGGGCGCGTCGTCCGCAGCGCCGACCTGGCGATGGCCGGGGGGCTGCTGGCGGGGTTCGTGGTGCTGCAGAGCTTCGGCGGCGCCGCGGCGGCCGAACTGCGGGGCGAGATGGAGCGCCAGTTCAGCACGCTGCTGCGGCCGGACTTCACGGATGCCGCGCTCGCTGATCTGTGGCTGAACACCGGGATGCTGTTCTTCCGGATCATCGCGCCGCTGGTGGCGCTGACGGTCGTGGGCGTGGTGCTGAACGTCGGGCAGACGGGGCTAGCGCTGAGCGGCCGCGGGCTGACGCCGCAGTTCAGCCGCCTGAACCCGCTGGCCGCGGTGCAGCGGCTGTTCTCGCTCCACGGCCTGGTCGAGCTGGGCAAGACGCTGCTGAAGGCGGGGCTCGTGGCGTTCGTGCTCTACCAGGTCTATACGGAGAGCGTGCCGGAGCTGGCGATGCTCGCGGCCGGCGACCTGCGGGCGACGGCACCGCAGCTCGCGGCGCTGGCGATGCGGGTGGGGCTGACGGCGGGCGCGGTGCTGCTCGGGCTGGGCATCCTGGACTACGGCTACCAGCGCTGGGACTTCATCCGCAGCAGCCGCATGTCGAAGGACGAGATCCGCGAGGAGCTGAAGCAGACGGAAGGCGACCCCAAGATCAAGGGCCGCATCCGGCAGCTCCAGCGCAAGCTGGCGCGGCGCCGCATGATGCAGGAGGTGCCCAAGGCCGACGTGGTCGTCACGAACCCCACGCACCTGGCCGTTGCGCTAGCGTACCGGCCGGGCGAGATGGGCGCGCCGCGCGTGGTGGCCAAGGGCGCCGACGCGGTGGCGCAGCGGATCAAGGAGATCGCCCGCGCGCACGACGTGCCGGTGCTGGAGGACAAGCCGCTGGCCCGCGCGCTGTACGCGGCGGTCGAGATCGGCACCGAGATTCCCATTGAGCTGTTCCAGGCGGTGGCCGAGGTGCTGGCGTACATCTACGCCCTCAAGGGCAAGGGGGTAGGGGCTAGGGGATAGGGAGTAGGGGACGGAGAGATGCTTCCGACCCCTATCCTCTATTCCCTACCACCTAGCCCCTGGGAGATGACATGGCAGTGGTGAACGCGCCCGCGGCGGCGAGCGGCCGGCTCGGTCGGCTGATGCAATACAGCGACATCCTGCTGGCGGTCGGCGTGGCGATGATCCTCGGCATGATGATCATCCCGCTGCCCGAGGGCGTGCTGGACGTGCTGATCGTCACGAACGTGTCGCTCGCCATGGTGATGCTGCTCGTGTCGATGTACATCACCGAGCCGCTCCAGTTCTCGTCGTTCCCGTCGATCCTGCTGCTGGCGACGCTGTTCCGCCTGGGCCTGAACATCTCGGCCAGCCGCCTGATCCTGCTGCACGGCCACGCGGGCGAGGTCATCGCCAGCTTCGGCCAGTTCGTCGTCGGCGGCAACTACGTCGTGGGCGTGGTGATCTTCCTGATCCTGATCGTGATCCAGTTCGTGGTCATCACGAACGGCGCCGGGCGCGTGGCGGAGGTGGCCGCGCGCTTCACGCTCGACTCGATGCCGGGCAAGCAGATGAGCATCGACGCCGACCTGAACGCCGGCGCGATCGACGAGGCGACCGCGCGGGCGCGGCGCCGCGCCGTGCAGCAGGAGGCTGACTTCTACGGCGCGATGGACGGCGCCAGCAAGTTCGTGAAGGGCGACGCCATCGCGGGCGTCGTGATCATCCTGGTCAACATCATCGGCGGCATCGTGATCGGCGTGTTCCAGCTCGGCATCCCGATCGGCCAGGCGCTGGGCACCTACACGCTGCTGACCGTCGGCGACGGCTTGGTGTCGCAGATCCCGGCGATCCTGATCTCGACGGCGACGGGCATCATCGTGACCCGTGCCGCGTCGGACGGCAACCTGGGCCGGGACATCGCCGCCCAGGTGCTCGCCAACCCGCGGGCGCTATTCATGACCTCGGGCGCGCTGGGGGCGCTGGCGCTAGTGCCGGGGCTGCCGAAGCTGCCGATGTTCCTGATGGCCGGCGCCATCGCCGGCGCGGCCGTGCTGGTGCGCAACCACGCGCGGGCCCAGGCGAGCGCGGAGACGGCGCTGGCGCCGGCCCCGAGCACGAGCGGCGAGCCGGAGAACGTTCACAAGTACCTGCGCGTCGATCCGATCGAGGTGGAGATCGGCTACGCGCTGATCCCGCTGACGGACGCGGAGCAGGGCGGCACGCTGCTGGGCCGCGTGACGCTCATCCGCCGCCAAGTGGCGCTCGACCTGGGCATCGTCCTGCCGACGATCCGCATCCGCGACAACGCGGAGCTAGGGCCGAACCAGTACACGATCAAGCTGCGCGGCGTGCCGGTGGCGACCGGC
Organism: Pseudomonadota bacterium; assembly: GCA_021325365.1. The sequence goes on from JAJPHF010000065.1 coordinate 8,719, forward strand.
GAGGTGCGGCCGCGCTGGCTGCTGGCGATGAACCCGGGCATGGTCGAGCAGGAGATCGACGGCATCCCCGCCGTCGAGCCGGCCTTTGGGCTGCCCGCGGTGTGGATCAACGCCGCCGAGCGCGAGCGCGCGGAGGTGCTGGGCTACACGGTGGTCGATCCGCCGTCGGTCATCATCACCCACCTGTCCGAGGTGATCCGCGCGCACGCGGCGACGATCCTGTCGCGCCAGGACGTGCAGACCCTGCTCGACCACGTGAAGGAGGAGCATCCCGCGCTGGTGAACGAGCTGGTGCCGGCCGTGCTGACGCTGGGCCAGGTGCAGCGCGTGCTGCAGAACCTGCTGCGCGAGCGCGTCTCGATCCGCGACCTCGTGACCGTCCTGGAGGCGATCACCGACCAGGCGAGTGTGACGCACGACGCCGACGCGCTGAGCGAGCACGTGCGGCAGGCGCTCGCGCGCCAGATCACCCGCCAGTACGCCGCCGAGGACGGCCGGCTGTCGGTTATCACCCTTGCGCCGGCGTGGCAGCAAGAGCTAGCCAAGAACGTCATCCAGACCGAGCGCGGCCCGAGCCTGCACGTCGAGCCGGGCGTCGCGCAGAGCTTCCTGCTCCGCATCCGCGAGGCGATGGAGCGACTGGCCGCGTCGGGCCACCAGCCGATCATCCTCTGCCCGGCGCGGCTGCGCCTGCCGCTGCGGCGTTTCACGGAGCTAGCGCTGCCGAGTGTCGTCATCCTGGCCTACAGCGAGATCAGCGCGGGCACCGAGGTGATCACCCGGGAGACGGTGGATGGGGGTGCGGCATGATGGCGGTCGAGCGAATCCCGCTGGAGCGCGGGCAGCAGGTGATGCTGCGGGTGGACGAGAGCGACGGCGCCCGCTGGTTCCCGACCCGCGTAATGGGGCGCGAGGACGACACCGTCTGGGTGGGCGCACCGCCGCACGACCCCGCGGGCGCGCTGGCGGTGGGCGAGGAGGTGAGCTTCCGCACCTGGCGCGCGACCGACGCGCTGTACGCGGTGCGCGCGGAGATCGTCGCCGTCGAGCGCGGCGCGCAGGCGTGCGTCGGCGTGTGGGTGTTCGAGGGCGAGCGCATCCAGCGGCGCGAGTACTTCCGGGTGCCGTGCTGGACGGTGCTCAAGGGCGCGACGGTCATCGCGCCCGACGGGGAGGAGCAGCGGCCGCGCCTGTTGCTGGCCGATCTGAGCGCGAGCGGCCTGGGGCTGCGCAGCGCGGCGCCGCTGGCGCTGGGATCGGAGCTGCGGCTGGACCTGAGCCTGCCCGACAACGGAGACGTCGTGCCCGTGCGGGCGTCGATCGTGCGCGCCGAGGCGTCGCGCGACCACGCCGAGTACCCGTGGGAGTGCGGCGCGATGTTCACCGACGTGGCGACGGTCGTGCGCGAGCGCATTATCCGCCACGCCATTCGCTACCAGCTCGAGCAGCTACGCCGAGGAGTGGTCTAATGCTGGCGCCGACGCGACCGCTGACCGAGTACCTGTTCCCGCTCGTGCTCGGCGTGTTCCTGACGCTGTACGTGATGGGCCTGGTGGCGGGTACCGAGCCGGAGATGGCCCTGGTCCGCGCCACGGGCGGCGCAGTGCTGCTGGCGGTGCTGGGGCGCGTGGCCCGCGGCATCGTCGAGGCCGCCCCCCCGCCGGCGCCGGCCGCCGCCAGGCCCGACGCGCGCGGCCAGCGGCTGGACGTGGCCATCGACGACGACACGTCGGCGGCCGACGAAGGGATTGGGGAATAGGGGATGGCGGATAGGGGACGGGAGATAGGGGCGGCCCGTACCCCCCGGTCCCTGCCCCCCATCCCCTAGCTAGGAGAGGTGGCAACCATGCAAACGGCCCAGGGCCCCACGGATTGGGAGCAGTTTTACGACCGGCGCGACCCGGTGCTGCGGGAGCAGCTCATTCTCCAGTACGCGCCGCTGGTGAAGTACGTCGTCGGACGGATGGCGGTGAGCCTGCCCGGCGTGCTGAACCACGAGGACCTGCTGAGCTACGGCACCATCGGGCTCATCCAGGCGGTGGACCGCTTCGACCCGTCGCACGGCGTGAAGTTCGAGACCTACGCGATCCAGCGCATCCGCGGCGCGATCATCGACGCCGTGCGCGGGTTGCAGCCGCGCTCACGCGACACCTACCGCCGCGCGCGCGAGCTGGAGGACGCTTACGACCAGCTGACGCAGCAGCTCGGCCGGACGCCCGAGGACGAGGAGGTGACCGAGCAGCTGGGCCTGACCCTGGCGGAGTTTCGCAACCGGCTGGCGGAGGCGAGCACGACCATCGTGTCGCTGGACACGCCGATCGGCGAGGAGGGCGAGCACCTGACGCTGGCCGACCAGCTCGCGGCCGAGGGGCCGGGGGATATCGGCTCGCAGGTGGAGCGGCAGGAGCTGTTCCGCAACCTGGTGGCGGCGATCGAAGAGCTGTCCGAGCGCGACCGCCTGGTAATCACCCTATATTACTACGAGGAGCTGACACTCAAAGAGATCAGCGAGGTAATAGGGGTATCGACCTCGCGGGTCAGCCAGCTTCACGCCGCAGCGGTGTTCAAGCTGCGGAGCGCGCTGCGCGCCGCGCGGCTGGTGCCGGCCTAGAGGAGGCGAGCGAGTGCTGTTGGGAGGACGAGTGGTGGAACGCGGAAGTTTGCTCAGCCTGCCGCTGCGGGCGCTGGTGCTCGGGCTCGCCCTGACGCTCGGCCTGCCGGCCGCGCCGTCGGCCGCGAACGGCACGCCGTTCAACGTGGTGCTCTCGTATCTGAACGGCGTGTCGACGTGGGGGCCGACGAGCGCCTCGGGCGTGGCCGAGATCGCGACCCGCGACGGCGAGGTGCGGCTGAGCGCCACCGGCCTCCCCCACCTGAGCGGCGAGCAATACGTCGTCTGGATCGTGGACACGGCCCAGGGGGTGCGGCAGCCGCTGGCCAGCTTCAACAGCGACGGCAGCGTGGCGCGGGTGGACGAGGTGCTGCCGGAGTCGATCCCCGAGCGGGACTGGGACATCGTGCTGGTGAGCGTGGAGACGGAGGGCAGTCGGCCGACGACGCCCAGCAGCCGCCACTCGATCGCCGGCCGCATCCAGCCGCCGGCGACGAGCCAGGGCCAGCCGGCGGAGCTGCCGCGGACCGGCGGGCCGCCGACGGTGCCCGAGGGAGCGCCGGGGACCGGCTCGATCCCCTTCGTCGTGTTCTTCGGCGCGCTGCTCTGCCTGGTGATTGGCGGGGCGCTCGGCTTCGGCCTGGCGCGGTTCGCCGCGAGGAGGTCCACCCCATGATTCGCGGACTATACACCGCCGTGTCGGGCATGGTCGCCACGGCGCGTCGGATGGAGGTCGCCACCAATAACCTGAGCAACGCCGAGACAGTCGGCTACAAGCAGGAGCGGACGGCGGGCGCGGCGTTCGATGAGCAGCTGGTGGCGCGGCTCACCGCGCAGAGCGGCCGGGACCTCGGCCGGCTGACGCTGGCGAACGTACCGCAGGTGCCGCTGCTGGATCTGGGCCAGGGCGCGCTCCAGGCGACCGACCGACCGCTGGACGTGGCGCTGGAGGGGCCGGGCTTCCTGGCGGTGGACACGGCGCAGGGCACGCGCTACACCCGCGACGGCAGCCTGACGCGCGACGCGGACGGCTACCTGACCACGCAGGCGGGCGCGCGGGTGTTGGGCGAGTACGGCCCGATCCAGGTGGGTGGCGGCGCCGTCACGATCGACGCGGACGGCACGGTGCGCGCCGGCGACGCGGCGATCGACCGCTTGCAGGTGGTCGAGTTCGGGCCGGACGACGTGCTGGAGCGCGTGGGGCGGAACGAGCTGGTACCACAGCAGCGCGACCTCCAGCCGCAGCCGGCCGTCGCGACCACGGTGCGCCAGGGGTACGTCGAGGCGTCGAACGTGGACGTGACGGGGGTGCTGACGACGACGCTGGGGCTGCAACGGGCCTACGAGGCGAACCAGCGCATGATCCGCGCGCAGGATGACTTGCTCTCCCGCGCCGTGACCGAGATCGCGCGGCCAGGCAATTAAGGGAGGGGCATTATGTGGAGCACCTTTCGCGTCGCCGCGTCGGGCCTGCAGGCGCAGGAGCGGGCGCTGGACGTGACCAGCAACAACCTGGCGAACCTGCAGACGGTCGGCTACAAGAGCCGCCGCGCCGCCGTGGTCGACACCCCGCCGGGCACGACGACGTTCGCGCTGCCGGGGCAGGACGGCGGCCTGAGCATGGGCCGGCGCGACCTCGGCCAGGGCGTGACCCTGGGCGGGGTGGTGACGAACCTGGCGCCCGGCGCGGTGCAGGCGACCGGCCGCGGCCTCGACGTGGCGATCGCGGGCGACGGCTTGCTGGCGGTGAGCCTGCCCGACGGGCGCACGGCCTACACGCGCGCCGGCGCGCTGACCGTGGACGGCGCGGGCCGGCTAGTGACCGGCTCGGGCGCGCTGGTGGCGGGCGGCATTACGGTGCCCGCGGGGGCGACGGACCTCCAGATCGAGGCCGACGGCCGCGTGACGGCGGCCATCGGCGGGGCCAGTCGGCAGGAGCTGGGGCAGCTGCAGCTCGTGCGGTTCACGAATCCGGATGGCCTGCAGGCGGTCGGCAGCAACCTGCTGGTGGCCACCGACGCGGCCGGCGCGATGCAGACGGGCGCGCCGGGCAGCGACGGGCTGGGCGCGCTGGTGCCGGGCAGCCTGGAGGCGTCGAACGTGGACCCCGGCCGGGAGATCGTGCGCGTGCTGCAAGCGCAGCGGGCGTACGCGGTCAACCTGCGGGCGCTGAAGACCGTGGACGAGATGCTGCAAGACGCGAACAACATGCAGCACCAGTAGGCCGGGCAGGGTACCGAGCGGGCAGGTACTAAAGTACCGGGGGCTACCTGCCGACAATAGAGATAGCGGGGGCTCGGCCGCAGGGCCGGGCGCGAGCCCCGCGCTTGGGACGACGCCGAGCCGGCGAGGGGAGACGATAGGGTATCCTTTCCGGCAGGGACCGGCCGGGGAGCCGCAAGGCCAGCGGGCACGCGAACCGCGCCGCCCGATCCGCCGCCGCTCGGGTGCGGACGCGGCCGCGACGTACGAAGGAGATGATGGTCATGGGTATCGAGGGCATCAACAGCCAGCCGACACGCGGCACCGAGAGCGTCGCGGAGCAGGCCGGGGTGCAGCGCACGGAGCGCCACCACCACGGCCGGCACGCCAGGGGCGCCGAGGCCGCCAGCGGCGACACGCTGGAAGTGTCGGCGCGCGGCCGCGAGCTGGCGAACGCGCAGCAAGCGGTTGACGCGGCGCCCGACGTGCGCGCCGACAAGGTTGCCGACATCAAGCAGCGCCTCGCGGACGGGACCTATCACGTGCCCGCCGACGTGCTGGCCCGCAAGCTGCTCGGGGACAAGTAGCATGAGCCGGCGGCCACCGCTCGTGGACCTGGAGGCGACGCTTGGCCAGCTCGTGCCGACGCTGGCGCGGCTGTCGGAGCTGCTGGTGCTCCAGCGGCAGGCAGTCGCGGACGGCGACCTGGACCGGCTGCTCGCCTTGACGACGGACCAGGAGGCGGCGAGCGCCCGCCTGGCCGCGCTGGAGGCGCACCGCGACCAGCTACAAACGGCGCTAGAGCGCGAGCTGGGAGTGCAGGGCCTGCACGCGATCGCCCAGGCGGATAGCGCCGCGCATCCCCGCTCGGCGCTGCCGGGGCTGGTGGACTCGCTGCGCTTCGAGGTGGTGCGGTTGCACGAGGAGAACCGCCGCGCCGCCGAGCTGCTCGCCGCGGCTACCGAGATGGCCGGGCGCACGCGGGCGTTCCTGGCGCACTTGCTGGGCGCCGATCTCATCTATCCGGCGATCGCGGGCGGCGCCGGGCGAATGGACGGCTGATGACCGGATCGTTTTTTGGGCTCGACCTGTCGCTGCGGGCGCTCCAGGCGCAGCAGCTGGCGCTCGACGTGACCGGCCAGAACGTCGCCAACAGCAACACGGCGGGGTATAGCCGCCAGACCGTCAACTTCGCCACGACGGCGCCCTACACCTTGCCCGGCATGAACCGGGCGCAGATCGCCGGCCAGGTGGGCACCGGCGTCGTCGTGGCCGGCATCGACCGCGCGCGCGACCTCTTCGCCGACGTCCAGTATCGAGCCGAGGCCAGCGTGCAGTCGCAGGCGCAAGCGCAGAGCGACGCGCTGCAACAGGTCCAGACGGTGCTCAACGAGCCCTCGTCGACGGGGCTCAGCGCGATGCTGAGCAATTTTTTTGGGGCCTGGCAAGACCTGGCCAACAACCCCTCGGACACGGCTACCCGCGCGCCGCTCGTGCAGCAAGCGGCGGCGCTGGCGAGCGGCTTCAACCGCGCCGCGCAGGGCCTGAGCACCATCCAACAGAACCTGAACGACCATGTCAAGCTGGACGTGGACCAGGTCAACAGTCTGAGCACCCAGATCGCGGCCCTGAATCGCCAGATCGTGCAGGTCGAGGTGACGGGCCAGCGCGCCAACGACCTCCGCGACCGGCGCGACCTGCTGCTCGATCAGGTGAGCCAGCTTGCCCAGATCCAGAGCAGCGAGAGCGCCGACGGCTCGGTGAACGTGACGCTGGGCGGGCACACGCTGGTGCAGGGACAGTCGGTGGACGCGCTGACTACCACGGCCACCGGCCCGGGCGGGATGCTGGACGTGCGCTTCACGTCCGACAACTCGCTGGCGACGCTCAACAGCGGCGAGCTCCGCGGGCTGATGGACGCGCGCGACACGAGCATCCCGAACTATCTGGGCCAGTTGAACAGCATCGCCGCGAACCTGATCGGCGCGGTCAACAGCCTGCACGCCGCCGGCTACGGCCTGGACGGGGGGACGGGCCGCGCGTTCTTCGCGGGCACCGACGCCGCGACCATCGCGGTGGACCCGACGGTCGCGGCAAACCCGAACACGGTGGCGGCGGCCGACGCGCCCAATCAAGCGGGCAACAACAACACCGCGCTCGCCATCGCGCAGCTCCAGCACACGATGAGCCCGTCGACGGGGGACTCCTACAACGCCCTGATCGCCTCGCTGGGCGTCGACGCCCGCGCGGCGCAGGGCACGCTGGCCAACCAGACGGCGCTGGTCCAGCTGCTCACGCAGCGGCGCCAGACGGTATCGGGCGTCTCGCTGGACGAGGAGGCGACCCAGATGCTCCGCTACCAGCGGGCGTACGAGGCGGCCGCGCGGCTGATCACGACGAACGACGAGATGCTCGACAAGCTAATCAACGGCACCGGTGTGGTGGGGCGGTAGGAGGCGACGATGCGGGTTACCAACTCGATGATCGGCGATGCTACGGTGGCCGCCCTGCAGCAGAACCTGGAGTCGCTCAGCCAACTGGAGAAGCAGCTGACCACGGGCAAGCGGATCAATCAGCCGTCCGACGACCCGCCCGCGGTCGAGGTCGCCCTGAGCTACCAGACGAGCATCGCGGCGGGCCAGCAGTACTTGCGCAACATCAGCAGCGGCACGTCGTGGCTGCAGATGACCGATTCGACGCTCAGCAGCGCCACGAGCTTGCTGCAGCGGGCGCGGGAGCTGGCCGTGCAGGGCGCGAACGACACGCTGGCGACGAGCGACCAAGCGGACATGGCGTCGGAAGTCGATCAGCTCCTCCAGCAGATGGTGCAGCTTGGCAACAGCGGGCTGCAGGGGCAGCGGCTGTTCGCCGGGCTGAAGACGGACGCCGACCCGTTCACGCTGAACGCCGGGCCGCCGACCACGGTGGTCTACAGCGGGGACAACGGGCAGATGCAGCGCGAGATCGACACGGGCGCGACGATGACGATCAACACGCCGGGCAGCGCGGTGTTCGGCCCCGCGTTCACGGCGCTGATCAACCTGCGCGACCATCTGCAGGCGGGCGACTCGGCCGCCGTGCGCACGAACGACCTCAGCAGCCTGGACGCGGCGCTCAACACGATGATCACCGCGCGCGCGACCACCGGCGCCAAGCTGAATCGCTTGCAGGCTGCGCAGACGCAGCTCCAGCAGAGCCAGGCGCAGCTCGCGGGGATGCTGGCCACCGTGCAAGACACCGACTATGCGGCGGCCATCAGCAACTTCCAGCAGCAGAGCACGGTATACCAGGCGAGCCTGCAAGCGGCGGCTAAGATGCTGCAGCCGAGCCTGCTCGACTACCTGAGCTAAAACCAGAGAGGATAGCCAATGCTGGTACGCAGCGCGCGGCTGGGGCCCATGGAGACGTTGGCCCTGCCGGAGGAGGCGCGGCTCACGTTCCCGACGGGCCTGCCTGGCTTCGAGGACTATACGGCGTTCGCCCTGATCGAAGACGAGTACTACGCGCCGTTCTGCTGGCTGCAGTCGCTCGACGACCCGTACATCAGCTTCCTGCTGGTGCCGCCGGGCTGCGTCGATCCGGACTACGAGCTGGCCCTGCCCGACGAGGACCGCGAGAGCCTGCGGCTGGAGGCCGGCACGGAGCCGCGCCTGTACTGCATCGTCGTCGTGCCGAAGGACGTGCAGGCGATGACCGCGAACCTGAAGGCCCCGCTCGTCATCAACCCGGTGCGGCGGCAGGGCAAACAGGTCATCCGCACGGACGAGCGCTACGCGCTGCGCGAGCCGGTGTTACGGGGCGCGGCGGCCGAGGCGGTGGTGCAGGCATGTTAGTGCTGAGCCGTCGAACTGGCGAGAGCATCCGCATCGGCCGCGACGTCGAGGTGGTGGTCCTGGGCACGGAGGGGCCTTACGTGCGGATCGGCGTTCGGGCGCCGCGCGAGGTGGCGGTGGTGCGCCGCGAGCTGCTGGAAGAAGTGGAGACCGAGAATCGGCGCGCGGTCGCCAAGCCGGACCCGGCGGCGCTGGCGCGGCTCACGCCCGGCCTGCGCCCGGCGCGGCCGGCGGCGGCCGGCGAGCCGCGCCAGCCCTAGCCGCCGCCGCGTGGCGGCGCGCGGCCGTTTGTCTGTGGCGGCCGGTACGTTCGAACGTGCCGGCCGCTACCGCTTCTTGGTAGCTTGATAGGGAACGCGGGGCCGTGGTGCCCCGCGCCGTGAGCCGGGTGCGCCCCGAGGAGCAGGAATTGGCTGGCGACCTTCCCGCCGCCGACGCCGCCCAGTCGGTTGACCACGCGCCGCCGGCGGGCGACCCGCCGGTGGTGCTCGTCGTGGAGGACGACGAGACGCTGCGCGAGCTGATCGCCGACCTACTCGTCGGCGCGGGCTACACGCCGCGCGGCGCGGCCGACGGCGCCGAGGCCCTCGCGGCGATCGAGGCCGGCGGGGTGGATCTCGTGCTGCTGGACCGGAACATCCCCGAGGTGGATGGCGTGGAAGTGTGCCGGCGCGTGCGGGCAGCGGGTGGCGAGGACTACCTGCCGATCATCATGCTGACGGCGCTGACCACCCGTCCGGACCGCCACGAGGGCTTCGCGGCGGGCGCCGACGACTACGTTGGCAAGCCGTTCGACATGGCCGAGCTGCTGGACCGCGTGCAGGTGTGGGTGAGCGCGCGGCGGCGGCTGGCGGCCCTGCACGGGCAGCTGCTGCGCGAGCAGCAGGCGCTGCGGGACCTGGAGCGCTCGCAGAGCGACGCCCGGCTGGAGGGGGTGCGGCTGGCCGCGCGCGAGCTGGCGCACTTGCTGAACAACGAGCTGGCGATCGCCGTGACGTCGCTCGACCTGCTGCTGCACCGCGGCGACCTTGGCGCCGACGTACGCGAGCAGGTCGCGGAAGTGGCGACCTATCTGGATGCCGCGGTACGCTACGTGGCCCAATTCCAGCAGGTCGTGCGCGTCGAAACGAAGTCCACCCCGGTCGGCCCCGCCCTCGACCTCAACCGCTCCACCCAGGCGTCCAGCGAGTAGGCGCGGACGGAGATCCCGCCTCGGCCGGCTGACGCCTTTCCTCGCACCTGGCACGACGGCGCCGGGCCCTCAGTGGCCCGGCGCCGTCGTCAGTTCTCCAGGAGGTGACGGTGCGCTCGATAGCGCAAAAGAGAGTGGCCGCGGTGGACGGCCCCGTGCCCACCGCGGCCACCAGCCGGCGTGTGGGGGAGCGCCGGCGTTGCCCGACCTTGGGGAGGTATCGAGCACAGCTAGGATAGCACCCATCCGTCAGGTCCGGCCCGCTCCGCGTATTAGGAAAGTGTTCGGATCCCGGGCGCGGGGAAGCAGCTCCGGGCGCAGCGGCCGCGGCGGAAGATGCGGCCGTTTGGCTGCCCCACTCGGTACGAATCACCCTAGGGGGCGGTGGAGAACGCCGCCCATAATCGGTACTGGGGCGCGGTGGGGTGGCCGGCACAACGGCGTGCGGCCAGCCCGCGCAACGCCGCCCGGCGGAGACGAGATGGAGAGCACAAAGCAGCGCCCGGCCGGTGGCCGGGCGCTGCACGCGGAGCGCCAGGAGCGGGCGCCCCGCGCGCGGGGCGCCCGTCCGCGTCGTTTACCGCAGGAGGCTCAGGACGCCCTGCGGGACCTGGTTCGCCTGCGCCAGGATGGCGGTGCCCGCCTGCTGGAGCACCTGGTCGCGGGTGAACTGGGCCATCGTGGCCGCCATGTCGGTGTCCTGGATGCGGCTTTGCGCGGCCGACATGTTCTCCGATCCCACGGCGATGTTGTTGATCGCGTGCTGCAGTCGGTTCTGGCTGGCGCCCAGGTTGGCCCGCGTGTTGGACAGGCTGTCGATCGCCGTGTCGAGGGCGCTGGTGAGCGACTGCGCCGCAGTGACGGCGGTGCTGGTGTTGTACTGGCTGTTGAAGTTGCTCAGGGCGCTGGTGAGGCCGAGCGAGTTGATGGACACGTCGCTGAACGCCACGGTCATCGTGTCGCTCGCATTGGCGCCGACCTGGAAGTTGGCAGACGACGAGCCCGCGTTCGTCGTGACGGTCTTGCCATCGAGGCCGCTCGCGATGTTCGCGGCGGTCTCGCCGGCGGAGCCGCCGGAGAGCGTGATCTTGACGCCGAGCGCGCTGAAGTCGAGCACCTGGTTGGCGCCGGCCGCGACGGCCGACGGCGTCAGCTGCTGGCTCACGTTGTCGCTGCTCCGCGTCAGGGTGAGCACGCCCGCGTTGTTCGACAGCGTGTAGGTCTCGTTGGCCTTGGCGCCCGACACGTCCACCCCGGTGATGGCCGCGTTGCCCACGGCGACGCCCGCCTGGGCGGTGCTGGTCGTGGTGTTCTGCGTGGTGGAGAGCGCGCCCGTGAGCAGCGCCTTGCCGTTGAACGTCGTGCGCCCGCGGACCGCGTCGACCTCGGTCTTAAGCTGCTGCAGCTCGGTGTTGATCGCGCCGCGGTCGGAGTCGTTGAGGGTGTCGTTCGCGGCCTGGACCGACAGCTCGCGCATGCGCTGAAGCATGTTCTGGACTTCGTTCATCGCGCCTTCAGCGGTCTGCACCATCGAGATGCCGTCCTGGGCGTTGCGCTGCGCCTGGTTGAGGCCCTTGACCTGCGTCTCCAGCTTCTCGCTGATCGCGAGGCCCGCGGCGTCGTCGGCGGCGCTGTTGATGCGGAGGCCGCTGGACAGGCGCTGCACCTGGGTGGCGAGGTCGGTGGACGTGGAGTTGAGGTTGCGCTGCGCGTCGAGCGCCATGATGTTGGTGTTGATGAACATCGGCATTGGAACGTACCTCCCTGTATTGTGAGGCGGTCTGCCTCACGCTCCCTGGCTGTCCTTGGGGCGCCGCGCGTGGGATGGACTCGCCTGGTCGCTCTGTGGGGCCACCTCCCCTCCACCCTCTCGCCGCTCGCGGCCCTGCGCCGCGAGGTCGGTGCGTGTCGCCCGACAGTAGGGTTATCGGCGGCCCGAGCGAAATGTTTAGCACCACCGCACCTCGCTCTCGGCAGCCAGGTCCAGGCTGGCCCGACTACGGCGTGCGGCTACCTTTACTTACTACTTGGTGGTGAGCGGACTCGTGCGGACGCCCGGGCGCGCGGGGCCTAAAGTCGCGGCCCGCTCTGACGATAATTGCACCGACGGATCGCGGGTGCCGGCCGTCCCGGGGCGCGCTAGCGCGGGCCGGGAGCGCGAGGGCGGAGATGAGCGACGGGTCGATCGGGCCAGTTCAGGACGTACACGCCGTCGGCGGCGCGGGGCTCCGCGCGGTGGGCCGCGCGGGCCGCGACGGCGCGGCCGCGGGCGGCAGGCCATACGTCCCCGGCCTGGACGAGTTTGACCGCGTGGAGCTGCGCAGCGCCAGCCGAGCGGCCCAGACGTATGCCAAGTTCGTGGTGCATCCCGAGACCGGGGTCGTGAGCATCAAGATCATCGACGCGCGCACGGACACCGTGATCCGCGAGATGCCGCCGGACGAGGTCATGAAGGTTATCGAAGAGCTGCAGGCGTATCTGAAGCTGCACCGGCACCGGGGAGGCTAGTGACCCATGACGAGCACTTTCAACTTCGGCGGCATCATGTCCGGTCTGAACACCCAGTCCATCATCGACGGGCTCATGGCGATCGACCGGCAGCCGGTCCAGCTGCTGCAACAGCAGGTGAGCGACGAGCAATCCCGCCAGAGCGCCGTCCAGGGAATCGAAACGCAGATCTCGGCCGTGCAGACGGCGCTGGGCGCGCTGCTCCTGCCCAGCACGGTAAACGCGAAGAGCGTGACCACGGACTCGGCGACGCCCGTGCTCACGGCGGTGGCGAACTCCAGCGCCGTCAACGGGTCGTTCGGCGTCACGGTCAAGCAGCTCGCGACCGCCACGCAGGTGACGAGCGGCGCCGCGCTCGGGCAGCCCATCGACCGCATGGCGACGCTGGCGAACGCCGGCTTTCGGACCGTGCCGGTCACGACCAGCAACGGGAGTCCCGCCACGTTCAGCATCAACGGTCAGACGATCAGCGTCGACGGCACGACGACCCTGGACGACGGGACCGCGAACAGTCTGATCAGCAAGATCAACGCCGCCGGGGCCGGCGTGACGGCGAGCCTGGTGGCGGACCCGGACGGCCGCGCCAGCAATCGCCTGCAGCTCGTCTCAGCTCCTGGCCAGACGATCCAGCTCGGCTCGCTGGGCGACACGAGCAACATGCTGCGCGTGCTGAACGTCGCGGACGCCACCGTGCAGGGCTACACCGCCGCGAGCGTGACCAGCGGGACGGCGGCCGCGGGGGCGTTAAACGCCAGCATCACGATCAACGGCGTCACCACGGCGATCAGTCAGAGCGACGCCGGCTTTACCGCCCAGCAGAACGCCGCGTTCATCGCCAACGCGATCAACAACACTGCCAACTCGACCGTGCAGGCCACCGCGAACGACGACGGCACGATCTCGCTGCAGCAGAAGACGCTGGGCTCGCAGCAGGTGATCAACATCACGGCGGCCGACGGCGCGACGGGCTTCACCGTGGGCCAGACCCAGAACGGGACCGACCGCGTGGTGAGCACGGCGAACCTGGGTGTGCTGGACCTGGGCAAGCCACTGGCCGCCTCGCGGCTCGGGACGGCGATCGCCGGGCTGGACAGCAACGGTAACGGGCAGTTCACCATTAACGGCGTGGCCATCAACTACAGCGCCGGCGATTCGCTCTCGGCCGTGCTGAACCGCATCAACGCCTCCAGCGCCGGCGTGACGGCGATGTACGACCCCATTCAGGACCGCATCCGGCTGACCGCGGGGCAGACCGGCGCGCGCACGATCAGCCTGTCGGACGTCACCGGCAACTTCCTGAGCGCGACGGGCATCCTGGGCGCCTCCCAGACGCTCGGGCAGAACGCCGTGTTCAGCATCGACGCCGTGAACAACGGCCAGCCGCTGACGAGCAACACGAACGCCATCTCGGGCTACATCCCCGGCGTGACCATGACGTTGAAGGCGGCCAGCGCGACGCCGGTCACCGTGACGGTCGGGCAGGACACGGCGTCCACCATCAGCGCGGTGCAGAACTTCATCACCGCGGTCAACGGCGCGCTCGACGCCATCGATTCAGCCACGCAATACGACTCCACGGCGAAGCAAGCCTCGCCCCTCCTGGGGGACTCGGGCATCCAGGGGATCGCCAGCACGCTGCGGTCGCTCCTGAGCAGCGCCGGGGTGGGGCTGGGCGGCAAGTACCGGTCGCTCGGCGACATCGGCATCAGCTCGGGGCCAGTCGGCAGCGCGCCGGGCAGCACGAACCACCTGGTGCTGGACCAGAACAAGCTGACGGCGGCGCTGCAGGACAATCCCCAGGCGGTCCAGGCCGTGTTCGGGTCGTTCACGGCGACGATGGGCACGCCGACGGGCGCCGGGAACATCACCGCCGTGTTGGGCACGCCCGCGACGACGCACAGCGGCGGCACGTACAAAATCAAGGTGCTGGACGCGAGCAACAACGTGAGCGTGCAGTACCTCGCGGACAGCGGGAGCGTGCTGTACAACGCGACCGGCACGCTCACGCCCGGGGCGCAGAACACGACGCTGATCCCGGGGCTGACGCTGACCGCAAACTCCACGCTCACGGTCGGGGAGGACGACGTCAGCATGACCGTGAACACGCGCGGCGTGGCGGTGCAGCTCGGCGACTACCTCAACAGCTTGCTCAGCCCGACGGGGTTCTTCGCGAACCGGCAGGACGCCTCGACGGCGATCACGCAGTCGCTGAACCAGCAGATCGCCGATGCGCAGAACCTCCTCCAGCAGAAGCAGGACGCGCTGATGGCACAGTTCACGGCGCTCGAAACGACCCTGGCGCAGATGCAGTCGCAAAACGGCAGCCTGTTCAGCGCGCTCGGCAGCATGACGACGTCGAGCGCGTCGACGGCGCGCTCCAGCTCGAGCTAGGCCGCGACGGTGGGCGTCCGAGGCGCCCACCGAGGACGCGGCATCGCTCGTGCGGCGATCAACGGACACCCGCAAGGAGGGGCAGGATCATGCGCGACCCGTACCAGCAATACCGGGCCATGACGGTGGAGACGGCCAGCCCGGTGCAACTCGTGACCATGCTCTACCAGGGCGTGCTGCGCTTCACGCTGCGCGGGATCCAGGGGATCGAGCAGGGCAACATCGCGCAGGCGCACGAGGGCCTGACGCGCGCCCAGGCGATCGTCATGGAGCTGGCCGCCCACCTGGACAAGAAGGCCGGCGGGGAGATCGCCGAGAACCTGAACGCGCTGTACCTGTACGCCAACCAGCGGCTCGTCGAAGCGAACTGCCGTAAGGATGCCGCGCCGGCCGCGGAGGTCGTGCGGCTCTTCCGCGAGCTGCTGCCCGCCTGGCAAGCCCTCGCGGAGGGGCGGCGCGACGGGCTGGCGCTCGCCGGCGCCGGCGGACGGGAGAGAGCGTCGTGAGCGAGCACGGGGCGCCTTCAGCGGCGGCCGCGGCCTGCGCGCGGCTCCTGGCGATCGCCGAGGCGCAAGCCGAAGCGCTGGCCAACCAGGACGTGAGCGCGCTGGTCGAGCTGACCAGCGAGCGCGGCGCGCTCACGGCAGCGGTCGAGGCGGCCGCGCCGTGGACGACCGAGCCGCGGCTCCGCGCGGTGCTGACGCGCGTGGCCGCGCTGGACGAGCAGAACCTGGCGCGCGCGCGCGACCTGCTGCAAGCGACCGAGCAGCAGCTGCGGCGCGTGCGCCACGGGCAGGTCGCGCTGCGCGGCTATAGCCGGCCGGGCGCCTACCTGGCGGAGCGCCCGTCGCGCCTGGACCGACAGGGCTAGCAGTTCAGCAGCGAGCGGGACGGGGTGCGGGCACCCACGGGCGAGGAGCGATGAGAGCGAGACGCGAGCTGGACCGTGCGCGGCCGCGCGAGCGGCGCCCGAGCGAGCCGTTGCTGACGCGCCGGAGCGTCCTGCTGCTGGCGGCGAGCGGTGCCGTAGGCGTGGGCTGGCAGGCGGGCGCGCTGAACCGGTTGCGGGGGCTAATCAGCGGCGACCCGGCGGCGCCGGCGGCGCGCGCGGCCGTGGCGGAGCCGACCGCCACGCCCGCGCCCCCGACGCCCGAGCCGACGGCGAGCGCGGCCGGGATCGCGGTAGCTGGCGGCGAGGCAGCGGCGCAGAGCGCGGTGCTGCCGCCGCTGCCGCCGCGGGAGGGCGGGTTCGTGACGCGCACGCTGCCGCCCTCGCGGCTGATCATCCCAGCGATCGATCTGGACTCGAAAGTGGTGCCGCTCGGCACGACGCGCGACCGGGCGGGGAAGCTGGTGTGGGAGACGGTGCCGTTCGCGGTGGGGCACCACCAGGGGACGGCGAACCCGGGCGAGCCGGGCAACGTGGTGCTGAGCGGCCACATCAGCAGCCCGCACGAGGGCGCGATCTTCAAGCACCTGCCAGAAGTGAAGGCCGGCGACGCGATCATCGTGGCGACGGCCCAGCAGCAGTTCCTCTACCGTGTGCGCGACACGCGCGTCGTGACGCCGGCGGCGGTCGAGGTGATCCAGCCGACGGCCGAGGCGATCTTGACGCTCCTCACCTGCGTGCCGGACGGCATCTACACCCACCGCCTCGTGGTCCGCGCCGACGCGATCTAACCTCGCCTAGAGCAGCTTGCGCACAAGGTGAGCAGCCAGCGATTCGTAGGGGCGGGTTTCATGCCCGCCCGCGGCCTGTGGCGCGGAATACGGCAAGCGCCACTGCCGCCGCCCCCGCATCGGCCGCCCGCTCAGTCTGGCTGCAATCCGCTGTAGGCGCAGCCTCCGCAGCGCGCGGCAAGCGGCGTCCCTACGCCTGTCGCCGATCTCTTCCGTCTTCCTCTGTGATCTGGCCGTGAGTACTTCCGTCTAACCGGGGTGCGTACCATCGGGTACGGCCTTCGGGATGCGCTGCTCTACAACGCCGTCCGGTCGCCCCGCATACTGCACTGTGACAGCAGCGATACGGAGGTGCCCCATGAGCGCGCTCAGCGTGATGCGGATCGCCGGCTCCGGGCTAACGGCCCAACGGCTGCGCATGGACGTGACGGCGAGCAACATCGCGAACGCCGAGGCGACACGGACCGCGGATGGCGGGCCCTACAAGCGGGAGTCGGTGGTGTTCACGCCACGGCCGGCGGCCGGGGGCCTGCGCCTGCTGTCGACCGCCGGGGCGGGCGGCGCGGCGCCGACGCAGGGCGTGCAGGTGCAGGCGATCGTGCAAGACCAGTCGCCCCCGCGGGAGGTGCTCGATCCCTCGCACCCCGACGCGGACGCCGACGGCTACGTCGCCTTCCCGAACGTCGATCTCGTCACCGAGATGACCGACATGATGTCGGCCAGCCGGGCGTACGAGGCGAACGTCACGATGATCAACGTGGCCAAGAACATGGCCCAGCGCGCCCTCGACATCGGGCGACTCTAAGTACCGCGCGGCGGAGGACCCATGCCTATCAGTCCCGTCCTGACTCCCGTTCCCGGCGCCACGCTGGGCACGCCGACCTACGGCGCCCCGGGCGCGGGCAAGGCGCTCGACGGCTTCGGCCAGTCGCTGACGCGCGCCGTGGACTCGCTCAACCGCCTCCAGCAGGAGGCCGACGTGGCAGCCGTCCAGCTCGCGGCGGGCGAGCCGGTCGAGCTGCACGACGTGATGATCGCGCAGGACCAGGCGACGCTGGGCTTCCAGCTCGCCGTGCAGGTCCGCAACAAGCTGGTCGAGGCCTACCAAGACGTCATGCGCATGCAGTTGTAGGGATTAGTCGATGTCGAACCTGCTGCCTGCACCCATCTCCCCGCTGCTCCGCGACGCGCAAGGCGTCTGGGGCCGGCTGAGCAGCACCCAGAAGACGGTCCTCGTGGCCGTGGGAATCGGGGTCGTGGCCGTGCTCGGCCTGTTCGCGAACATGGCGCGCACGCCGGAGTACGCGGTCGCCTTCTCCGGGCTGCGGGACGACGACGCGGCGGCCATCGTGGCGAAGCTGAAGGACTCGAAGACGCCCTACCAGCTCGCGGACCAGGGCACGATCAAGGTGCCGCCGGCGCAGGTGCAGGAAGTGCGGCTCCAGATGGCCGCGCAAGGGCTACCGCAGAAGGGCAGCACCGTGGGGATGGAGCTGTTCAACCAGCCCCACCTGGGCGTCACGGAGTTCGCGGAGAAGGTGAACTACCAGCGGGCGCTGGAGGGCGAGCTGAGCCGGACGATCGGCCGCCTGGACGCCGTCGACAGCGCGCGGGTGCACCTGGTGGTGCCGCAGCCGGCGCTGTTCACGAGCCAGCAGAAGGAGGCGACGGCCTCGGTGGTGCTGCAGCTCAAGCCCGGCCGGCGGCTGGACCCGAGCCAGATCCAGGGCATCAGCTCGCTCGTCGCGAGCAGCGTCGAGGGGCTGAAGCCGGCCAACGTGACGATCATGGACTCCGCGGGCGCGACGCTCTCCGACGGGCGTGGCGGCGCGGACGGCGCGCGGCAGATGGGCAGCCGCGCGGACGTGCAGCGCAGCCTGGAGGACCGGCTGGAGGGCGACATCCGAGCGATGCTCACGCGCGTGGTCGGCCCCGACCGCTCCCTCGTGCGGGTGAGCGCCGACCTGAACTGGGACCAGTACGAGGCGAACACGGAGACGTACTCGCCGGACCAGAAGGCGCCGCAGGTCCGCACCGAGCGGAAGGTGACCGAGACGCAGTCGTCGGCCAACGGCCAGGTGGGCGGCGTGCCCGGCGCGGACAGCAACGTCCCCACCTACGGCCCGACGACGGCCAACGGGGCCGGCGGGGCGCAGAGCCAGCGGCAGGACACGACGACGACCTACGAGTTGTCGAAGACCGTGGAGAAGCTGGTGCGCGCGCCCGGCGGGATCCGCCGGCTGTCGGTGGCCGTGGCGCTGGACAGCGACGTGGTGAACGACGCGGACCAGGCTGATGCCATCAGCAAGCTGGTGGCGACGGCGGCGGGGCTGGACACGCAGCGCGGCGACGTGGTGACGCTGACCAGCCTGCCGTTTAGCTCGCTGAACGAGCGGCGGGTGGGCGAGAGCCCGGAGGACGCGCGGACGCGCGAGTTCGTGGTGACGGTGGCGCGGCTGCTGGCGATGGCGCTCGGCCCGCTGCTGGTGAGCCTGGTGCTGTGGCGCATCCTGAAGCGCGACAAGCGCGCCGCGGGCGGGCCGGTCATCAGCGTGGCGCCGCTGTCGGTGGACGAGGCGCACTTGCTGGAGGCCGGGCACACGGCGGAGCTGCCGCTGGGCGAGCAGCGGCGGCGCCTGCAAGGCGGCCCGACCGCCCTGCCGCAGCTCAGCGACGAAGAGCGCGAGCAGGTCCGCATGCAGGAAGAGCTGACCGAGATCGCCAAGAACGAGCCCGTGGCGGTGGCGCAGCTCGTCCGCACGTGGCTCCAGGAGGACCGGAAGTAGCGATGGCCACCAAGCTGAAGGGCAAGCAGAAGGCCGCGGTCCTGCTGATCGCGATGGGGCCGGAGGCGTCGTCGGCGGTGCTCAAGCAGCTCCGCGAGCCGGAGATCGAGCAGCTGACCCTCGAGATCCTGTCCATGGACCAGGTGTCGGACGACGTGAGCCGCGAGGTGCTGACCGAGGGCCACCAGATGGCGCTGGCCAGCCGGTTCCTCAGCTCGGGCGGCTTCGGCTACGCGCAGGAGATGCTCGGCCGGGCGCTGGGCAACGAGAAGGCGGCGGAGATCATCAGCCGCCTGGCGGCGAACCTCCAGCCGCACCACTTCGACTTCCTGAAGGACACCGACCCGGCGCAGCTCGCCACGTTCATCCAGGAGGAGCACCCGCAGGCGATCGCGCTGATCCTGGCGCACCTGCCGGCGGCGACGGCGTCGCGGGTGCTGGCGCACCTGCCGGCGGAGCTGCAGGCCGACGTGGCGATGCGCATCGCTACCATGGAGCGCACGCTGCCCGAGGTGATCGAGGGCGTCGAGCAGGTGCTGCGCCAGCGGCTCGCCCGCGTGGTCTTCAGCGAGACGTCGCAGGCGGGCGGGCTGGACTCGCTGGTGAAGATCCTGGGCAACGTGGACCGCAGCACCGAGCGCAGCGTGCTCGAGTACCTCGACCAGCACAACGCCGACCTGGCCGGCGAGGTGCGCAAGCTCATGTTCGCCTTCGACAACCTGATTCAGCTCGACGACCAGGCCCTGCAGCGCATCCTGCGCGACGTGGACGCTCGCGACCTGCCGCTGGCGCTGCGCGGCGCTCCCGAGGAGCTGCGCGAGCGGATTTTCAAGAACGTGTCGGCGCGCGCCGCCGAGATGCTGCGCGAGGACATGGCCGTGGCGGGCCAGGTGCGCCGCCGCCAGGTGGAGGAGGCGCAGCAGCGGATCGTGACCATTGCGCGCCGCCTGGAAGAGGCCGGCGAGATCGTGATCCAGCGCGGAGGCGACGATGTCCTTGTGTAGCGACGTGCGGCCGTACGTGTTCGGCCCGCTGGGGATCGGGCGCGACGACTCGCGCCCCCGCGGCGACGAATCCTGCGGGACCGATCACTTGCGCCCCTGGTCTGCCGACGGGTTCCCCGACGCGCCCGACGTGCTGGGGATGGCGAGCCCGGTGCCGCTGGCCGCCGCGACGGTGCCGGCGCCCGAGCCCGAGCCGGCGCCCGCGCCGCCCGACACGGCGGCCATCGCGGCCGCGGCCTGGGACGCGGGGCTGGAAGAGGGCTACCAGGAGGGGCTCCGGCGGGCGGCCGCGGAGCAAGCCGCGGCCACCGAGCGGCTCGCCGCGCTGGCTGACACGGCCGTCACCGACGCGCACCAGTTCGCCCGCGCGCTGGAGCAGCAGCTCGTGGAGCTGGCGCTGGCCGTGGCCGCCAAAGTGATTGCGCGTGAGGTCGCGAGTGACCCGACGCTGGTGGTCGGCGTCGTGCGCGACACGCTGGCCGAGCTGCAGGACGCCACCGTCGCGCGCCTGCGGGTGCATCCGGACGATCACGCCGTCGTCGCGCCGCACTGGGAGCGACTGCGCCAGCAGCGCGGCGCCGAGCAGGGCCAGCTGGTGGCCGACGAGCGGGTGCAGCGCGGCGGCTGCGTCGTAGAGACGGCGGTCGGGCGCGTGGACGCCCAGCTCGACACGCGGCTGGCGCAGGTCGCCGAGACCTTCGCGGCCGTCCGGGAGGGGACGCTGTGAGCGCCGCGCTCTGCGATCTGGCGCGCTACCAGACGGCGCTGCGCCAGCACTCGACGCTGCGCTTCCAGGGCCGTGTGGCCCAGGTCATCGGGCTGTCGATCGAGGTCGAGGGCTTGCGGCTGGCGGTGGGCGACGTCTGTACGATCCACCCCGACGCCGACGGGCCGTATTTCAGCGCCGAGGTCGTGGGCTTCCGCGACGATCGCCTGATCGTGATGCCGTTCTCGGAGACGCACGGCGTCCGGCCCGGCAGCGCGGTGTTCCCGCGCGGCCACGGCTTCAACGTGCCGGTCGGGCCGTCGCTGCTCGGCCGCGTGCTGAACGGCCTGGGTCAGCCGATCGACGGCCGCGGCCCGCTCGGCACCGTGGAGCAGTACCCGATCGTCAACCGGCCGCCCGATCCGCTCACCCGCCAGCCGATCCGCGAGCCGCTCAGCCTGGGCATCCGTGCGCTCGACGGACTGCTGACCTGCGGCAAGGGGCAGCGGCTGGGCATCTTCGCGGGCAGCGGCGTCGGCAAGAGCACCACGCTCGGCATGATCGCGCGCAACACGCAAGCCGACGTGAACGTGGTCGCGCTGATCGGCGAGCGCGGGCGCGAGGTGCAGGAGTTCATCGACCGCGACCTCGGCCCGGCGGGCCTCGCGCGCTCGGTGGTCGTCGTCTCCACCAGCGACCAACCAGCGTTACAGCGAATCAAGGCCGCTTGGATAGCCACCGCGGTAGCCGAGTACTTTCGCGACCAGGGCCTGCACGTCACACTGATGATGGACTCCGTCACGCGCTGGGCGATGGCGCAGCGCGAGATCGGGCTGACGGTGGGCGAGCCGCCCGTCGTGAAGGGCTATCCGCCGTCGGTGTTCGCGCTGCTCCCAAAGCTGCTCGAGCGCGCGGGCACCGGCGAGCACGGGACGATCACGGGGCTGTACACCGTGCTGGTGGACGGGGACGACGTGACGGAGCCGATCGCCGACGCCGCGCGCAGCATTCTCGACGGCCACGTGTGGCTCAGCCGCAAGCTGGCGCACGAGAACCACTACCCGGCCATCGACGTGCTGGGTAGCGTGAGCCGCTGCATGTCGGGGCTGGCCGACGCGGCGCACCGGCGCGCCGCGAGCCGCCTGCGCGACGCGCTGGCCACCTACCACAACTCGGAAGACCTGATCAGCATCGGCGCCTACGCGGCCGGCACGAACCCGGCGCTGGACGAGGCGATTGCGCTCATGCCAAGCATCCTGGCGTTCCTGCGCCAGGACGCGACCGAGCCGAGCACCTACGCCGAGACGCTGAGCGCGCTGTACGCGCTCTTCCCGGAGACGAACGATGGCCACTGAGTTCCGCCTGCAGAGCATCCTCGACTTCCGCACCAAGCTCGCCGACCGTCTGCGCCTGGAGCTGTCGGCGCTGCAGATGCGCTGCCAGGAGGAGGAGGGGCGCCTGGACGGGCTGCGCCTCGCCGAGCAGGCCGCCCTGACCCAGCTTGCCACGCCGAAGGACGCCGCGCTGGCGCTGCACGACGTGGTGCAGGTCGTGGACCACCTGGACCGGCTGCGCGAGCGGATCGCTGAGCAGGCGCAGGTCGTGCGCCAGCTCACGGCCGAGGTGGACCGGCAGCGCGAGCGGGTGCTGGTCGCCACGCAGGAGCAAAAGGCGCTGGAGAAGCTGCGCGAGCGGCATCTGGCGGAAGCGGCGCAGGCAGCCCGGCGGCTGGAGCGGGTCGAGGCGAGCGAGATCGCCATGCTGCAGTTCCGCCGCGCGGGGGCGGTGTCGTGAGCGTGGACCCGACGCCGGCCGCGCCGAGCTTCGGCGGCCCGACGGCCGGCCAGAGCCTTGACGTCTGGCAGCGTGGCGCGCCGGCGCGCGGCACGACGGCGCGCGCGCTGGCGATGCTGCTGAAGATGCAGGCGCTCGCGGGCGACGGCAGCTTCGCGGGCGCGCTTGCCAGCGCGCAGCGGAGCGGCCGGATGGCGGCCAGCGCGCGGGGCGCGAGCGCCGCCGCGGCGGTCCCGGGACAGTACGGCAGCCTGATCGCCGACGCGGCGCGGAAGCACGGGGTCGATCCGGCGCTGCTCGCGGGCGTGATCGAGGCGGAATCGGGGTTCAACGCGCAGGCAGTGTCGGCGGCGGGTGCTCAGGGGCTGATGCAGCTCATGCCGAGCACCGCTCGCGGCCTCGGCGTGACCGACGCGCTGGACCCGACCCAGAACGTGATGGGCGGCGCCAAGCTGCTCCGACAACTGCTGGACCGCTACCACGGCGACACGCGGCTGGCGCTGGCGGCCTACAACGCGGGCCCCGGCGCGGTCGACCAGCATGGCGGCGTGCCGCCCTACGCCGAGACGCAGCGGTACGTGCCGAAGGTGCTGGCCGCGGCCGCGCGCTACCGTCAGGGCCAGGGCGAGATTCCCCCACTCGGATAATCGGCACCCGCCCCCCGCTTGTTGAGGAGGCACGCACATGGAGATCGCGACCAGCAGCAGCGACCGGCTCATTCAGGCCGCGCTCAACGGCCTGTCGGCGCGGCAGCGCGTCATCGCCGACAACGTGGCGAACGTCGATACGCCCGGCTTCAAGGCGTCGCACGTGGATTTCGAGACGGCGCTCAAGCGCGCGCAGGGCGGCGATCCGTCGCTGCGCCTGCTGGGCTATCGCGGCGACGGCCGCTGGCAGGCGCCCGACGCCAGCAGCCTGGAGCCGACCGTGACCGTCGACCGCAGCACGCGCCGCGAGGACGGCAACAACGTCGACGTCGATCAGCAGATGCTGGAGATGGCCGACGCCAACATCACCTACAACGCGCTGTCGACCCTGACGAGCGCGCGCTTCGGCATCCTGCGGACGGTGATCAACGAGGGGCGGCGCTAGGTGAGCGCGATCAGCCGCATCGGCAGCCCCGCCGCCGACCCGACCCCCGAGCCGCCGAGCGTCCCCGCCTGGACGCGGCTGGCCACGAGTTGGAGCGCGCTCGGCGACCCGCCGGAGGCGCTCCGCACGGCGCCGTGGCAGGATACGTCGCTGGGCGCGCTGGGCGCGCCGGGGGCGCCGAGCGGACTATCGCGCGGCGCGCTGCCGCCGGGGCAGGCGCGGGCGGGCGCCTTCAGCCAGGCGCTGCAGACCGCGGCGCTGCGGGCGGCGCCGCTCGGGGCGCGGGCCGGCACGCCGGCCGTGCCGGCCATGCGGCTGTTGAGCGCGGGTGCGGGCGGGCGGGCCGGCGCGGCGAGCGCGGCGGCCGGGCGCATCCAGGCCATCGACCAGACCGACGCGCGCGAGTACGACAGCCTGGCGCAAGCGCGGCTATGGGGCGGCTCGACGTGCTCGGCGACGGCGCTCACGGCCGTGCTGCGCAGCCGCGGCGTATCCGCCTCGATCGCGGACGTGCTGCGCGCGATGGGCGGCGGCATCACCGTCGAGCGCGGACTCGTCTCGCGGCCGGCGCTGGTGGCCGCGGCGGCGCGCTTCGGCGTGCAGGCGCAGGATAACGTGACGAGCTACGACGCGCTCCAGCAGGCGACGGCCGCCGGCCAGCCGGTGCTGGTGGACGTGACCAACGGCCGCTTCCCTGAAGGGCACTGGCTGGTGGTCACGGGCGCCGACCAGCGGGGCGTCTCCGTGGTCGACAGCTCCGGCTATCACCTGACCGCCATGTCGCGGGACGAGTTCCAGGCGGCCTGGAGCAAGAGGGGGATCCGCATCATGAACGCACCCCAAAGCCCGGCAATGGCCGTGACGGGGGCGCGCTAGATGGGCGTACAAGCGCTCTTGGGCCTCACGGCGGCCCCCGCCGCGCCGGCCGAGGGCACGGCAGAGGCCCCCGCCGCGGCGCCGAGCGGCGCGCGCGCCTTTCGCGCAACGCTGCTGGCGGCCCTCCAGGCCGGTCAGCCCCCGCGAGCCGGGGCAGGGCGGAGCGCGCGCGCGGGCGCGGCCGCCGCGGGCGAGGCCAGCGCCGACCCCGCGGACGACGCCGACGCGCTCGCGGCACCCGACGCCGACGCGCCCGCCCCCGCCGCGACGCTGGCGCTGCTCGCGCTGCTGTGCGCGCCCACGCCGCCCGGGCCGACCGCGCCGCAGGACGTGGCCCCTGCCGAGACGAGCGCGGCGCCAGTGGGCAGCGTGACGCCGGGGGGCGCGGCCGCGGCCCGGGGCGCGGCGGCTGGCACCGTAGCCGGCCCGATGGTCGCGGACTCCCAGCCGGCCACGGGTGCGTCTCCTGCCGCTCCGATGGCCGTAACCGCGCCCGCAGCGGGCACGCTGGCTCCGCCGCCGGGCGCCACACCCGCGCTGGCCAGCCCGCCGGGGACCGACCGCGCCAACGCGCGACCAGCGGCCGCGCCACAGCCGCCGCCGACCGGCAGCGGAGAGCCGGCGCCAGAGTGGGGGGGCCGGGCTGCGGCAGCGCCGGCCGCCGCGGTGCCGGGCGAGACGGCGCGCGGCGAGGCTGCGCCCCTAGCGCACCCCGCCGCGCTCGGCACGGCGGGCGGCTGGCGGACCGCGCCGGCCGCTGGGCCGGTGGCGAGCCCACTGGGGGCGGCGCAGCCGCGGGGCGGCGAGCGCGCGCTGCGCGGCGCGGGCGGCGGCGCGGGCGGCTTGCGCCTGCCGGACGGCAGCCTCGCGTTCGTGGACGACGGCGCGGCAGCCGCCGGGGGAGCGAACACGCTCGGCCCCGTGGTGCCCGCGGCCTCGGCCGGCGGGCGCGCGGACGCCCCGCCGGCCACGGCGCCCGCCCACGCGGCCGCGCCCGGGGCAGCGCCGCTGCCGCGGGCCGGCGACGCGCCCGAAACGGTCCAGGCCGCGCTCGCGGGCGCCGATCCGAGCGGTGTTGGCAGGGAAACGGTACCAGCCGGCGCGACCGCGGCAGCGCCCACGGCCGCCGGCCCGGCGGCCCCGGCGGTTGGCGCGGCGGCAGCGGCGCCGGTCGGGGTGCCGCCACTGGAAGCGGGCGGCGCGCGCGTGGCGGCCGGTGGGCCGCGGCCGGTCGCGTTGACCGGAGCTGGGGACATTGCGGCGCGCGTGGCCGAGGCCACGGCCGAGGACGCGACGCCGCCGTCGCCGGCAGCGTCGGCCATCTCGGCCGGCAGGGGCGCCGAGCGCACGGTCGCGGCGGCCGGCGAGGAAACGCTGCCCGACGCCGCGGACGGGCTGCCGGCGGGGGCTGACGCGCCGCTGCCCGGCCAGCTGGGCGCGCCCACGGCGATCGCGCCAGCGCCACGGGCCGCGCCGCAGATGGGAGCCGATCGCCAGTCGGACGCGAGCGCCGGCGGCGAGCAGGCGTCTGACCAGCCGGCGACGGCCCCGCCTCCGCCGGCCGCGCTGGCGTCCCACGCCGGCGCCGGGGCCATGGCGAGTGGCGGGAACACGGGTCGGCCGCGATTCGACGAGCCGCCGGCGGCGCCCCGCGCGGCCGCGCCGAGCGACGACACGGCGCTCGCCGGCGTGAGCGCGGTAGGCGCCGCCCACGCTGCGGCCGCCGCCAGCGCTGCCCACGGGGTGGAGCGGCCGGCGGCGGGAGCCCGGCCGCTCGTGGACCAGCTCGCCCACGGCCTGCAGCTCGCGAGCGAGCGGCCCGGCCAGGCGGTGCGGCTCGTCCTCCAGCCGGAGGGGCTGGGCGGCGTGGCGCTACGCGTCGGGCTGACGCCCGGGGGCGTCAACGTACACATCGCCGTGGACAACCCGGCCACCCACGACCTCGTGCAGGCCTCGTGGCCGCAGCTGTCGCAGACGTTGGACCAGCAGGGCGTCGCGGTCGACCGCGTGTTCATCGAGCTGGCGCAGGGCCAGCTGGGCCAGAGCGGCACAGGGCAGCAGCCCGCCTACCAGCAGGCGCCACGGCGCCCGGCCGCGCCGGCGGCAGCACCCGTCGCCAGCGTGGCACCGGCACGCACGGAGACGTCCGAGGGGTCGGCGCACCGCGTGGATTACCGCATCTAGCGTTCGGTCGCGCGTGAATTGTCACGGGTTACAAGCGTGCAACCCCGCGCGGCCTTGCCGCGACAGGGACTTGCGACCAGAGAGGACGAGCGCATGGCGAACATGATCCAGAGCACCACTAGCGCGACCGCGACCAGCGGCGGCAGCTCCCTCGCCACGGGACTGGGGGCCGCCGGCAGCCTGGGCAAGCAGGACTTTCTGAACCTGCTGGTCGCCCAGCTTCGCAACCAGGACCCCATGCAGCCGACGGACGATACCCAGTTCATTGCCCAGCTGGCGCAGTTCAGCTCGCTCGAGGCGCTGAACAACCTGAACGACCGGCTGGATGCGTTCGCCAGCGCGACGCAGCTCAGTCAGGCCGCGGGGCTCCTCGGCAAGTACGTGCAGGCGGGCCAGGCTGACGGGACGATGGTCACCGGCCAGGTAACGGCGGTGCGGACGGGGAACGGCCAACCGGCGATCGTGGTGAATGGCACGACCGTCGACATGAGCCAGGTCGTGCGAATCGGCGACACGGCGGACGCGATCAGCGACGCCGCTACGCCGGGGACGGCGTCGACGGGCGGCGGGGCGCCCGCGGCCGCCGCGCGCGCGACGACGGCTGGCGCGGGCGCCGGGGCCGCGCTGACCGACCTGAAGGGAGGAGCGACCGGCCCGGCGACGAAGCCGCCGGCCCTGGCCCCCGCCAGCCTGGCCAACGCGAGCGCCGCCGCGACCGCGCGGGCGGCCATGGCCCGGAGCGCCCCGGCCGCGCCGGCGGCGCAGGGCGCCGCACTCGCCGCGCCGCGCGCGGTCACGCAGGAATAGTTAAGGAGAGAGACAGCCATGATGCGCTCACTGTTCTCGGCCATCTCGGGCCTGCGCAACCACCAGCTGTTGATGGACAACGTCGGCAACAACATCGCCAACGTCAACACCACGGGCTTCAAAGGCTCGCGCGTCACCTTCGAGGACGTCATCAGCCAGACGCTGCGGCAGAGCACCGGCCCGACCGCCGAGCGGGGCGGCCAGAACCCGCTGCAGATGGGGCTCGGCGTGCAGGTGGGCACCATCGACACGATGATCACACAGGGGAACTTGCAGGCGACGGACAAGCCGACGGACCTCGCGATCCAGGGCGACGGCTACTTCGTGCTCAGCGACAACGCGCAGACCAATCCCTCCTATAGCTACACGCGCGACGGCAACCTCAGCCTCGGCGTAGCGCCGAACGGCGGCACCGACCGGCCGCTGGTGCAGAGCGCGACGGGCCTGCACGTGAAGGGCTGGATCCCTCCCCAGGCGGCGGGCACGGCCGACACCACGACGGCCCCCACCTCGGATATCACTATCCCGGCGACCGGGCAGAACGGCTCGGCCGTCACCGGCTTCAACGTCGACTCGACCGGCGTCATCAGCCTCACGCTGGCCGATGGCACCGTGCAGAGCGGCTACGCGCAGATCGCCATCGCCAGCTTCGCGAACCCGGCGGGGCTGAACCGCGCGGGTGGGAATCTGTTTACACCTAGCGCGAACTCCGGCGCGGCCAGCTACAATGGGGCCGCGACGAACGGACGCGGCGAGCTGAAGGCCGGCTTCCTGGAGATGTCGAACGTCGACCTGGCCGCGCAGTTCACGAACATGATCATCGCCCAGCGCGGCTTCCAGGCGAACTCGCGCGTCATCACCGCATCGGACGAGGTGCTGCAAGACCTGGTGAACATCAAGCACTAGCCGGTGGCATCCCAGCGTAACGGCGCGCCCAGTCGGGCGGCGCGGGCGCGGAGCCCGCGCCGCCCGACTGGGCGCGCCGCCCGGTGTGGCAAAGCGGGCGGCAGGTCCGAGCAAGATAGCGGCCGGCGCGCGGCGGCGAGCGCCCCGCGGGACGGCAGACGCCAGAGAAAATGCCCGGATTGGCGGCACTTCTGCTAAAGTAATAGCAGTTCGCGCGGCTCACCGAGCTATCCCGCGCGCGGCATGTGTAATGACTGGCGGGCAAGCGGGAGGAACGTACCGTGATTCGTGTGGTGCTGGCAGACGACCATCAGCTCTTTCGCCAGGGCCTACGCCGGCTGCTGGAGTCGGAGCGGGACATCCAGGTGGTGGGGGAGGCCGAGGACGGCCTGGAGGTGCAGCGGGTCGTCCAGGAGCTTTCGCCGGACGTCGTGCTGATGGACCTCAGCATGGCCATCACGGACGGCATCTCGGCCACGCGCGAGATTGTGCGCCAGTGGCCGGAGGTCAAGGTCGTGATCCTCAGCATGCACGCCGAGGAAGGCCACCTCTTTCAGGCCCTCCAGGCGGGCGCGGCCGGCTACATCCTCAAGAACACGGCGGCCGATCAGGTGGCGGCCGCCGTGCGCGCGGCGATGACGGGCGGCGCGGTGGTGGCGCCCAGCCTGGCGAACAAGGTGTTGACCGAATTCCGCCGCATGGCGTCGAAGCTGGGCGTCGAAGACAACATCGGGCAGCTGAGCGAGGTCGAGCTGAAGATGCTGCAGCTGCTCGCGTCGGGGCTCTCGAACAAGGAGATCGCCAACCGCATGTGCTTCGCCGAGAGCACGGTCAAGAACCGCCTGTCGGTGCTGTTCCAGAAGATCGGCGTGGCCGACCGCACGCAGGCCGCCGTGTACGCCATCACGCACGGCCTGGCGCCCATTGGGCAGGCAGCGGAGTCGTCGGGGGTCTCGTACCCCGGATAGCGGTGGGCAGATGGCACACCCGAGTGGCATACCCGACTCAGGCGGGGCGGACCTCTCCCTCCCCGCCGGCGCGCGCGCGGCGGCAACCACCGCGCTGTGCGATCACCTCGCCAAGCTCATCCACGACAGCGTGCTGCAATCGCTGGCGCTCGCCATGCTTCAGGCCGACCTCTGTCGGCGGGGGATCGAGGCGGGCGACCGCGAGCTGGCGCTCAGCGAGCTGAGCGGCATCGTGCCGCAGCTCCAGGCGGCGGTCGAGACGCTACGCGGGGTGATCCGCGACCTCCAAGCGGCCGCCCAGCCGAGCCCCTCTAAGGACTAGCCGCGCACACGCGCGCGCCGCGCTCTTCCCGGCGCGGCCGCGCGCGGTCGCACCAACGGCTCGCCGCTCACGAAAGGCCGCCCGATTGGCCGGCCGCACCAGGTACCTCCCGCCTCCCCGGCGGGGACTCGCGTCCTTTAGCTGTCGCGCCGTCCGCCGATACGATGCTCTTCGAGAGCACGTGTCGGACGGAGGGAAGACCATGCAGAACTTCCTGTCGGCCCAGCGCTGGGTCGTCATGGCGACGGTCGGGGGCGCCTCCGCGCTGATGCTGATGCTCGGCCTGGCGTTCTACGGCTTCCGTGACGTGGCGTCGGCGGACCAGCGCGCGCAGGTCGTCGCGCCGCGCTCCAATCGGGTGACGCTGGTGCGCGAGATCGGCGGGGTGCCGCTGGTGCCAACGCCGCACGGCGTCGTGACGCCGGTACCGTCGCCCACCGTGGCGCCGCCGGCGCCGCCGCCGACCGCGGGGCCGCCGCCGGCGGAGGAGGCGGCGGCCGACGCCGCGGCCGGGAGTGCGCGGCCGGCGACCAGCGCGGCCAGCACGCCGGCGCAGCGCCTGCACCCGAGCGTGGCGCTGCCGGCCGACGCGCCGGCGCGCGCCGCCGCGCCCGTGGCGGCCCCCGCGGCCCCCCCGCCACCGGCCGCCGCGCCTGCCGCCGCGGCCCCAACGGCGAAGCCGGCTGACAGTAGTGCGGCACCACCGCCCACGCTCCAGAGCGTGCCGCCCGCGCCGACCGTGGGGGCGACGGCCACGCCGGCGGTGGTGCCGACCCTGGCCGCCGTGCGAGCGCCGGCCACGGCGACGCCCGTGCCGGCGTCGCCGACGCCCCGGCCGACGAGCGTCCCGCCCACGAGCGTCCCGCCCACGGCGGCGCCGCCTCCCCCTCCGCCCGCGCCCGCGGCGCCGAGTTCGCACGCGGCGAGCGACGACGCGGGCTACGCGCCGGCCTATCCGCCCCAGAGCGTGCCCGCGCCGCAGGCGCCGCCACCGCCATCGCAGCCGCTGCCGGCGGCGCCCGGCTGGGGCGCCGCGCCCCTGCCGCCGGCCTGGGGCGCCCCGGCGCCCGTCCCGGTGCAGCCGGCGGTGCCCATCGCGCCGCGCCCGCAAGTGGCGCCTCCGCCGCCGGTCCCCGCGCCGCCGGCCCCCGCGCCGCGCCCCGCCGTCGCGCCTACCCTGCCGCCGAGCGTCGCCCGCCCGGCGCCCACGCCGGCCGGCCGAGCCCGCTAGCCACGCGACGAAGCGCGTCAACGCGCGCCGCTAAGCTGCCGGCCCAGGTTGGCGTGGAAGTTTGGCGAAGCCAAACTTGCACACTATCCCCGGCCGAGTGCTGACTGCCGCGCCGGGCGGAGATCCGGCGGGCGCGGCGGGGCGCGGTTCCCGACCGCCGCGTCTGCACGATGAGGGGTAGCCCGCCGATAAGGTAAGTAGCCCCGACGCGCAGCGGGAGGGAGGACGACGTGTACGGCGCGGATGCCCCGCACGACCTGGCCCGGCGGCAGCAAGCTGAGGTGGAGCTGCGGCAAGCGCAGAAGCTGGAGGCCGTGGGCCGCCTCGCCACCGGCATCGCTCACGAGATCAACACGCCGATTCAGTTTGTGGGCGACAACACGCACTTCCTCCAGGACGCGTTCGCGGACCTCCTGAGCCTGGTGCGACAGTACCAGGAGCTGCGCACGCGGGCGGCGGCGGGCGCCGTGGACGCCGCCTTGCTGGCGGCGGTCCGTCAGGCCGAGGAGACCGCCGACCTCGAGTACCTGGAAGAGGAGATTCCGAAGGCCCTGGCGCAGTCGCTGGAAGGCGTGGGCCGGGTCGCCAGCATCGTGCGCGCGCTGAAGGAATTCGCGCATCCGGACAGCAAGGAGAAGGCGCCGGCCGATCTGAACCAGGCGCTCCAGAGCACCCTCACGGTGGCGCGTAACGAGCTGAAGTACGTGGCCGACGTGGAGACGGAGTTCGGCGACCTGCCGGCCGTGACCTGCCGGGTGGGCGACGTGAATCAGGTATTCCTGAACCTGCTCGTGAACGCCGCCCACGCCATCGCCGATCGCGTTGGCGACTCGGGCGAGCGGGGACGCATCTGGGTGCGCACGAGCGCCGAGGGGGACTGGGTGACCATCGCCATCGGCGACACCGGCTGCGGCATCCCCGAGGAGATCCGCTCGAAGGTGTACGATCCGTTCTTCACCACGAAGGAGGTCGGCCGCGGCACGGGCCAGGGGCTGGCGCTGGCGCGGGCGGTGATTGTCGAGCAGCATGGCGGCTCGCTGAGCTTCGACAGCACCGTGGGCGAGGGGACGGTGTTCTACCTGCGCCTGCCCGTGATGGGAGCCGCCAAGGGGCGGGAGGCCGCGGCATGAAGCGCGTCCTCTTCGTCGACGACGAGCCGCAGATGCTCAGCGGGCTGCAGCGCCTGCTGCGGCCCCAGCGCCACGAGTGGGACATGAAGTTCGCCGAGGGGGGCGAGCAGGCACTCGACGCGCTCGAAGCGACGCCCTACGACGTCATCGTCACCGACATGCGCATGCCCGGCCTGGACGGAGTCACGCTGCTGCAACAGGTCAAGGACCAGTGGCCCCAGATGGTGCGGATCATCCTGTCGGGCTACACGGAGCTGGAAGCGACGCTGCGCACGGTGCCGGTGGCGCATCAGTTCCTCACCAAGCCGTGCGACCCGGAGCGGCTGAAGGACGTGGTCGAGCGGGCCTGCGCGCTGCAATCGCTGCTCCACCGCGACGCGCTGCGGGCCATGATCGCGGAGATGGGCGAGCTGCCCTCGCAGCCGGGGGTCTATCTCGCACTCGCCGAGGCGCTGGCCGATCCGGGGGCCTCGATGGCCGACGTGGCCCGGCTGGTCGAGCAGGACATCGCCATGTCGGCGAAGTGCTTGCAGCTGGTGAACTCCGCCTTCTTCGGGCTCGGTCGGCGGGTCACCAGCGTGCAGCAGGCGGTGAGCTACCTGGGCACCGACATGCTGAAGGCGCTGGTGTTCACGGTCGAGGTGTTCCGCGCCTTCGAGCCGCCACGCGGCGCGGGCGGGTTCGACCTGGAAGCGCTGCAGAGCCACTCGCTGCTCGTGGCGCGGCTGGCCACGCAGGTGCTGGCCGGGCGCCAGCCGGCCGACGACGTCTTCGTCACCGGCATGCTGCACGACGTGGGCAAGCTGATCCTGGTGACGCGCCTGCCCGAGCAGGCGGCGGCGATCGCCGCGGCGGCGCAGGCGACCGGGCAGCCCTGGCACGCCCTGGAGGAGGACCGGCTGGGCGTGACGCACGCCGAGATCGGCGCCTACTTGCTGGGGCTATGGGGCTTGCCGCAGCAGACGGTGGAGGCCGTGGCGTATCACCACGCGCCGACGCGCCTGCCGCGACGCGGGCTCGACGTGCTGGCGGCGGTGTACCTGGCCGACGTGCTGATCGACGAGCAAGCGGCGGCCAGCGGTCTGGGCGCGGCGGAGAGCGGGGGCGCCGGGCGCGGCGCCCCGCCGCTGGACGAGGACTTCCTGGCCGCACTCGGCATAGTCGACCAGGTGCCGGCCTGGCGGACGTTGGCGGCCGAGCTAACTCAGGCGGCCCTGGAGGGGGAGCTGACTCGATGAACCCAGCCGACAAGCGCGTGCTGTGCGTGGACGACGAGCCGAACATCCTAGAGGGCCTGCGGCGGACGCTGCGGGGCCAGTACCGGGTGACGACCGCCGTGGGCGGCG
This sequence comes from Pseudomonadota bacterium, assembly GCA_021325365.1. The sequence continues at coordinate 42,288 of JAJPHF010000065.1, forward strand.
CGGCCGGGCTCGAGGCGCTGGCGCGCGAGGGGCCATTCGCCATCGTGATCTCGGACCTGCGCATGCCGGAGATGGACGGCGTGGCCTTCCTGAGCCGCGTCCGCCAGGCGAGCCCGGACACCGTGCGGGTCCTGCTTACGGGGCAGGCGGACCTCGAAGCGGCCATCGCGGCGGTGAACGAGGGCCGCATCTTTCGCTTCCTCAGCAAGCCGTGCCCGCAGCCGGTGCTGTTGCAGGCGCTGGCCGCCGCAGCGGAGCAGTATCGGCTCCTCACCGCTGAGCGCGTGCTGCTGGAGCAGACGCTGTACGGCAGCATCAAGGCGCTCACCGACATCCTGGCGCTGGCCGTGCCCGCCGCCTTCGGACGGGCGATGCGGGCGAAAGCGCACGTCGGCGAGCTGGCGGCGCGGCTGGGCGTCGCGGGGCAGTGGCAGGTCGAGGTGGCGGCGATGCTGTCGCAGATCGGCTGCGTGACGATTCCACCCGAGATCGCCGGCCGCATCTACGGCGGCCACTGGCTGAGCGCCGAGGAGCAGGCGATGGCCGACCGCCTGCCGCTGGTGGCGGAGGGGCTAATCGCGAATATCCCGCGCCTGGAGAGCGTGCGCGACATCCTCGCCTACCACCGCAAGCACTACGACGGGAGCGGCGAGCCTTACGACGGCGTGGCGGGCGAGGCGATTCCGTGGGGGGCGCGTGCGCTGCGGATCGTGCTGGACTTCGACGAGCTGCAGGCGCGCGGCTTCTCGACGGGGCTCGCGCTGGACACGCTGCGCGGCCGCGCCGGCTGGTACGACGCCGCGCTCCTCGACGCGTTTGCCGAGCTGCCGTCGATCCGCGAGGCGGACGTCGAGGTGTACGATTTGCCGCTGCGCGCGCTGCAGCCAGGCATGGTCTTCGCGGACGACGTGAAGACGACGACCGGGGTATTGTTCATCGCCCGCGGCCAGGAGGTCACGCCCACGCTGCTTGAGCGCATCCAGAACCTGCCCCGCATCATCGAGGTGGTCGAGCCGGTGCGGGTGGCCGTCCGCCGCGACGCCGAGGGCGCGACCGATATGCTCTACGCGGCCCTGGCGCTCGAGTAGCGGCGCCGCGCCGGCACCTGCCAAGCCGTCGCCGGGACATACTCCCGGCGGCGGCTTCGTCGTGTGGGCGGGGAGCGGCCCGTCTTACCAGGCCGCGCTCCTGGCGGGGCCGCGCGGCTAAACGCGCGGCGCGCGGCTGCCGATACTCATGGTGGACGCGCGGGGCGTGAGATTCCCTGGTGCGCCCCGCGCCAGGCGGCAGCCCGCTCGGGGAGCGAGCGCCGAGCAACGGAGGATGTGGCATGGGCGCGACGGAGCGCGACGGCGAGGAGCAGGTGGTAGTGCTCGAGCTGGCAGGCGAGGCCTACGGCGTCGAGATCGAGCGGGTACAGGAGATCATTCGTATGCAGTCCATCACGCGGGTGCCCAACGGGCCGGCAGGAGTGGAGGGCGTGACGAACCTGCGGGGCCGGGTCATTCCCGTGCTGGACCTGCGGCAGCGGTTCGGGCTGGCGCAGACGCCGCCCACGCGGCAGAGCCGCATCGTCGTGGCGGAGCTGGGCGAGCACGCGGTCGGCCTGGTCGTAGACGGCGTGTCGGAGGTGCTGCGGGTGCCGACGGATGCCGTGGAGCCGCCGTCCGCGCTCGTCACGGGCGCGGACAGCCTGTATCTGCGCGGCGTGGCGAAGATCGACGAGCGGCTGGTGCTGTTGCTCGATCTGGCCCGGCTGCTGAGCGACCACGAAGCGCTGGCTGCCTAGGTCGGCGGGACGTGGGGGAGAGATGGCGACGATCTTGATCGCGGACGACGCGGCGTTCATGCGGATGCGCTGCGGGCGCATGCTGGCGGACCACGGATACACGGTGGTGGAAGCCGAGAACGGGCGGGA
>JAJPHF010000057.1 GCA_021325365.1 Pseudomonadota bacterium
AGCGATGGGGTGGCCTTACCGCAAGGGCAGGGAGGCCCGCATCTGGGAGGGCCGCGACGGGTGGGAGCGGGGCGGCCGCGCCTGGGACGGCCGGGACCTACCCCCCCGGCCCCCCTTCGCTGATAGGGAAGGGGGGAGAGGGACAGTGGCCCCGCTCGGGTGGCTCGGGCGGACTGCCAGGCTGGATTCTGTCGGGGCACCTCCCGTTAACGGGGTGTGGGGGCGCTATTGATAGAGACGATTTCGGGAGGCGTAGGGTCCGGGTGGCGCGCGGTGGGAGGGTCGTAGGCGACGGCGGCCGGGCGGCAGGGGACGAGCCCCTGCCCTACGTCCGCTTCGCCGGAGTAGGGGACAGCAGGAGCGCCGGCCGGGCGGCAGGGGACGAGCCCCTGCCCTACGACCAGGCGAGAGCCGGGGCGGAGCGCTGGGCGGTCGCGCACGGCGGCGGTGTCGTCGCGGGTGGCGGCCTACGACCAGGCGAGAGCCGGGGTGGAGCGCTGGGCGGCACGGCCGGGCGGCGGGGGACGAGCCCCCGCCCTACCTTTTGGCTGGTCATATCCGATCCGGCCCTGGGGTTCGCCGACGGAGGCGGGCCCTCACCCCGACCCTCTCCCAGAGGGAGAGGGAGTAAGGGAACGCCAGCCGCGAATGCGGTATGAGTGGCACGACGCCCGGGCGGCAGGGGACGAGCCCCTGCCCGAGCTTGGGGTCGCCGGACGAGGAGGCAGCCGCTGGGGTGTAGCAGGGCGCAGCGACTCGGACGGTGCGAATTCTGGCGGCGCGCTACGGGGGAGTGAGGTGCTGGGCGAGCCAGCCGCTGGCCTCGAGGTCGCGGAGAATGCGGTCGTCGATCAGCTGCTCGGCCTTGACGTTCTTCGCGTCCGGCAGGTCCTCGGAGCCGTCGATCAGCTTCTGGATGGCGGGCGCGGACAGCTTCACGTCCCAGATGGTGCGGTACTCGTCGTACGAGGCCTCGGCCAGGGCGCGGTTGTCGTTGCGCGTACCGCGCATGATGCTGTCGATGGTCGGCTCGCGCTGATGGCGGGCGAACTGGACGCTGTCTACCCAGGCCATGAGGAAGCGCCGGACCATCTCGGGCTCGCGCTGGAGCACCTCGGTCGTGCTCGTGATATTGAGGCCCAGGATGTCGATGCCCGCCGCCAGCGTGTCGAGCAACAGGTAGTAGCCCTGGTTGCGGGCCTGCTGGTTGAACGGGCTCGCCATGAAGCCGGCGGCAACCTGGCCGCTGACGAGCCCGGTGAAGATCGCCGGCTGCTCGCGCAGGTAGAGCACCGACACGTCGTGATCCGGCTCCAGGCCGCGGTCGCGCAGGATCTCCATGAGGGCGATGGAGGTGCTGGAGCCGGGCGTCGAGGTGCCGACCGCCTTGCCGCGCAGGCCCTCGAAGGTCGTGACGTCGGGCTGCGAGATGAGCTGGAACGGCACGCGGTTCGCCAGGCCGGCGATGTAGCGTAGCTCGCGGGCGCCGCTGACGAAAGCCGTGATCGTGCTGCCGGAGGTCGCCGCGAACGGCACGGTGCCGCTCTGCACGGCCTGCGTGGCGGCGGCCGGCGCCAGGCCGGTCACCGTGACGTCGAAGCCGTAGCGCTTGAAGATGCCCTGGTCGGCGCCGACCCAGAGCGGTGTGCTGGTCGCGCTGACCGTGGCGATGGGCAGCTCGAAGGCGCGCATGGGCGGCGGCGTAGGCTCGGCGGTCGGCGCGGTGGCGGCTGCCGGCTGGCCTGTCGGGCCGGCGGACGACTGGGCCGCGGGGGGTGGTCCGGGCGCCGTTCCCGAGCGCCCGGGCGACGCGCCCGGCGTCGAACAGGCGAGTAGCGCCAACGCCAGCCCTATCGATAGCCAACGCCCCACGCGCACCACCGGCAGCCTCCTCTCGGACGCGGGCCCCCCGGCTGCCCGGCGCTGGGGGAGAGGGACGAACCCGCCCCACGGCCCCCTCCCGAGGCGGGAAGGGGGAGAGGGACGGGCGGCCGGCCCTCTAACTCCGGGGAAGGCGGTCTCCTCGGCCTCCCAAATCTGGGGCGAGAACGCCAGTCGCGCCCGCGCTATGGGATGCGTCCATTATACGCGGCGTCGAATCCGCAACCGAGCATGGCGGGGCGTTGCCTACCCCTGTCGCGCCGCTCGGCGGTCGGGCGCTGGGCCGCGAGCAGTCAGCGGGGCACGCGGTGGCGGCGCCAGAGGGCGGGCACGGCGACCAGCGCCAGGCCGAGCGCGACGAGGGCGACGCTATCGGCCTCGGGCACGATGGGCACGCCGCCGGGCGCGCTGGCGCCGAGGACGGGGGCAGAAGACGGCGGGATGAGCAGGCTGGGCGGCACGGGCGGCAGCGGCAACAGCGGCTCGCCGGGCAGCGGAGCGGTGCTGCCCGGCGCCGGCTGCGGCCCCGCCGCGACCGCGCCCTGCGCCACCACCTGGCCCCCGGTCAGGACCGTCAGCGGCACACCCGGGAGGGGCATCCCGTTGAGGAGCTGGCTGCACACTGCCTGGCCGCTGGCGCTCGCCGCGGGGCAGAGGACGACCGCCAGGGGGGCGCCGGCGAGCGGCACCTGCACCGTCGCCTGCTGGTCGGGCGCCAGGCCCTCCAGCGCCACGGTCACGACCGTCTGCGCGCCGCTCGGCGTGAAGTTGGCGATGCCGTCAACGGGCGGGGAGCCGGCAGGCTGGAGGACCGCGCCCGATACGGCGCGCACGGGCGCGGGCAACGGCTGTGCGCCGGGCGCCACCGCGCCCTGCGCGAGCGGCAGGCCCGTCGCACTCGCGGTCACCTGACTGCCGGGCGGCGGGGCGGCGCCGAGCGGCGCCGAGCACGTCACGGTGCCGCCCGGCCCGGCGGCGGGGCACTGGAGCGGCGCCCCGGCGCCACCGGGCAGGCTCAGGGTGACCGCCTGGCCGGCGGCGAGGCCCTGGAGCAGGCAGTCGGCGTTAACGCCGCCGCTGCTGGGCGGGGGGCCAACGGTGAAGTTGCACACGCCGTTCACGCCCGAGCCGGAGGCCGGTGCGAGCAGCACGCCGGCCAGCGCCTGGGGCGGCGCGGCGCCGAGCGCTACCGTGGGCGCGAGCGGCCCGGCGCCGCCGACGATCGCGCCCTGGGCCACGGCCTGGCCGCCGAGCGACACCACGACGTTGGCGCCCACGCTCGGCTGGCTGCTCACCGTCTGGCTGCACGTCACGGGCGCCCCGCCGCTGGCCGGCGCGCAAGGCACCGTGATCGAGCCGCCGGCCAGCGGCACGACGAGCGTGGGCTGGCTGCCCGCGCTCACGCCTTGCAGCGTGGCGGTCACCGCCGTCTGCCCGGCGGCGCCGGGCGCGAAGCTGACCGTGCCGGTGACGGGCAGCGGCCCGAGCGCGCGCAGCGAGGCGGCGAGCGTTCCGGCGCTCCCGCCGGGTGGTCGGCCCAGCGGGGCGACCGGCGCGCTGGCGGCGTCTTGCAGCAGCGTCAGGGCGAAGGGCGCTGCCTGGCTGGCGATGGCGAAGCGACCCAGCGCCGGGTTCGCCGCGACAGCGCCCGCGCCGCCGAGCGGCAGGGTGGCGATCACGGCGTTGGTCGCGGCGTCGACGAGGGTGGCGTCGTTGCTGCCGGCGTTCGTCACCAGCACGCGGCTGGTCGCCGGGTTGAGGGCGATGCCGACCGGCGCCGCGCCGACGCTCACCGAGGCCACGACGGTGTTCGTCGCGCCGTCGATCACGGAGAGGCTATTGCTGCCCTGGTTCACGACGTAGACGCGCCCCGTGCTGGCATTCACGGTCAGCGCGCCCGGCCGGCTGCCCACGGGGACGGTGGCCAGGAGCGTGCCGCTGGCGCCGTCGAGCGCGGCCACCGTGCCGGCCGGGGCGGCGGCGGTGCCGGTGATGGAAACGTAGATGCGGTTCGTGGCCGCATTCACGGCCACGTCGCGCGGCCCCGGCCCGATCGGCACGGTAGCGACGACCGCGTTCGTCGCGCCGTCCACGACCGCCAGGGTGCCGGCCGCGTTGTTGGCGACGTAGACGCGGTTGGTGGTGGGGTTCGCGGCGAGGCCCGTCGGCCCGGCGAGGCCGCCGATCGTCGCCAGGACGGCGTTCGTGCCGCCGTCGACCACGGTCACGCTGTTGGCGATGCTGCTGGCCACGTAGACGCGATTCGTGGCGGGGTTGACGGCTACCGCGCTGGGGCCGGCGCCGACCGGCACGGCGGCCAGAGTGGTGTTCGTGGCGCCGTCGATCACCAGCAGCTGATTCAGCGCGCCGACCGCGACGTAGAGCCGGTTGGTCGCCGCGTTGACTGCGAGGCCCTGCGCGCCACCGGCCAGCGGGATGCTGTCCACGATGCCCTGCGCCCGCGCCGGCGTGCCCACAGCCAGGACCGCGAGCGCGCCGGCCAGTCCCAGCACGGCTCGCCGCCAGGTCGCCCGGGCTCCCATCGGTCCTCCTAGAGCCGTTGCCACAATCCTTAACCCTGGCGGCGCCGGCCGGACGGCGGGGGACCAGCCCCCGTCCTACGTCACGGTCGCCGGCACAGGGGATGGCTCCCCTTGGCCGTACGGCGGCGGCTGGTCCCCCAGCTGCGCTTCGCCGGCGCACACCGCGGGGGGCTTGGCACTCGGCACTACAACGCCGCCCGGCCATTGTGGCGTGCCCGGCGCTGAGCCGCTTAGGATGGGCGCTCACGAAGGCGCTACAGCGGCGGATCACAGGTTCGAGAGCGGGGTGGGGCCGCGGTCGTCGGCGGTGCGGCCGTTGCCCCGCCGCGAGCGGGGTGGTATCGTCCGAGAATGCGCGATCTGTCACTGACCACCGAGGCGCCGGACGCACGCGCCGATGCGCCTGGCGCGCGGGCGCTGGCCCTGACCCCGTGGCCGTTCCGGCTGCTCTGGGCGAGTAGCGTGCTGAACCAGGCGGGCTTCTGGATCCAGCAGGTCGGCGTCGGCTGGCTGATCCTGGAGCTGACCGACTCGCCGCTCCAGCTCGGGCTGGCGAGCTTCATGCGCGGCCTGCCCATGATGATCGTGAGCCCGATCGGCGGCGTGCTCGTGGACCGCTTCGATCGCCGCCGCATGGTGCTGCTGTCGCAGCTCACCGCGGGCCTGTGCGCGCTCGCGCTCGTCGCGCTCATCGCCGGGGGCTGGGTGGCGCCGTGGCACGTCTACCTGCTCAGCTTGATCTCGGGCGCGACGGTGACGGTAAACTTCCCCGCGCGGCAGGCGATGATTCCGGCGCTGGTGCCGCCGGGCGAGGTGGGCCGTGCCGTGGCCAGCATCGCCGCCGGCCAGAACGGCGCCCGCGTGGTGTCGCCCGGGCTGGCCGGCGCGCTGATCAGCGTAAGCGGGCTCGCTACCTGCTTCTTCGCGCAGGTGCTCGTGTTCGCCACGGCGCTGGGCATGACCTGGGGCCTGCCGACGACGCCGCGCCCGCGCCAGACGGGAGCTAGCGCGCTGCGCGCGATGACCGCGGGCTTCGCGCACATCCGCGAGAGCCCGTCGCTGCGCGCGCTGATGCTGCTGGCGATCGTGCCCACGGTCCTGGCGCTGCCGTACCAGCAGATCCTGCCGGTGTTCGCCCGCGACGTGTACGACATCGGCGCGGGCGGCCTGGGGCTGCTGCTCACCGCGAACAGCGTGGGCGCGTTCCTGGGGGCGCTCGCCGCCTCCTGGCTGCTGTCGCTGCCGCGGCGCGGGCTGATCCTGCTGCTGGGCGGCATGTGGGTGGGGCTCGGGCTGATCGTACTGGCGCTGATGCCGTCGGTGCCGCTGGCGATGGCCATGCTGTTCCTCGTCGGGGCCGGGTTCTCGGTGTACAACTCGACGAACAACACGCTGATCCACGAGGCGACGACGGACGCCTTTCGCGGCCGCGTGATGAGCATCTACCTGATGACCTGGAGCCTGATGCCGATGGGCACGCTGCCGGCGGGGGCGCTGGCCGACCGCGTGGGGGCGCCGCTCACCGTGGCGATGGGCGGCGGGCTGTGCGCGCTGCTCGTCCTGCTGGTCTGGCTGGCCACCCCGGCGCTCCGCAAGCTCTGCTAGGGTAGGGATCAAACCTGGCCTTCGGCCAGGTTTGATCCCTGGCTGGCCAAGGGCGAGGAGTTCTTTGGGGGACACCCCCACACCCCCGGCCGGCCGGTACGATGGCCGGTTGACGAAGCCGGGCGGGCGCTGGTATCGTCCCTCGTAGAGTGAGGAAGGAGCGCAGCATGGCCGTATCGCGCGAGGCGAGCTACGTAAGCCGCAGCGTCCAGTGGGGCGACCTGCGCGGCATGCGCAAGATCGAGACGGTCGAGCAGATGACGCCCGAGTACCGCGAGACGGCCCTGAAGATCGTCTACGCGCTCGCCTCCACGGAGTTCGCCTCGGTCGAGCAGCACCAGCCCTGGATCAACGCCGGCCCCACGGCCGAGGACCGCTTCGTGCAGGCGCAGGTGGCCGCGGATGAGGCGCACCAGGGGATGGAAGACTTCCGCCTGCTGGTGAGCTTCGGGCCGGACGGCGAGGCGATGGCGCAGGACCTGCTGCGGCGCAGGTGCGGGCAGCACCTGCTGGAGGCGTTCAACCTGCCGATGGAGAGCTGGGTCGACCTGTGCATGTTCTGCTGCACGATGGACCTGGTGGCCTGGTATCACCTGAAGGCGTTCGAGAACTCCAGCCTGGCGCCCTTCGCCCGCGCGATGTGCTCGATGGTGCCCGAGGAGCGCTTTCACGCCTCGTTTGGCGCCAACCGCGTGCGGCGGCTGCTGACGGACCCCGCCTACCTGCAGGCGGCCGGCGGCACGCGCGCCGACGTGGAGACGGCGCTGCGGAAGTGGTATCCGCGCGCGCTCGACACCTTCGGCGCGAGCAAGTCGAAGTTCAGCGACCTGGCCGTGCGCTTCGGCATCCGCCGCTGGGGCAACGAGGAGCTGCGGCAGATGTACCTCCAGGACATCAACCCGCTGCTGCTCAGCATGGGCCTCCAGCCGCCGGCGCCCGAGTGGGACCGCCACGTCCTCTAGGCTGAGCGGTTGAGCCAGCTTGGTTCCCCGGCCGAAGCCGCGGCTGGCCGCGCGGCACGGTTCCTGCCGATTGCCCTGCCGAGTCCGTAGTGTAGGGTGAGGAGGGTGCCATGGGGACTATCTCGCGGCACATTATCGTGAAGGCGTCGCCCGACAAGGCCCAGGAGATCGAGCGGCTGTGGAAGCAGGACTGCGCGCCGCTGATGATCAAGCGGCCGGGCTGCCTGCGGGAGGAGCTGCTGCGCTGCCGTGAGGAGCCGGGCGAGTTCATCTCGATCTCGGAGTGGGAGAGCCAGGACGCGATCGACGCGTACCTGCAAAGCTCAGAGTACGAGACGATCAAGAACCACACGCGCGGCCTCACCGGCATGGCGGCCACGGTGAAGACGTACGAGCTGGTGGGCGGGTAACTGCTGCGTTCGGCGAAGCACGAGGCGGCGACAGGCCCGGCCTGTCGCCGCCTCGTGCTTCGCCGATCAGGCTCGCTTAGCGCGCGGCGGCGATGCTGGGGACGGGGCGGCGCTCGTCGGCGCGCAGGACGGACTCGCCGCTGGCGATCTCTAGCTGGCCCGCGAAGTCGCGCTCGGCGACGTAGGCGTCGACGCGGCAGTTGCGCCCGAGCTGCACGCCGGCGGGGATGCGGGCGCGCTTGCCGACGATGGTGATGCCGGTGTTCAGGCGCCGCGGCTCCAGGCGGTTGGCGCGGTTGCCCGCGCCGACGCCGAGCTGGCAGTCGGCGCCCACGACGACCTCTTTGTCGAGGATCACGCGGTCGAGCACGCTGTCCGCCCCGACGATGCAGTCGGTCATGAGGATGGAGTCGCGCACCACGGCGCCCTCGGCGACGAACACGCCCGGCGACAGCACCGAGTGCTCGACGGTGCCGGCGATGTTGCAGCCGTGGGAGATCAGGCTGCGCTCGACGCGCGCGCTGGCGCAGACCTTGGCCGGCGGCCGCTCCTCGCTGCGCGTGTGGATGATCCAGTCGGGCTCGTAGAGGTTGAAGTCGGCGGGCTCGGCGAGCAGCCCCATGTTCGCGTCCCAGTAGGACTGGATGGTGCCGACATCGCGCCAGTAGCCGCGGAAGGGGTAGGCGAACACGCGGTCGAGCTCGACCATGCGCGGGATGACGTCGCCGCCGAAATCGTGGCGCGAGCGGGGCATGCGGGCATCCTCGTCGAGGCGCTGCTCCAGCACCGCGCGCTCGAAGACGTAGATGCCCATCGAGATGAGGGTGCTGCGCGGCTGGGCGGGCTTCTCGTCGAACTCGACCACGAGGTTCTCGTCGTCGGTCACGAGCGTGCCGAAGCGGTGCGCCTCGCGCAGGGGCACCTCGAACACGGCGACCGTGCAGTCGGCCTGCTTCGCCTCGTGGTAGGCGATCATCTTCTGGTAGTCCATACGGTAGATATGGTCGCCGGACAGGACCACCACGATGTCGGTGCGGGGATCGTCGAGCAGGAAGGGGAGGTTCTGGTAGACGGCGTCGGCGGTGCCCTTGTACCAGTCGGAGTCTCTGCGCCCGAGGTAGGGCTGCAGCAGGCGAATGCCGCCGCGCGCGCGGTCGAGGTCCCAGGGGCGGCCGATGCCGATGTGGTCGTTCAGCGAGTGCGGCCGGTACTGGGTGAGCACGGCCACGTCGTACAGGCCGGAGTTGACGCAGTTGCTGAGGGTGAAGTCGATGATGCGGTACTTGCCGGCGAACGGCACGGCCGGTTTGGCGCGCTCCATCGACAGCACGCTCAGCCGCTCGCCTTGGCCGCCCGCCAGGATGACCGCGATGGTGTTCCTCATGATAGCTGTCAGCCCTCAGTAATCAGCTCTCAGCTTAGGTCGCGACCGCTGCTGGCTCGCATGGCACCATGTTGCGGTGCGTGGGCGCGCGTCTGCTGACAGCTGACGGCTGCCAACCGACAGCTCGGGTCACTCGCTCGGGTCGTACGGGCTGCGCTCAAGCTCCGCCGGGTCGATCCCGGCGCGCTCGGCCTGGATGGCGAGCTGGATACTACGCTGCATGAGCGTGCGCACGAACGGATGGCGCGGCAGCAGCACCGGGTCGCTGTCGGCGATCTCGACGGCGGCCGCGATGGCGAGCTTCGCCGCCTGTGGCCGGTCCGTGCGCAGGAAGATGTAGGCGGTCTCCTCCAGGCGCCGCTGCCAGGCACGCCGCTGGGGCGCGGTAAAGACCTCGCGGATCGCCTGGGCCAGCACCCGCTCGGCGCGCTGCTCGTCCGACTCGGGCGTGAGCACCAGCCGCGACTCGGCCGCGCGGCGCAGCTCGGCGGCGTATTTCTGTACCTCGCGGTAGCCGAGCACCCAGCGCTCGATCTCCTCCTCCTCGAACAGATCGGGGGAATGCTCCAGCAGCTCGGGCCGCATCTTGACCTCGAAGCGGCTGACCTCCTCGTAGGCCAGCGGGCGCTCGTAGGGCTGGGGCGGCGTGCCGATCACGTCCTGCCAGTGCCGATACTCGAGCGGCACGGCGACGCCGCTCTCCGCGTTCAGGGCGAGCGCCTCCTGAATGAGCCACTGGGCGTAGGGGATCGGCAGCTCGACCCAGACGCCCGCCTGGTCGCGCATCTCCTCCTCGCGCGCCGCCAGCCGCTTGCGCGTGCTATCGCGGGCGAAGAAGTCTTTCATGCCGACGAGATCGTTGAGCAAGAGACTGAACAGGTACGCGCCGCCCAGCGGCCGGTCGGCGTAGAGGGACAGCGCCCGCGACCCCGTGGCGTCGATCTGGCTGGCGACGGCGCGGTAGAGCGTGGCGCGCGGCTGGAGGGCGGCCGCCGCGGCGGCGCGCGCCGGCGCCTCGTCGGCCTGTGGCTGCACGCCCTGGCTGCGCAGGCGGAAGAGGGCGCGGCGGGCGGTCTTGCGCCGGTCCTTGTCGGGCAGCGTCTCGGCCAGGCGGGCGAGCGCCGTGGCGGCCGCGGGATCGGCGAGGGCGCCGAGCTCCAGCACGGCCGCGTCGGCCAGCGGCTCGGCGCCCTGCTCGCTCGCCCGCGTCAGCAACGGCACCGCGGCCGGCCCCGCCTCGCGCCGCACGACCTCCAGGGCCGCGGCCGCGAGCGGGCCGGGCGCCTCGGCCAGGACGCCGAGCGCCGCGTTCGGCTCGTCGAGCGCCGCGCGCACACGCGCCGCCAGCGCCGCCGCCTCGGCGTTATCCACGGGCGGCGCGCTGACGACGCCCCCAGCCTTCTGCTCGGCGGCGGGCCGGCGGGCAGGAGCCGTGCGCGGTCCGGGGCGACGCAGCTTCGGCATAGCTTCCTCGGCGGCACGACCGTGTGCGGGATCCGGCGGGCGCGGGCCGCGGCCGCCTCAGCCCGCCCTTCGCTGAGTATAGTATCGCGCCGCCTGGTAGCGCCGACAAGCCCTGCACGAACGGCGCTCTATACTACTGAGACATGGCACGCGTCCCACACGGCGCCGCGGACGCGAGGAAAGGGGCCGGTCATGACGACGAGCGCAAGCCTGCTGGAGCGCCTGGACGCGACGGTGGCGCAGCACAATCGCGAGGGCGCCGGACTGTACCGCGCGATTCCGACGCGCGAGGCGGCGCAGATCTACGTGCAGCAGTGGGGCCTGTTCACCCGCCACAGCCGGCGCTGCTGGGCCTGGGTGGTCGGCAACTGCCCGGTGGTGGAGGTGCGCCGGTTCATCACGCGAGAGAACCTGTACGAAGAGGAAGGCGCGGACGAGACGTCGCACTACGAGATTCTGGCGCGGCTGGGCGTGAAGCTGGGGCTGCCGCGCGCGGCGATCGACGCCGCCGAGGCGTTGCCCACGACGCGCCTGGCCCTGCTCGTCTGGGAGACGCTGACCAAGAACCGCTCGTGGGCCGAGGGCCTGGCGGCCAAGGCGGTGCTGGAGCGCGTCGGCTTCCCCGACCTGCGGCGCCTGCGGCGCGACAACTGGAAGCGGGCGCTGGGCCTGTCCGACGCTGACCTGGGCTTCTTCACGACGCACATCGAGGCGGACGAGATTCACGGCAGCGGCGCCTACGACCTGCTGGCGCGCTACGTGCCGCCCGCCGAGCACGACGCCGCCGTTGCCGCGGCTCAGGCCTCCATCGAGGCGATGATGCTCCACAGCAACGGCATCGCCGCCGCCATGCAGGCGCGGGGCGCCATACTGCCCTCGGAGTAGCCGTTGCCCTATAACGACAGTATGGACAACGTGCGCGTCGTCTACTCGACAGATGGGGGGCGGCAGGACCGCTGCCCGACCTGCGGGCGGCGACCGGACGCCTGCCGCTGCAACCGGCCGCGGGCGAAGCCGGCCGCGAGCAAGGGGCCGGCGCTGCCCGACGACGGCGTGGTACGGGTCTGGCGGGACCGCAAGCGCCGGCGCGGCAAGACCGTCACGGTCGTGGCGGGCGTGGAGCCGGCGCGGCGCGAGGAGCTGGCGGGCACGCTGAAGCGGCTCTGCGGCTCGGGCGGCACCGTGCAGGACGACGGCACGGTGGAGATCCAGGGCGATCACCGCGAGCGCATCGCCGCCAAGCTGGGCGCGCTCGGCTACCAGGTCAAGCTCGCCGGCGGCTGAGGCCCGCGCTTGCGGCCATCGCGACGATTGGAGGCAGCAGGCCCCACGGATACCTCCGCAGGAGGACGACGATGAGTGATCCGCTGGACCTGGAGCCGATCAAGGCGCGCTGCGCGGCCGCCACGCCGGGCTGGTGGAAAGCGAGCGGCGACACACTCGTCGCGAACGCGGGGAACGGGCCGTGGCTGTCGCTGACCGGCTGGCCGCGCGCCGACCGCCACTTCGTCGAGCACGCCCGCGCGGACGTGCCCGCCCTGGTCGCCGAGGTGGAGGAGCTGCGCGGGCGCCTGGCGCGGCTCGGCGCCGCCCACGCGGCCGCGGGCGCGCACATCGACGCGCTCGCGGCGGCGAACGCGGCGCTCGCCGCCGAGAATGACCGCTTTCGGAGGGCGCTGGCGGTGATCCGGGACTACGTCCTGCTGCCGTGGGCCGATTTCGAGGCGCGCCATCCGGGCCTCCTGCGTTCCGCTGAAAGCAGCCCGCGCTTCGACATCTCGGCCTACGCCGTGGCCGCCCTGGGCGATTCCGCGCCCGAGGAGGGCGCCACCCGGGCGCTGCCCGCCCCCGCCGACGGCCCGCCCCTGCTCGCCGCGCCCCCTATTGAAGCGTAGTGGGCTGATGCGAAGCGGGAAGCGGCGCGGCCCATGCCGCGCCGCTTCCCGCTTCGCGCTGGCGACTAGCCGATGTTCGGCTCGTGCAAGAAGCGGTAGATCAGGTGGTTGTAGTGGACCACGGGGGGGCGCGAGGCGTCGTAGTGCAGCGCGAGCACCTCGGCCACGTACAGATGGTAGTTGCCCGCTGGGTGCTTGCTCACGATGCGGCACTCGATACAGGCGTGGGCGTCGGCCAGCAGCGGCGCCTGCACGTGGGCCGCGGGCAGCCGCTGCAAGCCCACGGCGGCGAACTTGTCCTCCAGCTCGTGGCCGGTCAGCCCGCGGCTCTTCTCGACCACGGGCGCCTGCGCCTCCGAGCAGACGGTGAGCACGAACTCGCCGGAAGCGTCGGCGAGCTGGGACGTGAGGTTGCGCAGGTTCAGGCCGACGGCGACGAGGGCCGGCGGGCCGGGCACCATGCCGATGGCCCGCACCACGAACTGCCAGTTGTCCCGTCCCTCGTGCGCCGCCGTGAGCAGGAACAGCCCGGCGGGCATGACGTTCAGGGTCTCGCGCGGGTCCGCTAGCTCGTACACGTTACACCAGCGCGGGGTCCCAGGCCCGGCCCTTCCGCTCGACGTGCGCGCGCACCTGCGCCATCACGCCCGCGTCGTCCTGGTCCAGGTCGATGTCTTCCTTGAACGGCTGGTGGCACTGGATACCGGTGTCCCAGTAGATCTCCAGGCGGTTGCCCTCGGGATCATAGAAGTAGACGCTCACGGCGTTGCCGTGGGTGATCGTCTCGTCGATGCGCGCGTTCTCGGCCTTCAGGCGGTGGTAGAACTCGCGGACCTCGCCCAGGCTGCCGGTGTGGAAGGAGAGCTGCTGCATGACCTTGCCGTCGCCGCGGCCGCCGCCCATGAGCAGGACCTGGTGGTGCTCGTCGCCGGGCTGCGCGCTCAGGAAGTAGCCGTTGCCGCGCGGGCCGGGGTCGGTCACGCGGAACCCGAGCACGCGCGTGTAGAAGTCCTTCTGCTTCTCCAGATCGTCGCAGAAGATGCCCACGTGGCCGATGTAGGTGATTGCTGGCATGGCTCATTCTCCTCATGCGGGGCGCCCTGGCGCCCGCGTGGCGCGGGGCGCGCGTGCCGCGGACGGGCAATCGCCCGCCTCAGCACGGCAGGCACGGTTGGCGTTGTTAGTCGGAGGGTAGCCCACCCCCGCGCGGCTGTCAAACGCGGCCGGCGCGCTACTGCGCGGGGTACGGGCCGAGCTGCTGCAGCGCGTAGTTGACGAAGCTCATATCGATCACGCGGTCGAAGTCCACCTGGCCGGTCACGTCGCCGCGGTCGCGGTACCACTGGTCCACCGCTCGGATGCTGTCGGCGTTCACGCTGCCGTTTGGGTCCATCCACGAGGGCGCCAACTGGTCGAGCAGGCTCAGGTCGCGCATCCCCGTGATAGTGGAGATCGTCTGGAGCATTTCGGGGCGGCCCTGGCCGTCGCCGAAGAAGGCGCGGTAGTAGTCGCGCATGGCGCGCAGGTAGGCGACCATGAAGCGGCGGCCCACGTCGGGCCGCTGCTCGGCGAAGGTCGGCCCGTATAGGATCACGGCGATCTGGAAGTTGGGCTCCAGGTCGCTGGTCGGCTGCCAGCACTGGGCGACGCCGCGCTGCTCGCCCAGCGTGATGAACGGCTCGACCTCGAACGCCGCGTCGACGGCGTCGTTCCCGAAGCTGGTAAGCATGTCGGAGAAGCTCATCACCGGCATGTTCACGTCTTGCAGGGTGAGGCCGACTTGTTGGAGCTGGCGCTCGAGCACGTAGGTGGTGATAACGGCGGGCGCGTTCTCGGCGACCACGCGGCCGCGCAGGTCCGCGAACGAGCGGACGGCGCCGCTATCGAGCAAGCTCTTGCGGACCATGAGGCAGTTGAAACGGGTGCCCGGCACGGCGCGGGCGCGGTCGGTGACGATGCGCAGGTTCACGCCGCGCAGGATGGCGTTGAACAGGCCGGGGCCCGGGGCGCCGCCGCCCACGTCGAGCTGGTCGGCGCCGAGGGGGGCGACCATGAACTGGGCGCTGTTGAACGGCGTGGTGTCGAGGTCGAGGCCCTGCTCGCGCAAGTAGCCGTGATCCTGGGCCCAGAAGAAGGTCGCGTCGGTGGCGTTGGCGATGGTGCCGACGCGCACGGTTTCGAGGCCTTGGCGGCCGGGCGCCGCGCTGGCCACGGGTGGCGGGCTCCCGGGCGTAGTCCCCACAATTCCCTGGCCGACCAGCAGGAGCGCCAGCAGCAGGCCGAGCGTGGATAGACGCCTCATCGACGACCCTCACTTCCCATGGCGCAGGGCGCCATATTGTTGCCGCAGCGCGGCCCTCGGATGGTTACATCATAGCAGCGCCCCAGGCGCCCGGCGCGTTGACCGCAGGGCGCCGGGCGGGCGGGGCGGCTGCCAGGCCGAAGGTCGCAGGATTCCCGCCCACGTCCTGCCTATGGTCGAAGCGCCGAGCGGCCGGGGCGGCTGCCCGCTTACTGGGTAGCGGCGTACACGCTACGGATGGCCCGCATCGGGTTCCTGAAGATAGACCCGCATGTGCCACGCGGACTGCGGAAATCGCTTGCGGCAGCGGATGGACGCCTCGGAGCCCGGCGCGGACCTTGCGGCTGGGGGGCGAGCGGGCAGCGGGAGGAGAGAGAGTGCCGGGGACGGGGGAGGCAAGCGCGGCGCGGAGCGTTGGCGCGAGCGGGCGGCCTTGATGGACGGGGAGCTGGGGCGCGCTTTCGTGGCGTTCTTCGCCGTCATCGATCCGCTGGGCAACGTGCTGGTGTTTTACCTGCTGACGGCCGGGATGCGGGCCGTGGATCGCTGGCGCGTGGCGCTGCTGGCGGTGGTGGCCGCGGGCGCGCTGCTGGCGCTGTTCAGCGTCGCCGGCAGCGAGGTGCTGGCGTTCCTGGACATCTCTAGCGAGAGCTTCCGCGTGGCGGCCGGGCTCTTGCTGCTGCTGCCCGCCTACCGGCTGGTGACCGAAGGCCAGCCCGCGGAGGTGATCGCGCCCTCGGCGGCCGACCCGATCGAGCTGGCCCTGGTGCCGCTCGCGATGCCCCTTATCGCGGGCCCCGGAGCGCTGGCCACGGCCACGGCGCTGACGGCGAGTCTGGGGCTCGGGCGGACGCTGGCGGCGCTGAGCGCCGTGCTGGTGCTGTCGTTTGCCGCCTTCGCCGCGGCCGACTGGCTGTTCCACTGGCTGGGACGGGCGGTGCTGCGCCTGCTGGCGCGGCTGGTGGGCCTGCTGCTGTTCACGATTGCCGTGGAGTTCATCCTGACCGGCGTCCGCGCGTTCTTTGGGCTAGGGTAACGACGATTGACAGAGGAGGGCGGACGCAGTATGGTGGGGCTGCACGCGAGCGGACGAGCCGGTAGGAGAAAGAGCATGGCCGTGATGACCCTGCGCGACGAGATTCGGGCCGCGGTGGAGAGCCGTCATTCGCGGTTCCATCCGTTCTACCAGCTCTGGCGCGAGGGCACGCTCAAGCGCGAGGCGATCGCCGGCTGGGTCCAGGAACACTACCACTTCACGAAGGACATCCCCTGGCTGAACGGCGCCATGCTGACCCGAGTGCCGTACGCTGACGTCCGCGCGCAGTACCAGGAGAGCATTGCCGAGGAAATGGACCCGCGCGAGCCGCACATCGAGATCCTGTTGCGCTTCGGCGAAGCGATGGGACTCGACCGCGAGGCGGTCAAGCGCTCGAAGCCGCTTCCCACGACGCAGGCCCTGCTCGACTGGGCGTTCATCGTGACGCGCCACCGCTCCATGGTGGAAGTGATCGCGGGGATGCAGATCGGGATGGAGTCGCAGCCGCCCGAGCTCTACGGGGATATCGTGCCGGCCCTCAAGGAGAAGTACGGCTGCACCGACGAGCAGATTGCCTACTTTCCAGTGCACGTGGAGGCCGATACCGAGCACGGGGGACGGGCCTACGATCTGGTAGAGAAGTACGCTCGGAGCGAAGAGCAACGCCAGCGGGCCGTATTGGCGGCGCGCGAAGGCGCCGAGAAGCGCTGGCTGTATATCGACGGCGTGTACATCCACTACCAGCTTGGCTACAAGCTGACGGACGCCCGCTGGGATGAGTTCCAGGCCGCCTATGGCCCGAGCCCGTTCTACGAGGGCGTCTGAAGCCGGGGCGGAGCCGACCCAGCTCAGGGGTAGGGACCGAGCGAGCGCACGGCGGCTTCGGCGAAGCTCTGGTCCACCACCTCGCCTAGCTCGATACGGGCCTGCTGCAGGCCCTCGCCTAGCCACACCTCTTGATCCCGGGCCAGACTGTCAAGGTTGATGCGGCCGTCGGGCTGCAGGCCCGGCATGACCATGCGGTCGTAGAGCGCCGTGTCCTTGACGGCGGTGTGGGCGGCGAGTGTCGCGACCACTTCCTGGCGCTTGGCCGCATCCCCGCGTACGAAGGCGTCGTTGTAGTAGCGGACCGCGCGCAGGTAGGCGACGAGGAATCGCTGAGCTGCGTCGGGGGCGTCCTTGGCGAACTGGCCGCCGTAGAGCACGACCGCGATCTGATCGCCCGGCAGGACGCTGTCTATCCGCTGATAGATTGTCCCGAGGCCCTCGTCGACGATGCGGGTCACGAAAGGCTCGATGTTCACCGAGGCGTCCAAGGTGCCACCGGCCAGGGCCGTCGCGTGCTCCGCGAAGTTGAGCTCGACCATCTCCACGTCGTCGAGGGTGAGCCCGTACGGACGGAGATAGGCGACCATGGCCGGGTCGCCCGCAGTGCCGCGGGCCGAAGTCCCCACCCGCAGGCCGCGCAGGTCTCCCGGGTTGCGCAGGCGTCGGCTCTCGGCCAGGTCGTGGCGGAAGAGGAGGGCCTCGAAGCCGAAGCCCGGCGGCGCCGACCCCTTGTCCGCGACGAGCTTGATGTCGATGCCTCGCGAGATCGCGTTGAACAGCCCCGCGCTGGGCGAGCCTCCGCCCACGTCGAGCTGGCCCGCGCTGAGCGGCGCGACCATCCGCGCGGCGGAGTCGAACGGCGTCAACTCGACGTCCAGGCCCTCCTCGCGAAAGTAGCCTCGGTCGAGCCCCACGAAGAACCCCGCGTCCGTGGTGCTGCTGAGGGCGCCCAGGCGAATGGTCTGCATCTCCGGAGCGGCGGTCGCGGCGCTCGCCGCGGCGAGCGGGGCCATTACGGTAGGCGTGGCAGCGGGCGCAGACGGCGCTTGCGCGGCGGTGCAGCCCGCCGCGAGGATCAGGAGCACCAGGGTGGCTCGGACGGCCGCTCGGTGATGGATGGGGAGACGCGAACTCGGCTCGCGGCGTTTCGCTCTCATCTTGAACTACCCCGGCGGATGGCAGGCTGGTTGGCCCCTATCATCCACCCGCGGCAGGTAGCTGTCAACGTGCTGCCGTGTCGCGCGGCAGACGACGGTAGCACGCTCTGGCCCGCGCTTCAGGGTGGCGAGCGACGCGCGGCTAACTGAGGGCGATGGGGCGGAGGTCGGGGGCGGGGCGGAGGGGCGGCTCGGTGAGCGCCTGGACCTCGTCGACCGTCCAGCCGGGGGCGATCTCGCGGAGGAGCAGGCCGTCGGGCGTCACGTCGATGACGGCGAGGTCGGTGACGACGGTGCTGACGCAGGCGCGGCCGGTCAGCGGGTAGGTGCAGGCGTTGAGCAGGCGGTAGCCGCCGTCGCGCGTGGTGTGCTCCATGCCCACGATCACCCGGCGCGCGCCGCGCACGAGGTCCATCGCGCCGCCCACGGCGGGCACCTTCTGGCCGGGCACGATCCAGTTGGCCAGGTCGCCCTGCGCCGACACCTGGTAGCCGCCCAGCACCGCCACGTCGATGTGGCCGCCGCGCACCATGGCGAACGAGTCGGCGCTGTGGAAGAACGCGGCGCCCGGCAGCAGCGTCACGAGGTTGGCGCCGGCGCTGGCCAGCTCGGGGTCCTCCTCGCCGGGGCGGGCGTGGGCGCCGAAGCCGAGCACGCCGTTCTCGGCGTGCAGCACGAGCCGCACGCCGGGCGGCACGTAGTTGGCGACGAGCGAGGGCAGGCCGGTGCCCAGGTTCACCACGTCGCCGTCGCGCAGCTCGCGCGCGATGCGCGCCGCGATGTCGGTGCGGCTGAGCACCGGCTTGCCGTTGCGCCGCGGCAGCGCGACCTCGCCCGGCTCGGCGGGCGCCGGGGCGCGGCGCGGCGGCATGGGGATCTCGGCCGGCACGACGCGGTCGACGAACAGGCCGGGCGTGACGACGGCCTCGGGGTCGAGGTCGCCAGCCGCGACGATGCGGTTCGCCTCGGCGATGGTCACGCGCGCCGCCATCGCCATGACCGGGTTGAAGTTGCGGGCCGTCGCGTGGAACACGAGGTTGCCGAGGGGATCAGCGGCCTCGGCATGGACGAGGGCGAAGTCGGCGCGCAGCGCCGTCTCCAGCACGCACTCGCGCCCGTCGAACACGGCGCGCGGCTTGCCGTCGGCGAGCACCGTGTCGGCGCCCGACGGCGTGTAGAAGGCGGGGATGCCGGCGCCGCCGGCGCGGATACGCTCGGCTAGGGTGCCCTGCGGCACCAGCTCCAGCTCGATCTGGCCCGCCACGTACTGCCGCTCGAACGGCGAGTCGGGCTGGCGCGCCACGGGGAAGCTGACGATGGCCTTGCGCACCAGCCCTCGCTCGACCAGCAGGCCGATCTCGGGCGTGCCGGGCGGCCCGCCGGCGCCGTTGGCGATCAGCGTCAGATCGCGGGCGCCGTGGTCGGCCAGCGCCTGGATGAGCGTGCGCGGAGCGCCTGGAAAGCTGAAGCCGCCCACCATAATAGTCGCACCGTCCGGCACGTCCGCGACCGCTGCCGCCGCGTTCGCCCACCGCTTGTCCACGCGCCGTCTCCCCTCTGCCCGTCCGCCGGTGCCGGGAGTGTAGCCGCGCCGACTAGGCCCGTCAAGCGCCGAGCCGGCGCGGACGGAGCCGCCACGCCGGCGGGGAGCCGCGGCCGGTCCCGCGGGCAGCGGAACTAGCGGGCGGCTGCACGAGCACTCGCCCCTAGCCGATATTCAAAGTGGTGGTTAGGATAGGGCCGAGGTAGCGGTTTCGAATCGCGCCGCGCTATCCTGGTTCTGACTACTCTGACGGTTAGAAGTGGTTCACTCCATGACGTTCGCGACATCCAGCCTCAGCGCGAGCCTGGTGCGAGCGGCCTGTCTGGTCGCCGCCGGCGAGCCGCCAGCGCGGGGCCTCGCGGCCGTGCTCGACGCGTGCCGTGAATGCCTGGGCGCCTCGGGCGCGGCGCTGCTGCAGGAGCGGGCGGGCCAGCTGGTGCCGCTAGCAAGCGACGGCTTGACGCTGGCCGAGCGGCCGCTGGACACTCGAGCGACCGCCCACTACCCGTTGCGGGTGGAGGACCACGTCGAGGGCGTGCTGCTACTGGCAGGGACGACGCCGGGGCAGCGCGGCGACGGCGGGCCCATGCTGGCGCCGCTGCTCGAGCTTGCCGCCGCGGCCGTGCGCAACGTTCGGCTCGCCGAGGAGCGCGCGAACGCCATTGCCGCGCTTACCGGCCGCGTGGAGGACCTGGAGCGGCGGGCCATGGAGCACGCGCTCGGCCGCGAGCTGGCCGCCTCGGAGGAGCGCTTCCGCACGCTCTACCAGTCCGCGGCGTGCGGCATCCTGGTCCGCGATGCGAACGGCGTGACCACGGACGCCAATGAGGCGGCCACCCGGATCGTCGGCGTCCCGCTGGCCGAGATGCGCGGCCACACGTGGAGCCGCGCCATGGGTGGGGCGACGCGGGAGGATGGCACGCCGTTCCCGGAGGACGACCGACCGCTGGCGGTCGTCCTGCGCGAGCGACGTCCCGTCCACGGGGTCACGATGAGCCTCTATCGGCCGGACGGGGAGCGCCGCTGGCTGCAGGTGGACGCAGTGCCCGTCTTCGACGCCGACGGGGCGCTCAGCCAGGTCGTCACGAGCTTCATCGACGTGACGGAACGCAAGCTCGCCGAGGACGCGGCGGAGCGCGAGCGGCAGGAGAAATCGGCGCTGCTCGACTCCGCGGCCGAGGGCATCATGGGCGTGGACGCGCGGGGCCGCTGCACGTTCATCAACCGCACCGGGGCCGCCATGCTCGGCTACGACCCGGCCGAGCTGCAAGGCCGACACCTCCACCCGCTCATGCACCACTCGCACGCCGACGGCACCCCATATCCGGCCGACGACTGCCCGCTGCGCCGCGCCTTCACCACGCGGGAGAGCCTGCACGTCGACGACGAGGTACTCTGGCGCCGCGACGGCACGTCGTTCCCCGCCGAGTACACGGCGGCGCCGGTCTGGGAGGACGGGCGCATCACCAGCGTCGTCGTGAGCTTCTCGGACATCACCGCGCGCAAGGAGGCCGAGCAGCGCTTGCAGGCGCTCACGCAGTCGGAGAAGCTGCGGGCGCTAGGGCAGATGGCCGGCGGGGTAGCTCACGACCTGAACCAGTACCTGGGCCTGGTGGCTGGGCACGGCGAGCTGGCGCTGCGCGCGGTCGACCAGGGAGCGGCGGGGCGCGAGGGCCTGATCGACTCGCTGAACATCATCGTGCAGGCGGCGATGGACGGCGCGGAGACGGTGAAGCGGCTCCTCGCCTTCGGACGGTCGCGGCCGGAAGGCCCCCCCGTACGCCTGGACGTGGGCGAGCTGCTGCGGGAGGTGGCGAAGCTGACGGCGCCGAGCTGGCGCGACGCCGCCCAGGCCCAGGGCCGCCCGATCAGCTTGCACGTGGAGGTCGAGCGCGACCTGGCCGTGAACGGCTGGCCCGAGAGCCTGCGAGAGGCGTGTACGAACCTCGTCCTCAACGCCGTCGACGCGCTGCCCAATGGCGGCGCCATCCGGCTGGTGGGGCGCCGCAAGGGCGCACGGGTCGTCGTCGAGGTGATCGACACGGGCGTGGGCATGACGCCCGAGGTGCGGGCGCGGTTGTTCGAGCCGTTCTTCAGCACGAAGGGCGAGCGGGGCACGGGCCTGGGACTGCCGATGGTCTTCGGCATCGTCGAGCGGCACGGCGGCGAGATCGCCGTCGAGTCGGCGCCGGGGCAGGGCGCAACCTTCCGCCTGCTGCTGCCCGCGGCGACCCCCACGGCGAGCGCCGCGCCGGCGCCCGCCGCGCCCGGGGGCGCCCGGCCGCTGCGCGTGCTGGCGGTGGACGACGAGCCGGCGCTGGGCCGGATGGCCGCGCTGATGCTGGCGCCCGACGGCCATAATGTGGTCGTCGCCACGTCGGGCGAGGAGGCGCTGGAGCGGCTGGCCGCCGAGTCATTCGATCTGGTGATCTCCGACGTCGGCATGGGCGCGGGCATGAACGGCTGGGAGCTGGCCGAGCAGGTACGCACCCACTACCCGGGCGTGCGCTTCGCGCTGGCCACCGGCTGGGGTGCCCAGATCGATCCCGAAGAGGCGCGCGCGCTGGGCATCTGCGCCGTCCTGCCTAAGCCCTACCATCTGGCCGACATGCGGCGCCTCGTCTCCGCCTCCTGACGCCGCCCGCCCGCGCGGCCCCCCGGCCCCCCGACCCAACGCGGCCTGGTATGCGATTTGCCAGGGGTCTAGCGGGCCGCGATGGCAGGATACAGGGGCTCGCGGGGGAACGGCAGCATGGCACGTCGGATGGGCCGGTGGGGCCGGGAAACGCAGCCGGGCCGGGCCTGGGCGGAAGGACGCCTGCCCGGGCGGGCCGGCCTTGGCTGGCGCGTGGCGCGCGCCCGCGGCGACCGTCCGCGCGGCATCAACCGCCCGCTGTTCGCCACCGGGGTCAGCACCGGCCTGCTCGTGCTGTTCACGCTGGGCCTGATGCTCGTCGTGGGGGTCGGCTCGGTGGCGGCCAGCGTCTACGCCGACGTGACCCGCGACCTGCCGCCCGTCAGCGAGCTGGCCAACCGCGAGCCGTTCCAGACGACGCGCATCTACGACCGCAATGGCGTGCTGCTGCACGAGCTCTACGCCCCCAACGAGGGGCGCCGCACGCTGGTGCCGCTGAACGAGGTCTCGCCCTGGATGGTCGACGCGACGCTGGCCGCCGAGGACGCGAGCTTCTACGACAACCCCGGCGTCGATCCCCACGGGATCGCGCGCGCCATCTGGCAAAACGTCAGCCACCAGGGCATCGTCTCGGGCGCGAGCACGATCACGCAGCAGCTCGTGCGGAACACGCTGATTCCCGAGGACGAGCGCGAGCGCCAGACGCTGCTGCGCAAGTTCGAGGAGGCGGTGCTAGCGTATCGCGTCAACGAGATGTACTCGAAGGACGACATCGTCGACATGTATCTCAACGAGGTCTACTACGGGGACCAGGCGTACGGGGTGGCGGCGGCGGCCGAGACCTACTTCGGCAAGACGCCCGCCGACCTGACGCTGGCCGAGGCCTCGTTGCTGGCGGGCCTGCCGCAGTCGCCCACGGAGTACAACCCGCGCCTGCACCTCGACGCAGCGCGGCAGCGGCAGCGGTACGTGCTCGACCAGATGGTGCGCAGCGGCTTCGTGGACGAGGCGACGGCCGCGAACGCCTACGCGGAGGAGCCGCAGCTCGCGCCGCCGCCCGACGACGACCTGAAGGCGCCGCACTGGGTGTTCTACATCCGCGACCTGCTGGAGCAGAAGTACGGGCCGCGACTGCTCTACCAGGGCGGGCTGCAAGTCTACACGACGCTCGACCTGCGCCTGCAGGAGCGGCTGGAGCAAGTGGCCAAGGACAACGCGGCCAACCTGAAGCTGCACGGGGCCAGCAACACGGGGATCGTCGCCATGGACCCGAAGACGGGCGAGATCCTGGCGATGGTCGGCAGCATGGACTACCACAACACGGACATCGACGGGCAGGTAAACGTCACGGTGTCCGAGCGCCAGCCCGGCTCCTCGATCAAGCCGGTCGTGTACCTGACGGCGTTCGAGAAGGCCGGCTTCACGCCCGCCACGGTGCTCCAGGACCAGGCGACGTGCTTCCCTGGCGGCCAGGGGCAGCCGCCCTATTGCCCGGTGAACTTCGACAACAAGTTCCACGGGCCGGTGCCGGTGCGCGTGGCGCTGGGCAACTCGCTGAACATCCCCGCGGTCGAGACGCTGAACACGATCGGCGTGGAGAACGCCGTCGAGATGGCGAACCGCCTGGGCATCGCCAGTCTCGACGCGTCGAAGCAATACGGGCTGTCGCTCACGCTGGGCGGCGTCGAGGTCACGCCGCTGGAGCTGACCGGAGCCTACGCCGTGTTCGCCAACCAGGGGCGCCGCGTCGGCCCCGTCGCGATCACGCGGATCGTCGACGGGCACGACCGCGTGCTGGAGGAGACCCGGCCGAGCAGCGGTGAGCAGGTGGTCGATCCGCGCCTGGTGTACATGCTGACGAGCATCCTCAGCGACCCGAACTCCCGCCTGATCACGTACGGGCCGCACAGCCAGCTCGACCTGTCGCGCCCGGCCGCCGCCAAGACCGGCACCACCGACAACTACCGCGACACCTGGACGATGGGGTACACGCCGAACCTGACGATCGGCGTCTGGGTCGGCAACACCGACGGGCACCCGATGCGCGAGGTGCTCAGCTCGATGAGCGCGGGCAAGATCTGGCACGAGGCGATGGAGGCGGCCTTCGACGTGCTCCAGCTCCCCGTCGAGGACTTCCAGCGGCCCGACGGCCTGGTCGACGAGCCGGTGCACGACGAGCCGGGCCACAGCACCGACCTCGTGCTCGCGGAGCGCGCGCCGCACCAGTAGGCGCTAAACACTCAGCCAGGTTGGTGTGTAGGTTTGGCTTCGCCAAACCTACACACCAGCCTGGGCCGGCAGCTCAGGCGGGCTCCAGCCACTCCTCGTGGAGGTCCACGGAGAGCTTGTCGGCGCTGGGGCCGCCGAACACCTCGCCCACGGCGAAGACCACGCTGTAGAGCGGCGGGTACGAGCCGCGGTGGTCGATCGGGTTGTAGATGACGCCGTGGACCTGGCTGACGACCCCGGTCTTGCCGCGGACGTACTGAGGCGTGCGCGGGTTGCCCTCGCGGTTCTCCATCTTCACGCGGACGCGGCTGCCGACGCCGAAGCGGGGCCGCGTGCTCTGCTCGGTCATCGGCCGTCCGTCAGGCGATTGGCGCGCGGCGCCGGCGCCGCACCGGCGGGCGGCTGCGCCAGCGGCTCGGCCACGCCGATCAGGCTCTCCTGCGTCACCAGCCGCGCCAGCTCCTCCTCGCTCCAACCCTCGGTGCCGGCGGGGCGGCGCGGGATGACCATCCAGCGGATGTCGGACGTGCTGTCGTGGACGCGCAGCTCCATGTGCTCGGGAAGCTGCAAGCCGAACATCGTCGCCAGCGTGCCGCGCGGGTCGCGCACGATCTGCTGCTTGTAGCTGTCGTGCTTGTACCACCAAGGGGTGTCGCCCAGCAGGTCGTAGGGGTAGCACGAGCAGAGCGTACAGACGACGACGTTGTGGACCGCGTCGGTGTTCTCGGCGACGCCCATCTTGCCGAGGCGGCCGGGGGGGATGTCCAGCTCGCGCACGGCCTCGCGGCCCTTCTCGAGCAGCTGGCGCTTGAACTCGGGGTCCACCCAGGCGCGCGCCACGATGCGGGCGCCGTTCCACGGGCTGGGCGCCGGCGCCGTGGTGCGCGCGGCGGCCAGGCGGTCGGCGTCGAGAGCGCCGCGCGCGACCAACGCCTGCAAGAAGGCGTCCTGGAGGCGCATGTAGTCGCGCAGGTCCGCCTCCAGCTGGGCGACGCGCTCCGCCAGGGTGCCGCCGTGCGCCTTTTTGGCGATGCGGAAGGCGGGATCGTAGTCGCCGCGCTCGGTGCGGGTGTCCTCGATGACCATCTTCGCGCCGCCCACGTCGACTGAGGCGAGCGCGTTGCCGCGCACGTAAGCGTCGAGGCCGTCTTCCAGCGCGCGGATGCGCTGTTCCAGGCCGGCGGCGGTGTCGGGCGGGGCGGGCGGCGGCAGCGCGGCGGCGGCGCGGAGGACGTCGTAGAGCGTGATGAGACCTCGCCGGTGACAGTAGAGCACGCGCGGCTCGAACCGCTTGACGCGGTAGTATTCCAGGTCCTCCTCCACCGCCTGGACGTGCGCCTCGTAGTCGTGCATGTGGCCATGTGGCGGCGCCGCTTGCTGGACCATAAGCTCACCGTCCTCTCAACCATCAACGAGAGAAGGGAGGGTCGGGGGGACGCCCCCGAGCCCCCGGCCGAGGTGCTGCCCTGCGCCCCCGGAAACCAGAGTGCGCCTCCGTTGGGAGCGCTACGGAATCAAGCCGACGGTCGGCAGCAGGCGGCGGGCGGCCGGGACGGCGCTCAGGCCCAGGGCCTGCTCCAGGCGGCTGATCTGGTCCGCCGTCGGCGCGATGATTATTGTCGTGCTGGTGCCGTCTACGGTCAAGAGCTGCTGGCTGTCGGGCGTGCGCCACTGCACGCGGTTTGCGCGCTGGTCGACGCTCTGCAAGTTCTGGCGGTAGCGCGCGGTCATCGCCTGGGTGTAGGCGTCGAACCACTCGTTGGCGTTGTTCGGGGTGTCCCAGATGCTGCGCACGACGACGGCCGTCTGGTCGCCGTTGCGCAGCAGGGCGAACGCATCGCCGGCCCAACCCGCGGACGCGCGGTCGCCCAGCTCGCGGTTCACGAACTGCTGGATGAGGATGCGGTGGTCGATCTCCCCTAGCAGGTCCTTGCGGCGCTGCTCCCAGCCGGGGCCGAGCGCCGCGGCCAGGTCGGGGAAGTTGACGGGGACGGGCAGCACGTTGTTGACGTACTTCTCGGGATGGATGATCTGGGCCGTCGACTTGGGCGGGTTCTCGAAGATGGGCGTGACCGCCGGCCCGTAGCCGGTGCCGCTGTCGATCGCCTGGCGCAGCGTATCGCGGCCAATTACCGACGCGATGAACTCGGGCCCGTAGACGTAGGGGAAGTACGTCTCCTCGAGGAGCACCAGCGGTACCCGGTCGAGGTTGACCTGGCTGCTCATCGACTGCTCCTCGCGCCGCTTCTCCTGGCGCTCGGCGCGGCTGAGGGCATGGATCTCGTAGAGCTGCTCAGAGATGAGCGCGTCGCCCTCCAGGATCGACGAGACGGCCAGGTCGCGGTCGGAGTTGTCGGAGTCCTTGGGCAGCAGCGCGCGGATGTCGTAGTACTGGTCCTGCAGCGCGTGGGTGAACTCGTGGGCCAGGGTCACGCGCTCCAGCGGGCGCGTGAGGTCGGTCCCCGTGATGACGTAGAGCTGCTTGGTGTCGGGGTCGTACTCGCCGAGCACGATGCCCGTGCGGAAGTCCAGCTCCATCTGGTAGAGATCGACGTCGGGCGCGAGCAGGCCGAGCGCGACCATGAGCTGGCGGCTGTCCTCGATCGACTTCTGCGAGTCCTCGTCGGCCATGTCGGCGATCATCCGGTCGCGGTACTCGGCCGGCGTGAGCGCCACCTCCGGCACGTCGGCTTTGGGAGTCAGGCCGCGGAGCTGGGTAACGCGCGCCTTGATCGCGTCGAAGCTCGTGTCCGTGTCGCTGGTAAAGCCCTGCGCGCTCACGCTAGCCGTTTGCAGCGGGGTGAAGTCGCTGGACGGCAGGCGCACGGCAATGGCGGCGACGCCGCCCGCGGCCGCGAGCACCAGCGCGACGAAGAGCGCCACGCGGCGCAGCAGCAGATTCATCGGCGGAGTCCCCTTCCATAGGTGAGTGAGCTTCGCGCGCGGCGTCCCGCGAGGTCGCTCGGCGACCGCCATCGCCCCTATACGAACGATAGTAGGCAGGCGGCTCCCGGTCAAGGATATCGCCGGTTTCCGCGCGGAGCGGGACGCCCGACGCGGCCACCCCGTCCACGCGCGGCGCCGTGCCGCCGGCGCGGGGGGCGAGGCGTGGTAGCATGGCGCCAACAGCCTCGCCCGCTCCGCCGGGCGGTAGGGAGGGGTCCGCGGTGTCGAAGCTTCCGCTCACGCTGGCCTGCTGGGACTACGACCGCACGCGCCCGCTCATCGACGGGCGCGTGCAGCCCGAGGGCATCGACCTGAACGTCCTGGTGCTGCGCCCGCACGAGACGTTCCCGCGCATGCTGGAGCGCCAGGAGTTCCAGGTGTCCGAGCTGTCGCTGGCGTCGTACACGACGCTCACGGCGCGCGGGGCCTGTCCCGTCGTCGCGGTGCCGGTGGCGCTCTCCAAGATCTTCCGCCACTCCTGCATCTACGTCCGGCCGGACGCCGGCATCGCGACGCCCGAGGACCTCAAGGGCAAGCGCGTGGGCACGATGCAGTACGGCTCCACCGGCTCGGTGTTCATGCGCGGCATGCTGCAGCACGAGTACGGCGTCCGGCCGGAAGACGTCCACTGGTTCATGGGCGCGCTGGACCGGCCCGGGCCGCCGCCGCTCCTCCCGCTGAACCTGCCGCCGGCGATCCGGCTGGAGTTCCTCACCGAGCAGCAGACGCTCGAGCGGATGCTGGAGGCGGGCGAGCTGGACGCGCTCATGTCCCTGTACATCCCCTCGACCTTCCAGCGCGGCTCGCCGCGCATCGCCCGCCTCTTCCCGAACTACAAGGCAGTCGAGCAGGACTACTACCGGCGCACGCGCATCTTCCCGATCATGCACACCGTCGTGGTGCGCGAGGACGTACACCGGGAGTATCCGTGGGTCGCGCGCAGCATTTACAAGGCGTTCTGCGCGGCGCGCGACCTGGCGGTCAACGGGCTGTACGACACCGACGCCCTGCGACTATCGCTGCCGTGGCTCATCGACCACGTCGAGGAGACCTGGCGGGTGTTCGGGCACGACTTCTGGGCCTACGGGCTGGCGCCCAACCGCCCCACCTTCGCGGCCATCGGCCAGTACGTCCACGAGCAGGGCCTGGCGCCCCGCCCGGTGAGCCCCGACGAGCTATTCGCGCCGGGCGTCGAGTAAGCAGCCCACTAGGCTGCGGGCCCAGGATGGTGTGTAGGTTCGGCTTCGCCGAACCTACACACGGTCCCTGGCCGAGTGCTTAGGCGCGGGTCATGACCTCCAGCATGTGGCCGTTGGGGTCGGGGAAGTAGAAGCCGCGGCCGCCCAGGCGGTGGTTGAGCTGGCCGTCCCAGCCGCCGTCGGGGCCGCTGCCGATGGGAACGCCCTCGGCCCGGACGCGCGCCAGGATGCCGTCGAACTCCTCGTCGGAGACGAGGAAGGCGTAGTGGTGGCCCTCGAACTGCTCGACGTCGTCGAAGTCGAGGGTCAGCGTGTCGTTCACGCGCACCGGGGCGAAGTGGTAGTGGAGACCGTTGTACTCCAGGCCCATGATGCGCGCGAAGAACTGCGCGGACGCGACCTTGTCGTGCGCGGGCACGATGGTGTGGTTCAGCGTGATGGGCATTGCTATCCTCCACAATGTCGGCGGCTGGGAGTGAGAAACCCTCACCCCGACCCTCTCCCAGGGGGAGAGGGGGAGGGATGCTCTCCCGCTGCGACGCGGATTGCTGGGAGCGTCGCTGCTCTCCTGGGGAGGAGAGGGAAACCCGCCGTCGTCAGGCGCGCTGGTTGAGCGATTCCCAGAGTAGCTCCGCTTCGTCCACGAGTGCCGAGATGTACTGCATGCCTGAGCGCCAGAAGCCGGGGTCGGCGATGTCGATACCGACCGACGCCATCAGCGGCTGGGGCGCCACGGAGCCGCCGGCGCTGAACGCCTGGCGGTAGCGCGGCAGGAATGCCGCTCCCTCCTCCTTGTAGCGCGCGTAGAGGCCGAGCGTCAGGAACTGGCCGAACGGGTAGGCGTAGACGTAGAACGGCGTGTGGATGAAGTGCGGGATGTAGCTCCACCAGACGCTGTGCCCCGCGGTCAGCTCGATGGAGCCGGCGAACATGGCACCGATCTCGTCCTGCCAGACGTTCCCGATGGTCTCGGCGTCTAGCTCGCCCTGGTTGCGGCGCAGGCGATGGACGCGCTGTTCGAAGCGGTACATGGCGATCTGGCGGAAGGTGGTGGCGAACATGTCCTCGATCTTGCCCGCCAGGAACGCCAGGCGCTCGCGGGGGTCGTTGAGCCGCTCGCGCAGCGCGTCGAACACCAGGATCTCGCCGAACACGCTCGCCGTCTCGGCCAGCGCGAGGGGCGGGTGGTACTCCAGGATGCTCTGCACGCGGGAGAGCACGTCGTGGACGCCGTGGCCTAGCTCGTGGCCGAGCGTCATCACGTCGCGCGGCTTGCCGGTGTAGTTCAGCAGCACGTAGGGGTGGCGGTCGGGCGTCACGGCGGCGCAGAACGCCCCGCCGCGCTTGCCGTCGCGCAGCGCGGCGTCGATCCAGCGCTGGTGGAAGAAGCGATCGACGATCTCGCCGATCTCGGGGTCGAAGGCGCTGTACGAGTCCACCACCACCCGCCGCGCCTCGTCCCAGGGGATGTCGTTCGCCGTGCCGGGCAGGGGCGCGTAGCG
This sequence comes from Pseudomonadota bacterium, assembly GCA_021325365.1. Next base: position 29,522 of record JAJPHF010000057.1, read on the forward strand.
ATCGTAGATGTAGAGCGTGTCCAGGCCGAGCATACTGCGCTTCAGGTTGTAGTAACGCGCGACCAGCGGGTACGCCTCGACGGTGGCAGCGGCCATCGTCTCCACGATCGCCGGGGATAGCTCGTTCGCCAGGTGGCGGGCCGACTCGGGCTCGGGATAGCCCCGCAGGCGGTCGTTCGTCGCCTTGTCCTGCATCAGCGTGTTGTAGATGAACACGAGCTGGCGCAGGTGGCGGCTCAGGCCCTCGCTCAGGCTCTCGGCCGCGCGGCGCCGCAGATCGCGCTCGGGGTGGTAGAGGTAGGCGAGCAGCGCCGACTCGTTCAGCGTCTGGGACTTGCCGTCCATCTCCAGCGCGAACTCCATCGTGGAGGTGATCTCGTCGAACAGGCGGCTGAAGGCGCTGGCGCCGGTGAGGTCCTTCTCGTTGAGCACGCGCTCCTCGGGCTCGCTCAGCATGTAGGGCTGTTCCTCGACCACCTTCTCGACGTAATGCCGGACGCGCGCGAACGCCGGGTTGGCGGCGATCTGCTCCAGGCGGGCGGCGTCGAGCTTCGCCAGCTCCAGCTCGAAGAACAGCAGGTGGTTCTGGACCTGCGTGCCCTGCTCCTGCACCTTGGCGACGAGCGCGCCGTGGCGGGGATTGGCGGCGTCCGCGGCGTGGACGAGGTGAGCGTAGGTGCCGGGCGGCCCCGAGCGCGTGAGCAGCGCCTCGTAGCGAGCGAATGCCTCCGCGAGCGCGGCATCGTCCAGGGCGGCCAGGCGGCCCTTGTAGTCCGTCTCGAACGCCTCCGCCAGCGCCAGCACCTCGGCGAGGTCGGCGTCCAGCTTCGGATCGTCCAGGCCCGCGTACAGCTCGGAGAGGTCCCAGCTTGGCAGCGCGGCAGGCGATTGTTGCGCCATCATTCCCTCGTATCTCTGGCCCTCGCATGTCCGGGCGTTTACCAGATTCTACTCGCCGGTGGCGGCAGGCGGCGCGTCCGCACGCCGCGCCCAGATGCCGTACAGCGGGTCGCCGTCGGGCGGCGTGTGCGCGGCCGCCTCGGGGGCGGTCCAGCCGCCGCTGAGCGTGAAGTAGGCACGCACGAGGGCCAGGTGGTCGGCGTCGGTCCCTTCGTGCCAGATGCGCACGGCCTTGGTGGGGAAGCAGCGATTGGAGAAGGTGACCAGGAACGGCGCCCCGGGCCGCAGCACGCGGCGGACTTCGGCAAAGACTTCCAGCGGCACCGTGAGGTACTGGACCGAGACGGTGCAGAGCGCGAGGTCGAAGGCGGCGTCCGGCTCGGGCAGGGCGGGCTCGGCGTTCAGGTCGTGGACCGCCCAGCGCGTGAGCTGCGGGTTGGCGGCCATCTCGGCGGCGTTCAGCCCGATGCCCACGACGGCGCTCGGCCGCAGGGCGGGCGGCAGGTGGGAGCGATACGACGACATCAGGTCGAGCACCGCCGCGCCCGGCGGCGCGAGCCGCGCGACGAGCGCACCCGCCGCCGCGATGGCGCCGTCGTCGATGTGTACGACGTAGCGCGGCACGTCGTAGAACGTCGAGTCGGGCCGGGGGTCGACGCGGTCGAACGCCTCGGGGCGGAAGTGGTCGAGCGTGCGGGGCGCGTGAGCGGGCATCGGCGGCTCCGGGCGCGGGGATCGGCGCCTGGTCGTATTGTAGAGCAGCGCGGCGAGTGTGCTACCCTGCGGCGGAGCGGAAAGGAGGGGAGCGTGCAGATCGAGGCGAAGATCGCGGAGATGGGATACGTGCTGCCGGCGCCGTTCGTCTACCCGAGCCCGAACCGGCGCGGCACGGTGCGAGTAGGCAACCTGCTGTTCGCGTCGGGGCACCCGCCGAGCGAGGCGCACCGGGTGCCGTTACGGGGCAAGGTCGGCGGCGACGTGAGCGAGGCGGTGGCTTACGCCGCGGCGCGGTCGTGCGCGCTGAACATCCTGGCGTCGGTGCGGCAGGCGCTGGGCGACCTCGACCGTGTGCGCCAGGTGGTCAAGGTGACGGGCTACGTGAACACGGCGCCGGGCTTCGAGCGCCAGTTCGCGGTGATCGACGGCGCCTCGGACCTGTTCCTGGCCCTGTGGGGCGAGCAAGGCTCGCACACGCGCTCGGCGGTGGGGGTCTTCGAGCTGCCGCGCGGCTTCCCGGTCGAGGTCGAGGCGGTGTTCGGGGTGGAGTAGCAACGCGTCTTGCCCGCCCTACCCGCCGGTGCTATGATCGCGCCGACGCCGACGCACGGCAAGCCGAGCGCGGGACTGGGCAAGGCTGGCCCCGGGGCGTACTGCTCGACGTCGTCCAAGCCCGAGCGCGCCGGAGGGGGACGCAGGATGATCGCCACGCGCGCCGGTCCGCCGTTGGCCGCCCTGACGGTCGCGCTTGTCCTGAGTGGCGCCTGCGCGAGCGCCGCGTCGACGCCAGCGACCGCCGAGTCCGGGGCCGCGGCCCCGGCCGCCGCGTCGGGGGCGCCCGTCGCCGCGCCCACCGCACCGCCGTCACCCGCGCAGCACGTCGACGTCTGCGTGCCGGGACTGAGCCAGGACTTCGCGGGGGTAGGGATCGCGCAGCAAGCCGGCTACTTCGCTGAGGCCGGGCTCGACGTGAGCATCGAGCTGGTGCAGGGCGTCGCCTGCACGCAGGCGCTCTCGTCGGGCACCGTGCAGTTCAGCGGCTCGCCGAGCACCCTGGATGCGATCCTCCAGGGCCTCCCCTATCGGATCGTGTACGTCTCCGTCGGCAGCCTGGGCCACCAGATGGTGGCGGCGCCGCGCGTCAACAGCTGGGCGGATCTCAAAGGCGGGCGCATCGCCGTCTCCACGCTCGGCTCGGCGCTGAGCGAGGGCGTGGCGCGCGACATGCTGCGCGATCAGGGCCTGAACCCGGACCAGGACGTGACCTTTGTGGCGCTGGGCACCCCCAACAACCGCCTGAGCGCGCTGCTCGCGGGCTCCGTGGACGGCGCCCTGCTCTCGTCGCAAGAGGCGCCGATGGGCCAGGCGCAAGGGCTCAAGCTGCTGCCGCGCCGGCCGCTCACGGCGCTGGGCGCGCCGATGACGACGAACCTGGACGTCATCCAGAGCAGCCCCGATCTCGTGCAGCGCTTCGCGCGGGCCGTGCTGATGGGCCACCTGCTGTACGCCGAGCGTCCCACCGAGGCGCTGCCGCTCGTGCAGCGCTGGCTCGACAGCCCGGATCCTGCCTACGCCGACGAGGTCTACGAGCTAGTACGGCCCGGCTGGACTGCCGACGGCACGCTGAGCGAGGCGCAGATGCGTCAGATCATCAGCGCGACGGCGGCCGCGCAGAAGCTCCCGGCGGACGTCGAGCCGGACCAGGTCTTCGACTTCCACTTCGTTGAGAAGGCTTACCCCGAGCTGCAGGCCGTCAACTGGAACGGGCTCTGGTCGCAATGACTCGTTCCCAGCATCAACAACGCAGCCCGGACCGCGTGACCAGCGAGCCCCGTCGGGCGCCGCGTGGCCCGGGTCGCGGGGTGTGGCTCGTGGGGGCGCTGGCGCTCGGCCTCGCGCTCGCGGCTTGCGGCGGCCCTGCGGCGCCGAGCGGCAGCGGCTCGCGGGCAGTGGCGGGCGATGCTAGCCCACCCGGGGCGGCCGGGGCCGCCACACCGGCGGCGGACGAGGCGGGCGCCGCGCTGGCCGCGCTGCTGCCGCCGCCGATGAGCTTCCAGGCCGACGCCGCGGGCTACCCTGTGCTGGCCGATACCGCGGCTACATCGCCAGCCTCTATCCTTAGCCGCCAGCTACAATGACAGTACCAGTCGCCACGTCCCCGCTCTAGTCAAGACGCGCAGGGCAGCCATTCCATCTCAGGAACACGACGCGCCGAGGAGGCCGCTGTGGCGGAGCTGAGCGAGAACGACGTCTTGCGCATTCTGGAGCTGGTCGACCAGTCCAGCTTTGACTACTTCCAGCTCACGCTCGGCGACCTCCACCTGACGGTCAGCAAGACCGGGCTGCCGCCGACGGCCGCCGCGCCCTCTCCGGCAGCGCCGCCACCGCCCGCCAGCGCGGCGCCAGCCGCGGCGGCCCCCGCCGCGCCGCCGCCTGCCGCCACAGCGACACCGCCGGCGCCCAGCGCCCCGCCGGCCGCCGCAGCGTCCGCGACAGCCTCTGCTTCGGGCGCTGGCAGCGCGAGCGAGGGGCTCGTGCCCGTGCCCGCGCCGATGGTCGGCACCTTCTACGTGGCCCCGGCTCCCGACGCGCCGCCCTTCGTGGAGCTGGGTGCGCGCGTGGAAGCGGACGTCACGGTGGGCCTGGTGGAGGCGATGAAGGTCTTTACGAGCGTGCTCGCCGGCACACGGGGCGTGATCGCCGAGCGGCTGGTCGAGAACGCGCAGTTCGTGGAGTACGGCCAGCCACTGTTCCTCGTGCGGCCCGAGTCGGCGTAGGCGAGGCGCCCCATGGCGGTGTCCCGAGTGCTGGTCGCCAACCGCGGCGAGATCGCCGTGCGCATCATCCGCGCCTGCCACGCGCTGGGCGTCGAGGCGGTCGTCGCGGTTTCCGAGGCCGACCGCGACAGCCTGCCCGCGCGCCTGGCCAACCGCGCCGTATGTATCGGCCCGCCGCCGCCGCGCGAGAGCTACCTGCGCATCGAGGCGCTGATCGCCGCCGCGCAGGGCACCGGCTGCGACGCGCTCCATCCCGGCTACGGCTTCCTCGCCGAGGCGCCCGAGCTGGCCAACGCCTGCGCGGCGCACGGCTTGACCTTCGTCGGCCCGCGCGCCGACAGCATCCGCCAGATGGGCCACAAGCTCGCGGCCCGCGCGCTGGCCGCCGAGCACGGCATTCCGACGGCCCCCGGCTCGGCGCGCGTCCGCACCGCGGCCGAGGCCGCCGCCGTGGCCCAGGAGATCGGCTTCCCGGTGATCGTGAAGGCCGCGGCGGGCGGCGGCGGCCGCGGCATCAAGGTCGTGGAGGACGCGGCGGCGCTCGGCGGCGTGCTGGAGATCGCCGCCGCCGAGGCGCGGGCGGCGTTCGGCGACGACGCGCTCTACCTGGAGCGCTACGTCGCCCACGCCCGCCACGTTGAGGTGCAGGTGCTGGGCGACCGCCACGGCCAGGTGATCCACCTGGGCGAGCGCGACTGCTCGCTCCAGCGTCGCTACCAGAAGATCGTGGAGGAGGGGCCGGCGGCGTTCGTGGCCGACGCGGCGCGGGAGGGTATGCGCGCGGCGGCCGTACGGCTCGCCGCGGCGATCGGCTACGAGAGCGCTGGCACGGTGGAGTTCCTGTACGATCAGGACACGGAGGCCTACTACTTCCTGGAGATGAACACGCGCATCCAGGTCGAGCACCCAGTGACCGAGCTGATCACCGGCGCCGACCTCGTGCAGGCCCAGCTCCGCATTGCCGGCGGCGAGCCGCTGCCGTTCGCCCAGGACGCCGTGCGCCTGGTGGGGCACGCGATCGAATGCCGGATCACCGCCGAGTCGGCGCCGCACGGCTTCCGCCCGTGCCCCGGGACCATCACCCGCTGGAGCGCGCCGTCGGGCCCCGGCGTGCGCGTGGACACGCACTGCTACGCGGGCTACACCGTGCCGCGGTACTACGACTCGCTGCTCGCGAAGCTGATCGTCCACGGCGCCGACCGCGCCCAGGCGCTGGCGCGGCTGCGCATGGCGCTCGCCACCTTCGACGTCGGCGGCATCGACACGACCATCTCGTTTCTGCACGCGCTGGTGGGTGACCCGGCCTTCGTGGCTGGGCAGGTGAATACCCGCTGGGTCGAGGAGAAGCTCGCGGCCGCGCGGGGGCCGCGAGCCGGGGGGCATTGAGGGCACGATGACCGAGATCTACTTCGCCGACACGACCATTCGCGACGGCCACTCGAGCCTGTGGGCGCAGAACATGCGCACCGGCATGATCCTGGCGATCGCCCGCGACCTCGACCGCGCCGGCTTCACGTCGATCGAGCTGATGTATCCGCCGCCCAAGAAGGTCGTGCGCGAGCTAAAAGAAGACCCCTGGGAGCGCCTGCGCCTCGTGCGCGAGCGCATCACCGAGACGCCGCTGCGCACGATCGTTGGCCCGTTCCCGGCGTTCGACTTCTCGCCGCCGATCCTGCAAAAGCTGAAGATGCAGTGCGAGGGCCGGGCGGGTATCCGCCAGGCGCGCATCTCCAGCGAGTGGAACCAGGCATCGGCCTGGGAGTGGAAGATGCAGGCGGCGCGCGCCGCGGGGCTCGACCCCATCGTGAACATCATCTACTCCGACTCGCCGCGCCACACCGACGCCTACTACGCGGAGCGCGCGGCGCAGCTCGCGGCGCTGCGTCCATTCCGCATCTGCCTGAAGGACCCCGGCGGCTTGCTCACGCCCGAGCGCACCCGCGCGCTGGCGCCCATCGTGCTCGCCGCCGCGGGCGACATCCCCGTCGAGCTGCACTCCCACTGCACCACTGGCCTCGGCCCGCTGAACGCGCTGGAAGCCATCCAGTGCGGCATCCACACGATCAACGTCGGCGTGCCGCCGCTGGCGAACGGTGCGGCGCTGCCTAACGTCTTCAACGTGGCCGCGAACGCGCGGGCGCTGGGCTACGAGCCCGTGTTCAACGCGGAGGCGGTGCGCGCGGCGTCGGAGACGCTGACGGCGATCGCCACGCGCGAGGGGCTGCCGCTAGGCCAGCCGGTCGAGTACGACGGCACGCAATACCAGCACCAGGTGCCGGGCGGCATGATCAGCAACCTGCGCCACCAGCTCAAGCTGGTCGGCATGGAGGACCGCGTCGAGCAGACGCTGGCGGAGTGCGCGCGGGTGCGGGAGGAGTGGGGCTGGCCGATCATGGTGACGCCGCTCAGCCAGTTCGTGGGCAGCCAGGCGGCGATCAACGTCATCACCGG
>JAJPHF010000157.1 GCA_021325365.1 Pseudomonadota bacterium
AGCCGCCTGGGCATGACCACCGCCGAGGCGGGGGCGTTCATCCGCGAGTACTTCGCGCGCTTCTCCACCGTGCGGGCGTACCAGGAGCGGGTGCTGGAGGAGGGGCGGCGCTGCGGCTACGTGATGACGCTGCAGGGGCGGCGGCGCTACCTGCCCGAGCTAACCGCGCGCCACGGCGGCGTGCGCCAGGCGGCCGAGCGCATGGCGGTGAACGCGCCGATCCAGGGGACGGCCGCCGACATCATCAAGCAAGCGATGATCGACATCCAGCGCTACCTGGACGAGCACCACCTGCGCGCCAAGATGCTGCTGCAGGTCCACGACGAGCTGGTGTTCGAGGTGCCGGACGACGAGGTGGCGACGCTGGCGCCGGTGGTGAAGCGGCTGATGGAGGGCGCCTACCCGCTGGCGGTGCCGCTGGAGGTGGAGATCAAGACCGGCCGCCACTGGGGCGAGATGACGCCCGCCCGCGAGGGCGAGGAGCTGGCGGTCGAGGTGGAAGAGTGAGGCCGGGCCCCCTCCCCCAACCCCCGCCCCCTATGGGGGGAGGGGGCTTCCCGGCGGAGCCAGCGACTGCGCTCTCCCCCCTTTCCCCCGTGGGGGAGAGGGGGGCCGGGGGGGAGAGGGGTCATGCCCGAACTCCCTGAAGTAGAAACCACGCGCCGCCACCTGGCCGAGCACCTGCCCGGCGCGCGGGTGGCGGCGGTGGCGCTGCTCGATCCGCGCGCCCTGCTGCGCCCCGATCCCGCGACGTTCGCTGCGCGCGTCGTCGGCGCGACGGTCCTGGCCGTCGCGCGGCGGGCGAAGTACCTCATCGTGCCGCTTACTCCGACTTGTGGCCAGGCTGAACGATCGGCTGACACCGGGGTTGCGGCCTGCGGGCCGCGGGCGGGCACGCGACCCGCCCCTACGATATTCGGCGGACTGCCGGCGGGCGGGAAACCCGCCGCTACCAGACGCCGGCCGCGCTCCTTGCCTGCAAGCAGTGCTGGCGGCGCGGTGGCGAACGGCCAGGTATGGACGAATGCCAGCCGCCGAAACGGGCAGGCGGCGCCGGCCGACGACTACCTGATTGTCCACCGCCGCATGACGGGCAACCTCTTGCTGCGCGAGCCGGGCGCCCCGCCCGACGCGCACACCGTAGCCGTGCTTACGCTGGACGACGGCCGCGAACTGCGCTTCTGCGACATGCGCCGCTTCGCCAAGCTGTGGCTGGCCGACGCCGCGGAGGTGGCCGCGCTCGACCGGGCGCTCGGTCCCGAGCCACTGACGCGCCTGTTCACCGCCGAGCGCCTGGCGGCGGCGCTCCGCGGGCGGCGCGGCTCGCTGAAGCCGCTGCTGCTGAACCAGAACCTGGTGGCCGGGCTGGGCAATATCTACGTGGACGAGGCGCTGTTCGCCGCGCGCCTGCACCCCACGCGCACGGTCGACACGCTGACCGACGCCGACTTCCGCCGCCTGCACCGCGCCATCCGCGCCGTGCTCGCGCAGGGCATCCGCAACGAGGGCACGACCTTCCGCGACTACCTGGGCGCCGTGGGCCAGCCCGGCCGCAACCAGATGATGGTCGAGGTGTTCAAGCGGGAGGGAAAGCCCTGCTCGCGCTGCCGTACGCTCATCCGGAAGACCCGCGTGGGCGGCCGCGGCACTCACTACTGCCCCCGCTGCCAGCAGTAGACGGCCGGGCCTTAGCGGGCGTCGAGGTGGTCGTCGACGAGCTGCAAGAGATCGTCGATGCTGAACGGCTTGGCCAGGTAGCCCTGGGCGCCGATCTCGGCCGCGCGCCGCGAGGCGTCCTGGGCAGCGGTGATGACGATTACCGGGGGCCGGGGCGGCGGAAGCTCGGCATAGCGCCGCGCGAACTCCCAGCCGTCGACGATGGGCATCTTCATGTCGAGCAGGATGAGATCCGGCTGCTCCTGGTTCAAGGTAGCCAACGCCACGGCCCCGTCGCGGGCCGTCACCACCTCGTACCCCTCGCTGGCCAGGACCATCTCCATCATGTCGCGGATGCTATCGTCGTCCTCGACGACCAGGAGGCGACGCGTCCCGTTCATGCCCGAGCCTCGGCCACGACGCGTGCCGGCACCTCGACCACGAAGCGGCTGCCCCGCCCCTCGGCCGACTCGGCCCAGATCCGCCCCCCGTGGCGCTCCACGATCTGCCGGCTGAGGTAGAGCCCCAGGCCCAGCCCCGAGCGATGGCTGGCCGCGTGGGCCTGGTAGTAGCGCTCGAAGATGTGCGACTGCCGGTCGGCGGGGATTCCCAGGCCCTCGTCGCGCACCGCCAGCCGCACCCAGCCGGGCCGGGACTGCGCCAGCTCGACCTCGACGTGGCCGCCGTCCGGGCTGTACTTGATCGCATTGTCGAGCAGGTTGGCTACGACCTGCTCGAAGCGGAACGCATCCACCTCCGCCCACAGCTCGGGCGGCGCGTCCAGCGTGAGGGTATGCCGCTCGGTCTGGCTCTGCGCCTGCTCGACGGCCCGGCTGACGAGTCGGGCCAGGTCCTCGGGCGCCCGATCCAGCTCCAGGTGGCCGCCATCGAGGCGCGACATCTCTAGGAGCTGCGTCACCAGCCGCGACAGGTTCCCGGCCTGGTGATGGATGCTCTCGACCGCCCGCTGGAAGCGCGCCGAGTCCAGCGCGCCGCCGCGCGCCGACATGCGCAGGAGTAGCTCGGCAAACCCGCGCAGGCTGGTGACCGGGGTCTTTAGCTCGTGGGCGGCGGTCGAGAGGAACTCGTCGCGGAGCTGCACGGCGCGGATCGCCTCCTCGGCCTCCTCGCGGGCCAGCCGGGTCGCCTCGTACAGCCGCGCGTGCTCGATCGCCAGCGCCGCACGGTCGGCGACGATCTGCAGGAAGCTGACATCGTTCGCGTTGAAGCGACGATAGTAGAGGGTGCCGACATGCAGCACGCCGAGCACGCGCCCGCGCACGATGAGCGGGGCGCCCAGCAGCGACTTGACGCCTTTCTCGCGCAGGATGGGGTTGCGCACGTCGCTCTGCTCGACGTCGTCCACCGTGATCGGTCGGCGCTCGGCGGCGATGCGGCCGGCAAAGCCCTGCCCCAGCGGGAGCGGTATGCCCGCCACCACCTCTTCCTCGATGCCCTTCGCCGCCCGGGGCATCAGCACCTGCTCGTCTTCGTTGAGCAGCAGGATGGCCACGGTATCGACGTTCAGCACTTCGCTGACCCGATCGAGCAGCGTGGCCAGCAGCGCATCCAGCTCCAGGTGGGCCAGCGCGGCCTCGGTCACGGTCTGGATCGCGCGCAGCTGGTCGAGCGCCGTCTCGGCCTGGGTGCGCGCGCCGCGCTCCATCTCCAGCAGGCGCAGGCGCTCTTCTTCCGCCCGCTTGCGCTCGCTCAGGTCGCGAGTCACCTTGGCGAAGCCGACGTGTCGCCCCCGGCCGTCGCGCAGGGCGGTGATCAGCACGCTGGCCCAGAAGCGCGAGCCATCGCTGCGGATCCGCCAGCCCTCGTCTGCCCAGCGCCCTTCCTCCAGGGCCGTCCGCAGGGCGTAGGCGGGCTTGCCACGACGCGCCTCCTCCGGCGGATAGAAGATCGAGAAATGCTTACCGATCACCTCGTCGGCGCGGTAGCCCTTGATCCGCTGGGCGCCGGCGTTCCAGCTCTGGACGCGGCCGTCGGGATCGAGCAGGAAGATCGCGTAGTCTTGCACGCCCTCGACGAGCAGGCGGAAGAGATCGCTTTCTAGCTCCGTCTTTAGCGCCATCTGGCTATCCGTGACCGCACCTTGCCCGCTCCCGCCCGGCGACGTGACCCGCGCGAAGCACCCCCCGGACGGCCCGTCCCGCGGCGGCCTGGCAGCCACACGTCAGCTGGCCGCGCCGAAACGCGGCGAGCCTCGCGCTGTCGGGAGGGATCCGGGGACCAGACCGGCGGCGAGCCATTCCGGCGGGAATGCACAAAGCATACCATGCCGGCGCCGCGGCTCCCTGCCGGCCAGGGGGTAGCGTCGGCGGACCGCGGCGGGGGCGGGCTAACCGCCTCGTACACTCCGCGCGCCTCAGGGCGCGGGGGCGCGGCCGGTGGCGCGGAGAGCGGCTTCGAGGCCGCCGTAGCTACGGGTGGGCGCGGCCATCAGGAAGCGGTAGCCCTCCTCGACCAGCCGGCCGACGTTGCGCGCGTCGACGTGCGGGTGGCCGCACACCACGTTGTGCTCCTGGCAGATGCGCAGGATCGTGCGCATGGCGTCCGCGACGACGGGGTGCTCGTACTGGCGCGGGTAGCCGAGGTTCTGCGACAGGTCGCCCTCGCCGATCAGCACCACGCCGATGCCGGGCACCTCCCTGAGGATCCGCGGCAGCTCGTCGATGGCGCGCACTTCCTCGCACATGATGATGACCAGCAGCTCGCCGGTCGGGTTGAGCGGCCAGACGTCGGCGCGCTGGTAGTACTCTTGCTGCCCGAGGCCCCAGTAGCGGGCCGCGACGGTCGGCGCGTCGCCGCGCACGCCCTCCGGCTCGTAGTTCGGCGCCTCCTTGGGCCGCGGGTAGCGGCACGCCGCCACGGCGTTGTAGGCGTCCTCGACGGTGCTGACGTGCGGCCACACGACGCCGTAGACGCCCGAATCGAGCACCTGCTTGGCAATCCACTGGTTGTGCTCGCCGCCGTTCGGGGGGATGCGCACGATGGGAGTGACGGCCGGGGCCAGCGTGCCGCGCTGGACGATCTGGCCGCGGTTGAGCATGTACTGGAGCGCGTCGCGCAGCGCGCGGATGTCGTAGGGGCCGTGCTCCATCTCGTAGACGATGCCGTCGTAGGCCGACGTGGCGTTGGCGATCGCCGAGTCGAGATCAGTACTGGAGAAGGCGGTGATGGGCGTGCCGCCGCTCTCCAGCACGCGGATGATGCCGTTTAGCCGCGGGATGTCAGCCATGCTGTGCTCCTTATGCCGAACGGGCCGCGAGGCGTTGGTTGAGGCGGGAGTAGACGCGGCGGGCGTTGCCCTCGAAGAGCTTGTGGCGGTCCTCGTCGGTGAGCCAGGAGATGCCGTCGAGGTAGGGCTTGGTGTCGTCGAACCAGCGGCCCGTCTTGGGATCGATGGCGTTGACGGCGCCGACCATCTCGGAGGCGAACATCACGTTGTCCACGCCGACGGCCTTGATGAGCGTCTCAACCGCGTCCTGGCTGTAGATCGCGGTGTCGAAGTACAGCTTCTTGATCGCCTCCTCGAACGGCTGGCGGCCCTGCACGACGTTGATGCCACGGTAGCGCGCGAGCTGGTAGGGCACGGCGCCGCCGCCATGAGGAATGACGATCTTGAGCGTGGGGAAGTCCTCGAAGACGCGCGACTCCAGTAGCTGGAACACGGCGGCGGTATCGCCGTTGATGTAGTACACCGCCGTCGTGTGCAGCGCCGGGTTGATCGACGTGCTGACGTGGATCATGGCCGGCACGTCCAGCTCGACCAGCGCCTCCCAGAGCGGGTACCACCACTCGTCGCCGAGGGAGGGCGTCACGCCCATGCCGGCGCTGGGGTCAGGGTTCACGTTGGCGCCAAGGAAGCCGAACTCCAGGATGCAGCGCCGCAGCTCCTCGATGCAGTTCTTCGGGCTCACGCCCGGTGATTGCGGGAGCTGGCAGACGCCCGCGAACTGGTCCGGGAAGAGCTGGCAGACCCGATGGATCAGCTCGTTGTTCACCTCGGTCCAGTAGCGGCTGACCAGCTCGCCGCCGAAGTGGTGGCCCATCGCCGAGGCCTGGGGCGAGAAGATGGTCAGGTCGGTGCCGCGCTCCTGCTGCTGCTTGATCTGGCTGTTCTCCAGGCTGGCCTTGATCTGCTCGTCGCTGATCTGCAGCTTGCCCTTCGTCGGCCGGCCGAGATTGATGATCTGGTTGGCGCGGTAGGCGCGCAGCGGCGCGGGAGCCGTGGTGTAGTGGCCGTGGATGTCGATGATCATGCGTTCCATCTCCTGTTGTGGTGGCACGCTCGCCGCGCCAGCCGCGCGCCTACCGCGCCGTGGGGGTGGGCCGAGCCGAGCGGCCTTAGAGCGCCGTGCAAAGCGGGTGAGCGGCCAACGTCTGGTAGGGGCCGGTTGAAACCCGCTCGCGGCCCGCGGCGTCGTGCCCGCCCGCTAACGTAGGGGCGGCTCCGGTGGTCGTCCGCGCCCCGCAGGCCGCTGCCCCGGCGCCGGCCGGTCACTCATCCGAGCTGCAAGCCGCTGTAGTGGCCGCCGGCGACGCGGTGACGCGGGTGGCCCGGCGCTCGGCTCGGGGCGCGCGGCGCCCCTCATTGTCCCGCGTTGGTTCGGGCGCACTATAGCATCGGCCCGGGCGCGGGTCAACGCGGGCGTGGCTCCGGCGGCCGTCGCCAGAGCGCGGCTACGGACGGGGAGCGGCTACGGATGGTAGTGCGCGGCGAGCCAGCCGCTCGCCTCCAGCTCGCGGACGAGGCTGAGGTCGACGATGTCGGCAGGGTGGGCGGTGCGCGCCGCAGGCAGGTCGGTGTTGTCGAGCACCGTCTGGATGCCGTCCTCGGAGATCCACGGGCTCCAGGCGTCACGGTAGAGCTGGTAGGCCTGCTCGGCGTCGGGACGCGAGTCCTGGCGGGTGCCGTGCATGATGGCCGCGATGGCGGCGTCGGGATGGTCGCGGGCATACTGCAAGCCCTCGATGTACGCCATCACGAAGCGACGCAGCATGTCGCGCTCGCGCTCCAGCTCGCCGCGCGAGGTCGTGACGTGGTTCAGCGCGACGCGGATGCCCAGGTCGTCCACGTCGACGAGTTGCCGGGCGCCGCTGGCGATCGCCTGCTCGTTGAACGGCGACGGCAGCGCGCCGGCCGCGACGGCGCCCGTAAGCACCGACGCCAGCACGGTCGGCTGGTCGCGCAGGTAGGTGATCTCGGCGTCGCGGTCCGGCTCGACGCCGAGGCGGCGCAGCGCGGCGAACAGCGCCATCGAGCCGCCGGAGCCCGGCGTGGTGGTCGCCACCGAGCGGCCGCGCAGGTCGTCCACGCGGGTCACGTCGGGCGTGTTGGTCACGACCTTGAGCAGCGCCTTGTCGTTCACGCCGGCGATGAACACGCGATCCGTCGCGCCGCTGAGCCAGGCGACGATCGACGAGCCGCCGCTGATGGCGAGGGGCACGCTGCCGGCGGAGAGCGCCTGGCTGGTGGCCGCCGGCGACATGTTGGCCAGCTCGGGCGCCAGGCCGTAGCGCTGGAAGATGCCCTGCTCGTCGGCCACCCACAGCGGCGTGACCGACGCGCTGAGCGCCGAGACCGCCACCTGGAACGCCCGCGGCTCCGGCGCCGCGGCGGGCGGGGCATCCGGCACGCTGGCGGCCGGGGACGGGACGGTGGCGGCGGCGAGGGGCGCGCTCGCCCCGGCGGGAGCCGACGGCGTGCCGGCACCGGCGGGGGCGCAAGCCAGCAGGCTCGCGAGCAGCAGCCCGCCGAGCCACGATCGGAGTCCGTGTTGCATGTCGCCGTCCCTCCGTCCGGGGCGTCCCCGCTCGTAAACTCAGCCGCTCTGCCCTAAAGCAGATCGATGTGCTTGCCCCTGGCGCCGGTGCGACCCTCGACGACGCCGGCCCGTTCCCAGCACGCGCAGCCGCTGCACGAGCAGTGAGTGCGGAATGCCGGGCACGCCTACCTCTCGCGGACGATGAGCGGCGTCCAGCGCTCTGCGATAATCTCGCCCGCCTTCGCCACCGGACAGAAGCCGCCTTACGTGCGCATGACCGACCTCCCCCAGGACTGGTAATTCCAGCTTACTCCATTTTTCGGACTGACCGATCGTAGGTGACCGCCTTATGCTCGAATTGGGCGGGCGTACCGAGCGTTCACGCCGGATGCGGTAGTTCAAGGAGGAGCACGACGACGCTCGCACAGACAGCCTGAGAGGCGAGCCGCCTGTTTGGGGGATGCACGATGGTCAGGGTATCCGTGCCGCTTCACGTGACGCCACGCCGGGCGTGCCGGGGCGGTAACGCGCTACGCGCGCCCCCCTCTGGCCCGCCTGACACCCAGGCCGCTCGCCCCACCTGTGATGGGTTCTTCGCGCTGGAACACTGAACTGATAGGAGAGAGCCATGAACCTTCGCAAGTCCAGCCGGCCCCTCGTGATGGCCTCGGTGCTGACTCTCGCTGGCCTGAGCGTCACCGCCTTGCAGGCTCATGCTGAGGACCAGGGGGCGTGTACTCCCGCCACCTGCGGCACCAAGACGTGCTATGACTACTTCAACCGCAGCGGGACCTACTCTGGCGGCGACACGATCGTTTTCAAAAACTCAGAAGGGGAGCTCCACATCTACATCTGCAATGGCTTCACGGGCGACTGGGACTTCGTGGGTGGGCCGCCGCCGCCCGCGGGCAACCCACGTGGGCCCGTGCCGGGCAGTATGGCCCCGCCGGCTGAGACCTCGCCGACGAGCCCCGCCGGGCCGCCGAGCGTCACCGGCCCGCGTCCCAACGCCCCCGCGCGCTGAGGGGGCGGACGCCAGAGCAGCGGTCAGCGTTCAGCCCCCTGGCCTGCCGGCAGCAGCGATGGCGGCGCGGTTCTCAGCAGCGCCGCCTCGCCTGCCGCCACCGGGAAGTCCAGCAGCCCTCGCCCCTGCTGCCGGCAGGTGGTCCGGGCTCGCCTGCCCACACCGCAGCCTCACGCTCATGCCGCGGTTGTAGCGGGTCGCGGCTCGTGGGGCAAACCCGCCACGGCGGCGTCTGAAGGCGGGCGTGAACGTTTGCGAGCCTGGCTCGGGCGAGCCAGGCTCTCTGCTGCCTGGGCAAGCGAGGCCGCAGCACCGAACGCTGCGCGCTCACGCTACGGCCACCACCTTCCTCTAGCCGCGACGGCGGTGCTCCCCTCGCTCGTGCCGAGCCCCGGCCACGCGGGGCTCAGCGGCC
>JAJPHF010000026.1 GCA_021325365.1 Pseudomonadota bacterium
GCGGGCATCGAGTACCAGCAGAGCCCGCAGGTGGTCGAGGCGATCAAGATCATCAGCCGCCCGGGCAGCGAGAAGATCATCCGCTACGCCTTCGAGTACGCGCGGCGCAACAACCGCAAGAAGGTCACCTGCTTCACCAAGGACAACATCCTGAAGCAGACCGACGGGCTGTTCCACAAGATCTACGACGAGATCGGCGAGCAGTACCCGGACATCGAGAAGGAGCACTGGATCGTCGACATTGGCGCCGCCAAGCTGGCCGACACCCCCGAGGCGTTCGACGTGATCGTCATGCCGAACCTGTACGGCGACATTCTTTCGGACGTGGCGGCGCAGATTGCCGGCTCGGTGGGGCTGGCCGGCTCGGCCAACATCGGCGACCTGGCGGCCATGTTCGAGGCCATCCACGGCTCGGCGCCGCGCCGCGCGGGCCAGAACCTCGCCAACCCCTCCGGCCTGCTGTTGGGCGCGGTGATGATGCTCGTCCACATCAACCAGACGGACGTGGCCGAGCGCGTCCACAACGCCTGGCTGCGGACCTTGGAAGAGGGCATCCACACCTACGACATCTACGACGACCGCGTGAGCCAGGCGAAGGTGGGCACCAAGGAGTTCGCGCGGGCCGTGATCGACCGGCTGGGCCAGAAGCCGCAGCAGCTCAAGCCGGTGACGTACCGCGCGACCGACCGCGAGGACGTCGACGTGCGCGTGCAGGCGAGCGCGGCCCCGCCGGTCACCCAGACGCTGGTGGGCGTGGACGTGTTCGTGTACTACACTGGCGGCACGGCCGACGACCTGGGCGCGGCCATGCAGCGGGTGAGCGGCGACGGGTTGGCGCTCACGATGATCGCGAACCGCGGCGTGAAGGTCTACCCCGAGGGCCTGCCCGAGACGTTCTGCAGCGACCAGTGGCGCTGTCGCTTCCAGGGGCCCGGCGGCAACACTGCGGTGAAGCCGGAGCAGATCGTGAGCCTGCTCGGCCGCATCGCGAGCGCCGGCCTCAACTTCATCAAGACGGAGAACCTGTACGACTTCGACGGGGAGCCTGGCTACTCCCTCGGCCAGGGCGAGTAGGCAGGAGCACGTGAGGAGCGATACGCCATGACAGAATCGGCCCATGCCGAGCATCGCCCGCCGGTCGGTCAGGACCCCGCGCAGGCGGCCGAGGGCATGCCCAAGGCCCTGGGGCACCTGTACCCCGTGGGCGATATCCTCGCTGTCATTGACGATCGGGCGGAAGCCGAACGCGCCGTCCAGGCGTTGAAGGATGGCGGGATTCCTGAAGGCGACGTCGATCTCGTGGACGGGAAGTGGTTCGCCGAGGTGATGCGCGCTAACAAGGCGAGCCGGAATCCGCTCCAGCACCTCGTCGCCCTGCTGGGAGCGGAGGAGGGCGAGGTCGTCCGCGACTACCTCCAGCAAGCGGACCTGGGGCGCACGATCGTCGTCGTGCATGCCGAGCAGCCGGAGCTGTGGGAGGGCATCGCCCGCGTGCTGCGCACCCACGGCGCCCACCACATCAGACACTACGGGCGGCTGGTCATGACCGGGCTCTGACGCCGGCTCCCTACTCCCCGAAGACAGGAGAGGCGCCAGAAAGTGGGGAGCTAAACAAGGCGGGAGCCAGGTCGCGGACGTCTTGCCCCTGCGGGGGTGCCACGTCGCCGGCCTGGCTCTCTGACTACAGGTCCGCTTTCCTTCCGCAGCAGGTGCAGTCACCTGTAGTGTGCAATCATCCTAGCTCACGCGCAGCACCCGTACAAGGCGCTATGGCTGCCCATATCCGAGATTGCGGGCACTTGTTAGCCATGCCTGGCTCGCTGCCTCGTCGTGCGCCTGCCAGTGAGCGCGCGTCGTTCGACTCGGCACCGCCAGTAAGTGGCGGGGCGCAACCGCCAAGCGGCTGCGCTCGCTGTTGTCGCTGGACTTTATCCTAGGTTCCATCTGGGTGAGCGGCTAATGCAGGACGTAGCCGCCGTTGACAGCGATGGTCTGTCCCGTCACGAAGGCGCTGTCGGGCGACGTCAGGTAGACGATGGTGCCCACCAGGTCCTCGGGCACCTCGGCACGGTGCAGCGCCCGGCCGGCGACGGAGCGCTCCTGCGTCTCCTCTGGCGCGCCCTGCCCCGCCTCGCTCAGCGTGAAGCCCGGCGCCACCGCGTTGACACGGATGTTGTCGGCACCCAGCTCGCGGGCCAGCGCCCGCGTGAGGGCGATCACCGCGCCCTTCGACGTGACGTAGTGCAGCAGGTACGGGATCCCCGAGAGTACCGTGTCCGACGCGATGTTGACGATGCTGCCGCCGGCGCCCTGGCGGCGCATGTACGGCACGACCGCCTTGCAGCACAGCCACACGCCCCGCACGTTGACAGCCATCAGCCGGTCCCACTCGGCCACGGTGAGTTCGTCGAACGGCTTGCGGGCGACGCCGTAGAAGACGGCGGCATTGTTCACCAGCGCGTCAATGCGCCCGAAGCGCTCGGCCGTGGCGCGCGCCATCGCCTCGGCGCTCGCCTCGTCGGACACGTCGGTGGGCAGCGCCACCGCCTCGCCGCCGGCGGCGCGAATGGCGGCCGCGGTCTCCTCGCCCTTCGCGGCCTGCACCTCGGCCACCGCCACGCGCGCGCCCTCCCGCGCCAGACGCAGCGCGTAGGCGCGGCCAATCCCCTGGCCCGCGCCCGTAACGATCACCACTCTGCCGTCCAGTCGCATCCTGCCCCCTTCCTCCTTACGCGTGACCTCTATAGCCGGCTGCACGCCACCCGGAGCGGCCATCGCCCGGTAGGCGTCTGGTAGGCGCGGCTCTCGCGGCCGCCCGCGGCCGCAGGCCATAGCTACCCGCATCGACCGACCGCTCTGCCCGGCTGCACACCGCGGTTCCCAGCCACGCGCGGCAGCGCGCCTACTGCGGCGGCTTGACCGCCCCAAGCTGCTCCAGCAGCCCGAGCACGTCCTCGCTGCACCAGTACTCGACGATCTTGCCGTCGACGATACGCTAAATGTCGATGCCCATGAGGGTCACGCGCTTGCCCAAGCGGCACGTGATCCTGATGCCCGGACCATTATCTACCATGCATTGGAATACCTAGCGTCCATTACGGGCATTATGCCGGCCAGAGCTGCGTGGTCGCCTCTTGGGACGGCGCGGAATGCTATGATGCGCTCAGAGTCCCGACCGGGAGAGCGGCCATGGAGCGTATTAGCGTATACGTCGAGCCGGAGCAGGCGCATGAGTTCCGGCAGCTAGCCGGAGAGGACAGCCGCGCGATCGCTGCCCTCGTCCGGGAGGCGCTGGGTGAGTACCTCGCGCGGCGTCGATCGGGTAGCGGTCAGCGCACGGTAGGCCCGCGACGACAAATCCCTGAGGGGGAGTGGCAGGCCCGCTTTGCCGCAGCCCTCGCGGGTGTGCGAGCTGGCATCTCGCCTGATACCGTAGGCGAGAACCTCGAGGCCGAGATCACCGCGGCGCGCGCCGAGGTGCGCCGGTCTCACCACGAGGACCCCCAGTCTGCTCGTGGCTGAATTACCGCCTCGGGTGTTCGTCGACACCTACGTTTGGATCTCTGCCTTCATCAACGCCGACGGACCGCCAGCGCGCGTTCTTGACGCCTTCATCCAGGCGCGCTTCATTCCGGTAGTCTCGGAGACGCTATTGCGCGAGATTCGCGCCGTCGCCAAACGGCCGCGCATCCGAAGGCGTTGTCGGTTCCATGACGATGCTCTCGAAACGCTACTGACACTCCTCCGCGATCGTGCCATTGAGGCGTTCCCTACCGGCCATCTCAGGATGTGCCGCGATCCCAACGACGACGCACTGCTGGAGACCGCGGTTCTGGGCGGTGCTCAGTTCGCTGTTTCGCGGGATGACGACATCAAACGCGACCCGCCCCTGATCGCCTGCCTCCGCCAGCAAGGGGTGGAAGTGCTTTCCGTGGCGCAATTTCTTCGTTGGCTGACTGCCGATCGTGACGATGAGCCATCCGCGGACTGAGTCTGGCGCGAATCGTGGACGACCGGTGGAGCTCCGGGTTCAGCGCCGCCCGAGCGCGGCGCGGACGGCGGCGGCGACCTCGGCGCGGCCGGGGAGGAACGCGGCTTCGAGCGACGGGCTGGCGGGGACGGGGGCGAACGGGGCGCCGACCCGCTCGATCGGGGCGTCCAGATAGTCGAATGCCGCCCGCTGCACCTGCGCCGTCAGCTCAGCGCCGTAGCCCCCCGGCAGCACGGCCTCGTGCGCCACCACCACGCGCCCCGTCTTTCGCACTGACGCGAGCACGCTGTCGAGGTCGAGCGGCACCAGGCTGCGCAGGTCGATCACTTCGGCCGCGATCCCCTCCCCGGTCAGGTCGCGGGCGGCGGCCAGCGCCTCGCCCACCAGCCGGCCGGTGGCGAGCACCGTCACGTCGCCGCCCGCCTGGCGCACCGCCGCCTGGCCCAGCGGCACCAGCCCCTCCCCTGGTGGCACGTCGCCCAGGCCCCAGTACAGCGCCCGATTCTCCACGAACACCACCGGGTTGTCGTCGCGGATTGCCGCTTTCAGCAGCCCCCGCGCGTCGGCCGGCGTCGCCGGCATGACCACCTTCAGGCCCGGGACGTGGACGAACCAGGCCTCCAGGCTCTGCGAGTGGTGCGCGCCCCAGCCGCCCATCACGCCGCACTGCGCCCGCACCACCAGCGGCACGCGCAGCTGGCCGCCCGACAGGTAGTGGAGCTTCGCCGCGTGGTTCACGAGCTGGTCCATGGCGAGCGTGATGAAGTCCACGAACATGATCTCGACCACCGGCCGCAGCCCCAGCACCGCCATGCCCACGGCCGTGCCCATGATCGAGCCCTCGCTGATCGGCGTGTTGCGCACGCGGCCCTCGCCATACAGCTCGGCCAGCCCGGCCGTCGCGCCGAACGGCCCGCCCACGGCCACGTCCTCGCCGAGCACGTACACGGCCGGATCGCGCGCCATCTCCTCGCGCAGTGCCTGGTTGATCGCCACCACCAGCGACACCCGGCGGTCGGCGGCCTCGGGCGCCGTCGTCGTCGCGGGCTGGCTCATGCGTACACCTCCGTGGCGACCTCGTCGGGGCTAGGCCAGGGGCTATCGAGGGCGAAGCGGACCGCCGCCTCGACGCGCTCGCGCGCCTCGCGCTCCAGCGCGGCCTCGTCAACCCCGTCGCGCGCGCCGTCAGCCCCAGCGTGACTGCCGGGCGCCGCCTCTCCGCCAGCACTGGGGGCCGCGGGGCCCAGCAGGCCCACGCCCGCCAGATGGCGGCGGAAGCGCGCGATCGGGTCGCGCTCCTGCCACTCCGCCAGCTCGGCCGCCTCGCGGTAACGCTGCGGGTCGCCGACGTAGTGGCCGCTCAGCCGATAGGTGAGACATTCGAGGAAGGTCGGGCCGCCGCCCCCTCGCGCGTGGTCCACCGCCTCCTGCACGGCCGCGCGCACCGCCAGCACGTCCTGGCCGTCGAGCGTGGTCGTCGGAATCCCGTACTTCTCGGCGTGGACCGCCAGTCGCTCGATGACCGTGTGGGCCGAGAGGGGCGTGAACTCGGCGTAGCCGTTGTTCTCGCAGACGAAGATCAGCGGCAGCCGCCACAGACTGGCGAGGTTGAGCGACTCGTGGAAGTAGCCGGCGTTCGAGGCGCCGTCGCCGAAGAAGACGGCCACCACCTGGCCCGCGCCCCGCTCCTGGCAGACGAGCGCCGAGCCGAGTCCCAGCGGCAGGTTCCCGCCCACGATGCCGGTGGCGCTCAGCAGCCCGTGCTCGACGTCCACCAGGTGCATCGAGCCCGCCTTGCCGTGACAGTAGCCAGTGGTGCGGCCGGCTAGCTCGGCCATCATGCGGTTGAGATCGGCGCCGCGGGCGATAAACGGCCCGTCCGGCCGGTGGCCGGTGTAGACGTAGTCGTCGGCGCGCAGCGCGGCGCACGCCCCGGTGGCCGTCGCCTCCTGTCCGATGCTGAGGTGGACGAGCCCCGGGAGCTGCTTGTTGGCGACTAGCTCCGCCAACCGCTCCTCGAACGCTCGGATCGTCCACATCGTCCCGAGCAGCCGCCGCGCCTCCCCGGTGTCCATCCTGCCTCCGCTCGCTGGGCGGCGCGGCACACCGCGCCCTCGGGCGCGTCGCTCGCCGTCACAGCAATAGTACGGTACACCGCGGGCGGCTGGGTATGGGGGCGGGAGCCGGGGCCGTGCTCCGAGGCAGCCACGTCGGGGACGCTAGGGTCGCGCGCGCCGGGGAGCTAGCGGGCGGCCCGCCCGGGGGCGCGCGACCTTACTGGCAAGCGCCCGGGGTGGGCCGACGCGACGACGGCGGGTGGTTAGGCGTCGCGGTCGTCGGCGTACTCGCCGTCGCGGATGCGGCCGCGGAGCACCAGCAGCCGGCAGTACTGCCGCGCCGTGAACGGGTACGTCCAGCGGCTGCTCGGGCGGCTGCCAAAGCGATAGGGCACGTCATGGTCCGCGGCGCCGAGGCCGTCCCGGCTGCCGGTCCCGATCGTCGTTGAGGTCATCGTTTCGCGCAGGTCAGTGGTTTCCATAGTGTTTCTCCCGGCGGCGCGTCGCCGCAAGCTACTACGTAAAGGCAGCATGCGTGCCACGGGAGGGCGATTTCGCGTCTCAGCGCCCTTCGAAATGTCGGAAAGCGACCCGTTTGTGCCGCGCTAACCGAGTGGGGCTACTGCTGCGGGACGCGATCCGGGAAGGCGCGGGCGAAGTCGGTGCCCACGTTGGCGCGCTCGACCTGCCAGTCGGGCGGGTTCTCGGCGTCGTACGTCAGCACCGTGCGCTGGAACGCCTGCACCTGCACGTGCCGCGCGCCCATCCCGTTCTTCTGCACGTCGAGCTGCACCGCCTCGGTGATCGGCAAGCCGATGTCGTGGAGCCAGCCGCCGGGGAAATACAGCTTGTTGTTCATGTACTCCCAGAACCGCGCGGGGACGAAGTGGCCTGGGGCAGCACTCAGGTCGCCGCTGAAGGGGATGAACACGGTGCCGTCGCTGAGCTGAGCCACGCCCTCGACGAAGTCCGCCGGCGGCGGCAGGCGCTGCGACGGGTCGGCCAGGCGATTCACCTGTGCATAGGTCACCGGCGAGACGTCGCCGCCGAAGGGGATGTCGGCGCGGGCCTGCTGCAGCTCGTCGACCACCAGGCCGTATTGCAGCTTCCAGGCGTCGTTGTCGGTGCCCGTCGACTGGTCTTCCAGGCGCCCCTTTTCGAAGTACTGCACGGGCACGCCGTTCACCGCGGCGGGCGGGCTGAGCGGCCGGCCGAGCACTCGCGTGCCGTCGTAGTGGTCGTAGAAGTCCCGGAAGGCGGGTGCCACGGCGAACACCGGCCGGCCCGCCGGCCCGGCCGTGCGGATGCGGCTGCTCGCCGCGCGCACGACGCTGCCCGTGCTCGTGGGGTCGCCCGCCGGCGTGCTGAGCAGCCGTAAGCCCGCGTACTCGCTCATGAACGGGTCCGGCGGCGGGTAGCTGCCGTAGACCAGCCAGCGGTCGATGCCCAGGCGGTCGGCATTGCCCTCCAGCCAGCCGAGGAAGCCCTGGAGCGCGTCGGCCAGCAGGTCGGCGCGATACTGGCCGCCCGGGTACGCGCGCCAGCTGCCGTCCGACTGCTGCGCCCACTCGACCTGCTCGTAGCCCCAGACGATCGCGAACTCGGTAATCCAGATCGGCTTGCCGCGCTGGGCCGGGCTCGCGTCGAGGTAGCTGCGGAACGCGGCGAGCTGGTCGGTGAGCGGCTGCCAGTTCACCATCGGCAGCTGCTGCCAGTTCAGGTCGGCCAGCTGGATGCCCCAGACGTCGACCGGCGGCTCGGTGCCCGCCAGCTGGCGATAGGCCGCGCGGAACTGCTCGGTCCACTGCCGGCCCAGGTCGAAGCCGGGGCACGCCTGGCAGGTGGTGTCCCAGTTCAGCACGTTGGGCCCGATGAGCTTGGCACCCGTATCGGCGTCTTTCAGGATACGGGCGTAGTACTGGAACGCCTCGGCGTACTGCTTCGGGCCGTCGGGATCGCCGCCCGGCACGTTCGGCTCGCGCCCGATGAGCCAGTAGCTACCCGGACGCTTGTGGGCCGCCTCGCGCAGCTCCGCCTCCGGCGCCAGGTTGCGGGTGGGGACGGCCATCACCTTGTTGGCGCCCGGGGGGATCGCGTCGGCGTCGTAGTCGAAGCTGGCGTACCAGCGCAGGCCCAGCTGGTCGAGCGCGCGGCGCGCGGTCTCCTGGGGGCCGAGGCTCGGATCGCTCGCCGTGACCCACACCCCGTAGCGGTCGAGCAAACTGGACACCTGGGGCGCGGGGCTGGAGCTGGTGCGCATCGGACTGGCCGCCAACGCCAGCAGCCCCACCAGCAGCGCGAGGGTCGCGGTCCGGGCGCGCCTCACGGCCGGGCGCCCCGGCGGGCGAGGCGCGAGCAGCCGGGGGCGAGCACCGTCCGACTCATCACGCCAACTCCCGCTTCGTCCCGACGATCCACCTAAGCTGGGTCAGCAGCTTGGCACGGCGGTTCGACGCAGTCGAACGGCCATGCTAACCCGCGCCGGATGCTTAGCTCAGGAGTTATACGGATGCCGCGCGGCGCCCGTCAACCGATCGGCCGCCCTGCGGGGCGTCACAAGCGCGCATCAGCGTGTCGCGGGCCAGGCGGCCGTCGCGGTGACCCGGGCCGCGCGGCCACCACGCGTCCCGGGCGGCCTGCTGCCGCGTGGCGGGCCATGCCGGTCGTCACTGCCACCGACGCCGCCGATCCGCTATAGTCGGCCATGCGCAAGGGGGTGGCGCGGCGGCGGAGGCGACCATGGACGACGGCATGCAGCAGGGCTATCTGATTATCGCCGACATCTCCGGCTACACTGCTTACCTCACCGGCACCGAGCTGGCACACGCGCAGAACATCCTCAGCCGGCTGATTCAGACGATCCTCGACGCCTACCGGCCGCCCATCGAGCTGGTCGAGCTGGAGGGTGACGCCGTCTACGTCTACCTGCCCGGCGCCGATGCGGGGGACCAGGCCGTGCTCGGCGCGATCGAGCGGGCCTACTTCGCCTTTGCGCGCCAGCGCGACAGTATGGGCCACCTGGCAGCCTGCGTCTGCGCCGCCTGTCGCAATCTGCCCATGCTGGATTTGAAGTTCGTCGTCCACTTCGGCGAGTTTGCCGTGCAACGCCTCGCGGGGCGGTCGAAGCCCATTGGCCCCGACGTGATCCTGGTCCACCGCCTGCTGAAGAACCACGTCGCCGATGTGATGGGGCTGCGCGCCTACGTCTTCTTCACCGACGCCGCGCTGGCCCGCCTGGGCCTCGACGCCGCGGCGCTCGACCTGCGGCACCACCGCGAGGAGTACGAGCACCTCGGGGAGGTCGGCGGCGCCGTGCTCGACCTGGCCGCGCGCTGGGAGCAGGAGCGCGCGCTGCGCCGCCTGCGCCTCGATCCGGCGGCCGCGCGCAGCGAGCACGCGGTGGACGTTCCCGCGCCGCCGGAGGTCGTCTGGGCCTACCTCACGCGCCCCGCCTTCCGCGCCCGCTGGGAGCCCGGTCTGGCCGGCGCAGCGGCCGGGGACACTGCCGAGCACGCGCCCGACGAGCACACCCACGGCGCCGGGGGATCCACGCTGCTCGACTGGCAGCCGTTCGAGTACTACACGCTCAGCCGCGCGCTCGACGCCCCCCTGGCGCCGCGCGTCACCCTCACCACCGAACTCACGCCCACGCCCGGCGGCACGCGCGTCGCCTGGTACTGCGCCCCCGCCGCCGGCCTGCGTGCGGCGCTCGGCTTCACCCTCGGGCGCGGCAAGCTCCAGGCCAGCCAGCGCGCCGGCGGCGAGCGCCTCGCCAGCGTGCTCGCCGCCGAGTGGCCGCCGCCCGCCGCTGAGAGCGCGCCCGAGGGCGCCGCGACGCCACAGCTGGAGGACAGGTAGATCACGCGACGATCAGCGCCTCGTGCCCGCGCTTGGAGATCGGGGCCAGGTCCGCGGCGATGCAAGCCCACGTGTCGCCGCCGTCGTCGCTGGCATAGACCTCGCCGCCCGTCGTCGCCGCGTACAGCGAGAAGCCGGCGCCCCAGTCCTCCAGCGTCACCGCCCCGAACTCGTGCTGCGTGTCCGCGGGCAGGCCGTTCGTGAGCCGCTCCCACGTCTGGCCGGCGTCCGTGCTGCGGTAGATCTTGCCGCCCGCGTGGTGGGTCTGCCGCCAGGTGGCCGGGTTGTGCTCCGCCGCGGCCACGAACATTATGTCGGGCTGGCGCGGGTGCATCACCAGCGCGTCGGGATACACGTCCGCCGCCCAGCCGGGCGCCATCCGCCGCTCCCAGCCCCTGCCGCCGTCCCGGCTGACGTAGAGCCCCGCCCCGCCGCTCACGAACAGCTTGCGCGGGTCGCGCGGGTCGATGAGCGCCTTGTGGACGTCGTAGAACACGTCCATCGAGCGCGTCTTGTCGTTGTAGAAGCCGAGCGTGTTCAGCTCGCGCCACGTCTCGCCGTAGTCCTCGCTCTTGAGCAGCGCGCCCTGCTCGATGCAGGCGTAGACCACCCGCTCGTCCACCGGGTCGAAGGTGATGAACTTGGTGTGCGCGACGTGGGGCGGCGGCGGGAACCACCACTGGTCCACCGTCTTGACCTGGCGCAGCCCGGGCAGGTGCGTCCAGTGCGCGCCGAGGTCGTCGCTGTAGAACAGGTTGGCGGGCTCGGTGCCGGCGAACAGGCGCATCCGTCCCTTCACGCGGCGCGCGGCCAGGCTGAACACGTCGTCGATGAACAGGCCGTTCTCGCGCCGCTCCCACGTGCGGCCGCCGTCGGTGCTCGCGTGCAGCCCGCCGTGAAACGCGCCCGCGAAGATCGTGCCGCTGTCGGGCTCCACGACGATCGCGCTGATGAAGCGGCCCTCGAGCGCGCGGTGCGCCAGGCGCCAGGGGGCGCCGGCCTCGCCGCGCGCCAGAATGACCAGCCCCTCGCGCGTGCCGACCAGCAGCTCCCGTGTGGGTGCCGGCGACGAGTAGACGTTCGGGCCACTGTGTGTGAGTCCCACGGCCATGCAGCTACCCTCCCGGCCCGGCATCCGCCCGGGCCCCGCTCCGCGGCGTATCCTCCGCGCTGCAACTGGTATAGTGGAAGTGACGGCGGTTGCGCCAGCGCCCGGCAGGCGCCGGGCCGGCCGCCAGTACCCAGGCGCGGACAGCAGGGGAAACGGCTGCTCCGCCAGGAGTAAGACCGTGGCGAAGGAAGCGCCGGCCAAGCCAGCCGCTCCCAAGAAGCGACCCGAGCGGCCCTTTTACTGGGACATCCCGAACATTGCCGAGGAGGGCGACTACTCGACCAAGAAGCGGCGGCCCCCCGAGATCGCCCTGCACAACGAGGACAAGTGTACCGGCTGCCAGGGCTGCGTCCCGTTCTGCCCCGTGAACTGTATCGAGAGCCTGCCCGAGGGCACTTATCCCGATCGCCCGATCCAGCCCGTGCAGGACCGCTGGGACGAGTGCATCGGCTGCGGCATCTGCGTGCGCATCTGCACGAAGGTAGTGGGCTGGGACGCCATCCGCATGGTGCCCGTGGACGAGTTCATGGAAGTGACGGGCATCGAGATCAGCCAGGTGACGCCCGAGCGGCCGCCGCCGGTCCGCTCGCTGCCGCGCGCCGACTACCCGCCGTATCCGGAATGATCTAACCCCTCGGCCCCTCTACCTTGAGAGAGAGAGGGGGGGGAGCCACCCCGGCCTCGTCCTCTCCCCCTTCCCACAATGGGAGGGGGCGGGGGAGTGGATCCGCGGCCCTTACGCTCGGCTCAGGTACTCCCCCGTGCGCGTGTCCACCCGGATCTTGTCGCCCTCGTTGATGAACAGCGGCACCTGCACGACTAGACCTGAGTCCATCGTGGCCGGCTTCATCGCGCCGGAGACGGTGTCGCCCTTCACGCCGGGGTCCGTGTGGGCCACCGTGAAGTCGAGCGTGATGGGGAAGTCCACGCCGATCGGGCGATCGTCGTAGAACTGCACTTGCAGCTCCAGCCCCTCTTGCAAGTAGTAGCGGCCGTTCTCCCCCAAGTCGGCGTCGGACAGCGTGATCTGCTCGAAGTCCTGCTGGTCCATGAACACGTGGCCGGTGTCGTCGGAATAGAGGTATTGCATGGGCCGCGTGTCCAGGAAAGCGCGCGTGAAGCGCTCGCTCGAGGGCACGTTGCGCTCGACCACCGCGCCCGTCTTGATGTTCTTGAGCTTCATCTTGATGATGTTGCCACGCATGGCAATCTTGAACGACTGATACTCGACGACCTGCCACAGGTTGCCGTCGATGTCTAGCACCATACCGCGGCGCAATTCCGTGGGCTGAATCATTGGCTCTCCTCTGTTGCTTGGTTGCTCGCTCCCGCCGGCCGAGGGGCCGCCGGGGGACGCTTGGTGATGGTGAGGTGCTGGCAGCCTGGCGGTCGCGCCAGCCACGCGGCGCCCGCTCGCGGCCGGCGGGCGGCCCGCGTCGCGGATACCGCGCGCCTGGCGTCCTCATCCCGTCGCACGCGCGATAGCACTTAAAGTGTACGGGCTGGCGCAAAGGACGGTCAATTGCCGGCCATGTGCCCCGCAGGTCGGGCGGCTGCTCGCGCGCCGCGGAGGGGCGCAGCATGCCCCGGCCGTCAGCTTGGAATAGCCTTTGCGCGGGGCCGCGGCGGCGCTATCATTAGCGGTCGGGAGGCGGGGGATGCAGCAAGCGAGCGTGATGGCGCCCGAGGGCCAGACGTTTGGCCCGTATCGCTTATGGGAGGTGGTGGGGCGCGGCGCGCTGACGGTCGTGTATCGCGCCGAGCAGCCGGCGCTGCGCCGCTGGGTGGCCGTCAAGCTGCTGCCGCCCCCGGTCGCGCCGACCGAGTTCCCGGCGCGGTTCGTGCGCGCCGCCGAGGACTGGGCCCGCCTGGAGCACCCGCACGTCCTGGCCCTGCACGACTACGGGCAATGCCAGGGCCAACCCTTCCTGGTGACGCCGTTCGTGGACGGCGGCAGCCTTGACGCGCGGCTGGCGGCGGGGATGCCGCGCGACGCGGCCCTGGGCGTGCTGCTGCACGTGTGCGGCGCCCTCGCCTACGCTCACCGCCAGCGCGTGATCCACGGCGCCGTGACGCCGAGCAGCGTCCTCTTGCGCGACGGCCACGGGCCGGCGCTGGCCGATTTCGGCCTGGCCCGGCTGCTGGAAGCCACGGGCGCCACGCCCCCGCAAGGCGTCTTCGGCACCCCCGAGTACCTGGCGCCCGAGCAGGCGCGCGGTGCGCCGATCGACGCGCGCGCCGACGTCTACGCCCTGGGCATCATCCTCTATCGCATCCTGGCGGGCGTGCTGCCCTTCACCGGCGCATCGGCGGCCCACGTGCTCGCCCTCCAGCGCGAGACGCCCTGGCGCCCCCTCGAGCTGCCGCGTCCCGAGGCCAGCCGCGTGTGGAACGCGGTGCTGGTCCGCGCGCTCGCGAAGGCGCCGAACGAGCGCTACCCCACGGCCGAGGCGCTGGCCGCCGCGATCCAGGCGGCGATGCGTCAGGAGCAGGCGCTCACCGGCGGCTCCCCGTCCAGCGCGGTGCTCTGGCAGCCCGTGCGTCCCGTCCCCGCGCCCGGCCCATCGGCCGCGGCACACTCCCCGGGCGCTCAGCCCCTGACGACGGCGGTGCCTTCGATGCGCGCCGCGGCGACCGCGGCGCGACCTGCTGGCGCCGCGGGCCCGCAGCGCGCGGCGCTGCGGCCCGCCGCCGCGCCCGGCGACGCCGCGCGGCGCGCCCCGCGCGCGCGGACCGCCGGAGCGCCGAGCGGGACGCGGGGCCGGCTCCTGCCCTGGCTGGCGCTGGGCGCGGTGCTGGGGCTCGGCCTGCTGGCGGTCCTGATCGCGCAGTCGCCGGGCGTGCCCGACAGCGTCGGCGCGGCGCCCCACGTGGCTGCCGCCTCAGACGCCGCGGCGGACGCGGCCGACGCCGACGCGCCGGCCGATGGGCCGGCCATCCTGCTGCAAGACGATTTCGCCGACCCCAACAGCGGCTGGCCGCGCCAGTCCAGCGACCTGGCGACGCGGCGACTGGGGTACGTCGACGGGGAGTACTCCATCGTCAAGGTGGCCAACAGCCCCGGCGCCCCGTTCGTCTCTCGCGACTCGCGGCTCGGCGACTTCCTGTGGGAGATGGACACGCGCCTCCAGCCGCCCACCGACAATGCCTATGCCTATCTCGACTTCCGCCGCCAGGACAACGGCGACCACTACTCGTTCATCGTGGACCCCAACGACGGCACCTTCCGGCTGGAGCGCGCGCAGGGGCAGAGCCGCGACGAGCTAGTGCGCTGGACGCCGAGCGCGGCCATTCGCCGCGGCACCCAGCGCAACCGGCTGGGCGTCCGCGCGGAGGGCGCGACGATCACGCTCCTGGCGAACGGCGAGGTGCTCGCCCAGGTGCAGGACGACAAGCTGTCCGACGGCGGCATCGCCTTTGGCGTGGGGAACTTCCGCAACGGCGCGGCCGACGGGCGCTTCGACAACCTGCTCATCACCGCGCTCGGGCCGTCCTGAGCGGCCGCCCGCCTACTCGCGGTCGCCGTCGCCGACCGGCCGGTTCTGGGCGCTGCCGCCCGCAGCGGGCGCCCCGCCGGTGCCCACGAGCGTGACGTTCCGGGACGGCTGGTAGACGCTCTTCAGCGGCAGCGTGCGCACGTCGCCGTCCTCCGTGACCGTGCGCGTCACGACGACCGTGAACCCCTCGCGCGCGGCCTCGACGGCGATGCGCCGCCCGGCCGGCAGCGTCGCGTCCTCCTCGACCACCGGCGTCGGGTCGGCGGGGACGCGGTCGGTGATCTGGGCCGGCGCGACCTCCACCTTCCAGTCCGGCTTCGTGCTGTACAGCCGGAACGTCACGCTGTCGGCGTCGGTGCTCGCCTGGATCAGCACGGCGTGGGGCGTCGTGTTGACGAACTGCATATCGAGGTTGGCGTCCTCGTCCACGGTGGCGTCGAGCCCGACCACGTCGCGCGACGTGTAGGCCGGGATCCAGTACAGGTGCCAGTGGCGCTCCTCCAGGCGGTAGCCGCCCCAGAAGAACGCCTGGAACAGCGTGGTCGCCACCTGGCAGATGCCGCCCGCCACCGAGGGGACGGTGTGCAGGCCGTCCGCGCCGCTCGTGATGCCAAAGCCCCACTGGTAGCCCGTCTCCAGCGTGGTCGGGCCGACCTCGCGGTTGAACGAGAACGTCCCCCCGGGCGGCACCACGACGCCGTTCAGGCGCTCCGCGGCGAGGCGGATGTTGTGCGCCTTCTCGGGCACCGAGCCCGCGAACGACGTGCGGCTCTCCTCGATCTGCTCGGTGATGCCGAGCGCCGCCAGGTTGTCGCCGGTAACGGCGGGCGCCGCGACCTGCACCGGCAGCGTTACCGTGTGGTCGTCCGTCGTCAGGTGAGCGAGGATCGCCTGCTGCGTCGCGGCCTGGTCGAGCTGCCGGCCGGCCGCCGCCGCGCGCGTCACCTGCAGGTTGCCGCCGTTCCAGTCCAGGCGGGCGTTGCTGGCGGGCTGGTCGATCTCCTTGGCGAGCGCGGCGACGCGCTTGCGCACGGCCGCGTCGTCCACGCGCGCCGTGAGCGGCTGGCCCGGCCCGCCGTCGAACTGCAGCCAGTCCACCAGCTCGCGTGGCGTGACGGTCCACTCCCTGTCCTCGTAGCGCAAGACGAGCGGCTGGGCGAGCAGGCGCGTCGCCGTGTCGCGCGCCTCCGTCCGCAGCGCGTCGGGCGTCTGCGGCGGCGTCTCGGCCACGGGCAGCGCGACCTCGCTCGCGCCCGCGCGCTGCGCCTCCCGCACCCGGGCCGCCGCGGCGGCCACGTCGAGCTGCCGTCCCACCTGGCTCGGCGTGTACGCGATCGTCGCGTCGGGCTGCACGAGCAGCTTGGCGTCGCGCGCCGGCCGGTCGACCTCTTGCGCCACCCCCTGCAAGTAGGCGTCGAGCGCCGCGTCGTCGAAGGCCAGCGCGGCGTCGACCGCGTAGTGCCGGGTCGCGGCCGTGTACTGCGCGGCAAGCCGGCGCAGCGGGTTGCCGCTGCGGCCGACGGCCAGCGCGCGATCGGCCAGCGCCTCTGGCGCCAGGCGCAGGCCCAGGTCGCGCCAGGTCGCCGCATGGCGCGTCTCGGCCGCTTGCACGGTGACCGGCGCCGCCAGCACCGTGTCCGCCTGCGCCGCCAGCGCCGCCACCGCCTCGTCGCGCGTCCGCCCGCCCAGATCGACCCCCAGCGCCTCGACGCCCGGATAGGCGCGGCCCGCGAACGCGACCTGGTAGCCCCCGAGCGCCGCGCCCGCCAGCAGCAAGACCGCCGCGAAGCCCGCAAGCGCGCCCAGCGGGGCGCCCCGCCAGGCGCCGGCCGCCCGGCCGGGGCGCCCGGCCGGCTCCCACGCCGCGTCCCATCCCGTCTCGGGGCGCTGTTCCGACTCGCGCTGCGCCATCGCTCACTCCCGTGGGCCGTTGTAACAGTCTTCGCAAACTATACTACCGGTGCCTCGCCGCACCGGGAGATTTTGCCGTGAGCGCCGCCGAGCCGCCCCTGGAGATCGAAGCTAAGTACCGCCTGTCTGGGCCAGACGACGCCGCGCGGCTGCGTGCCCGCCTCGCGGGCCTCGGCGCCCGGCCGGCCGGGCGCCAGGCCGAGGACAACGTCCTGTTCGACCGGCCCGGCGGCGCGCTCGCTGCCGCCCAGCGCGTCCTGCGCCTGCGGACGCTCGACGGCGGCCCCGCGGGGCGGCTGACGTACAAAGGCCCCGCCGCCTACGACGGCGCGGTAAAGCGCCGCGTCGAGCTAGAGACGGCCGTGGCCGACGTGGCCGCCACCCGCGCGATCCTCAAGGCGCTCGGCTACACGCCCACCATCCAGTACGCGAAGCAGCGCGAGACCTGGCAGCTCGACGGCGCGGCGGTCGCCCTCGACGAGCTAGCCTTCGGCCACTACTGCGAGATCGAGGGGCCGCCCGAGACAATCGCCCGCCTCGCGGTGGCTCTCGGCCTGCCGCCCGAGACGGCCGAGCCCCTCGGCTATCCGGCGCTGATGGCCCGCCACCTCATGGGGCCGGGCCGCTGACCCACGCTAGCGCCTCGCCAGAGCAGCGCATACGGACCGTGAGCGGCCGGCGGAGGGGCCGATGCAAGCGTGATTCGTCCCCGCCCACGGCCGTCGAGGCCGCACCGCCGGCGCCGCTCGGATCGCCCCTTCAGCGCGCCTCGCCGGGCACCCGGCGCGCGTAGGGGCGGGTTTCATGCCCGCCCGCGGCCCGCAGGCCGCAGCTCTGGCGCCGCTACTGGGCTCCATCATTGCCCAAACCAATCTATGCCGGCGCGGCCAGCTTGCGGCCGACGAGCGCGGCGGTGCGCTGCACGAACCACAGGCGCCCGTCGGCGCGGTAGGGCCGCGCGCCGCTCAGGTCCTCGCGGGCGTCGCGCTCGATGAGCGCGCGCGCCTCGGCCGCGCGCTCGGGCAACGTGTGGGCGTTCGCCAGCCAGCGCTCGACCTCCTGCGTCAGCGCGTCCGAGTACACCGCCTCCAGCTCCAGCCCGTTGGCCGTGAGCAGCGCCAGCAGCTCGCTCAGCGGGTACGCGCGCGTGTGCGACGGGTCGCGCAGGTGCTCGAAGCGGTTCTGGTAGGCGGCGCGCGCCGGCTGCTCGCTCACCACGAGGTCCTCCAGCGCGACCGTGCCCCCCGCGCGGCAGACCCGCGTCATCTCGCGCAGCACCGCTGGCGGGTCCGCGAAATGGTGGAAGGCGTAGCGGCAGACGACCACGTCGAACGCGCCGTCGGCAAAGCCCGTCGCCTCCGCGTCGCCCAAAGCGAACCGCGCGTTGGCCAGGCCGCGCTCCTGGCGTAGCCGCTCGGCGAGCGCCAGCGGCGCCGCCGTCAGGTCGATCCCCACGACCTCGCGGCAGACGGCCGCGAACCCCAGCGCCACGTGGCCCGGCCCGGTCGCGACTTCGAGTACGCGCGCGGTGGGCGCCGGGCTCACCGCGCGCACCAGCCGCGCGATCCGCGCCGGGTCGCTGATGAGCGGGTTGGCCGCGTACTGCGGCGCCTGCTGGCTGAACTCGTGCTGTACGACCTGCTTGTGGTCCGGTCCCGCTCGCTCCATCCCTGCTACTCCGTGGCGCGCGTCCGCCGCGCGGGTCCCCGGAAGGATAGGGCATCGGGCCTGTAGTACCCTACATTCGGGAAGGAGGGGAGCAAGCGCCGCTATGAGCCTGCCGTCCGAGATCGCGGCCAACCCGCTGTTCGACGGCCTGCCGCCGGTCGAGAGCGCCAAGCTCATCGCCGAGCTGGAGCCGCGCCGCTACGCGCCCGGCGAGGTGATCTTCCGCGTCGGCACGCCCGGCGACGGCCTCTACCTGCTCGCCGAGGGGGCCGTCGAGGTCCGCACGGGGCCGGCCGGCCAGGAGGCGTCGATCATCGTGCTGCGCGCCCCCGACTACTTCGGCGAGCAGGCGCTGCTCACCGGCGACCCGCGCAGCACCACCGTGATTGCGGTGGGCGACGTGCTCGTCGGGCGGCTCGCGAAGCCGCGCTTCGACGCGCTGCTCGCGCGCAACCCCGCCCTGGCGCTGCACCTCGGGCGGGTGCTCAGCCGCCGTCTGAGCCGCGCGCGCCGCGCCCTCTCCGAGATGCGCCGCGGCTTCCAGGAGCTGGCGGTCGCGCGCCTGGACGCCGCCCCGCCCGAGCAGCGCGACTTTCTCACCCGCACCGCCATCCTGCATGAGCTGGACCCGGCCCTGGTCGACGCCCTGCTCGGCACCCACGACGCGGCCGCGCGGCTGGACGGCCTGGCCCGCGAGGGCGTGGTCGTGCCGAGCGAGGACGGCGCGACCTACGCTTACCATCCGCTCCTGGCGACGTTCCTGCGCACCCGCCTGCGCGCCGAGGTGAGCGCCGCCGAGCTGCGCGCCCTCCACGCGCGCGCGGCCGCGCTGCTGGAAGAGCGGGGCGACTGGGCGGAGGCGGCGCACCACTACCGGGCCGCCGGCCAGCCCGCCGCCGCCGAGCGCCTCCTGCTCGACGTGGGCCAGCGCCTCCTGCGGCGCGAGCCGGCCGCGCACGGCCCGACCGTCCCGCCCGCGCCGGCCGACGGCGCCACCGTGCGCGCCTGGCTCGCGGCGGTGAGCAACGGCGGGCCGCCCCGCTCAGCCCCGCTCCTGGCGCTCGAGCTGGCTGCCTACCGGCGCCTGGACGACCCGGCCGGCGAGCAGCGCGCGCTCGAGAGCGTCATCGCCGAGGCGCCGGCCAGCCTGTCCGCCGAGGCGCTGGCGACCTGTTACGAGCGGCTGGGCGAGCTAGCGGCCGCCCGCGACGACCGCGCCGCCGCGGCCCGCTACCTGGACCTGGCGCTGGCCCTGGAGCGCGAGGCGGTGTCCACGCGGACGGGCGAGCCGCCCCCGCCGCAGACCGACGTGCGGCTCGACGGCAATCCGGGCGCCGGCCGCCTGGCGTTCGCCGCCGATCGCGCCTTCGGGCTGGCGATGGCCGCTAGGCGCCAGCTCGGCGGCACGATGCGCACGCGCCTGCTGGGACTGCTCGTCGCGCTCGCACTCGGCGCCGTGTTCGTGCTGCTGCCCGCGCCGAGCGACCTCAGCGTCGAGGCCTGGACGGCGCTCGGGCTTCTCGTCGTGTTCGTGCCGATCCTCGTGCTGGACGTCGTGCCCGACTTCGTCGCCGCGCTGCTGCTCGTCGGCGCCTGGGCCGTTCTCGGCGTCGTGCCGCCCCGCGTGGCGCTCGGCGGCTACGCCAGCGGCACCTGGGTCCTCGTGCTGGCAGTGCTCGGGCTGGGCGCCGCCGTCGCACGCAGCGGCCTGCTCTACCGTGCCACCCTGCTGGCGCTCACCCACCTGCCGGCCACACACGTCGTGCAGGGCCTGGCGCTGGCGGCGCTCGGGCTGCTCTTCACGCCCGCGATGCCCAACGCCACGGCGCGCGTCGCGATGGCGGCGCCCCTCACGGCCGAGATGGCCGACGCGCTCGGCTACGCGCCCGGAGGCCCGGCCCGCGCCGGTATGGCCCTCGCCACCCTCTACGGCTTCGGCCTCTCGGCCGGCCTCTTCCTGACCGGCTCCACGACGGGCCTGCTCGTGCAGGGCGTGCTGCCACCGGAGGTGCGCGCCCAGTTCACCTGGGGCACCTGGCTCGTCGCCGCGCTGCCGCTCCACGTCGTCATCCTCGCCGTGGGGCTGGCGGCCGCGCTCTGGACCTATCGGCCACGCGCCCCGCGGCCGCTGGCGCGCGAGCGGCTCGCCCTCCAGTGGAAGCTGCTCGGCCCGCCCTCCCGCGCCGAGCGCGTCACGCTCGTGATCTTCGTGCTCGTGCTCGGTGGCTTCGTCACGCAGGGCGTCCACCACGTCGATCCCGCCTGGGTGGGGCTGGCCGGCCTGTGCGCGCTGCTGGCCACGGGCGCGCTCGACCAGCCCACCTTCCGTAGCGGCGTGAACTGGAGCTTCCTGCTCTACCTCGGCGTGCTGGTCGGCCTCGGCGACGTCTTCGTCCACCTGGGGCTCGACACCTGGCTCGCCAACCACCTGGCGGACGCGCTCGCGCCGGTCGCCGGCAGCCCGCTGCAGTTCGCCCTCGCCCTGACCCTCGCGTCGTTCGCGTTGTCGTTCGTCGTGCGCTGGCAGGCGGCCGCGGTGCTGCTCACGCTCGTCCTCGCCCCGGCCGCCGTCGCGCTCGGCGTGAGCCCCTGGGTGGTCGGCATCATCGCGCTCGTCGCCACCAACACCTGGTTCCTCTCGTACCAGAGCACCATCTACCTCGCGCTCTACTACGGCATGGACGAGAGCTTTACGCACGCCAGCGTCCGCCCGGTCGCCTGGGCCTACGCCCTCTCCGTCCTCGTCGGCGTCGCCCTCAGCGTCCCCTACTGGCGCGCCCTCGGCCTACTCGGGTAGCTGCGGGAGCACAGCAGTCCTGGGCCATTTTCCGTATGCCGCGGAGGACCAGCGCGTGCCTTGGTCCACCGCCGACCCCGGCCGCGAGGCCGTGCGCGGTTCCAAACCGAATCCGGAGATACGGTTCGCCTACTCCCTCTCCCCCTGGGAGAGGGGCGGGGTGAGGGCACGCCCCGCTACGCGAACCGCCCCGCCGGATCGGGTATCATAGGCGCCGGCTGACGACGAAGGTGATGCACGACCGCAGGTGCATCCGCGCCGGCTCACGGGCGAGGAAGCCCAGCTCCCGATCGAACGCCCTTGTTGCGGCAGCCGCGAGCCTCAAGGCTACCCCGCGCGCGTAATCAAGGCTGCCATAAGCGCGCATCAACTCGATGACCGTCCGGACGTCTTGCCGATTACGCGCGGATCGCGGCTTCCCAAGAATCTGCAGGAGCGCATCTCGATCAGGCCCCCGCGCGACCTTCAGCAGATGAATCAGCACGAGCGTCTGCTTCCCCTCGATGATGTCTCCCCCGTTTGGTCCCTTGAGTCCGTCGAAGTCCGACACGAGGTCTAGAAGATCGTCAACGACCTGAAAGCTCTTGCCGAGCAGCAGGCCGAACCGTTCGATCGACGCCGACTGGGCACGATGGGCGCCCGCGATCAGCGCCCCGATGAGCATCGGCCCCGCGACCGTGTAATAGGCCGTCTTGTTGTCCGCCAGGAAGAACCAGTCCGCCTCCGTCAGATCGTGTCGCCGATCGCGCGTCCACTTCAGCTCGACCGTCTGGCCAAACGCCGTGCGCGTCAGCAGATCGGAGAACGCCTGCAAGACCGCCCGGGCCCGGTGCTGCGGCAGCAGCCGAAAATTGTCCTGGAGCACCCGCCACATCAGTAGGTGCAGCGCATCGCCGGCGTTGATGGCAAGCTGGCAGCCGTACAGCCGCGGCAGGGCCTTGCCGCCGCGCCGCCGTGGCGATCCATCTTCGCAATCGTCGTGGACAAGAAGCCAGTCCTCCGACAATTGCATTGCCGCCGCCGACGGGATGGCCTGGCGCGGGTCACCGCCCAGCGCCTCGCAGGTCAGCAGCAGGAGCGCGGGCCGCAAGTACTTGCCCTGTCGCCGCGGATACTCGCTCACGAGCTGCTGATGGAACCGCGCCACGTCCTCGCGGCCCGCGGCGTAGCGGTCGATAGCCGGCGCCCAGAGATCGTCGAGATAGGACTTGACGACGGGCCAGAGCATCTGCCGCTTCTCGGCCAGGACGTCGAGAAAGCTGGTGGGTGCCATCTCAGCGGTGACGGATTGCAGCATCGCTCCCCCGTCCTCGCCACCACGGGCGAGTGCTGCGCGTGTGGTCGGGCGCGAGCGCGGTCCTGACCACGATCGCCGCGCGCAGCGCGTACGGCAGCGCGCGCAAGCCGAGCCAGGCGAGCTCCGGCCAGAGCCCTGGCTGCCAGAGGGCCTGGAGCGGCTGCTCCCAGCGCGGCGAGAGGTCGTGGCGCGGCGTGTCCAGGACGACCCGCACCGTCGCCCCGATGGGCTGCTGGCGCAGAAGCCAGCCGGTTTCCATGTCGGCGGCCGCGAAGCCGTGGGCGTACCACTGCTGCCGCGCGCGCCCGGTTACCAGCCCCGGCACGGTGACGAGCGGCGCCACCAGCGGCTCCCAGCCCAATCGCCGCGCCGCTGCCGCCAGCGCCTCGACCAGCGGGGCGGAGCAAGGCAGGCGCTCGCCGCTGGGTAGCCCCACCCACGGCGGGACGACGACCGCGCCCGGCCGGAGCCGCTCTGACAAGGCGCCGGCCAGCCCACAGGCTATGAAGCACGTTGGTGGCTCGCGCCGGGCGCGGCGCCCCATCCCGACCCGCGCGACGGCGACGCCGCGCGGCAAGACGGCCCGCGCGGCCAGCGCCTCCAGGCGCGTCGCCGCGATCACCGTCAGGTCCCGCGTGCCCCCGGCGGCGCGCGCCCCGAATGCCGGTCGCGGCTCACGCAGCGTAACCGTGCTCACGGTACCAGGCCACCGCCCGCCCCAGCGCCGGGCGTACGGGCGAGGGCCGATAGCCCAGCTCGCGGCGCGCTTTGGCGTCGTCGACGTACATGTAGTGGCGGGCCATCTGCACTCCTTCAAGGGGGATCGCCGGCTGCGCGCGCAGCAGGCGGCAGCGCAGCTCATCGCCCCAGCCCAGCGCCAGGGGAACCCCGTGCGGCAGCTCCAGGCGCGGCGCGCGGCGCCCGGTCAGCTCGGCCAGCGCCTGCCAGATCTGGCGGAAGCTGAGGTTTTCGCCGCCCACCAGGTACCGCTCGCCCGGCTGACCCCGTTCGAGGACCAGGACGTGCGCCCGCGCGACGTCCTCCACCGCGACCAGGTTCAGGCCGCCGCGGACGCTGGCGAAGATGCGGCCGCGCTGGAAGTCCAGGACCATGCGTCCCGTCGGCGTCGGCTTCCAGTCGCCCGGCCCGACCGGGGCGGTCGGCAGCACCAACACGACGGGGACACGCGCCGCCAGCGCGGCCCGCTCCTGCGCGGCCTTCGAGGCGTGGTAGGTCGACAGGCCCGCGTGCGGCGGCGCCCACTGGGCCTCCGTCGCCGGCTGGTCCGGGGCGCCGGGGCCGACCGTGGCCGAGCTGGACGTGACGACCGCGCGCTCCACGCCCGCGATGCGCGCCGCCTCCAACAGTCCGCGCGTGCCCGCTACGTTCGTCCGCGCCACGCGCTGCCGGTCGCGCGGCGCGAACGAATAGAGGGCGGCGACGTGGACCAGGTAACGGCACCCTTCCAGGGCGCGGACCAGCGCGCCCGGCTGCTCCAGGTTCCCCACGACGCGGGTGCATCCGTCGAGCGCCGGCAGCCGCTCGCCGCTCCCTCGCGCCAGCGCCCGCACCCGGTAGCCGGCTGCCAGCAAGGCATGGAGCACGTGCCCGCCGACGAAGCCGGTGCCGCCCGTCAGAAATACCTCCTCCCCGCCGCGCATCGCTAGCTTGCCTCCCGCACGGGGAAGCGCCGGCGGGCCGGCCGGCTCGCCGCCGTCGCGGCGATCGCCCGCGCCGATTCACGGAGCGAGGTCATGGTGGCGAGCACGGCGGTTGGTTCGTAGCCGCAGTGCGCCATACAGTTGGCGCACTTGGGGTTGGTGCCCCGCCCGTAGGCGTCCCAGGCGGTGGTCTCGAGCAGCGCGCGGTAGGACGGCGCATAGCCATCCGCGAGCAGGTAGCAGGGCCGCTGCCAGCCCTGCACCGAGTAGCAGGGGATGCCCCAGGCGGTGCAGGCGAAGTCGGTCTTACCCTCCAGGAAGTCGAGGTAGAGCGGCGTGTGGTTGAGCCGCCAGCGCCGCCGCCGCCCGCCCGCGAACGCCGCCCGGAAGAGCGCGCGGGTGCGCTCGACGCCCAGGAAGTGCTCCTGGTCGGGCGCCTTCTCGTAGGCGTAGCCGGGCGCGATCTGCATAGTGTCCACCGCCAGCTCGTCGTTCAGGTAGTCGAGCACGGCGCGCACCGTGCTCGGCTCGTCCTGGGCAAAGAAGGTGGTGTTCGTCGTCACGCGGAAGCCCCGGCGCTGAGCGGCGCGAATCGCGGCGACCGCGCGATCGAAGACGCCCGCCCGCGCCACCGACTCGTCGTGGCGCTCGCGCAAACCGTCGACGTGTACCGACCAGGCGAAGTACGGCGAGGGCGTGAACCGGTCCAGCTTCTTCTCCATGAGCAGCGCGTTGGTGCAGAGGTAGACGAACTTTCGGCGCGCGACCAGGGCGGCCACGATCTGGTCGATCTCGTCGTGGACCAGCGGCTCGCCCCCCGCGATCGAGACGATCGGCGCGCCGCACTCCTCGACGGCGGCGACGCACTGCTGCACCGTGAGCCGCCGCCGCAGCAGCTCGTCGGGATGCTGGATCTTGCCGCAGCCGGCGCACGCCAGGTTGCACTGGTAGAGCGGCTCCAGCTGCAGGACCAGCGCGAACTTGGGATTGCGCTTCAAGCGCTGCTTGATCACGTAGGCTGCGACGGTCAGGCTCTGGATCAGCGGTACGGCCATGTCAACCGACCTCCTGGACCTCGCGGGCGAGGCGCCCGGGATCGGACAGCTCGCTCTGCGCTAAGGCGAGCGTGGGAAACACGTGTCGGTAGAGGTGATAGTTGATGTAGAAATCGCGCGGGAAGCCGGTCCCCGTGTACTCGGGCTCGTCCCAGGTGCCGGCGCTCTGGCGCTCGCCCAGGTACGCCAGCCCGCGGCGGCAGGCCGGGTGCTGGCCCAGGCCCGCGCTCTGGAGCGACAGCACGGCCCACGCGGTCTGCGACGGCGTGCTGCGTCCCCGCCCGGCGAACGACGGGTCGTCGTAGGAGTAGCAGGTTTCGCCCCAGCCGCCGTCGTCGTTTTGCACGCTTAGCAGCCATGCCAGCGCCCGGCCAACCAGGCCGCGGCCGATCCGCCCCCGCGTCAGCGCGGTGACCACGCACCAGGTGCCGTACACGTAGTTGACGCCCCAGCGGCCGTACCAGGCGCCGTCGGCGGTCTGCGTCTGTCGTAGGTACCGTAGCGCCGGCGCCACCATCGGATCGGCTGGCCGGTGGCCGAGCGCGAACAGCATCTCCAGCACGTGGGCCGTTACGTCTTCGGTCGGGGGATCGGTCATGGCGCCGAAGTCGGCAAACGGCAGCTGGTACACCACCCGGCTGCAGTTGTCGCGGTCGAACGCGGCCCAGGCGCCATTGCGCGACCGCATGGCGAGCACCCAGCGCCGGGCGCGCTCCACGGCCGCGGCCACGCGCGCCCGCGGCGCGGCCTCGAGCAGCGCCAGCACCACGACCGCGGTGTCGTCCACGTCGGGATAGCAGTCGTTGTCGAACTCGAACGCCCAGCCGCCGCAGTCGCGCGCCCGACATCGGACCTGCCAGTCGCCGCCGCCCGTGATCTGCTCGGCCAGCAGCCAGTCGACGGCGCGGCGCAGCGCGGGGTGGTCCTGGGCCAGACCGGCCCGCCGCAGGGCGAGGAGCGCCCAGGCGGTGTCCCAGACCGGCGACATGCACGCTTGCAGCCGCCATCCCCTCTCGTCCGCGAGCGCGAAGCGCTCCAGTCCCTCAAGGCCGCGTCGCATGACGGGATGGTCGGGCGACAGGCCCTCCAGGTGCAGGGCGATCAACGAGTAGACCCAGGGCGGCTGGATGCCGCCCCAGCTCCCGTCCGCCTCCTGCCGGGCGACGATCCAATCGACGAGCTGATGGCACGCCCGGCCGCGCCCCGGCTGCCACGGCAGGCGATCGTAGGCTTTCAGCAGCTTGTCGGCCCACCAGAAGACCCCCGAGCCGGGGACCCGAACGAGCAGCGCTTCTGTGCCCGGCACGATCAGCTCCCGGGCGGTCACGCCGAGGGGCCGCCGCGGCTGCCGCGTGAGCACGATCAGGAGCGGCGCGATGGTGCCGCGCGCCCAGCACGCGAAGTCGTAGAGGTTCAGCGGGACGCTCGGCGGCAGGTAGACTAGCTCCGGCGGCATGCTGGGGATGCCGGCCCACGGGTACTCGCCGAACAGCGCCAGCCAGATCTTGGTGAACACCCGCGCGCGGGCCAGCCCGCCCTGTTGGTGGATGACCTTCCGCGCGCGGGCCAGGGGCGCGCTGTCCGGGGCCAGCCCCAGCACCTTCAGCGCGACGTATGCCTCTACCGTCGTGCTCAGGTCCGCGGGACCGTCGTAGTACAGCGCCCACGAGCCATCGTCCCGCTGCGCGCCGAGCAGGTGCCGGATGGCGCCCTCCCGGATCGGGCCCAGGTCGAGCCTCAGGAACCGACAGAGCAGCACGTGCTCGGCGGTCATC
Organism: Pseudomonadota bacterium; assembly: GCA_021325365.1. Next base: position 26,679 of record JAJPHF010000026.1, read on the forward strand.
GTGACGTTGGTCTCCAGCTCGCCCGACCACCACCCCTCGGGCGCCTGGCGCTCCAACAGCCACTCCACCGCCGCCTGCACGCCGGTCGTCTCACGCAGCATGGCGCGCGCCTCCTGCGGTGATCCAGCGCGCGGCGGCCCGCCCGCTCCGCACCGCCGACTCCATGGTCGCCAGCCAGCCGGTGTCCGTCCAGGCGCCGGCGATGGCCAGGTTCGGATAGCGCGTGGCCGGGCCGGGGCGCCGCAGGCCCGGCGTCGGCGCATAGGTGGCCTCGGGATCGCGGGTCGCCATGGCCCGGCTGAGCGGCACTGCCGCGAGCGCCGGCAAGGCCGCGCTCACCTCGCGCCGGCAGAGCGCCACCAGCTCCGCTTCCGGCCGCGTGACCAGATCGTGCGCGGCGCTCAGGCTACAGCACAGATACCCCGGGGCCTTCTGGAACACCCACTGTACCGGGGAGTCGAGCACCGCCGCGAACTCGAACTCGAGGTCGGCGCGGTCGAACCAGAGATGGACGTCCACGATGGGCTGGGGCTGGAACGCCTCCAGCCCAGCCACGCCGCAGCGGGCCGGATCGCCCAGCAGGCGCCCGAGCTGGCGTGGCGGGACGGCGAGCACGACGGCGTCGTATGGCAGCTCCCGGCCGTCCGTCAGCCGCAGACCCCGCACGCGGCCGTCCTCCTCCCAGACGCCGGCGACCGGCGTGCGGCAGTACACCCGGCCGATATGCTTCGCCGCCGCCTCGGCGATTCGCGCGAGCGGCACGTCGGCGAAGCCGACGCAGGCCGACTGGCGGCTGCCGGCGAACGCCGTGGCGATCACGAAGCGCGCCGCGTCCGCCGCTGCGGCCTCCAGGGGAGCGTTGAGGGCCGGGACCAGGAACGGCTCCCAGAAGTAGCGGCGCGCGGCCTCACCTTGGTGGTGGCAGGCGAGCCAGTCGGCGCACGTGCCCGGCGCGGGCGCCCCCTGCCGGGCGCGCGCGATGGCCCAGGCGACCTGCAGCTTGGCCGGCCAGTCGAGGTGCCGGTGGGCTACGAGGGCGGGTAGCAAGTGCCACGGCGCGGGCCAGTGGGCCGCCCGCAGCCAGCAGGGCTCGGCGCCGCGGCGCAGGAGGAGCACTTCGAAGCGCTCCTGCAGCCGCAGCCGGGCCGATAGCCCCACGCTAGCCACGAAGTCCCGAAACTCCGTGAAGCAGCCGAGATAGACGTGCTGTCCGTTGTCGATCTCGGTGTCGCCAACCTGGTACGACGTCACCTTCCCCCCGAGCAGGCGGCCGCGCTCGAAGACCTCGGCCTCGACCCCCAGCCGCTGCAGCTCGACGGCCGCGCTGAGGCCCGCCAGGCCGCCGCCGACCACCGCTACCTGGCCTGCAGCCATGCTCGCACCACCACACCCAGTTTCTCCGCGGGCGACAGCGACACCCGCCGCTGCAGCGGCAGATACGGGTGCCGCTTGATCCGCTGCAAGATGCCCTGGTAAATGCCGGCCATGGTGAGCACGCAGACCGCCGAGGAGGTCGGGATCAGGCTCGCCACCTGCAGGCCGGACGCGAAGAGCCCCTCGGCCCGCTCGGCCTGGGAGCGGACGAAGGCGCCCCAGGCGTCCCCGTCCCGGCCGTCGCCGCGGCCGTCGGTCCCGTGCAGCGCCGCCACGAGGCGGGCCTCGTCGATGCCAAAGCGCGCCAGCTCGCCTAGCGGCAGGTAGATGCGGCCGAACAGGAAGTAGTCCTCCCGGATGTCGCGCAGGATGTTGGTGAGCTGCATGGCCTGGCCGAGGTCGTCGGCGAACACGAGCGCCCGCGGGTCGGTGAAGCCGAAGACCCGCACGCACATCCGGCCTACCGCGGACGCCACGAGCCGGCAATAGGCGCGCAATTCCTCCCACGACTGGTAGCGGTTCTGGTGCAGGTCCAGCTCGACGCCGTCGATCACCTGGGCCAGCTCCGCCGCGGGAATCTGGTAGCGGGCGATCGCCGGTCCCAGCGCCTGCATGACGGGGTCGACGTAGTCGCCCGCCAGGCAGCGCCGCAGCCGGTCGCGGTGCCAGGCCAGGCGGGCGGGGTCGCGCTCGCCGTCGGGGCGGTCGGCCTCGTCGTCCACCTCCCGCGCGAAGCTGTAGAGCGCGTAGATTGCCATCCGCTGCGCACGGGGCAGCGCGATGAAGCCCCAGTAGAAGTTCTTCGCCTCGCGCCGGGCCAGGGCCGCGCAGTAGTGCTCGGCCGCGTCGACCGAATACGCCGCCTGAAGCTCAAGCGGGTCGCTTTTCGCCGACATGGTGGGACCTCCCGAATGCCTGCAGGCCGACCAGGGCCAGCAGGCCGCACTTGGCCGGCAGTGATACGGTGGGGCGGCATAGGTCCGTGCGGTAGCCCGCGGCGGCGACGGCGCGTAGGATCGCCTCGCCGCCACGCCGGTACAGCATCAATTGCAGCCGCAACCCGCCATCCACGGCGGCCTCCAGCAGCTGGCCGGACTGGAGGAGGTCGCTGGCGCGCTGGCACATCGCCTCGACGGCACCCGCCAGGCCGCGCTCGGCCAGCTCGGGCTGGAGCAGATACGTGCGGCCCTTCGCGCGATCCACGCTCACGTCCTGCGCGAAGTTCGCGAGCTGGAGGCCGATGCACACGTCGTCCGAGAGCGCGTCGAGCGCCGGCGAAGCGACGCCCGCCACGCGGAGCACCAGCCGGCCCACCGGCGCGGCCGAGAGCCGGCAGTAGTCCCGCAACTGCTCCCAGCTCGTGTATTCCTTTACCCGCTGGTCCTGAAGGTTGGCGGCAATCAGGTCGAGGAACGGCTCTCGCGGGAGCCGGCACGTCGCAATGGTATCCGCCAGCGCGATCAGGGCTGGGTGTAGGGGGGGGATCCGGCTGCCGGGGAAGCAGCGGTCCAAGTCCTGGCGCCACAGCGCTAGGCGCTCCGCGGCCAGCTCGCCGCTCTCGTCCCCCAGGTCGTCGGTGATGCGGCAGTAGGCGTAGATGCGCTGCAAGTGCGTCCGCGTCGCGGGCGGCAGGAACCAGGAGATGACCCAGAAGTTCTCATAGTGGCGGCGTGTCAGATATCCGCAACAAGCGTTCCCAAGCTCCAGCTCGCTAACGGCGCCCACGTGTCCCCCCTCACTCGCCCGTGACCTGAACGGTGAGCTGGCGTCGTCGCGCTGAGCACAGCTCGATGAGGAACACGCTCTGCCAGCGGCCCAGCGCCATCCGCCCATCCACTACGGGGATCGTCTCACTAGACGCCAGCATGAGGTGCCGACAGTGCGCATGCCCGTTGCGTGGCTCGCTGGGCGATACGCCCACGCGCCGGTCGAGATCGTCGTGCTCGAACCCGCCCGGCGGCACGAGCATGCCCAGCACGCGCTGGAAGTCGCGCAGCAACAGGGGCTCGTTCTCGTTGACGCGGATGGCGGCGGTGGTGTGGTGCGAATACACGTGGACGAAGCCTTGCTGGATGCCGGATCGCTCGACCACCGCCGCGACGTCGCGCGTGATGTCGATGAACTGCCCGCCGCCTGTCGTACTATAGGCGAGGCGCTCGCGGTGCAGCCGGGCAGACGGCTGGTGGGTGCGGATGAGGTGGGGCGTCTGCTGCAGGTCGCGGATCGCCCGCGCCCCGAGGCAGAACATGGCAATGCGCAGTGTCTCGATCAGCTCACGCGCCAGGCTGGCCGCCGCGTCGCCGGGCTCCGTCGCGGCCCGCAGGAAGGGGCCGGCAATCCCGACGAGGTCGGCGCCCAGGGCGAGGGCCTTGGCGACGTCGATCCCGCTGCCGATGCCGCCGCTGGCGAAGATCGTGGCCGTGGGCGCCGCCCGCCGCGCGGCGGTGATCGCCTCGGCGGTGGGGATTCCCCAGTCGGCGAACGCCGCGGCGACTCGCGCGCGCCAGGGCTCGGCCAGCCGGTAGCGCTCGACCTCGCTCCACGACGTACCACCCGTTCCCGCCACGTCGACCGCGGCGACCCCCGCGTCGAGCAGCGCGTCGACCAGCTCCGGCGCCAGGCCCCAGCCGACTTCCTTGGCCACGACCGGCACGTCCAGGTCGCGGCAGAGCGTCCGAATCTTGGCGAGTAGCCCGCGGAACCACGTGTCGCCCTCGGGCTGCAGGGCCTCCTGCAGCGCGTTCAAATGGAGGACCAGCGCGTCGGCCTGCGTCTGATCGATCAGCCGTCGGCAATCGTCGGAGGTGAGGCCACGATTGAGCTGCACGGCACCGAGATTGCAAAAGAGGAGAATAGTGGGTGCCACGCGGCGTACCTGGAACGTCGGCAGGACCTCGGGCCGCTCGAGTAGCACTCTCCCCGACCCGAGGCCCATTGCCAAACCAAACTGCTGGGCCACCTCGGCGAGGGCCAGGTTAATCCGCCCCGCTTCCGCGGTCCCGCCCGTCATGCAGGAGATCAGAATGGGGGCTCGCAGGCGACGCCCGAACAGCTCGGTCGTCAGGTCGACCTCGTCGAGGTCGATCTCCGGGAGCGCCTGGTGGACGAACCGATATGCCTCGAAGCCGGAGCCGATTCCCTTGGCGGCGACGTCCTCCTCGACGTTGATCCGGAGGTGGTCGGCTTTGCGGTGGGCGGTTAACGCGCCGTCAGCGACAGCCGACGGGTCGCTGTAGCTGAGCTGGGATGCCGCCGCGCCGCCCCGTACCGACGTTCCAGCCAGGTTCTGAGAAGGCATGAGTCAATCTCCCGTCGAGTTCGCGCTCCAGTCGCCCGCTGCGGCCGATCCACTCAGCGCGTCCGAGCGACCGGTCACGCGCCCGCTGCACCGCGGCCCGCCGCGCGCCCCGCCGCTCGCAGAATCTATGCCAGCCGAGGCACTTATCAACCTGCGCGCCCCGGTCGGTTGTCGACACCGCCGAGCTGCCTATGGGGACAGGATCCTCATCGCGCGAGAGCTAGCGCGCCATGGCCATGTCGTGGCTTCCCGCCTGCTCCGGACGGAGCGGGGCTGCCGTGGGGCATGATTCGTGCCGGCGGATACGGCCGTTCGCCTGCAAAAAACCTAGATAGCAACAGGGGCCCGCCCCCGCGCGGGATAGCCAGCGCGCCCCATGGCCGAACGGTCCCTCTGGCTGGCCATGCCACCCACGGCGCTGGCACGGATCGTGCCGGGCAGCACCGCTCACGAGGTCCGCCGGACGAGGAGTTCGCCGTGGAGAGCCGCTGGCTGATCGTCTCCATCCACGACGTGGCCCCCGCCTTTGGCGATGAGGTGCAACAGCTGCTGGGCTCCCTGGATGCGATCGGGGCCAGGCCGCGGGTCCTCAAGGTGGTGCCGCACTCGCCGAGCGGCCCGCTACTCCACGAGGCGCCCGCGCTGGTCCGGCTGCTGCAGGAAGAGACGCGCGCGGGCTCGGAGATGGTCCTGCATGGCTACACGCACCGCGCCAGCGGCCCCTTCCAGGGCAGCTGGCTGACTCGTGCCCGGGGCCGCCTCTTCGCGGGCTCGGCGGCAGAGTTCCTGACCGTCGACAGTCGCGAGGCCGCGGCTCGGCTGGAAGCGGGCCGCGCCGCCCTCCGCGCGCTCGGGATCGACGTGCAAGGCTTCTGCGCCCCCGGCTGGATGGCGCCCCCGTGGATCTACGCTAGCCTGCGACGCCTCGGCTTTCGCTACTACGTGGGCATGAACACGGTCCTGGACGTGCAGCGCGGCCGGGCCCGCTGGCTGCCGTGGGCGGGCTACATGGGCGCCCCACCGTGGCACGAGCGCCTGATCTGGCTGGGGAGCGCCGTCCAGATGGCGGTCGCCCCGCGATTTCCCGCGATCAAGGTGTTCCTGCACCCGCAGCAAGCGCGCTCGTCCGGGGATTGCCAGCGCGTCCTCCGCCTGCTCGCGCGCCTCGTCCGCGAACGGAGACCGACCACCTATGCCGCCCTCCTCGACTCCTACGCCTGACGTCTCGGTCGTCATCCCGGCGCGCAACGAGGCTCGCTACGTGCAGCGCGCCCTCGCCTCGGTGGCCGCCCAGCGCTGGCCCCTCGCGCGGCTGGAAGCGATCGTGGTGAACAACGGCTCGGTCGACACCACGGCCGACGTCGTCCGCGTGTTCGTGGCCGAGCAGCCCCAGCTCGCCGTGCGGCTGCTCGACGAGCCGGTCCCCGGCCTCGCCCGGGCGAAGAACCGCGGCGCGGGTGTGGCGCGCGGCGAGTCGCTGCTCTTCCTCGACGCCGACTCTCACCTGGCTCCCGACCTGGTCGCGTCGATCGTGACGCGCGCGCGGCAAGGCTATCCCGCGGGCAGCATCGCCGTCTTGGCCGATTCGCGCGATTGGCTGGACCGCGGCTTCTTCGCGCTCATGGAGCTGGGCAAGCGGCTCTTCCAGATCCACGCCCAGATGTTCTATTGTGCGCGCCCGCTGTTTCTGCAGCTGGGCGGGTTCGCCGAAGACCTCCAGCTGGCCGAGGACCGCGAGTTTCTCAGCCGCCTGGAGCGAGCGGGGGTCGCCGTCTGCCACGTGACCGAGAGCCACATAGCCACCTCGCCGCGCCGGTTGCACAGCCGGCCGTTCCGCCTCGGGATGCTGACGATGTTCGCGCGCTGGGCCCTCGCTCACGGCGGGATTGGTCGGCGCTGGCGCTACTGATGCGCCACTGGCGACGGGCCTTGAGCCAGGCGCCCTGGCGGCTGGCCCGACTCGGGTGCGCCGGCCGCGGGCAGGCTCGCGGCGTGCTGCTGTTCTGGCTGGCCTGGGAGCGCTTTGCCAGCTGGCAGGCCCGCCTCCAGCCCGTACGGCCGGGCGCGCTCGTCCGATACCGTCCCACGACCCACCACGGCCCTCCAGTCGCCCTCGCCGATGGCACGGTCGTGCAGGCGGGCGACCGCATTGTCGAGTTGCACCTCGACAACGAGGCGCTGCTGCGCTTGGCCACGTCGCCCGACTGGACGCCCTGGCAGGCGCTGCGCCGGATCGCCGACGACCTCGTAGCGCTGGTCCCGCTGGAGCCGAGCGCCGCGGGGAACGACTTCGTCGCGCTGCACGGCGTGACGCTGTTCGCCGGCCTGGGGGGGCGGCTGCGCTTCGACACTCGCCCCTTGCCGCGCACTTGGCACGCCCGGTTCGTGCGCCTCTTCCTGGTCGGGCTGCTGGCGATCTATCACCCGCGGGGCTGGGGCGGCGCCGCGCGGCTCGCGGGCGACGGCTGGCCCGGCGAGATCTGGCTGAGCGCCGCCGCGCTGCGGCGCCTGGCGGCCGACCGGGCGCACCGCGCCCGAACGCCGAGCGCGCGGGCGCCCGATTAGCGGGGGATGCCCGGGCGTAGCCCCGTCGTGTTGGGCGCCTGGCTCAGCTGGCGTGGGGCGCCGGCTGGCGTTGCGAGAAGAACCGAACGAACTCGTAGCCCTCTCGCAGCCGGCGCGCACACTCGCGGCGGTCGAGCGCCATCTCCCGGAGGATGCGCAGGATGGGGCGCGGCCGCATGTAGAAGCGCCGGTAGAAGTCCTCCACTGCCCGGAAGATCTCTTCCCGCGCCAGGTCGGGGTACTCCAGGGTCGCGTCCTGGATCCCCTGGTCGTCCAGCAGCCCGTCGGTCTTCAGCCAGCCGTTGGCTACCGCCTGCGCGTACAGCTCGGTGCCCGGATACGGGGCGGCCAACGACACCTGGATGGTGTAGGGATCGACGGCCCGGGCAAACTCAATGGTCTGTCGGATCGTCTCGCGCGTCTCCCCGGGCAAGCCCAGGATGAACGTGCCGTGGATCTTGATGCCGAGCCGCTTGCAGTCCCGCACGAACTCCAAGGCTCGATCCAGGCGGATACCCTTCCGCACGTTGTTCAGGATCTGCTGGTTGCCGGACTCGAAGCCCACCACGAACAGGCGCAGCCCGCACTCGCGGAGCACCTTCAAGGTCGCATACGGGACGTTCGCCTTGGCGTTGCACGACCAGGTGATGCCGAGCGTTTTCAGCCGGCGCGCGATGTCCTCGGCGCGGGGACGGTTGTCCGTGAACGTGTCGTCGTCGAAGAAGAACTCTTTGGCCTCTGGAAACAGGGTCTGCGCGAGCTTCATCTCCTCGTACACGTGCTCCGCGCTCCGCTGCCGATACAGATGACCGCCGACCGTTTGCGGCCAGAGACAAAAAGTGCAGCGCGAGGCGCAGCCCCGTCCCGTGTACAGCGACACGTAAGGGTGCTTCAAGTAGCCGATATAGTAGTTCCGGATCGCCAGGTCTCGGTGGTAGACGTTCACGACGAAGGGCAGCTCGTCCATGTTGGCCAGTAGGGGCCGCTCCGGCTGGTGGACGACGGCGTCGCGGTCCCGGTCCCAGTAGCTAATGCCCGCGACCTCCGCGAGCGGCTGGCCGGCCGCGATCTCGGCGAGCGTGAAATCGAACTCGCGCCGCGCGACGAAGTCGATGGCCGGGCATGCCCGCAGCGTCTCCTCGGGCAGGACCGCCACGTGGGCCCCCACAAAGCCGATCGTGGTCGCCGGCTGCCGCCGCTTCAACGCCTCGGCGAAGCGCATGTTGCTCGCAAGCGACGGCGTGCTGGTATGGACGATCACCAGCTCGTACGTCGCGGCCAGGTCTAGAGCCGCCTCCACGCTTACCTGGTGCGGCGGCGCATCCACCAGCTTGCTGCCGGGAATAAGGGCCGCCGGCTGGGCTAACCACGTTGGATACCAGAACGACCGGATCTCGCGCCGCGCCTGGTAGCGCGAGCCAGCCCCGCCGTCGAACCCTTCGTAGGACGGCGGGTTCAGCAACAGCGTCTTGCGCATGGGTCCCCCTTCGGGCTGCCCGGCGCCCGCGGCCGCGCGCCGCCGGCTCGATGGCGGGCGCCGCCGCGTCGCGGCTCCGGTCCAGACCGGCATGCTTCGTGCATCCTGCTAGCGAGCGCGCGGCGGTTCCGCGCGGCCACGCCCGCTGCACGTTGTATGCCAGTAGCCATCGGCGGCCGGCGGGCTGCGACCGGCGGTCCCGCGGTCCCGGCTCCCCGGCTGCGTCCCTCTCCGTCGGGGGCCGCTCTTAAAGCGGGCTGGCCGCGGCGACCGGCTGCCGGCCCGCCCGCCGCGAATCGCGGACTCGAGTCAGGCGCGAGCGACGAGATGCGCGACGGAGCGTCGGCCCACTATTTTCTGGTGGGCGAGGACTACCATCTGGGTGACCTGCTGTGGCTTACGGCCGTGCTGAGCGAATATCGGCGCCAGGTGCAGCCGCGCCAGGTCATCGTGGGCTGCCCCGACCGGCCGATCAGCCGGATTCTGGAGGACAACCCGGTGATCGACGTCCTGCGCTACGGCGAGGGGAGGCGCCTCATCGCCGAGGCACGCGCGCGCTCCGGACGCGCGGCGGTCGTCCACGATCTCCGGCCCTGGCCGCTGGCGGTCGCTATGCTCCGTGACTGGCGCCACCACTGGCCGTGGCTGTACTACCGCGACCTCTGGCTGCAAGAGCGCGGACAGTGGCTGGCCACCTTCTTGCACCTGGAGCCGATGCGCCACTTTCGGCCCGTGCTCGCTCTGAACGACGACGATCGCGTCGCCGCGCGGCAGCTGCCGCGGCCCTACGTCGCCCTGGCGCCGCACGTCGGCCAGTACGCCGTCCCGCTGGCCGGCCGGCTCTGGCGGCGCATCAAAGGCTGGGAGGCGGCCTCGTGGCGACGGCTCGTGCGGCTCCTGCGCGCCGAGGGCTACGCGCCGCTCACGCTGGCGGCCGCGGGCCAGGCCCCGATCCCGGGGACCATTCCCCTGCTGGGGCTACCGATTCGCCAGGTCGCGGGCGTCATCGAGCGCGCGGCGGCGCTCATTAGCGGGGAGAGCGGCCTCTGGTTCATTGCGGCGGCGTGCGGCACCCCCTTCGTGATCGTGCCCTGGTGGTTGCCGCGCTCGGTAAACTGGGCCGCTCCGATGCAGGTGCCACACTGCCTGGTCTACCGGCAAGATGCCACCGTCCAGGGCGTGCTGGCCCGTTTCCGCGACCTGGTGGAGCGTGAGCACGTCTGAAGCGTCCGCGCCCAGTCCGCGGCCTGCCCTACGCCGCTGGCTGCGCCAGCTCACGCAGGTCCGCGTGGTCCTGCCCCTCGTAGTGGGCGTGGGCCTCCTGGCGTACGTGGTCAGCATCGCGATCGCCCCCGAGAGCGGCGATCAGCTATGGCGCATCGTGCAGGGAACCTGGTGGATCATCTTGCTCCTCACCTTCCCCTATCTGGCGCTCCGCGCGCTGGTCTGGCACGAGCTGCTGGAGCACCTCGGTGTCGACGTGCCCTGGCGTCCCACGCTGATCGCCTTCGCCGGGGGAGAGGTCACGAAGAGTCTGCCGGCGGGCGTCTACGTACAGAACTACCTGCTGGCCCGCCTGGAGCACTTCGGGCAGGAGGCGGTGGCCCGCGCGACGATGGCCTCGACCGCCATGCTCGGCCTGGAGGCCGCGATCGCCGTCCCGGTCGCCGCGGTGATCGGCTGGCCCGGGCGCCCCAGCGTGCGGTGGGCGTTGGCCGGCGTTGTGGCGGCCTGGATCGCGGCGCTCGGGCTGGCCTGGCTCCTGGTCCACTACGGCGCTCGCCACCTGTCGGCCACGACGCCGGGCTGGGTGTACCGTAGCATCAGCTTTTTGGACGAGTTCCTGGCGGCAGGGGGCGAGCTTATTGCCTGGCGAACCGCCCGGAACCTCGTCCCCACGGCATTGTACATGCTCGTCTACGTGATCGATCTCTACGCCATCGTGCGTGCGCTGGGCGTCGATTCGCTGACTTTCACGAACACCATCGGCATCTACGCGTTCGTGGTCCTCTCGGTCATTCTCGTCCCGATTCCGACCGAGGTAGGCCTCACCGAATTCGGGGGGCTGATGGCGCTCATCGCCTATGGCGTGCCCGAGCCGATGGCCGCCATCATCATTCTAGGGATGCGCGCGCAGGTCACTGGGATGACCATTGTCGTCGCTAGCGCCATGCTGCTCGGGCTCCGGTGGAAGCTCGCCATGCCAAGCGAGGGTAGCCCCGGCGGCTCGGACCGCGACCAACCGACCAAGAGCAAGACCCGCGGCGGGTAGCCGGCGGGCGCGCCGGAGCCGCCGCGCGAGGCATGCCGCCATGGGAAAGACCGACACGCCGCGCCCGCCACATGTCCGACGCTTCGCCGGCTGGGTCCGGCAGCGCGCCGATCTCAAGATCATCCTCCCGACCATCATCATGCTGGCCCTGATCGCCTATGTCTCCGCGCTGGCGGCCAGTCCGCAGAGCGGCGACTACATCTGGGCCATCGTGGACAAGACGTGGTGGATCGTCCTCGTGCTCACCGTTCCGTACATCGGCGCGCGGGCGATCCTATGGCACGAGCTGCTAGAGCAGCTCGACATCCGCGTCCCCTGGCGCCCCACGCTGGCCGCGCTCGCCGGCGGCGAGCTGGCCAAGACGATCCCAGGCGGCATCTACGTGCAGAACTACATCCTTGCCCGGCTGGAGGGCTTCGGCGAGCTGCCGGTCGTCCGCTCGTCCACCGCCACCACCGCGACGCTCGCCCTCGAAAGCGCGCTGGCCTTGCCGGTGGCCCTGCTGGTCGGGGTGCCCAACACCCCCTGGCTGCCGTGGCTGCTCGTCGGCATCGTCGCGGTCTGGCTCGCCGTGCTCGTGCTGCTGCGGCTCGTGGTGCGCTACTGGGAGCTTCACCTGGCGGCCTGGATGCCCGTATGGCTGTGCAAGGGCCTGCTGATCGCCGACGAATTCCTGGATGCGGGCGCCGAGCTAGCGACCTGGCGTACCGCTCGGGCGCTCGTGCCCACGGCAGTCTACATGCTTGTCTATGTGGCGGACCTCTACGTGATCGCCGGGGCGATCGGCGTGCACATGATTACTTTCTTGCAGATGATGGGCATTTACGCCATCGTCGTGCTCATCGTCATTCTGGTCCCCATCCCGGCCAAGCTGGGCACCACCGAGCTCTCTGGCCTGACCGCGTTCGTGGCCTACGGCGTGCCCAGCTCCACCGCCGCGCTCATCATGCTCGGCCTGCGGCTGCTGGCCACCGGGGCGACGATGTTGCTCGCCGCCGCGCTGTTACTGGCGCTCCGCCGTGAGTTCAGCGCGCCCGCGCCGCGTGCCGAGGCCCCCGGCGACAACTTGCCGAAGGCCGCGGGTGAGCGCCAGTGAACGGTTAGGTGGACCGTAGGGGAGACACGTGTCACCGTCCACGAACGCCTGGCAGCGCGCCTTTTACCTGCCGCTGACCATCCTGGCCTGGCTGGCCGTGGTCGTCGTCGTCGGCTGGCTCCTGGGCCATGTGGCGACGACGCTCCTGCTGCTCGCCCTGAGTGGCAGCCTGGCGTTCGCGCTCGCCCCGCTGATCCGTGTCCTCTCGCGCCGGCTACCCCGGCCGGTCGCGATCGGCGTGGCGTACGCCGCTGGCGCGGCCGTCGTGCTCGGCGCCGGAACCTTCGTTGCCCTCACGGCCGTCAACCAGATCCTGGTGCTCGTCGCGGACTTGCCGAGCTACGTGCAGCAGCTCCAGGGGCTCGAACCGGCGGCGGTGCAGCTACTGGGGCCGTTCGGCGTCACGCCGGCCGTGTTCCAGGCCGCGGAGCACCAGGTGCTGGCCGATCTCCAGGCTACCGGCAGCCAGCTGGCCGGCCAGGTGCTGCTGCTCCTGCCTAGGGCGGTCGAGACGGTCGTCGACGTCATCGTCGTCTTGATGTTGAGCGTCTATATGGCGGCCAACGGCGCCCGGATCGCGCGCTGGCTGCGCGAGGAGACGCCCCAGGGCCAGCGGCGCCATGCCGTCTTCCTGGTCGCGGTCGTGCGCCGCGTGATCGGCGGCTACATTCGCGGGATGTTCACGCTGGCCGCCCTGATCGGCTTCCTCGTCGGCGTCGGCATGGCGGTCCTGCAAGTGCCCTACGCGATGCTGCTCGGCATGCTCGCCTTCTTCATGGAGTTCGTCCCCGTCATCGGCGTGCTGATCTCCGGCGCGGCCGCGGTCCTCGTCGCGCTCCTCATCGCCGGCTGGGGGAAAGCGCTCCTGGTGCTCGGCTACTTCGTCCTCGTTCATGTGATCGAGGGCGACCTCGTGGGGCCTCGCATCATCGGGCCGGCGGTCGGGATCCATCCCGCGATCGGCCTGTTGGCCCTGTTGGTGGGCACCGAGCTGTTCGGCGCCTGGGGCGCCCTCTTCGCGGCGCCGGTAGCCGGCCTCTTGCAAGCCATCGTCACGGCCGCCTGGCTGGAGCTGCAGGGCGGCACCCCCCAGGCGGTCTTGCGGGCGGTCGTCGAGCACGAGGACGAGCAGCGCGAGAGCCGGCGCGAAGCGAGCGGCTAGCATCGCGCTGCGGCTGCCTCCAGCCGCCGCAGCGCGGCCCCCAGCTTCGCCGCTAGCGCCACGGCCGCCTCGTCGGGCGGCGTCACCGCGCGATGGTACAGCGGCACCGTCTCGCGCTGGCGCTCGCGATACGCCCCGTACAGCGGCGCCAGCGCCAGCAGCCCCCGTAGCGCCGCCGCGTCGAGCCGCGCCCGCACCGGGCCGCCGCGCTGCACCCACCGCTCTAGCCGCCGCACCAGCCGCGCGTCCCCCTGCCCCAGCGGCCCCTGCGCCGCATAGCTGGCCGCGCAGTCCAGCCGCGCCACCTCCTCGGCGGTGAGGCGAATTTCGACGCGATGGGCCACGGAGGTAGTCACCTTCACGAGCGCCCGTGGGCGCCAGGTTGCTCGTGCAGCATGATCTCGGCGATCTCCTGCACCCGCGCCATCGTGATTCCCTGGCGCTGCTCGACCGCCAGCGGATGGTCGGTCGGCTCCAGCTCGATATAGGGCCGTGTGCCGACGGGGCGAGTGTGTACGTGCGTCTTCAAGTCGATGGTTGTCGGATACGGGGGGAGCAGGTTGTTCAGCCAGCCGAAGTAGGGCGGCTCGTCAACGCGCTCGGGGCGGTCCCAGAGCCGGACCGCTCGCTCGAAGTTCGCGCGGCTCAAGCTGGTCCATACCGTCCAGCCGAAGGGCGTCTCCTGTCCGCGAATCGGGATCTCGATGTTCCCTCGGATGAAGAAGTGCTCGTTGTCGATGATGCACACTTCGTCCAGAATCCGGCACCGCTGTGCGCGCTCTGCCTCAGGCACCCACAGCACGGCATCGGGCAGGGGCACGAAGTAGCTGAGCGGCAGTTCCGAATGGTAAGCGCCACAGCTGTGGCACGTGTAGCCCGGGACCTTCTCGGCCATGTCGGTCCTCAATTCCTGGTTACAAGGTAACTCGGCACATGGTAAGGCATCCACGCTCCTCCAGGCCCTCCTCTCGCGCCTGCCTCCGGCTGCGCCGGACGAGTGCCCCTTCCCAATGCCTTCTCTAGTAGGGGCGCTGCTCGCTGCGCCCTGCCCGATCGCCCCCCGGCCGGGTGTTCCAGCGAATCCGGTGAGGGGAAGTCCTTCCCCCTCTCCCCCTGGGAGAGGGCCGGGGTGAGGGCGGCTTCCCTCGTCCCTCCCCCCTCTCCCCCTGGGAGAGGGCGGGGGTGAGGGCGGCCGCGCTAGCCAGACCGCCAGGCCCGATCGCCTATCCGGCCGCGAGGCGCGCCGGAGAGCGCGCGCCGTTCGGCGCGACGTGGTCGCTTATCGTACGCCGTACACGCCTCCCACCCCGCCCGCCGCCCGCGCCCGGCCCGGGGCACCCCCGCCGGCCCGGCCCGCGGCGGGCCACCGGGGGAGTATCGTACGGCGCAAACGATGCGGCCTTCCGCGCCCGACCAGCACGCCAGATCCCGCGCCCGGCCTAGCAATTAACCAACCGGTAAAGGAGCATCGTTTGACCGTTCCTCGGCCAAACTGCGCTACAACAACGCGGGCACGTCCCGCATGGTCCGGGCTGTTGACGGTCGTATCCCAAGGCAGTATTCTCCGGCGTAGGTAAGGTCGGCGGTGGTAGCCGCGTCCCCTGGGCGGCACGGACCATCTGGGGCAGCGCGGCTGGGGAGGAGGCAGTATGGCACAGGAGAAGGCCAGGCGCGGGGTGTCGCGGCGCGGGTTCCTCATCGGCGCCGGGACCGGCACCGCCGCGGCCGCCGCGGTCACCAGCGGACTGATCGGCCTCGGCGCCGCCGAGGCGAAGGTGCTCCCCCAGGTCGCGCCCGAGCAGGACCGCGCCACCATCCGGCTCCGCGTCAACGGCGTGCCCCAGACCGTCGAGGTCGAGCACCGCGACACCCTGCTCGAGGTGCTGCGCGACAAGCTCGGGCTCACCGGCACGAAGCTCGGCTGCGACCGCGCCGAGTGCGGCGCCTGCACGGTCATCATGGACGGCGACGCCGTCTACTCGTGCAGCCAGCTCGCCGTGTTCGCGGACGGCGCCGAGGTCACCACCGTCGAGGGGCTGGCGCGCGGCGACGACCTCAGCCCCGTGCAGCAGGCGTTCGCCGACCTCGACGCCGGGCAGTGCAACTACTGCATCCCCGGCCAGATCATGGCGGCCACGGCGCTGTTGCAGCACAATCCCGCGCCGACCGTGGACGAGATGCGGCGCGGCATGTCGGGCAACCTCTGCCGCTGCGCCAACTACAACCACATCCAGGCGGCCGTGCTGGAGGCGAGCCGGCGGCTGCGCGGGGAGGCCTCATGAGCCAGGATCTCGAGATCGTCGGCCAGCCCACGCCGCGCATCGACGCCGTCGAGCGCGTCACCGGCCGCGCGAAGTATACCTGGGACGTGCAGCTTCCGGGCATGCTCTACGCCCGCGTGCTGCGCAGTCCCCATCCCCACGCCCGCATCGTCAGCATCGACACGTCGCGAGCCGAGGCGCTGCCGGGCGTGCGCGGCATCATCACCCACGAGAACGCGCAAGCGCGCTGGTCGAGCGGCGATAGCCAGCACGAGCGCATGATCTTCAACAACCCCGTCCGCTACGCCGGCGAGCCGGTGGCCGCCGTCGCCGCCGCCGACCGCCACACGGCCGAAGACGCGCTCGATCTGATCGACGTCGAGTACGAGCCGCTGCCGTTCGTGCTGGAGGCCCGCGACGCCCTCGCGGACGACGCGCCCCAGCTCTGGGACGACGGCAACGTGGCCGGCGGCCGGCCGCTCACCTACCAGCGCGGCGATCTGGACGCCGGCTTCGCCGACGCCGACCATATCGTCAGCGCCAGCTACAAGTCGGCCTACCACAACAACGCCCAGATGGAGCCCCGCGCCTCCGTCGCCACCTGGGAGGGGCGCAACCTGACCGTCTGGACGACCACCCAGGGCGTCTCGAACGCGCGCCGCGACATCGCCAAGGACCTGAACCTGCCGCAGAGCAACGTCCGCGCCATCTGCCTCTACGCCGGCGGCGGCTTCGGCAACAAGAACCAGGCCCACGACTTCGACCTGATGGCCGCCTTGCTGGCCAAGCAGACCGGGCGCCCCGTGAAGCTGGAGTACACGCGCCACGACGACTTCATCGGCGTCCACGGCCGCTGGTCCACCGAGGTCGACTACCGCCTTGGCGCTAAGGCCGATGGGACGCTGACCGCCGTCGAGATGAAGGCGATCAGCAACATGGGCGCCTACATGAAGAGCACGGGCACCGTGGCGAGCTTCGAGCGCTACGCCTGCCCGAACGCTCGCTCCGAGATCACCCGCGTCTTCACCAACCGCATCTCCAGCGCGAACCTACGAGCCCCCGCCTACCCGCAGGGCTACTTCGCGATGGAGCAGACCATCGACCAGCTAGCCCACGAGCTCGGCATCAACCCGCTCGACATGCGCCTCAAGAACATCACGCAGCTCTACCAGGACAAGACGCCCTACACCAGCAACGGGCTGGAGCAGGCGATCCGCGAGGGCGCGGCCCTGTTCGGGTGGGCGGACCGCTGGCGGCCGCCGAACGCCGACGACGGCCCCGTGAAGCGCGGCGTCGGCATGGCGCTCGGCGGCTACCCGGCGCCGCTCGGCCTCGGCAGCGCCATCGTGCGCGTGAACACCGACGGCTCGGTGCAGGTGCTCGTCGGCGTCGTGGACATCGGCACCGGCGCCAAGACGACGATGGGCATGATCGCCGCCGAGGCGCTCGGCGTGCCCTGGGACGCCATCGACGTGGTGAACGGCGACACGACGACCACGCCGTTCTCCATCGGCGAGTCGAGCAGCCGCACGACGGTCATGACGGGCTGGGCGGTGAAGACGGCCGCCGAGGACGCCCAGCAGCAGCTTTTCCAGCTCGCCGCGCCCCTGCTCGATGCCGCGCCGGAGGAGCTGGCGGCTCGCGCCGGCGCCATCTACGTGGCCGACGACCCGACGCGCTCGGTGCCGCTGGCGCGCGTAGCCGGCAAGGCGCCCGAGGCCATCATCGGCAACGCCACCACCAATCCGGAGCTGAAGGACCTCGCCCGCGAGTCGCTGGCCGCGCACTTCGCGGAGGTCACGGTAGACACGCGAACGGGGCTCGTGCGCGTACAGCGCTACGTCGCCGCGCACGACAGCGGCCAGATCATCAACCCGCTCACCGCCGAGAGCCAGATCCAGGGCGGCGTCCACATGGGCATCAGCCAGGCGCTGTTCGAGGAGCTAGGCTGGGAGCGCCGCACCGGTCGGCCGGTCCGGCTCGGCTTCCACTTCGCGCAGGTGCTGACCCATCTGGAGTCGCCCACGGTCCAGGTCCACTTCGTGGACAACGTCGATCCCTACGGCCCGTTCGGCGCCAAGGTCGTGGGCGAGCCAGGCATCACGGCGGTGCCGGGCGCCGTCGCCAACGCCCTCTTCAACGCGACCGGCGTGCGCGTCTACGAGCTGCCGATGTCGCCCGACCGAGTGCTTGCCGCCTTGGGAGGTCAGGACGCATGAAGAAGTTTCATCACGTCTACGCCGGCTCGGTCCGCGAGGCGGTGAGCCTGCTGGCCGAGCACGGGACCAGGGCGCGGGTGATCGCTGGCGGCAGCGACCAGCTTCGCTGGATGAAGGACCGCCTGGAGACGCCCGAGGTGCTGGTCAACGTCAGCCGCATTCCCGACTTCGAGCGCGTCGAGTGGCGCGAGGACGGCCTGCACTTGGGCGCCCGCACGCGCATCGCCCGCCTCGCCGCCGACCCGCAAGTGCAGGACCGCTTCGGTGTGCTCGCGCAAGCCGCGGCCGTCGTCGCCAGCCCGCAGATCCGCAACGTCGCCTCCGTGGCCGGCGATTTGCTCCAGCGGCCCTGGTGCTACTACTTCCGCGAGGGCTTCCCCTGTCTGCGGCGCGGCGGCAACGTCTGCTACTCGCCCACCGGCGACAACCGCCATCACGCGATCATCGGCGGCAACCGCTCGTTCATCGTCCACGACTCCGACCTCGGCCCCGCGCTCGTCGCGCTCGGCGCCAACATCACGCTCGCCAGCGCGCGCGGCACCCGCACGCTCGCTCTGGAGGACTTCTACATCCTGCCGGCGCAGGACGTGACGCGCGAGTATCAGCTAGAGCCCGACGAGCTAGTCACCGAGATCCACGTGCCGACCCGCTGGCTGGGCGCAACCGGCAGCTACACGAAGATCCGCCAGCGCGGCTCCTGGGACCACGGCATCGTCACCGTCGCCGCCGTGGGCCGCGTGCGCGACGGCGCGCTCGCCGACGTGAGCGTCGTACTCGGCGGCATCGCGCCGAAACCCTGGCGCGCGAAGGAGGCCGAGGACCTGCTGCGCGGTCAGCCGCTCGCCGAGTCGCTGGCCGCCGACGCCGGCGCCGCCGCCCTCGCCAACGCGCACCCCCTCTCCCGCAACGGCTATAAAGTAGCAATGGCCCAGGACGCCATCCGCGACACCGTCCTCGCGCTAGCCTGACCCGGTGGGCGTGGGGTAGGGGGGCGTATCACGATACCAAACGCCCACCCTACCCCGGGCCAGGTGCAACAGTGCTAGCCAGCGACACCCGCGCGGCCGCAAGTGAACGAAGCGAGTCGGCCGCGAGTCGTAGGGGCGGCTCTCGTGGCCGCCCGCGGCCTGTGGCGCGGAGCAAGTCGTAGGGGCGGGTTTCATGCCCGCCCGCGGCCTGTGGCGCGGAATACTGCAAGCGCCACTGGCCGCAGCTCCGAAGCCAGTCGACCACGCAGTCAGGAAGCAACGCGTCGTAGAGTTCCATATCTGCCCTAGACCTCGTCAGGAGGACTGACATGCCAGATGAACGCTGCGTCCGCTGTAACGCCCCGCTGCGTAACGGCGGCTACGAGCACATGGGCGAGCGCTACTGCTGCCTCGGCTGCGCGGAGGGCGAGGGCTGCGTCTGCGCCGACTACGTCGGCGACGACCCCGAGTGATGCCACTCGAGGAGACTGAGAATCCCATGGTGACGTGGAAGGCGATCGCGCGGGCGACGCTCACGCTGGCGGCCGGAGCTACTCTCGTCCTGGCTGGCACCCTCGGCCCTAGCAGCGCGCAGGGGAGTTGGAGCGAGCGGGCGCCGCTGCTCCTCCCCCGCTCCGAGACCGCCATCGCGGCGCTCGGCGACTCGATCTACGTCATGGGCGGCTATGGCGGGGACCGCCACAACTCGGACGTCGTCCAGGTCTACGACTCCCGTACCGACACCTGGACGTATGGCCCCTCGTTGCCGATGCCCATCCACCACGCGATGCCCGCGGTTGTGGCCGGCCGCTTGTTCCTGATCGGCGGCGAGGTCGGCGGCACCGGCACACCCGTCGATCCCTCTACCTTCACCGACACGGTCTTCGAGCTAGACCCCGCCGCCGGCGCTTGGCTCCTGCGCGCGCCGCTGCCCGTCCCGCGTAGCGCGGGCGCCGTCGGCATCATCGACGGCATCGTGTACGTGGCCGGCGGTCGGCCGCCACACGGTCACGAGTTCGCCGCCTACGATCCGGTCGCCGACGCCTGGACCACGCTCCCGGACCTGCCGACCCAGCGGAACCACCTGGCGGCGGGGGTGATCGACGGCAAGCTCTACGTGGTGGGCGGGCGCTTCGGCGGCGGCGTGGGCAGCGAGATGACGGCGACCGTCGAGGTGTACGATCCGGCTACCCAGACCTGGCAGGCCGGCACGCCGCTACCCGAGCCGCGCGCCGGCCTCACGGGCACGGTGGTGAACGACTGCCTGTACGCCATCGGCGGCGAGGGCAACGACGCCGATCCGCGCGGCATCTTCGACCTGAACGAGGTCTACAACCCGCGCACCGACTCCTGGACGCGGGTCGCGCCGCCGCCCCTGCCGATCCACGGCCTGAACGGCGTGCCCGTGCTGAACGGCGACCTCTACATCGCCGGCGGCGCGACGAAGCGCGGCGTCAGCGGCGAGGACGTCAGCCTCCGGCTCCAGGTATTCCACCCCGACCTCGATTGCCGCTGAGCCGATGCGCTTCAGTCTGTACACCGAGCTGCAGAACCCCCCGGGCAAGCCCCACGCGCGGACGTATGGCGAGCTGCTGGAGGCGATCGAGCAGGCCGACCGCCTGGGCTACCATAACTTCTCGCTCGTTGAGCACCCCTGGTACGAGCAGTTCTCCATCTCGGCCAACCCGCTGGCGACCTTCAGCGCGGCCGCGCAGCGCACCCGCCAGATCCGCTTCCGCACCGCCCTGCACACGCTGCCGCTGCACAACCCGCTCCGCCTAGCTGGCGAGATCGCCGTGGCCGACATCCTGACCGGCGGGCGGCTGGAGGTGGGGCTGGGGCGCGGCCACGCCTGGCTCTATCCGCCGGGCCAGGTGCCGGTGGCGGCGAGCGCCGGCCGCTTCGCCGAGGGCGTCGAGGTGCTGCTGCGCGCCTGGACGGATGACCACTTCTCGTTCGCGGGCGAGCACTTCCAGTTCCGCGACGTATCGGTCGTGCCGAAGCCCCTGCAGCGCCCACACCCGCCGATCGTCACGGGCGGCGGCAGCGACCGCAGCCAGCGCCAGGCCGGCGAGCGCGGCTGGAGCCTCATGATCGGGCCATTCACGCGCGTCGAGCTGATCCCCGAGCGGCTCGCGGCCTACCGCGAGGCGTGTGCTCACTACGGCCACCCCCCCGACGCGATCGTCGTCCGCACCGTCTACCTCGACCACGACGCTGAGCGCGCGGCCGCCGACGCCCGCGAGCCGCTGGTGCGCTTCCTGCGCTGGCAGGCGGCCCCGGTGGCCGCGCTCCCGCCGCGCGACGAGTTGCTGGCGGCCAACTGGCTCCAGTACGCCAGCAACGCGCACGCCGAGTACATGACGACGGCCACCTTCGAGCAGGCGCTGGCCGACGGCGTGGCCTACGTCGGCACGCCCGCGCAGGTGGCTGCCCAGATCGCCGCCGCCTGGGGTCCCCTCGACATCGACGAGCTAAGCATCATCGCCCACTTCGGCGGCCTCCCCCACTGGCAAGTCCTCAAGACGCAGGAGCTATTCGCCCAGGAGGTCGTGCCGCTGTTGGCGGAGCGCGGCCTGGCTACGGCGGCCGATCGCTAACCTGATGCTTTGGTGGCGGGTCTCGCGGGCGAACGCACTCGCTCGCCTGTGCTGAAGCCAGCCGGGCGCGGTGCAGGCGCAACAGGGCCGAGCCTGCAGCACGCGCGCAGCGCTCGGCTCACGCCCGCGCCGGCCGGGAGCCCTTGACGCCTCAGGACCTGGTGTGCGGGCCCTGATTCCGCAAGGCGCCCGGCAGGGGAGTCGGTTCCCACGGGTGCTCACCGCCGACGCTTCCAGCGCCGCCACGTGTGGCCGCCGCCGAGGGCCAGCAGGCCGGCGCCCAGCAGCAGCAGGCTATCCGCCTCCGGAATCACCGGCACCTCCGGCCGCATCGGGACCACGGGCTGCTGGGGCGGGCAACAGGCCGGCGGCGCGCCCACCGGCGGCAGGACACCCAGCCCCACCAGCGGATCGAACGGGGGCACCAGCAGTGGGGGCAGCAGCGGCGGTGGCAACGGTGGCGGGACGACGAGCCGAGGCACGGACGTGCTCGTTGGCGTCGCCGTAGGGAAGGGGACCGGTGTGCTCGTCGGCGTCGGGGTGAAGGTCAGGGTCGCCACGGAGGTGGGGGTCGGCGTGACCGTGAAGGTAAACAGCAGGGTCGGCGTGATCGTGGGCGTGGCCGTCCGGGTGGCGGTGCTGGTCGCGGTCGCCGTGGCCGTGCTGGTTGGCGTTGGGGTGGGGGTCGGCGTGCTGGTGCTGGTCGGGACCGCGGCCGTGGTGATCCGCCCGATCTTGTTCCCAGTGCTCTCGGTGAACCACAGGGCGCCATCCGGGCCCGCCGTGATACCCTCAGGCTGACTGCCGGCTGTGGGGATAGGGAACTCGGTGATCGCCCCGCTGGTGGTGATCCGCCCGATCTTGTTGCCGGCGACCTCGATAAACCAGAGGGCGCCATCCGGGCCCGCCGTGACAGCTACAGGCTGACCATTAGCCGTGGGGATAGGGAACTCGGTGATCGCCCCGCTGGTGGTGATCCGCCCGATCTTGTTGCTGGTCTGCTCCGCAAACCAGAGGGCACCATCCGGGCCCGCCGTAATAGCGACAGGACCGCTGTTAGCCGTAGGGGTGGGGAACTCGGTGATCGCCCCGCTCGTGGTGATCCGCCCGATCTTGCTCGTATTGGATTCAGTGAACCACAGGGCGCCGTCCGGGCCCGCCGTAATGCCCAGGGGCAGACTGAAGGCTGTGGGGATAGGGAACTCGGTGATCGCCCCGCTCGTGGTGATCCGCCCAATCTTGTTCGCCAGGTTACTGTCCTCAGTGAACCACAGGGCACCGTCCGGGCCCGCCGTGATGCCCTCAGGAAAACTGAAGGCTGTGGGGATAGGGAACTCGGTGATCGCCCCGCTCGTGGTGATCCGCCCAATCTTGTTCGCATTGGCCTCGGTGAACCAGAGGGCACCATCCGGGCCCGCCGTGATAGCGACAGGACCGCTGTTGGCCGTCGGGGTGGGGAACTCGGTGATGGCGCCGGCCGTGGTGATCCGCCCGATCTTGTTCCCGGAATTCTCCGTAAACCAGAGGGCGCCGTCCGGCCCTGCCGTGATACCGAAAGGGAAACCGAAGGCTGTGGGGATAGGGAACTCATTGATAATGGTCTGGGCACCCGCTGGCCTAAGGTCGAACGGCCTCGTAATCGGCATGGTGCTCAAAGCGGCCAAGACGCCCACCAGCCAGAGCCGCCACAACGCGCGAAGCCGATTGGCCGACATGAGTCCTCCCGCCGCAAGCCGCTGACTGGGGGCCACTTACCGCCGCGACGCGAGTAACCCCCCGGGGTGCCGTCGCCCGCGCCGATCCACACGGCATCCGCGACCGGCGGGGCGGCCGAACCGCCACCACCGCCCAGCAGCGACCATGCTAGAGCACGGGATCGCGCGGCGATCGCCACGGGCGGCACCGGCCTGCGCCGGTCGCTCGCCGCCGGGCGAAACCTTCAGTCACCGGTTAAACGGCTGCGCGGGGGAGATGTTACAGCCCTGGCGCGTGCGCGGTTCTCGTGGCCGCTCGGGGAGTCCGTCGCGATCGCGCCCGCTCTGCCCGCCCGCAGGGAGGAAGGCGATGGTCACGGTGCCGCAGCCGCTCGGGCGTCGTAACCGTTCAGCCCCGCCTTCAGACGCCTCTCCGGCGGGCTTGCCCCACGAGCCGTGATGCGCTACGGTCGCCGGATGAGCCAGAGGGCTTTGCCACTGGCGCCCGCACGGTCGGAGCCGCGATCGGTCCCGGACCCGGCCGCCGTGCTGGAGCTAGCGGCGCCGCTCCGGTGGGACAACACTGCCCTGCCAGCTGCCACGTAGGCGGTGGGGGTTGCCAACCGCGGCTCGAATCGACATGCGACGGTGGAGGAGATCGGCCCCGTGAACGCGCCGCGACGATGGCGATTGTGCCTGAGCGTCCTGCTTGCCGGACTGCTGCTTCTCGGCGGTTTCCGCGCCGCCGCCGCTCGGCCCACAGGCCAAGTCGATGCGAACATCGTCGTGCAAATCACGAGTCCCCAGCCCGGGCAACGGCTGCAAGGGAGGGTGGAGATCACGGGCTTTGCCGCCGATCGCCGCAGCTCCGATGGCTCGGGGTTGAACCAGCGCGACGTGGCGCTATACCTGAATGACAGCACGGACCAGCGGAATCTGTTCGACTACGCTGATACGGACGAGGCGAGCCCGGACGCCGCGGCCGCCTTGGGGCCGCAGTTCGCGGCAGTCGGCTTCGCGGATAGCTGGGAGACTTGCTCCTTCCCGCCGGGCCACTACCAGTTGATCGCCTGGGTGTCGAGCCTGGTCGTCCCGGGCGCGCGCAACTTCGCCAGCGTCGATGTGGAGGTCGCGCCCTGCCCCCCGGCGACCCTCATCCCGAACGATGCGTTCGCGACGAATCCCCAGGCGGCCAGCGTCAGTACCGAAACCACGGACGGCTACATGTACGGGCCGGTCTTTGCGGATTTTGCCGTCGGCCTCGATGCGCGCTGTGTGCGGGTCGACGTCGACTGCCGCTATGGGCTCGAATTCCGCCGAGTGCTCGGCAGCGGCAACTCCGAGAGCGATAGCGCCTATGCCTTCTGGGTCGATCCGGCCGAAGGTATTTTCTGGTTGGAGTACTTCCCGCCGGGAAATGATCCGAACCGCCGGGTGGTCCTGGTGGACGATACGCCGACGCCGGCGATCCGGGCCGGCACGGCAACCAATCGGCTGGGGGTCATCGCCCAAGGGGAGTGGCTGCGGGTATTGGTGAATGGGGAGCTGGTCGGGGAGGCGCACGACAGCAGCCGGCCGTGGGGGATGATAAGCTGGCTGGGCGCGACCGGTGCCCGGGGGCGCACGGTGGAAGTCCAGTTCGCCAACTTGGTGATCGCGACGCCAGGGCCGCTCGATACCCTGGCACCCGTCCTCCGGGGGAACTCATGAGCCTCGCCCAGCACTCTGGCTATGCCGCCGGGAGTGCAGTGGAACCGGGTGTCGCAAGGGTTTAGTCTCCCGGTAGCGCCGGGAGCAGCGAGCGGGCCGTAGTACCCCCGCGTGGAGCTGCCTCCCACCAGGAAGTCCAGCAACCTCTGGCTCGGCTGGCGGCCGGCCCTTTCCACCGACAGCGGCCGCTCGGCAAACCGACTCCCGGTCCGGCTGTCCGTCCCGCAACGGCGCGGAGGGCACGGGACGGCCGGCCGTAGAGCGCGCTGCGATCCCGCGGTGAGCGGGCTCGACGCCCTCCAGGCGTCCAAAGGGCCACCGCCCCACCCACGACTTCGCCAACTCGCGGCGCGGCCGCGCCGCGTTCCGGGCCGAGTCCTGCTGCCCGCGCCGGAGCGACCGCCCCAACCCCGCCGGGGGCTGTCGCAGGGCGAAACTGGTCGCTTACCAGTACGTGATCTCCTTCACAGTTAGGGAGTGATCTGAGTCATTGTAGCGGATGCTAGCAGTGTTACGATGTGGAAGAACCACCGAGACGGGGCCGAGCTACCGAGAACATTGGGCGGGCGAACCGGATGTAACGCGATGGCCCTATAGTCCACGAAGCAGTTCATGCCACCGAGGAGAAATGCCAAAGCGACGCCGTGATTGGGGCGAGGTTCGCGGAATACCTGATGAGGAGGAGGCGCAGTGCATTACCTGGGCAGTGTGAGAGCCCTGATAGCCCTTGGGCGGCTCATCATCGCGCTGGCCGCGCTGCTGCTACTGAGGCCGGGCACGCCGCTCACGGCAGCCGCCGGAGGAGGCGGCGACGTCTACGTCCCGGGACCGGATGAGCTGAACGCGTGGTTCACGGCAACGCTATCCGGCTACACAGTCACGCCCGTGCCCGGCTCCAGCGATGAATGGGACGCCGTCGGGCACTACTCGGTCCAGTACGGCGGCGAGTCGCCGGAAATCGCGCTCACCATCTCGGCCTCCGTGCTCGCCACCAGCGACGAGGCGAGGCAGTTTTATCAAAGCGTGGCACAGCGTCTGGAAATCGGCAACAACTCGCGCCGCGGTGGGGACAGAGTGGAGGCGGCACGGGAGTATGGAGTGGACGAGCTGCGGGCCTTCTTTCGGATCTACACGGACCCGGCGGGGCACCGTGTCAGCAGCTACGCCCACCTCGGACGCGCGGGCCGTGTGGTCATGCTAGTGGAGGCGAACGGCGATCCGATGCCCGCAGTACGCGACGTATCGGGTCATCACCCGGGGGTCGTGCCTGTAGTAGCGAGCGGCGATCCGGCACCCGACGATGGCGACTGGGTGGCTAATGACCGCGCCCTCGTCTTGGTGCGCACCTTCGATCTCGTGGTCGAGAAGCTGCACGGGTCCCCCGCTCTGCCCTGATAGGGGGGGTGCTAAACGCTTACCGGGCGTCTAGCGCGGCGGCTGTGCGGATAGCGGGGCGGAGGACCGGCAACAAGGGTCAAAGTCGCCGCGGCGGGGTGGCCAACGCAGTTGGGGGAGCAGTCCCGTCAGCGCGCGGCCGGCGCCGCGCGCCGCCCCGGCGCTCCAGGGGAGCCGGGCGGCGCGCCGCCGGGCCACTGGCCGCCCGGCACGGAGGCAGCGGCGGCGGCCACGCGGGGCCGGCGGCAGGGGCCTGCGTGCTGCTCCCCACTCGGCGGGGGTGGGTGAACACCTACCATCGTGTCTCCTCGGCGCGTAGAGCGCATTATCAGTAGCCGCACGAAGGCCCTCCCCAACCGAGGAGGGCCTTCGACGCTAGCTAGCGGCTGAAATCAGGCGGCGTAGGTGCGGAGGTCGCCGGCGCTGCGGCGTAGCCGGTGCAGCCCCGCCGCCTCGAGCTGGCGCGCGCGCTCGCCGCTGATGCCAAGCTGCTGCCCGACCTCGCGCAGCGTGTGCGGACGGCCGTCTTCGAGGCCGAAGCGCAGCCGCAGCACGGCGCTCTGCGCCGGCTCCAGCGTGTCGAGCGCCGCCGCCACCGCGCGACGCAGGTCGGCGCGCTCGGCAGCGTCCTCGGTGGGCGGCAGGTCCTCGTCGGACACCAGCTCGCCCAGCGTGTCGCCGTCCTCGCCAAGCTCCAGGTCGAGCGACAGCGGCTCGCGCGCCGCCGCCTGCGCTAGCTCGACCTGATCGACCGGCACGCCCAGCTCGGCCGCGATCTCGGCCGGCCGCGCCTCGCGGCCCAGCCGCTGCTCGACGGCGCTCGCCGCCTTGCCGAGCCGCCCCAGCAGCTCGATCAGGTGTACCGGCAGGCGCACCGTGCGCGCCTGGTCGGCCACCGCGCGGCTGATCGCCTGGCGAATCCACCAGTAGGCGTAGGTGCTGGAGCGGTAGCCGCGCTCGGGGTCGTACTTGTCGACCGCCCGGAACAGCCCCAGGTTGCCCTCCTGGATCAAGTCGCCGAGCGGCAGCCCGCGCCCGAGGTAGCGGCGCGCCACGCTCACGACGAGGCGCAGGTTCGCCTCGATGAGCCGCTTGCGCGCCGCCTCGCCGGCGGCCACGTCGGCCTCCAGCGCCGTGCGCGTCTCGCCCTCCAGCGCCTCGCTGATCAGGCGCTCGGCGGCCCGCGCGCCTGCGCCCACGGCCCGCGCGAGGGTGACCTCCTCCTCGGCGGTCAGGAGCGGGGTGGCCGCGGCCTCCGACATGTACAGGCGCAGCAGCTCGTCGCGCGCCGGCATCTCGCGCACGGACTCGCTCTCGCTCGGCGTTGGCCGGGTCTCTTCCAGCACTGCAGTTCGATTCGTCGCCACTCTCCTACTCCCGTTCCCGGCCTCGGCGGCTCGCGTCCGGGCCGCCCTATCGCCGAAGCTGTCTGGTCCCGCAGACACGTCGCGCCAGCAGCCCCCATCGCGGAAGCGCCGGCGCCAAAACGCCCTCACCCGGGCGTAGCACTTTTCGTTCCAGAATCATTTTATCGCAGAGGCTTACTTTTTGCAAGTCCGTTCGGAGCGGTTAGTCACCTCCACGGTTAGATTATCGCTCATGGAAAAGCGAGCGGCCACAATTCTGCGTGCCCGATGCGGCACGTGTCCCTGCAAGAATCGGGCCACCGCTCCGACCTGCACTCGCCGCCAGATGGCGCTAGCCCGCGCGCCGGGTTCCGTATATCATGGGGGCCAGTGCGGGCGGCCTGGCAATGCGTGGACTGCATCGCCGCATCGTCCGGAGGAGGCTGGTCGTGCCCGATCTGCTGACGCCCGAGCAGATGGCCTGCCGCGTGGCGGCCGAGCTGCAAGATGGCCATTACGTGAACCTCGGCTTTGGCCTGCCGCTGCTGGTGGGCAACCATCTGCCGCCGGGCCGCGACGTGCTGATCCACACCGAAAACGGCATGATCGGCGTTGGGCCGCTCGCTCGCCCCGGCGAGGAGGATCCCGACCTGGTCAACGCCGGCAAGCAGTTCGTCACGGAGCTGCCGGGCGCGGCCTACTTCCAGCAGAGCGACTCGTTCGCCATGATCCGCGGCGGCCACATCGACGTGAGCATCCTCGGCGCGTATCAGGTGGCGGCAAACGGCGACCTGGCGAACTGGGTCGTGCCCGGCGAGCGCATCCCGCGCGTGGGCGGCGCGATGGACCTGGCGGCGGGCGCGCGGCGCGTGATCGTGATGATGACCCACCTCACCCGGCGCGGCGAGGCGAAGCTGCTGGAGCGCTGCACGCTGCCCCTCACGGGCGTGCGCTGCGTGGACCTGGTGGTGACGGACATGGCGGTCGTGGCCGTGACCCCCGCGGGCTTCGAGCTGCGCGAGGTGGCGCCGGGCTGGTCGGCCGCCGACGTGCAGGAGCGGAGCGGCGCCCCGCTCCGCCTGAGCCCCGCGCTGCGCGAGATACCGGTCGAGCTACTGAGCGGGAGCGTGCGATGACCATGGACATTCGCGGCCGCACCCTGCGCGGCATCGACGTGCACACCCACGTGCCGCGGCGCGGCGGCCTAGCCGCCGATCCCCGCAGCGGCCAGAAAGCGGAGTACTTCAAGAGCCCCACCCTCGGCATGACCGTCGAGGAGATGGCCGAGCTGTACCGCAAGCTGGAGATGATCGCCGTTGTCTTCGACGTGGACAAGGAGACGACGACCAGCGACCCGTTCGAGGGCAACGACTACGTGGCCGAGGTGATGCGCCGCTACCCCGACGTGTTCATCGGCTGGGCCAGCGTGGACCCGTGGAAGGGCCAGGCGGGCGTGCAGGAGCTGGAGCGCTCGGTCACGGAGCTAGGGCTCAGCGGCCTGAAGCTGCACCCGATCACGCAGGCGTTCTTCCCGAACGACGAGCGCTTCTATCCCCTGTATGCGAAGGCCGACGAGCTGGGCATCCCCGTCATTTTCCACACGGGCCACACGGGCATCGGCGCCGGCACCCCCGGCGGCACCGGCCTGAAGCTCAAGCACAGCCGGCCGATCTACCTCGACGACGTGGCGGCCGACTTCCCGAACCTGACGATCATCGGCGCCCACCCGTCCTGGCCCTGGCAGGACGAGATGCTGTCCGTGGCGCTCCACAAGGCCAACGTCTACATCGATCTGTCCGGCTGGTCGCCCAAGTACTTCTCGCCGTCGCTCATCCAGTACGCGAATACCCTGCTCCAGAACAAGGTGCTGTTCGGCTCCGACTTCCCGGTCATCAGTCCCGAGCGCTGGCTGGCCGACTTCGCGGCCGCCCCCTTCCGCGACGAGGTGCGCCCGAAGATCCTGCTCGAGAACGCGAAGCGCGTGCTCAAGCTCGAAGCCTAGCCGCGGGAGCGAGCGATGAACAAGGTCTACCCGTCCGCCGACGCCGCGGTGGCCGACGTGCCGGACGGCGCGACGATCATGGTCGGCGGCTTCGGCAGCGCCGGGGTGCCCGAGACGCTGGTACGGGCCTTGGCGGCGCGGCCGGTGCGCGGCCTGGTGCTGGTGAGCAACGGCACCGGCGAGGGCGAGAGCGGGCTGGTGCACCTTATCCGCAACCGGCAGGTGCGCAAGGTGCTCGTGTCGTTCCCGGCGCCGGGCCGCTCGCCCGACTTCGAGGCGCAGTACACCGCCGGCGAGATCGAGCTGGAGCTGGTGCCCCAGGGCACCCTGGCCGAGCGCATCCGCGCCGGCGGCGCGGGCGTCGCGGCGTTCTACACGCCGACCGGCGTCGGCACGCCGCTCGCCGAGGGCAAGGAGCAGCGCGAGTTCGGCGGGCGTATGCACCTCCTCGAGCATGGTCTGCGCGCTGACTTCGCGTTGATCCGCGCCGAGCGCGCCGATCCGTGGGGCAATCTCGTCTACCGCAAGACCGGCCGCAACTTCAACCCGATGATGGCAACCGCCGCGCGCGTCACCATCGCCGAGGTCGAGGCGATCGTGCCGGTGGGCAGCCTCGACCCGGAGGCCGTCGTCACGCCGAGCATTTTCGTGCACCGTGTCGTGCTGGCGCCGCGCCAGCGAGAGGGAGGGTAACGTGAGCGGTGAGCCAATCGTCGGTCTGGTAACCCCCGGCGGCGAGGCGGCCGTCCCGGCCGAGGCTGAGCTGTACCCTGGCGTGCGCTTCATCACGGCGGGGCTGGGCCTCCAGCGGCTGACGCCCGCCGGCTACGACGCCGTCATCGACGGCATCGTCGAGCGCGCGGAAGCGCTCGCCGCGCGGGGCGCGGTGGCGATCGGCGTCAGCGGCACGTCGCTGACCTTCTACCGCGGCTACGCTTTCCATGAGCAGCTCAAGGAGAGCGTTCGCACCGCAACCGGCCTCCCCGTCACGACGATGAGCACGGGCGTCGTGGACGGCCTGCGCACGTTCGGCGTCAAGCGGGTCGCCGTCGGCACCGCCTATGCCGACGAGGTCAACCGGCGCCTGCGCCAGTTCCTGACGGACTCCGGCTTCGAGGTGCTGACGCTAGAGGGCCTGGGCCTGGAGGACTTCGGCGCGCCCGGCCAGGTCACGGAAGACGAGATCGTGGCGCTCGGCGAACGCGCCTGCTCGACGGCCCAGGCCGCGACCGGGGCGGCCCCCGACGGGCTGCTCATCTCGTGTGGCGGCCTCCGCACGCTGGAGCTTACGGCTACGCTCGAAGACTCCTGCGGCGTGCCTGTGGTGTCGAGCCGCCCGGCGTTCATGTGGTCGGTGGCGCGCCTGGTGGGCCAGGCGCAGCCCGTGCAGGGCTACGGCCGGCTGCTCGCGCAGGGCGCTGGCGCGGCCGCCTGACCTCTCTCCCCACAAGAGAGGGGGAGCCGGGGAGGACCTAACCCCCCTGCCGGCCTTCCCCGCGAAGGAAGGGGGAGAGGACGCCGGGGTGGCTCCGCCGGAAGGCCCCCGTCCCCCTATGGGGGAAGGGGGTGGGGGGAAGGGGTCACCCCGCGCGCTCCACGACCACGGCGGTGCCATACGCCAGCACCTCGGTCGCGCCCGGCGCCACCTCGTTGGCGTCGTACCGCATGCCTACCACGGCGTTCGCACCGATTCCCAGGGCGTGGCGCACCATGATCTCGTACGCCTCCTCGCGCGCCTGCTCGCACAGCTCGGTGTACAGCGTGATGTTGCCGCCCACGATCTGCTGGAGGCTGGCGCCGATCCCGCCGACGACGCCGCGGCTGCGGACCGTGATGCCGCGCACGATCCCCAGGTACTGCACGATTCGATAGCCCACGAAGTCGCCGCCGGTGGTCACGAGCACCGCCGGCGGCATGCCCACCGCCTCGGCGTGTGCGGGGTGGCCGACGAGGGCGGCGCCACAGCGGCTGCACGTGCTCGCCGTAGGCGGATTCAAGGTGCCGCACATTTGGCACGGTTCGTCCGGCGGCGCAGCCGGCGCCGAGTCGGGAGGGTGCGCGCTGGCCATCGCTATGTCCTCTCTAAGCGAGCGGCGTATCTGACACGGTGGCGGATGACGCTCTCGCCTCACGAGCAGAGCTGGGTGCGGCGTATTGCCCCAGGATGGGCTGCGCTGGGACCATCTCTTCCGGTAGTGGACGGGCGAGCGACAGCCGCGTGAGGCCGGGCCAAAGCCCGGCCAGCGGCGGCCGGCGAGGGAACGAGACGAGGTGGCCGGGGCAGCGACAGTCCGAGCTGCCGAAGCCCGTGCACCGGGCGGCGCCCGGCAAGCCAGCGAGCGCCGCCGCCAGCGCGCACTCTGCGCGGGCGCTCCCCAGCACCACCCACAGCTCCGCCAGTCGGCCGGCACGGCGCAGCACGTCCACGTGCCAGCGGACCGGGCGGCCCGGCGCCAGGTGATGCCGCAGGCGGGCGCCCAGGCCGCCCCGCGCGCTGCCGGCGTAGACGTGCCAGCCCCTTGCGAAGCGCCGCGCGCCCAGGCGTCCCACCGTCAAGACCGCGCTGTGATCGGTGCGGATCACCAGCAGGTAGCTCCCCGGCGCGGGCGGGACCCCCGCCGCCGGCTCAGGCGGGGACCCCACTGGGCTCCGCCAGCAGGCGCCCGAGGCCCGGCACGGCGTCTGGCACGCCGATCCGCCGCAGCGCGTGCCAGAGCGACGCCTGGTTGCTCGCCACGACCGGCTTGCCAGTGGCCGCCTCCAGCTCCTCGATAACCTCGAAGGCCCGAATGTTGGTGCAGCTCAGGAAGTAGCCGTCGGCCCGCTCGTCCAGGCGCTCCATCACTCGCTCGTACCAAGCGTCGGGCGGATAGCTGATGTAGGCGTCGCTGCCTGGCAGATTGAGGCCGTGGGCAGCCAGCACCTCGAAGCCGTTGCCCGTGAGAAACTCCACCTCGTGGGCGTTGGTCTCGTCGCTGTACGGGCTCAGCAGCACGAAGCGCCGCACGTCGAGCGCGCGCAGCGCCGCCGCGACCGCGGTGGCGGTCGTCGTCGCGGGCACGCCGGTGGCGTCGCGGATGGCGCTGGCGATCGCCTCGTCGGCGCCCGGCCCCCCCTCCATGCTGTTCGCCGTGCAATGAAACAGGATCAGGTCGACTTTGGCGTCGGCCAGCATGGTGGCGGCGCCGCGGATGCGCTCCAGCGTCTCTAGCGGCGGCGCGTGGTAGGCGCCGGTCATGCGCAGTCGCGTCGTGTGAAACTGCACGCCGGGCGGGCTGTAGCGCGTCAACTGGGGCTCGCTGAGGCGGTTGCTCGACGGGATAATCAGGCCAATACGGCCGCGCGACCCATCGAGCTGCACGGGGTCAGGCATGGGGGAGCCGCTCCCTTCCGCGGCCCGTAGCGCGTCCGGCCGCCGGGGGGCCGCACCCAGCAGCAGCTCGGCCCACGGGCGGTGGCCCGCGTCGCTATTATGCGTCGGCCGGCGCCGTTCGGGGTAGGCGATGGCGAATTAAGCCTTGGTTCGGCGCTACAATGTTCCCGTGCCACCGCGGCGAGCCGCCGGCCAAGCTGCTCCCGCCGCCAGTCGGACGCCTGTCGAAAGGATCGCCTCATGGCTACCGCTCGTCCCTCCGTGTGGCTGCAAGACCTGACCTGGGAAGAGGTCGAGGCGTACCTGAAGACCGACGACATCATCATCTGGCCAATTGGTGCCACCGAGCAGCACGGGCCGGCCGGCCCGCTGGGCGTCGATTCCTTCGTGGCCAACGCGCTGGCCGAGGACGCCGCGAAGGAGACAGGCGTGCTCTGCGTGCCGCCGCTCTGGTACGGCGATTCGGCGCACCACCTGGGGTTCGCCGGCACGATCTCGCTGCGCACCGAGACGCTGGCACTGGTGATGCAGGATGTCATCCGCTCGCTGGAGAAGCACGGCTTTCGCAAGATCCTGTGCATCAACGGCAACAAGAGCGCGAACCTGCCGGCCATGTTCAGCGCTGCTAAGAACCTGCGCGAGTTCGAGATGCCGCACGTCTTCATCGCGGTGATCGACCCGATGAAGATGGCCCGGGGGATCGCGCCGCAGATCAAGGAGAGCCCCGAGCACCACGGCGGCGAGCTAGAGCTGTCGCACGTCTGGTACAAGTTCCCCGGCCTGATCCGCGAGGACAAGCTGACCGAAGGCCTGGTGCCGTTCGGCGAGGTGTTCGGCGAGTTCTCGCACAACGACCTGCTAGCCGGCGGCGGCGATACGATCGACATCCCCTGGACCAGCGGCGAGCAGCGCGCCTTCGCTCCCACCGGGGCGTTCACGCCCTCCGCCAAGGCGTCGCCTGAGAAGGGGAAGCGCTACCATGAGTACCAGGTCGCGGTAATCGTGCGGTTCATCAACTGGCTCCGCCAGTACCGCGGCCCCATCGGCCATACCGACGCGGCCGCGCGCTCGCTCCCGGCGCGATAGCGCGGCGCCCCCGGGCGGGCTCGGCCGGCCCTGCCGCTCCGGCGCTGAGCCGGTCGGCGGCCCGTCGCGATGGCGCCGATCGAGAGGAGACCGATCATGCAAGCACCCCCGAGTGGCGCGACGGCCCTGGCCGCTGAGCTTGCGGCGCACGTGGCTCGCTATACGAGCAAGGTGTGGGACTGGGACGCCTTTCCCGCGAGTCGCGGTTTCCCGGAGCTGGAGCGGGCGCAGATGCGGTACGTCGGCTCCGGCGGCTCGCCGAAGACCGATCCCACGACGTTTCCGCCGGAGCACTTCACCTGTAGTCTCATCTACCAGGAGCGCGACCGGTACGCGGCGGTCCACGCCCACCAGGTGGAAGAGCTGTTCCTGGTCCATACGGGCCAGCTCACCGTCACCTTCGACTACGACGACGCCACGGTCGACCTAGTCCTCGGGCCGCGCGACTGTGTCCTGAACCCGCCCGGGCGGGCGCACGGCTTCCGCAACGACGGCCCGGGGCCCGTGGTGTCGCAGACGATGGTCGCCATCGCCGATCGGTCACCCCTCCCCACCTACAAGAGCCACCCGAGCAACCACGCGGGCGCCCAGCCGCCCGCGCCGCCCCCGATCGCCGATCCCGGCGACCCGCGCGTGCAGGACGCCCTACGCCACGTCGTGCGCGCCAGCCAGGTGCGCCCGCAGTGGGAGCCGCTGCCGAGCGGGAGCCAGCTCGCGCGCCTCCCCTACGTCATGCCCCGGGCGCTCGGGGGGGTGGTCGAGCCGCTGCATTTCAGTCTGGAGCTGCTGCACCTGCCGGTTGGCGCCGCCACGCCTAACTATCGCCACGAGTACGAGACCGCCTTCATGGTGTTCGAGGGCGTGCTGGACGTGGCCTGGACGGATGGCGGCGATGAGGCCGCCGAGGCCCGTCTCGGTCCCCGCGACCTCGTCCTCGTCCCGGCCGGCCAGCGGCACGCGCTGCGCAATAGCGACCTTGGCCCCGCGCTAGCGGCTGCCATCCTGGGCACGCCGGCGCCGGCCGCCGGCTTGTGGCGGGCGGGGGACAGCTAGGCTGTCGTCCGCTCGGCGCTCCCGTTCCCGCCAACAGGCCAGACAGGAGGTCGGCCATGACCGAGGGGCCAGCGACCCCAGCCTTTTCCCGCCGACCCGGCGGCCGCGTGCCGCGCCGCCACCTGCTCACGAACGCCGCACGGCTGCTCGGCGCCGGGGCCGCCTGGAGCCTCGCTGCCTGCGCGGGTGGCGGCGCGCGCGGCAATTCGGCGGCTCCGCCGGCGACCGGTCAGGCCGCGCCGTCGCCGGCCGCGCCCGGCCGCACGACCCCCGCCAGCAGAGTGCGGGTCGGCGTGCTGGGCCTCACGGCGGAAGCCGGCATCTACGCGGCGATGGCCCAGGGCTATTTCCAGCAGGCCGGCATCGACATCGACCTGGTGCGCTTCGATTCCGTGACGAAGGCCATTCCGTCCCTCGGCACCAACCAGATCGAAGTGGGCGCCGGCTCGATCGGCGCGTCCTTCTTCAACGCCGTCGAGCGCGGCGTCGACGTCCGCATCGTCGGCCCGCAGACCGAGGCGAAGGGGGATCGCGGCTCGCTCTGGTTCGTCGTCCGCAAGGATCTCGTCGACAGCGGCAAGTTCGCCGACTACGCCGACTTCAAGGGGCTGACCGTGGCCCTGCCGTCGCGGGGCGGGAGCAACGAGTACCAGCTCGACGAGTCGCTCAAGCGCGGCGGCTTGGGGCCCGGCGACGTGAACGTCGTCGAGCTGGCCTTTCCCGACATGGTGCCCGCCCTGCAGAACAAACAGCTCGACGTGGCCCAGATCAGCGAGCCCCCGGCCACTATCGCGGTGGACCAGGGTATCGGCGTCAAGTGGCGCATCGCGTCGGCGTGGGCGCCGGAGTTCCAGCTCACCTACTTGCTGTACAGCCCCCAGTTCCGCACGGCGCAGGCCGATGTTGGCAAGCGCTGGATGGTCGCGTATCTGCAGGGCGCGCGCTGGTACGAGCGTGCCGTGGCCGGCGGCCCCGAGCGCGACCAGCTCTTCCAGATCATCGCGGAGTACACGTCGGTGAAGGACACCGCACTGCTCAGCCGCATGAGCTTCACGACCATGCCGGTGAATGGCGAGATCCTCACCGACGACATCGTGGCGCAGGCTCGCTGGGCCCAGGAACGTGGCTACACCAGCGCCCAGCCATCGCTCGACCAGATGATCGACCCGCAGTTCGTGGAGGCGGCCGTGGCCCAGCTCGGAAAGACGTAGCCCGCCCTGGCGGGCGTGGCTGGCGCCCGAGGGGCGCGCTGGCCACCGCCGGCGAGGGATAGCGGCGCTGGCGCGACTCAACCGGGCCGCCGCCCGCGCAAATGGCGGGCGGGGAAAGGGAGGCGGGCGTGTTTGATCGGCGATCGCGGCTCGTCGGCGTCTTGTGCGGGGTGCTGGGCGCAGCGCTCCTCGGCCAGGGGCTAACCCATAGCCTGGCGGACGCGCAGCAGCCCGGGCCAGGGCCTCGGCCAGACCAGCTGGAGATCCAGGACCTCAACTGGGGCAACTGGCAGCCACGGGTAGGTTTCTCGCAGGCGGCGAGCGTGAGGGGGCCAGGCCGCTGGCTCTTCCTGTCGGGCGCTGGCTCCGAGGAGGAGCAGGAGGGCGAGGTCCAGTACCCGGGCGACTTCATGGCGCAATGCCGCTACGCGTGGAGCACCATCAACCGCATTCTTGAGCGCGAGGGCGGCTCGCCGAGCAACATTGTCCGCGTCGTAACCTACGTGACCGACCCGCGGACTCTCGCGCAGAACAACGCGTGCAAGAAGGAGGTCTTTGGCGACGGCCCATATCCGCCGCACACCTTCTTGAACGTGAGCCAGCTGGCGATCCCCGGCATGGTGATCGAGGTCGAGGTGACCGCCGTTCTCCCCGACTGAGCCGCGTCCCCCGGCGTGAGGGGCGCGGGGCGCTCACCGGCTAGCCGTCGGGCGCCGGCGCCGGGGCGGGCGCGGCCTCCGCCGCGACGGCTGCCCGCGGCAACCAGAGCGAGAAGGTGGTGCCCTGGTCCTCGCCACGGCTCTCCGCCCAGATACGGCCGCCGTGGCGCTGCGCGATCTCTCGACAAATGTACAGGCCCAGCCCCATGCCGGGAATGTGGCGACGCGCCGCGTTCGGCGCGCGGCCGAACGGCTCGAATACGCTGTCCACGCTCTCCCCCGGCAGGCCGATACCGGCGTCCTGGACCTGGACGAGCACGCCGCCATCGCTCGGCAACAAGCGAACGTGTACCTGGCCCCCCTGGGGTGAATACTTGGCCGCGTTGTCCAGCAAGTTCGTCAGAATCTGCTCGATCCGGTGCGCATCGGCCACAATCGTGCAAGGCTCGACGGCGAGGTCGACCACCAGCCGGTGTCTGCCGTCGAGCTGCTCGCCAAAGCGGCTCGTCACCTCGCGCAGGAGCACGGCCAGATCGAGCGGGTGCGGGCGGAGCAGCAGCTGCCCCATGCGGATGCGCGAGACGTCGAGCAGGTCCTGGATCAAATCGTTCAGTCGGTTGCTGGCCTCGTCGATGCGCTGCAGGCCGCGCGCGAGCTGGTCCGGCACGAGCTGGCCCCGGGCCTGCGCGGCCTGCAGCACCTGCGCGAAGCCCTTCACTCCCGCCAGCGGCGTCCGCAGCTCGTGGGACGCGATCGAGAGAAACTCGTCGCGGGCGCGCACTGCCTCTTGCGCCTGCTTGTAGAGGCGGGCGTTGTCCACCGCCAGCGCGCAGCGGCGGGCGAGGTCTTCGGCCAGCGCCAGGTCGTCGGGACCGAACACCCGCCCGGAGTCCGCGCTGGCGAGCGTGAGCGCGCCCAGCGTGCGGCCGCGCGCGCACAAGGGGACCACCATCAGCGAGCGCGGGCCGAGTTCGCGGACCAGCCGCAGATGTTCGGGGTCGGTGATATTGGCGGCCTGTATCTCGGGCGAGACTTGGGGCAAGAACACTGGCTGGCCAGTGCTCAGCGCTCGTGCGAGCGCGTTTGGCGCACCGGGGCCGGGCGCCAGGCGCGCGTGTACCGCCCGCGCCAGCTCGACCTTGGCGGGGTCCGCGTGTGCGACCTCCACCGTGCGTGGCACACCCTCGTCGTCCACCACGTCGACGGCCGCCCAATCGGCGAGGTGGGGCACCGCCAGTCGCGCGACGCTCGTGAGCGTGGCCTGGTAGTCGAGCGAGCTGGCGAGCAGCGTGCTGGCCTCGGCCAGGAAGGCGAACCGGCGCTCGGCCGCCTCGGCCGCCGCCCGGGCCGCCTGCTCGCGCGCGAGAAGCTGCGCCCGCTCGGCCTCGCGACCGGCCACTGCCTCGCGCATGGTAGCGAAGGCGGCGACCAGCGACCCCAGCTCGTCGCTCGCCGGCGCGAGCTTCGGCAACGGCGCGGCCGGGTCCCCCGCGCCGAACGCCTCGGCCGCCCGCGCTAGCTCGCGGACCGGCCGCGTGAGGGTGCGAGCCAGCCATAGCGCCGCGACCAGCGCCAGCAGCATGCTGATGCCCAGGCCGGACAGCGCGAGCCGCCACGAGCGATCGGCCGGGTCCAGCACCGCGGCCTCCGGACGCTCCACCACGACCGTCCAGCCGAGCGTCCCGACGGGCGCATAGCCCGCCACCCGTGCCTCGCCGTCGAGCGTGTAGTGTACGGTACCCGGGCCCACGAGGCGGCTCCCGACCGGCACGCCAAGCCCCGAGTAGTCCGGGCGCTCTTGCACCAGCTGGCGATCGGGGTGAAGCAGTACGCGTCCGTCGTCGTCGAGCACGAAGGCCTGTCCGCCGGCGCCTACGGCCACGTGCTCCACCACGTCGGACAAAGTTGCCATGTCGATCACCACGCCGACCGCGCCCACGACGTTCCGGTCGGCATCGCGGATGGGCGTGACGATAGTCAGCGAGGAACGGCCGCCGGTCAGCGCCGGATGGACGTCCCAGGCCTGCTGGCCGCGCGCCATGGCGGTCTGGAACGCCTCTAATTCGGCGATCAACGACGCGCCGCCGTCCACCGACGACGCGACGCGACGGCCAGTCGTGTCAAACGTCGAGATGCGCGCGAAGGCCTCGTACTGCGGGGATAGGTTCCTTAGCGCGGTCTCCTGCTGTGCCGGGTTCATGCCGACGATCGCGGGCAGGACCGCCAGCCCGCGGCAGATGCTCGTCAAATCGTCGAAGTGTACCTCTAGCTCGCCGGCGAACCCCCGCGCCAGCCCGGCCAGCTCCTGCGACGACTGGTTCACCAGCGCCTGGCGGTCCAGTGTCGCTACGCCGAGCCCGACGAGCGCCAACGGCAGCACGCCGATGAGCACCAGGGCGAGGAGGAAGCGCGCCTGGAGCGTGCGGCCAAAGGGCACCGATGGCGGGCCGAGCGCGCTCACGTGCCGATCCGCGGCGGCGGGGCGGCCACTCGCCGGCCGCCGTGCCAGACTGCCATAAAGAGTCCTCTGCCCGTAGGGCCTCGTGCGCATCGCTGTCGCCGCTGGGCTTCGCCCGTGCAGCGGTCCGCGCTCGGTCGGAGTGATTAGGCTGTTCGCACGGTGTTCCGCAGCGTGCCCAGATGGGTCACCGTCGCCTCCACCACGTCTCCCGGCCGCAAGTACCAGCTACCGTCCGGGCGTCCGGCCGCCACGCCGGATGGGGTGCCAGTGGTGACCAGATCGCCCGGGTACAGCGTCATTTGCGACCAGTGCGCGATGAGCGTGGGCAGGTCGTGAATCATCTGGGCCGTGTTGCCGCGCTGGCGCAGCTCGCCGTTGACTCGCAGCTCGATCGTTAGGTCCTGTGGATTCGGCACCTCGTCGGCAGTCACCAGGTACGGCCCGAGCGGCCCCGCGGTATCGAAGTTCTTGCCGAGCACGTGGTTGCCACGTTGGCTCTCGGTGCGCTGCACGTCCCGGGCGCTCAGGTCGTTGAAAATCGTGAAGCCGCCCACGTAGCTCAGCGCCGCGTCGCGCGGCACGTTCTTGCACGGGCGGCCGATCACGGCGGCGACCTCCGCCTCGTAGTCGAGGGCGTGCGTGAAGTGTGGGTAGATGACGGCCCCGTTGTGGCCGACGAGCGTCGAGGCCACCTTCACGAACCCCGACGGCCACTCGCCCGAGGGAGTGCCGCCGACCTCGGCTGCATGCTCCGCGAAGTTCCGCCCGGCGGCCAGGATCTTCCCCGGGCGCGGCACAGGGGGGAGAAACTCGACCTGGTCCACCGCGTACAGCAGCGGCTGAGCCGTTTGGCCGGCCGGCTCGCGTCCCTCGCGTAGCGCCTGCTCGGCGCGCTCCACCACCTGGTAAGCGAGCGCAAACGCCTCCTCGCCGCCGTCGAGAAACGCCTGCGCGTGCCGCAGCAGCCGCGAGGCCTCCACTCGGTCGGGCAAGCTGTACTCGGATAACAGCACCATGCCGCCCGCCCGCAGTGCGATCAGCCGCCCATCCTCCAGCAGCGCCCCGAACTGGCCGGCCGGGGTCTGGCGCGTCCGGAAAGTTGCCAGCTTCATCGCCGTCCTCTCCCCGCGACCTGCCTCCATCGTAGCGCGCAAGGCTATTTCTGGGCTAGCGCGTCCCGCCCTGGCCGGCGTGGCTATACTGAGGCGGCACTAGGCGCGCCGGCGCGGCGCTAAGCGGTCGGGAGGGGCGCGATGCAAGCCTGGCAGTTCGAGGCGTTTGGCGGGCCGGAGAAACTGGCGCGGCACGAGGTGGAGCGCCCCGCGCCGGGTCCGGGTGAGGCGCTAGTGCGCGTCACGTACTGCGGCGTGAACCCGATCGACCGCAGCGTGGGCGCCGGCCGTTTCCCCTGGATCGCGCTGCCCCACACCCCCGGCGCCGAAATCGTCGGCGTACTGGAGGCGGTGGGGCCTGGCCCGGCGAACGAGGCGCCGCCGCTGGGCACGCCGGTCGCGCTGGCCTTCCGCATCTTTTGCGGTCGATGCTACTACTGCCTGCGCGGCCACGAGGAGGCGTGCATCGCCGACCCGCGGGGCGCGAACGCACCGGTCGCCATCGGCGTGACGGCGCCCGGCGGCTGGGCGGAGTACGTCCTGGCGCCGGCCAAGAACTGCCTGCCGCTGCCGCCCGGGCTGGCGGCCGAGATCGCCTGCACCGCCGTCGTGGACGGCACTACCGCCTGGCATCTGCTGGACCGCGCGCGCGTTGCGCCAGACGAGCGCGTGCTGGTGGTCGGCGCCACCGGCGGCGTGGGCCTGTACGCCCTCCAGATCGCGCGCCAGCGCGGGGCGCTGGTGGCCGCCATCGCGGGGGGCGCTGAGAAGGCCGCGGCGCTGCGGGAGTTCGGCCCCGACCTGCTCCTCGATCGCACCCGCGACGACGTGGTGGCGCGCGTGCGCGAGTGGACCGGCGGCCGCGGCGTGGACGTGGCCATCGACCCCGTCGGGGCGGCCACCTGGGACGCGAGCCTGGCCACGCTGGCGCCGCTCGGCCGCTACGCGACCTGTGGCGTGCTCACCGGCGCCGAGGTGAAGCTGAACCTCGCGCCGCTCTACGCGCAGGAGCAGGAGATCGTGGGCTCGACGGGCGGCACGCGCGCCGACTTGCAGCAGGTGCTCGAGGGCTTGGCGGCCGGGCGCCTGCGCGCCGCGATCTGGCGCACCTTCCCCTTCGCTGAGGCGCGCGAAGCGCTCGCCGCCCTCGGCGCCGAGGACCGCGTCGGCAAGCTCCTCCTGCACGTGAGCTAGTGGCGCAGCCGCTCGCGGGCTCGGGCGATCCCCACGATCGTGACCGCGTCGCGCAGGTCGCCGCGGCAGCAGCGTGCCCAGGCTTCCGCCAGCGGCACACGCGCGATTGTTAGCGCCTCGGTGCCCTCGGGCGTCGCCACGCCCTCGCGCAGGCCGGTCGCCAGGAACAGGTGGCTCGTCTGCGTGGTCAGGCCCTGGCTCAGATAGAAGCTGCCCAGCGGCTCCCAGCGGTCGGCCTGGATGCCAGTCTCCTCGCGCAGCTCGCGCTGCGCGGCCGCCAGCGGCGCCTCGCCCGGCTCCAGCCCGCCGGAAGGAATGCTCCAGCTATACGCCTCGACAGGGTAGGCCCATTCGCCCACCAGGACGACGGTGCCGGCGGCATCCACCGCGACGGCGCCTGCGTTGTCGGCCGTCTCCACCACGTACCAGTCGCCGGCGCCGCCGTCGGGCCGTACCACCTCGTCGTGGCGCACGCGGAAGTACGGATTGGCGTGGGCGACGCGCGACGTGAGGCGCCGCCAGGGGTTCCGCATCCCCGCGCTACTCGTCGCCGCTCAGCCAGTCGAGCGCGCGCTGGCGGCGCTCGTCGGCGGCCGGCGGCGCGAACGGATTGGTCGCCGGCCCGCTCGGGCGCTCGCCCACGAAGGGATTCGGCGCGGCCGGGGCGGGCGGGCGCGATGCCCGCCGTCCGGTCGGGGTGCCGAAGGGATTGGCCGCGTCGGCCTGCGGCCGCTCGGCCACGGACGGCGCCTCCCCGGCTGGCAGGCTGGCCAGCCAGGCGGCCAGTCGCGCGACGGACACCTCGGCCGCCGGGCGATCGTCGAACACGCTTTCGAACTCCTCGGCCGGGCGCGGGCCGCTGGGCGCGGCGCTCTCGTCCAGTCCGCGGGCGCGGGTGTACTGGCGCACGCGCAGGCGATGGCCCCCGTGCGCGACCTCCAGCTCGACGTGCTCGTAGCCGTGGAAGTCCAGCTCGTCACGCCGAACGCGGGCGCCGTGGCGGCGGAAGAAGCTCACGCTCAGGCGGTCCAGGCCGCCCTGTACTTGGCGGGCCAGGTCCTCGTAGTCCCAGTCCAGCAAGCTCATCGGCCCCTCCTCGGCCGCGCGGCCAGCCAGGCTCCTCCCACCGCGCGGCGACTTGCCGATCTCGCCCCCGGCCACATTCTGCCACCCGCGGTCGCTCCCCGGCACGTGCCCTCGCC
Organism: Pseudomonadota bacterium; assembly: GCA_021325365.1. The sequence continues at coordinate 69,469 of JAJPHF010000026.1, forward strand.
TCGCTACTCCGTGAGGCGCCGCTCGCAGAGCAAGCCCCCGGTCGCGGCGAGCAGCAGCGCGATGCCCACGATGGCGAACGCTTCGGCGACCCCGGTCCGGCCGGCGACGAGTCCGAAGACGACCGGGCTGAGCATGTTCGACCACTCGTTGCCGGTGTTCCGCAGTGCCGTGCCCAGCCCACGCTCGGCCGCCGACGTCTGCTCGCCGACGAGCGTGAGCAGCGGCGGCAGGGTGATCGCGATCGACGTGCCCCAGAGCAGCCCCACCAGGGCAATGGTCCAGAGGTTGTGCAGGTAGCCGGTCACCCACATCGCGGCGCCGCCGATCATCAGCGCCAGGAACAGCGCGCGTCCCGCGCCGAGCCGCTCCTGCACACGCCCCATGCCGAGCGTCGCCGCCACGCCCGCCAGGGTGCCGGCGCTGAGGACTAGGCCAGCGGTCGCCGGGCCCTCGCCGATCTCCAGCAGGTACACGGGGATGAACGGCGTGCGGATGCTGGTAAGGGCCAGGCGAATGATCGTGCCGCCGAGCAGCAGTAGCACGCCGACGCGCAGCAGCATCGCGCCGGCGCTGCGATACACGTGCCAGAGGTTCCAGCCCGGCGTCGGAGGCAAGGCCGTGGGAGCAGGGAGCATGAGCGTGCCGGCGGCGCTGATGGCGTAAGCCACGGCGCCGAAGGCGAAGGCGGCGCCGAAGCCCGAGCGCTCGATGAGCTGGCCGCCGATCAGCGGCGCCAGAAAGGTCGCCCCACCCGTGACGACGCTAAAGCCCGTCGTCCGCCGCGCCAGGTGCGCCCGCGGGGTAATCTGGATCAGGTACGCCTGCGCTGCCACCCAGGCCACCGTGCGCCCCAGGCCCGCGGCGACCTGGAGCGGCACGAGCCACCAGTACCCCGGCGCGAACGGGAAGAACCCCGCCGCCAGTACCGTGAGCATGGCGCCGCCGATGAGCACCACCCGCGCCCCGTGCCGGTCCACGAGCGCGCCCGCCGGCACGGTGAGCACGCTGGACAGCAGCGCGGCCGCGCCGGCGATGAGCCCAACGCTCGCGGGCGGCGCCCCGAGCGCGAGCCCCCACAGGGGGACCACGAACGAGAGATAGACGTAGCCGCCTGAGCCGATCGCGCCCACCAGGTACAGCAGTTGGCGTATCCCTCGCGGGCCTCGGTCCCTCCGGCCCCTTCCCTTCCCGGGACAGGCTAGAGTAGTTAGCGGCCAGGAGTCCCCCGCGGGGCCGTAAGCTCGGATAGCTGCAGCCTCGCTGGGTCGGGGGCTTCGTTAGTCTACCGCTCCGTGGAGGAGGCGCGCACGCCTGAGTCTACTGCCCCGTGGAGGAGGTCCGCACGCCTGGCGCCCGCCTCGCGCGGGCCAGCGCGAGCAGCCCGCGGACCACTCACGGGCGCCCCGCACCATCCGATTCCGCGCGAATTCGCCGGGGACTGCTACCACCCCCGGCTCGCTCTCGTAGCGAATTCGCTGGCGAGGAGTCGAGTGGCGTAGGGGCGGGTTTCATGCCCGCCCGCGGCCCGCAGGCCGCAGCCCCGCCCCCAGCCGACCCCCTCTGAGGCTGCACACCGCTACCTGCCGGCGCCTGCGAGGTAGGGCCGGGGCTCGTCCCCTGCCGCCCGGACAGCCCCGCCCGGGGCCAGCAGCTTGGCAACCGCGCCCCGCGCTCGCCGCCCGCAACGCCGGTGTCGCCGCCACACCGACCGGAAGGGACCCTCACCAGTTTGCCCCGGACGACCGCGCCCCGCCAATGCATTACCTGTAGAGGCGCGGCTTGCCGCGCCCTGCCCGATCGCCGCCCGGCCCGGCGTTTCCGGCGCTGCTTGCTGCGCCCTGCTCGGTCGGCCAATCGGGCCAGCGTCATATCGAATCCGGTCAGGGGCATCCCTCCCCCTCTCCCTCTGGGAGAGGGCCGGGGTGAGGGCCGGTCCCTCCCCCTCTCCCCCTGGGAGAGGGTCGGGGCGAGGGCGTCCCTCGCCGGCTAGCTTGCCAGGCCGGCCCGGTGTCAGGCCGCGAGGCGCGCCGGAGAGCGCCCGCTATCTCGCGCGACGTGGTCGCTTATCTTACGCCGTACACGCCTCCCCCGCGCCCGCCGCCTGCGCCCATGCCCGGGGCACGCCCCCGCCGGCCCGGCCCGCGGCAGGCTACCAGGGAGTATCGTACGGGGTAAACGATGCGATCTTCCGCGCCCGACCAGCGCGCGCAGACCCGCGCCCGGCCTAGCGTTTAACCACCCGGTAAAGGAGCATCGTTTGACCGTTCCTCGGTTAAACTGACGCACCCGGCCGGCGGGTCCGCCGGCGCATCGAGTGCGTCGCTTCCCATCTGCTGCAACAGCACCGTGGCGGGTGCGCATTCTTCGCGCACGCCTAGGCAACGAGGGAGTTCAGGACTATACTAGGGACCGACCGAAAGGCCGAGAGCGCGGCGGGGCCAGGAAACTCCCTCCCCCACGCGATCGGCTCCTGGGCGGTGCTGACGGCAAGCGCGCCCGCTGCACGTCGGGCGGCGCGCTCGGATACCGAACGGGCGACGGGGCAGAGCGAGCAGGGTGGAGGCGGACCATGCGTGCGAGAGGCATGTCGTACTTCCTCAGGGCGTTCGGGGTCATGATGCTCGTGGCAGCCGCCGCGGCCGCGCTTGCCGCGTGGCCGCTGGCGCGGCAATCGGTCGCGTCGGACGACGACACCATCACGGGGGTCGTCACCGGCCCCAATGGGCCTGAGGCGGGCGTCTGGGTCATCGCGGAAACCACCGATTTGCCCACGCGCTTCGTCCGCATCGTGGTCACCAACGACGAGGGCCGCTACCTGATCCCGGACCTCCCAAACGCGGGCTACCAGGTGTGGGTCCGCGGCTACGGCCTGGTGGACTCGCCGAAGGTCGCCGCGACGCCGGGCCGCACGCTCGACCTCACCGCCGTGCCCGCGCCCGACCCGCTCGCCGCCGCGCAGTACTATCCCGCTGGCTACTGGTACTCGCTGATGCACATCCCAGACGCGAGCGAGTTCCCCGGCACGCCCGAGAACGGCATCAACGTGGACTACCAGGCCCAGTGGATCCGCGGCCTCAAGTCGGCGAGCTGCAACGGCTGCCACGCGCTCGGCAACGCGGCCACGCGCCGCATTGAAGATGCGCTAGGCCACTTCGACAGCTCGGTGGACGCGTGGGACCGTCGCATCCGCTCCGGCCAGGCCGGGGCCCAGATGCTCGGCGGCCTCAACCTGCTCGGGCGCCAGCGCGCGCTGGAGGCATTGGCCGACTGGACCGATCGAATCGCCGCGGGCGCGCAACCGCCGGTCCCGCCACGTCCGCAGGGCGTGGAGCGCAACGTTGTCATCACCGAGTGGGACTGGGCCGAGCCGACAGGCTACCTGCACGACGAGATCTCCACGGACAAGCGCAACCCGACAGTCAACGCCTATGGGAAGCTCTACGGCTCGATGGAGCTGAGCAAGGACTACCTCCCTGTCCTCGATCCGGCGACGAACACGGCGAGCCGTGTCCCGGTGAGCCCGCGCGACCCGGACACACCGCCGGCGCAGCCCCCCACCATGCTGGCGCCGTCGCCGTACTGGGGCGACGAGGTGATCTGGACCAGCAGGGCCAACGTCCACAATCCCATGTTCGACGAAACGGGCCGGGTCTGGCTGACCATGACGATCCGTCCGCCTGACAACCCCGACTTCTGCGGCGAGGGCTCGAGTCTCCCCTCGGCGCAGCAGTTCCCCCTGGACCGGGCCGCGCGCCAGCTCGCGGTCTACGATCCCGCCACCGAGCAGCTGACTCCCATTGACACCTGCTTCAGCACGCACCACCTCGTGTTCGCCGAGGACGCGAACCGCACGCTCTGGACCAGCTCCGGCGGGGGCGGTGAGGGCGGCGGTCCCGGGGTTGTCGGCTGGTTCAACACGCGCCTGTTCGACGAGACCGGCGACGCGCAGGCGGCGCAGGGCTGGACGCCGCTCATCCTCGACACCAATGGCAACGGCCAGCGCGACGACTACGTGGAGCCCGACGCGGCGGTCGACCCGACCAAGGACAAGCGCCTCGCGGCGAGCTTCTACGGCGTCGCGGTCGCCCCCGACGGCATCGTCTGGGGGTCGGTGTTCACCTTCCCCGGCGGCCTCGTCCGCCTCGATCCGGGGCCGAACCCGCCGGAGACCGCGCTGGCGGAGTACTATGAGCCGCCGTGGAACAACCCCGACGCGCCCACGGTCGGCTACGGTCCGCGCGGCATGGACGTCGACCGCGATGGCGTGGTGTGGACGCCGATGGCGAGCGGGCACCTGGCGAGCTTCGATCGGCGCAAGTGCCAGGGCCCGCTCAACGGCCCGACCGCCACGGGTCAGCAGTGTCCCGAGGGCTGGACGTTCTACCCGGAGCCCATCCCACAGTTCGAGGGGCTGGATGCCCCCGGCAGCGCCGGGGCCAGCTACTACGTGTGGGTCGATCAGTTCGACACGCTCGGGCTAGGGCCCAACACGCCGATCGCCACGGGCAACGGTGAGGAGGGGCCTATCGCGCTGAAGGACGGCCAGTGGGTCACCCTGCGGGTTCCCTACCCGCTCGGCTACTACGCAAAGGGCCTCGACGGCCGCATCGACGACCCGAACGCCGGCTGGAAGGGCCGCGGGCTCTGGTCGACGATCGGCAGCCGCGCGCCCTTCCACATGGAGACGGGCAAAGGCACGGACCCCAAGGTTCTCCATTTCCAGCTGCGCCCCGACCCGCTCGCACGGTGAAGCGCGGACCCGGTGTTAAGAGCCCCAACACCGGGTCCTGAGCCCCGCAACTGGGTGGATTAGTGTTGGAAACCTCGACCGGCCGGTCGAGGTTTCCAACACTAATCCACGGGAGGGGGAGTCGCTACACGAGCCTAGTGGCGGCTGGCCGCCAGCCGATCGACGAAGCGGAAATCGACGTAGTCCTCCGGGTGCGTGTCCTTGGCTCGCGGGTCGTCCTGCGCGGCCTCGTCGATCACGGCCTGGATGGCGGTAAGGTCGGGCCGCAAATCGGACGCCATGATTCCCCGCTCGATCTCGTAGCCGGCCTCCAGCGCCTCGCGGTCGTCCATCCGCGTGTAATCGCCGATGATGCGGAGGGCCAGCTCGCGGTCGTTCTTGTACACGTCCACGGCGTCGGCCAGGGCCTGCGTGAAGCGCCAGATCGCCTCTTCCTTGCTGGCGAGCACGGCGCGCCGCGCGGTGCCCTGCGTCGCCGGGTAGGGGATGGCCATCGGTGTCATGTCGAGGATTGACTTGAACCCGCGTTTCTCGGCCACGTAGTCGCCCGGCGAGACGATCACCCCCGCGTCGAGCGAGCCGGCCGTCAGCGCGCCCACGATCTCGGGCGTGCCGCCCGCGCCGATGAAGATCACGTCGCGGTCGGGCGACAGGCCGTAACGCTGGAGAGCCACGATTCCCATGTAGTGCGAGTTGCCGCCCAGGCGCGTGACACCCACCCGCTTGCCTTTGAGGTCGGCAACGCTCTGGATCTCGGGCCGTGCCATGATGCGCCCCGCGAGCTGGTTCTTGGTGCCCGCGAACGTCACGATGTCGGCGCCTTGCAGCGTCGGCGTGATGATGCCGGTACCGCCGCTGATCGCGACGTCGGTTTCCCCCGAGAGCAGCGCCGCGACGTTTTGCTGTGCCGAACTGATGTACACCAGGTTCACGTCGAGGCCGTAGCGGTCGTAGATGCCGGCGTCCTTAGCAATCCAGCTCGGCGACTGCGACGCGACGAGAGAGCTGTAGGCCACGGTGAGTGCTATCCGCTCGGGAGCCGTCGTGGCAGCCGGGGCGGCGGACCCGGCCGGGGCCGAGCTGCTCGCGGCGGAACTGTTGTCTGGGCCGCTGCTGGCCGGCGCGGCCGGTCGCCCGGTCGGCGCGGCGCAGCCCACCACGACGAGCAGCGCCATGAGCAGCCCACCCACCGACGCCGCGAGACGTGCCGGATGCGTCGCATGAGGCGCGATTCGAGAGCAATGCACCATGCGTGTCTCCTCTGAGGAGTGCCGGCGCCGCCCATCCACGCGACGATCGCGCGCGGGGCCGCGCCTTCGTCGCAGTATAACGGTTATGTCGCCAGCGGACGTACCCACTCGCCGCTCGAGGGCGGCGATCATGGAACGCGGCGAGCGGAACGGCGGCGGGACCGGGGGGCTGCTGACGCTCAGCCGGAGTCACGTGCTGCGCGGGCCATAACGGTCAGGGCGGCGGCCAGCAGCCGTAGCTCCGCCGTCGATGCACGCGCTAGCTGCTGGGCGGCGCGCGTAGCGCCGGCTTCGCCCGGCGCCAGCCACGCCAATAAAGCAGGGTAGCAGCGGAGCGCCTGCGCGATTAACGCCGTCCGTTGGCCATCGCGTACGCGGGAATCCATATTGCGCTCCAGCGGGCGAGCCTTAACGGAGACGCCAGCCCGCGACGATCGGCGCCACGATGCCGCTGGCTCCGACCAAGAGCACGAGCCGGGCGGCTCCTAGATCACCGGTGAGCCACGCGGCGAGCAAGCCCGCGCCGAGCCCGAGAAGAATCAGCCACAGGGCCGTGTGCCAGCAGGCGATCCCCGACATTCGCCACTCCGCGTCGCGTAAGGTCCGCTGCCCGCTATTGCCGCGCACTGCCTGGCTCGTCGACAGCCAGCCCGTCAGCCGGCCGCTGCCGCGCGGCTAGCAAGCCCTGACCGCGACAGGCCCAGCAGTTCCCGGACGCCACGCAGATCCAGCAGGCAGCACTCTCCTCGGGGATCTGGCCGGTGCCGCCGCAGCGAGCGCAGTGGCCGCTGCCCCCGCAGCGCCAACAAGCCCTCAGCGCCGCTCGGCGACTAGGGTGGGGGCGCGTGGGCTCTGCTGTGGTGGGCGGGCCGTCCATGATCGCTCCGCGGATGACGTGAGGTGGTCAAAACCGTGCGGCGCAGCGAGGACAGACCAGCCGTCCCCGTCGGGCTTCGACGTGCAGTCGCGTCTGCCGCGAGAAACGGCGTGGCGGCTGGCCGCAGTGCAAGCGATGGAGGTCCAGTGTGAAGCGCTCCAGCACCTCGCGCGAGCGCTGGGGGCAGGCACGCGAAACCGCCGGCAGCCCGCCGCTCGTCGCGTCGAGGACCCTGTTGAGTTCGTTGGCCGACCAGAACTCGCCACGCGCCATCCTTCCCGACCTCGTCGTGAGCGCCCGTGCGGCTGTCCCGGGCGGCCCCGGAGCGCACCGTCGGCGCCGCGTTGTTAGCCGCTCTTACTGAGTGCCAGGCGCTGAGGTAGGGTGCGTGCCACGCTGCACACACCCTACCCGGCCGCGGAGGTGCGGCGGCCCCCAACCGCGGCACCTCACGGGCCGATAACACTCGTATTACACGGAATCAGGACGGCGGTTGGCATGGGCCTTTGGGCCTAACTTGGTGGAACCGGGGGGCCCAACGTGTGGTGAGTGTCGTCGGGGGGTAGGCCGGCATTCACGCGGGGGGCGAGATCGACCGGGCGGCAATGGCCTCGTAGCGACTGCGGAACTGCAGCTTGGAGTAAATGTTGTTGATGTGGTTCTTCACGGTTTTCTCTTCAATGCACAGGCGCTCCGCGATCGCGCGATTGCTCAAGCCGCCACGCACTAGCTCCAGTACCTCGAGTTCCCGCGGCGTTAGGCTGCTCGCGCGCGTCGACTCGGCCGTGCCGGCCGGGAGCGGCCGAGTCGCGGTCTCGCGGACCAGCTCGAGGAGCGCGGGCGCCAGCGCGGGCGTGATCAGAGCGCCGCCCGCACAAATCGTGCGTACCGCCTGGGTCAGCTCCTCGGGGGTGAAAGTACCGTGTACGAGGTAGCCCTTGGCGCCCGCAAGGACAGCTTGAATGAGGTGCTGAACGTCCTCCGACCACGTGAGCACCAGCACTCGGATGTTTGGGGCGATCTCGGTCAGGCGCCGGGTGGCGGCGATCCCGTCAAGCCCCGGCATTCGGATGTCGGTTAGCACGAGGTCCGGTAGCAGCTCTTCGGCGAGCCGGACGCCCTCGTAGCCGTCCGCGGCCTCGCCCACGACCACGAGGTCGTTCGTCAGCTCCAGGCTGCTCCGCAGCCCGCCCCGCACTACAAAGTTATCGTCGACGATCAGTATCCGCAGCGGCTGCATGCCGCCCCCTTACTCACGGGCGTTGCAACACCAAGCGTAGCGCGGGCCGCCCGCGAGCGCCAGGGCCCGGGGGCCTAGGCGACCGATAGGCCCCGCCTGCCAGGGGCCAGGGGCAGCCGCAGACGAATACAAGTTCCCTGAGCCGGGGCGCTCGTCACATCCAGCGATCCGCTGAGATGGACGGCGCGCTCGCGCATTCCGAGCAGGCCGAAGTGGCCGCTCCGCGCCAGCCGTTGCCAGTCGGCCTGCCAGGGGAAGCCGTCGCCGTCGTCGCTCACCGTGATGACCAGCTCGTCCGCGGTGGCGTCGACCGTGACTGCCACCCGTGTCGCGCTCGCATGGCGCGCCGTGTTGGTCAGGGCCTCCTCGACGATCCGCAGCACCTCGTACTCGGTCAGCAGCGGGACGCTGGGAACCTCGCCATGCACCGTCAACTCGGTGGCTATCCCGGTGTGCGCTTGCCAGTCGGCGAGCAAGAGGCGGAGTTGCTCCACGAGCGCTCCAGTCCCTGTCTTGACGCGGACATCGTAGATGATTTCCCGTGCTTCTTGAGCCAGGTGCTGGCCCAGCTCGGCCACGTAAGCGGCCCGCGCCCTGGCGGGGCTGTCCGTGTTGCTGAGCAGGCGTTCCAGCGCCCGCGCTTCTAGAGCGAGACCGGCAAGCGATTTGGCAAGCCCATCGTGCATTTCCCGAGCGATACGCGCGCGCTCTGCCGCGAGCGCTTGCCGCGCCTGTGCCCGCTCCAGTTCGCGGACCCGCTCCGCCGCGGCCTCGGCCTGGCGCCGTGCTTGGCGAAGATTTTCGCTGAGCGCGCTGATTAACACTCCCGCGAGGAGGAAAACGCCGAGCTTTACCGCGGTATCCCAGTGGGTCACCGCGAAGGAGTGAAGCGGCACCTCGAAGAAGTAATCGATGGCGAGCGTGGCGAGGGTCGTGGCGAGCAGCGCCGGGCCCAAGCCGCCGTACCACGCGCTGGCCATCACGGCGGTCAGCAGCAAGGGGAACGGACTGATCGAGGCCAGCGGCGATAAGCCGAGATCCATCAGTAACGCGGCGCCTACGGCCAGTGCAGCTACCGTGTAGCGCGTCGCGCGGTCGAGCGAGCAGAGGGAATTCATGTCGCACTCCGAGTTCGGTACTCGGTCATAGCGCGCGGGACACCCTAGCTTCCACTATACTGACGGCGGCGGCTCTCGAGCCGCTACGCGCGGGCGCCGCCGCGCAGGCCCGTGCAGGTGGCTGTCCAGCGGGAGGACGACGGAGCCAGGCATGCCGCGGGCCGGCTCAGTAGGGCGTTGTCGATGGCGGGTGCCGCCCAAGCCCGCCCGTGCGAGGAGGCAAGCGACCGGGTGAGCGAGCGAGACGCCGCCTTCCCAGCGCTCGTCGCGCGGGCGCAGGCGTGTCGGCGGTGCCCGCGAATGGCTGGGCGGCGGCGGGTGCTGGGGCCGGGGAACGGGCCGCTCGACGCGCGGGTGCTGTTCGTCGCCGAGGCGCCCGGCCGCTTCGGCGGCGATCGGACCGCTGTGCCGCTGGAGGGCGACCGCAGCGGCGCAACGTTTGCCTACCTGCTGGCCGCGGCCGGCCTGGACCGCGGCGCCTTGTTCGTGACCAACGCGGTGCTGTGCAACCCTCGCGATCCCGTCGGGCGCAACGCCCGACCCTCGCCGGCCGAGCTGCGCAATTGCAGCGACCACCTGGCTGCCCAGATCGCCGTGCTCGATCCGCCCTGGGTGGTCGCGCTCGGTCACACCGCGCTACGGGCGTTGGCACTGCTCGCGCCGCACGGCGTGCGGCTCGCGGCCGATGTGGGCCATCCGCGGCAATGGTACGGGCGCCACTTGGTCCCGCTGTACCACCCCGGTCCGCGCGCGCTCATCCGTCGCCCCCTGGCTGTCCAGGTCGAGGATTATCGCCGCCTGGCCGCGTTGGTCGCGGCTAGCGAGTCCCTACAGCATCAGCAAGCCCTGGCGGGCGGCCAAAGTGACGGCCTCGGTACGGCTCGCGGCACCGAGTTTCGCCAGAATGGCCCCGACGTGGAATTTCACCGTGTGCTCGCTGATGACGAGGCGCAAGGCGATAGTCTTGTTGGGCAGGCCCTGAGCCATCAGCGCTAGCACCTCTAGCTCCCGCGGCGTTAGCGATTCGGTAGGGACATCCACCGCGAGCCGCGCGGACGCCACGACGCCGGAAGCCGCTTGAGGATCGAGGACGACCAGACCCGCCGCCACGCCGCGCACCGCTTGCAGAATCGCGTCGGGCGCGGCCTCGCGCGTCAGGTAGCCCATCCGCCCGCGGCTTGGCGGCGGCAGGTATCGCTCCGCACCTGCGTCGGCGAGGACGACGAGTCCAAGGCTCGGCTGCTCGTCGGCCAGCGCTCTCAGCTCGTCCAGCTCATGGCCACGTGCGGGTCCGGCGTCGACCAGCACGACCTGGGGCGTGAGGCGGGCGGCCAGCTCCGCCATCTCGGCGAAGCTAGCCGCCTGCCCGACGACGGTGCAGTCGGCCGCCTCGTCCAGCAGCGCGCGCAGCCCGGCGCGCACCATCGGATACGCGGCGGCCACGACGACCTCGATCACCCCGCGCTCCTCGGCGTAACCTCGACGACTCGCACGCCGCCCCCGCGTAGGATCTCCAGCCGCAGGAGGCGTTCGCCGACCGCGTCGACCGCGTCCGCGAGCGCGCTGGGGGTCTCCAATGGCCAACCGCCGGCTGCCAGCAGCACGTCGCCGGGGAGCAGACCCGCGCCGGCGGCTGGCTCGCCTGCTAGCACGTCGACCACCATGAGCCCGTACTCCTGGCGGAGCCCCAGGCGGTGCGCCAGCGGCGGCGGCAGGGCGACGCGCTGTGTCCGTACCCCTAGCCGCGCCCGGCTACCCGGCGCGAGAAAGCGAGCCACCGTGGCGCTCGGCACGGCCAGCGCCAGACGCGGCGGGACGACCATACTGTTGATGCCGATGACGCGACCCCGCGCGTCGGCCAGCGGTCCGCCGGAGTTGCCGGGGTACAGCGCGAGGTCCGCGCGCACCACATCGGGCAGCCGCTCGTCCCCTACCCGCGCGCCGTGCCCTGCGCTGGTCACGATGCCCAGGGAGACGGCGTGCGGCTCGCCGAGCGGATGACCCATCGCGAAGACTAGCTCGCCCACGCGGAGCGCCGTCGAGTCGCCCGACGGCGCTGCCGGCAGGCCGCTCGCGGCCACTCGCAGCGCGGCGAGATCATGGGCGGGGTCGCGGGCGACCAGGACCGCCGGCAGCCGGCGGCCGCCATCCAGCACGACCTCCAGGCGAGCGTCGCGGGCGACGTGCGCATTGGTGACGACGAGCCCGTCCGCATCCCAGATGACGCCTGCCCCGCCCCCGCGGCCGGGCAAGTGAACGCTAACCACACTGGGGCGTAGCTGCTGCGCCAAGTCGGCCAGCGCGCCGGACAGCGCGTCCAGCCCCAGCGCCGAATCGATTGCCATTGCCATGTTATGTCTCCGAGTTACTGCCGCTCGCCCACGGTGACCGCGAGCTGGCGCGGCTCGCCGCCACGCACTACGCGCGCCTCCTGGGCCGTGCCGATGCGCTCGGCCGTCAGCTGAGCCACCAGATCCTCGGTGTCGCGGATCGGGGCACCGGCGAAGCCGATCAAGATGTCGCCGAGCAGCAGGCCCGCGCGATCGGCCGGGCCGCCCGGCTCGGCGCTGAGCACCAGCAGGCCGCTCTCCTGGGCGAGCGCCAGCCGCTGGACAAGCGCCGGCGGCAACGGCACGGGCTGGGTGCTGACGCCGATGAAGCCGCGGCGGATGCGGCCCTGGCTGAGCAGCGCCTCCGCTACTCGGCGGACGGTATTGAGCGGTAGCGCCATGCCGTGGCCCTGGGCGAACAGCGACGTATTGATGCCGACGACGCGGCCGTTCGCGTCGATCAGCGGACCGCCCGAGAAGCCCGGGTACAGCGTGAGGTCGGTGCGCAGGTAGCCTTCGATGGCCGCGCCGCGGCGGCTGCGCCACGGCCCGCCGACCGCGCTCACGATGCCGCTGCTCGCGCTCGGCGCACCTGGCCCAGAGCGCCCGAGCGCCAGCACGAAGTGGCCTACCCGCACCGACTCCGCGCTGCCGAACTCGGCAGGGGTCAACCCCTCGGCGGGCAGGCGCAGCACGGCCAGGTCGCTGCTGGGGTCGCGCCCAACCACTGTTGCGGCTAGCTCGCGCCCGTCGGCAAGCTGCACTTTCACGTCGTCGTCGCGCTCCAACACGTGATCGGCCGTTACTACCGTGCCGGCGGGACTCCACAGCACGCCGCTGCCCGGCACCCGCCGCCGCGCCTTCACGGCTACTACGGCCTGGCCCGCCGTCTCCACGACGCGCGCCAGATCGTCGGAGAACTGCACGAGCAGTCCTCCGCTCGCATCACTGCTCATAGGAATGCCTCCACTCTTGCTGCCAGGCGACCGATGCGGCCGCCCGGCTTGCCCATATCGTAGGGGCGCCCCCCGCCGGTCACCATCGGCCAAACGAGCGGAACCCGGCCTGGCCGTTCGGCTAGTGGATATAGCCGCCTGAGCGACGGCTGACGGCGGCTGCCGTGTGGGGGGCGCTGCCCGAAGACGGGTCTGGTCGAGGGCGGTGGGCAGGGTTGGCTACGAAGGCTACACGCCGGCTTCGGAAACCGGCTTAGGCTTTGTCCAACTCGTAGAGGAGGTCGCGCACGGCGCGGACATCGGTACGCAGGCGGCCGTCCTGCTCGATCTCGCCAGCCACTTTTTGGACGCCGTGCATCACCGTCGTGTGATCGCGGCCGCCGAGCAGCGCGCCAACATCGGGGAGCGAGAGCGGCGTCTCTTCGCGGAGGAGGTACATGGCGACCTGGCGCGGGCCCACCACGCGCTTGTCACGCGCTTTCCCTTGTAGGTCGAGGAGGCTGACGCTGTAGTAGCGGGTGACGGCTTCCAGCACGCTCTCCGGGCGCACGGCGCGGCGCGCGGTGTCGGCGGTCACGTCAGCCAGCGCTGCGACAGCCGTCTCGGCCGTCACGGGCTGTTGACTGAGCGCCGCGTGCGCGACGACCCGGTTCAGCGTGCCCTCAAGCTCGCGGATGTTGCTCTGCACCTTGTGCGCAATGTAGGCCAGCACGTCGTCTGGCACGTCCACGTCGAGCTTCGCACACTTGGCCTGTAGGATGGCGATGCGCGTCTCCAGATCGGGAGGCTGCACGTCGGCGATCAGCCCCCACTCAAAGCGCGACCGCAGACGGTCCTCCAGTGTGGGGATCGCTTTGGGTGGGCGGTCGCTCGAGAGCACAATCTGGCCGCTGGCGCCGTGGACCGCATTGAAGGTGTGGAAGAATTCCTCCTGAGTGCCTTCCTTGCCAGCAATGAACTGAATGTCGTCGATCAACAGTACGTCGCAGTGACGATACTTGCTGCGAAACTCCTCGCCCCGGCTCTTGCGGATCGAGTCAATCATCTCGTTGGTAAACGTCTCGGACGAGACGTATACAACCCGGGCCGTCGGGACGGCTAGTACCTGGTGAGCAATGGCGTGGAGCAGATGTGTCTTCCCGAGTCCAACGCCGCCGTAGATGAACAGGGGGTTGTACGCTTGGCCCGGATTGTCGGCCACCGCGCGGCAGGCGGCGTGCGCCAGGCGGTTGCCGCTGCCGACCACGAACTCGGCGAACGTGTACTTTGGGTTAAGCGGCGTGGTGGTCTGGCTGGCGGCTGGGCGGCGCGAGCGGCGCGCCGCGCCGTCTTCGGCCTCCGCCGCGAGGCCCAGCAGCGGCGCCGCCGGCGCGCTGGGGGGTGGCGCCGTCTTCAGCACGAAGCGGACGTCGACGGGCCGACCCATGATTCCCAGCAACGTCTTGCGGATCAGCGGCACGCAGCGCGTCTCCAGCCACTCCATGGTGAAGGGATTGGGCACCGCGATGACGCAGGTGTCGCCCTCCACCTCGACGAGCGCTGTATCCTTGAACCACGTCTCGTAGTTCGGTCGGCTCATCTGCAGCTGCAGCTCGCCGAGTGCTGCCTGCCAGAGCTGCTGGTAGTCCAGCGTCCTTGCCACTTGCGTCTTTTCCCCTCCCTGCCGTCTCACGGTGTCTCGCCGCACCCGTCGCGGGCGTCCGCGCCGTGCCGGTCCCGATCCGCGAGCTGCTTCCGCCTGATCGGCCGACTATCGCTCAGATGCTAGCAAACCCGCTGCCTCAACTGTATACCAGTCGCGTCGCGTGCCGTTACGATCGGGCTACAGACCTAATCCCCGGACCCCTCCCCTATGAAGGCAGGGGGGCGCCGGTTCAGCCCCCAACCGGCCCGCCCCCCTCCCGCGGTAGTACTGGAGCCGGGGTGGGCGCACGCCGCCCGGCCAGTAGCAGATAGCTGTACAGCGCGACCCCGGTGAGCGCGCCAAGGCCAATCTTTGCTTCTGAGGGAAGGCTGCTGGGCGAGACAAACGCTTCCAGGCTGCCGGCCAGCACGAGCAGCGGCGCCGCGCCGAGCAGCAGCCGCACGGCCGCGCGCCCGCCCTCGGCCAGCGCCGCGCGGCGCGTCTGCAGCCCCGGCGCCAGCAGCGGGTAGCCGAGGCGCAGCCCGGCGGCACCGGCGATGACGACGGCGCTCAGTTCCAGGTAGCCGTGCGCCGAGATGAAGCCGACCAGCGGCAGCCCGAGGCCGTGCGCCTGGCAGGCGCCGAGCACGGCGCCAAGCAGCACACCGTTCTGCACTAACACGTAGACCGTGCCGAGCCCGGCGAGCACGCCGCCGGCGAAGGCCATGATCGACACTTGCAGGTTGTGCGTCATCAGAAACGTCGAAACCGCCGGCCGCGCCTGTTCCGGGATGTCGGTCCACATGCGGCCCGCCCGGATCGTCGCCAGCAGCTCGGGCGAGACGAGCGCCTCCTGCCCGACCGTACTAGTTAGCGTGGCCACATAGGCGACTAGCGCGGGCAGGAAGAGCAAGGCCGCGCTGGCCAGCACGTAGCGGGCGTTGGCGCGGTAGAGTCGCGGAAAGCCCACGGTGAAGAAACCGAGGAAGCCATGCCAATTGGCGACTTCACGCTGGTACACGTAAGGGTGCGCGCGGGCCAGGAGCTGGTCGAGGTAGGTGCGTACACGGTCGCCCGGAAAGTCGCGCTGGGCCACAGCCAGATCGGCGCTCGCGTGCCGGTACAGCCGGCCGAGGCGTTCGAGCTCCGGTCCCGCGAAGCCGCGCAGTCCGCGCCCGGCCGCGCGGCCGAGCAGCGCTTCCAGTTCGGTCCAGTCCGCCTGTCGCCGTGCCACGAACTCGTCGACGCTCGCCATGCTCTGCTCCGGGTCGATCGTGGCCACGTCAACTACACGTTGGCCGCTATCCGCTATAAGTGTAATGGCGGCCGCGCGGAGCGCGGCCGAACACTGCGCGTCCCAGTTGACGAGGGCTGGAACCTGATGGCGGAGAGCTACATCGTCCAGACGCCTGAAAACGTCGCTATCAGCTACGATTTGGCCGGTATCGGCTCACGGTTTATCGCGGCAGCGCTTGACTCCTGCATCCAGCTTGCTCTCATCATACTGATTCTGATGGCGATGGGCGTGGTGGGCAGTCTGGGCGCCTCCAGCCGCCTTCTGCGTGATCTGACGACCACAGACCCGGGCCGCCTCGCCATCTGGGTCATCGCGCTGTTTCTCGTGGTGATCTTCCTGCTGCTCTGGGGCTACTACGCGGCATTCGAGATGGCCTGGAACGGCCAGACACCTGGCAAGCGCCTAATGCGGCTGCGGGTGCTGCGCGACAGCGGCTACCCGATCGGGCCCATCGACACGCTCATCCGCAACCTGGTGCGGCTGGTCGACTTCCTCCCGATGGCGTATGGGCTCGGAGTGACCGTGATGCTCGTGGATAAGCGCTCACGGCGGCTCGGCGACCTCGCGGCGGGCACGATCGTGGTGAAGGAGCGCCGTGCGCTTCGCGCAACAGATTTGCTCCCCGCGGAGTCCTTCGCGGTCGAACCGATCTCGGCCGAGCCGGCAGAGGCGGTCACCCACGTGGACCGCCTGACGCCCGCGGACTATTCGCTGCTCCGCGAGTACCTGCTGCGACGCGAGCGGCTCGCGCCCGCGCCCCGCACGGCGCTCGCCCGCGAGCTGGCCGGGGCACTGGCCGCCCGGCTCGACGCGGCGCCGCCCTCGGATGGCGTGACGGCCGACGCTTTCCTGATGGCCGTAGCGGCCGCGTACCGCGCGCGCCACCGCCCGCCGGGCCAGGAAGCCGGCTAAGCCAGTTCGCTGAGCTGATCGGGACGTTCGGTGTAGGCAAGCGTCCGGCCTTGCCAGGCCGAACTCCTAGCGGAGGGCGGCCGAGTGAGCGGGAGCGGCCACAGTGCGATTGCGCCCGCCCGCCTTCGCGGCGTAGAGCGCGCGGTCGGCGGCGTCCACCAACTGAGCCGGGTCGTAGGGCGCCGCGGCCGGGGCCGCTGCCACCCCCGCGCTCGCCGTCAGGTGGCCTAGGCCGTTTTTGGCCCACCGCTCGGCCATGGCCTGGCGCAGGCGCTCGGCGATACGAAGGGTGCCGTCGAGGTCCGTATCGGGCAAGACCACGGCGAACTCCTCACCGCCGTAGCGGGCGGCGAAATCGCTAGGCCGGATCCCGTCCCGGAGCACGGCGCCAAGGTCGCGCAGCGCGGTGTCGCCCGCCTGGTGGCCGAGCGTGTCGTTCAAGTGCTTGAAGTGATCGACGTCGAACAGGATGAGGCCCAGCGGGCGTTGGTCCTGCTCGGCCCGCTCGCAGCGGCGCGTGAACTGGTCGGCAAAGTAGCGCCGGTTGAACACCCCTGTTAGTCCGTCGGTCACAGCGGTTTCGCGCAGGCGCGCATACAGCCGGGCGTTGTCGAGGGCGGTGAAGAGGCTGATCGCCAACGCCTGGAGCAGGTCCCGGCTGCCGCGGCGCTCGCCCGTGGCGGCGCGGCCGGCCAGGCAGAAGGCGCCCCACATATCGCGCTCGTCGCCCAGCGGAAAGCACCGCCACGGGCCCAGCGGCGTGCCCTGCTCGGCATCGTCGATCGTGACCGTGGTTAGCGGCAGCGCCCCCGCCGGCGGCAAGTCGGCCAACGCCTCCGGCGGCAGCGTGCCAAAGAGCCGTTCGCGTACCTGCTGCTCTCCGTCGGGCCACTTCCCCCGCACAAGGGCCAGACCTTCGGCGGGATCAGCCTGGAGGAACAGCAGGCCCGCGAGCTGATAGTCCAGGATGCGTCCGAGCAGTTGGCCGGCGCGCTCAGCCGCGCGCCGATAGTCGCGCAGCTCGGCGGCTAGCTGGCCCAGCTGATTTAGGACAGTGGCCTCGTAAAGCTTCTGGTCGAGGAGTTGGTTCAGGCGCGCCAGTACGTCGACCTGGCCATCGGGTCGCTGGCTGAGCGCCTCCGGCGCGGGCGGCGCGCTGAGTTGCGCGCTGCGCTCTTCCAGAAGCCGCTTGACCGTGGCCAGCAGGCTCATTTCCCCGGCGCTCTTCGTCACGTACGCGTCGGCGCCGGCCTCGATGCCCCAGAACATGTCGCCCGCGCCCTCACGCGACGACAAAATGACGATGGGAATGGTCGCGGTGCGCGGCTCATTGCGCAGGAGCCGGGCCACCTGATAGCCGTTCATGCGCGGCATGTCGACGTCGAGCAGCACGAGGCTCGGATGCTGCGCCCAGGCTAGCTCGACCGCCGCGACGCCGTCTTCAGCCGTCACGACACGATATCCGCGCGCTTCGAGCGTGCGTGCCATGACCGTCCGGACCAGCCGGCTGTCGTCCGCCACAAGGATGGTAGGCGTCTGGCTCATGCCGCCAATATCTCGCAATTCGCGCCGTCTATCTCGCTGCCGTGCGGGCTTGCATCGGCTGTGCGCTCGGGGGGCCGAAATTGGCATCCGCCCTTGGCGGGTTGGGCTAATCATATCGCAGTCGCCAGACTCAACTCCATCCTGCGACGCTGCCCGGCCGCTTGAACGACGCCAATAACGAGCGATACGCTAGGAGAGCAAGCCTTCCAGCACACTGCGTATCGGCGCGTGGGAACCTGCGTGGAGTAGGGAAGAGCAGATGACTACGCTTGAGATCGAGGGCGCCGAGCGCGGTTGGCTCGCCACGGTCTGTCTTGGCCGGGACGACGCGCTAGTCGTCCGCGCCGCCGTCACTCCGGACCTGGAGCAGCCTCTGCGCGCGTTGCTGCAGGGACTCCTCGAGCAGCCACACGAGGGCAGCATTCTCGGCGAGCGCCATGGCGACGACTTGCTCCACGGCCTGGCCGAGGTCATGGGCCGCCGCCGGCCGCTGTTGGGCACGGAGCGCGTCTTCGGCTACGTGCCCGGCGCGCCCCGGACCGCCTCTGCGGACCGCCCGCCCGGGTGGGACGAGCCCTGAGCTGCCAGTCCCCATGACGATACTGCCACGCGCCAGCATGGCGGCCCGGCTCGTCACGCGACTTAGGCGAGCATCCCGCGAACGTCAGTACCCGACGGTCTTCAAGAAGCCGTTGGCATCGAGTTCTTGCAGGACGCGGTGGTCCACGAAGTCGCTCGGGTTGGCTGTCTTTGCCGCGGGAATCTCGGGGGCGCGCTGGTCTAGCACGGTCTGCACCGCCTCTAGCGACGGGTAAGGAGTGGGCGCCAGGTCACCGATCCAGATGCGAACGCTACGCTCCAGCAGGTCGTCGTCGTCCGACTGGCTGGCCTGGCCTACCAGCCGCTTGGAGAGCGCCACGTCGCGCTTCGCCAGCGCGAGCCCCTCCAGGTGCGCCCGCGCCACGTCGCGGATGAGATCATACTGCGCCGCCAGCGTGGATCTGGTGACGGCCAGCGAGCCCTGCATGTACGGGATAGCGTAATCGCGGACATCCACCACCTGTGGATAGCCCTCGCGCTCGGCCAGGAAGTTGAATGGCAGCGCCAGCATCCCCGCCTCCACGCTCCCGCCGACGAGCGCCCCCAGCACCTGGTCCACGCCGCCGGCCTGCACCAGCAGGACGTCACGGCCAGCCTCCAGGCCAGCTTTCGCCAGCGTCACCGTCGTCGCGAGGTGTACGCCCGAGCCGAGCCGGGTGATGGCCACGCGCTTGTCGCGCAAGTCCTCGACGCGGCGGATGTCGGGCCGCGCGTGCAGCATGAAGTGCATGTACTGCGAGTGATTCAGGATAAGTACCTGGTCGCCGCCTGCCAGGTCGATGTCCACTACCCCGGCACCCGCCGTTAGCGCGATGTCGATGTCGCCCGCGGCCATAGCCGGCGCCACCTGGGCGCTCGACTGCATGATCGTCGTCTCGACGTCCAGCCCGTACTTGCGGTAGATGCCCTGGTCCTGGGCCACGTAGACGGGCAGCACCTCGGTGCCGACGAATGCCACTGCCATCCGCACTCTGCGTAGCGGCGCTGCATCGGTCGGCGCCCCCGCGCTTCCCGCGGGCTGCCCGGCGGGTCGGCTCCGCGCCGCGGGCGCTGCCGCACTCGGCGCGCTCGCCGGCGACACTGGGACGGCCCCGCTGGCGCCGCTACAACCGACCAGCACCGCGAGCACCCAGATCGTGGCTAGCGTTCTCACCCTCCTCGCCCTCCCTTCGCCGCCGGTGCGTGCCGCTCGGCGCGCACCTTGCTCGCCTAAGCGCCCATCCAAGTCGATAGGGATCCGGGACGTAGCGAAACGTCCGCGCGCACTCGGTCCATTGGTTCGGTGCCCACCTTAGCATGCCCGGGCTGAAACGCGATAGGTGGGGGCTCCCGCAGCATTGCACGCCCGTCACGGAACCAAGCGTGTGGCGCGGTTGCGACGGCTACGGGATTCCCTGCACGGACAACGGAGCGCTAGCCTGTCCTCGATGAGGATCGCCCTGGCGGGGGCGGGGAGGAAAGGCCGAGGTGCGAGAGGTATCCGATCAAGACATCCAGTGCCTACTATGCGACCGTGTCGTGGCCGAGTGGCGGCTTGGTCAACTGCGCCTGAACCCGAACTACCAGCGCGATGCGCGCACCGCACTGACGAGCCGTCGCTGCGGCTACTGTGGCGGGCGGCTGGTCGCCTTGCAAGTAATGGCCGGGTGGATCGACGCCGAGCCACAGTCGGCGCCCTTCCGACGCCGCTCGCGCGCCAGCTAGGGGGCGGCGTGGCGCCCGGGGCCGCGGCCCGGGCGCCCGGCGTCTTGACCGCGGCGCGTTTGTGAGCGGGCGCGCTGTTAGGTAGAGTTAGTTTGGCGGGCTGGCCCGCCGGGGTCGCGCGTTGCCCTTTATCCAGCGTGCAAGGTGGAGACTGTCATGCAGTCTCTTTTTTTTGTACCCGCCGACGGGCGATGTAGTGTGCCAGGGGAGCGGTGGGGCGCGAGCAGCGGAGAGGAGCGGTGGGTGGGGGTCGGCGCGATCATCGCCGAGCTGTTCGTTCTCTTCGCCGTCGCCAAGCTGGCGGGGGAGGTGTTCCAGCGCCTGCGCCAGCCGCCGGTCATCGGCGAGCTGCTGGCGGGCGTGCTGATCGGGCCCTACGCGCTTGGCTGGATCGGCGTGCCGGGGCCGCAGCTCGTGGCGCTGTTCCACGATCCCGCGACTGCGCAGGAAGCGCTCGCCCTCGTCTACCACGTCCTGGCAGAGTTAGGCGCCATCTTCCTTCTGTTCTTCGTGGGCCTGGAGACGCGGCTCAGCGACCTCCTCCGCGTGGGCGTGCGCGCCGCGGTCGTGGCCGTCACCGGTGTCGTGCTGCCGTTCATGCTCGGCGCGACGCTCATGCTGGCGCTCGGACACCCCGGGCCGGAGGCGGCGTTCGTCGGCACCGCGCTAGTGGCCACCAGCGTGGGCATTACGGCGCGGGTGCTGGGCGACCTCGGCTACCTCGCCACGCTGGAGGCGCGCATCATCCTCGGCGCCGCCGTGGTGGACGACATCCTGGGCATGGTCGTGCTGGCAATCATGGCGGGCATCGGCGAGAACGGCCAAGTGGCGCCGCTGCCGATCGTCACCACGGCCGCGCTAGCCGTCGCCTTCACGGTGTTCACCGCGCTCGTCGGCACGCGGGTCGTCCAACTCGTCAGCGTGCGCCTGGAGCTGCTGCGCATCCGGAATGCGCCGTTCGTGGTCGCGGTGGCCGTGTGTCTGGGCCTGGCCGCGCTCGCCGATGTGATCGGCCTAGCCGCGATCATCGGCGCGTTCCTCGCCGGCCTGGCGTTCGCCGAGACACGCGAGCAGTACGCCCTGGAGCGCCAGACGTTGCCCGTGTACGAGCTGCTGGTGCCGATGTTCTTCGTCATCACCGGCGCCAGCGTCGACTGGCGCCTGTTTCTCGACGGCCCCGTGGTCGGCCTGGCGCTCGGCGTCACCGCGCTCGCCATCCTGGGCAAGGTGATCGGTTGCGGCCTTGGCGCGTGGGGGCTTGGGCCGCGCGGCATGGCGATCGTCGGCGTAGGGATGGCGCCGCGCGGCGAGGTGGGCCTGATCGTGGCGAGCGTCGGTCAGGACTTGCACGCCATCCCCGACGCCGTGTTCTCCGTCGTGGTCGTGATGAGCGTGCTCACTACGGTCGCGGTCCCGCCGCTGCTGCCACTGCTGTACCGGGGCTACGCCTCGCCCGCGCCCTCCTCACCGCTCGCGACCGATGACGATGGGCTGGCCGCGGCGCAAGATGGCCGGCTGCCCGAGCTGTAAACCGGCCGGTTACTCCTTACGGAACGTTAGGCAGTAATGGTGGTGGGTGTTGCTCACCCAGGCGTTGAACAGTCCGTAGGGCGCCAGGCGGATGTTGTCCTGCGCCCAGATACGCTCGTCTTTCAGGGCATAAAGCTCGCTCAGGCGCCGGGCCAGGTCCCAGGCCAGTGGATAGACCCGGCCGCCCTTCTTCACGTTCTTCACGATCACCGTGAGGTAGGCGCGCGGGCGCAGCTTCGCGTGGACGGCGGCGTAAACGGCGTATAGCTCGTTCAGAAACTGGTCGTAGTCGGCGACGTTGCCGAGGTCGTACGGCGAGCCCGAGTAGGTGACGGGCAGGCCGCGCTCGCGCCGTCCGGCCTGCGTCTCGAAACCAGGGCGGTGGAGCATGTCCCAGTAGGGCGGGCTGGTGAGGCAGTAGGCGATGGGCGGGAGGTCGAGCGCGGCGAGGTGGCGGGCATCGGCGACGACCAACCAGGCGGGCGGCCGGGTGTCCGCGGGCGGCAGGCCCGCGCTGAGCCGCACGGCGGCCGCGGCGGCGCCGTCGGCCTCCCCGGTGGCCGCGGCCTGCGCCAGCCGCCGGCGAGCCAGCTGGGCAAACGGCTCCGCCAGCTCGACGCCGATGCTGGGCCGTCCGGCGGCCTGTGCCGCGAGCAGGGTGCTGCCCGTACCCACCATCGGGTCGAGCACCCACTCGCCCCGCTTGGTGAAGAACTCGACGAACTCGCGCGCCAGCGTCTCGGGGAACTTCGCCGGGTGCTGGACTACCCCTGGCTCGCGGGGCGGCGGGTTGTGGATGAACCAGCTCTTCTGGAACTTGATCCACTCGCGTGGCGTCAGGTCGTTGAGCCGATTCACCATTGCTCGCCGCGCGCGCGGCGGCCGCTGTGTCGTCATGTTGGCACCCGCCGTACCCCCGCCCCCCGGCGATACGGCCAACAGGTTTTGGCTGGACACGCTACTCGGCCGCCGGTCGGTCCCGGCGGGCACTCGTGATCGCTGGCGCGCGCAACTCAGCACCGGTGTCGGTCCCCGGCGCACGGCGACCGGCGTGCGGTCAGCGGAAGCCGCGCAGGACCGCAGTCAGCGTCACAAACACCACGAGCAGCCCGAGCATCGCGGCGCCCATGGCCGGGCCGCCAGCCAGAAAGCCGCTCACCGTGCCCAAGACGAGCAGCAGCAGGCCGCACGACTGGGCGAAGTCCCACAGCGGGTGCCGCGCCCAGCGCGGCCGGCGGGCCCGGGCCCCGTCGGGCGCCGTCCACAACGGCGCAACTAGCTCGCCGACGATCGGCAGCGCCGGGCCGACACGCGCGGCCTCGAGCGCCGCCCGCCACTCGTCCTCGGGCGCTCCCTCGCGCTCGTAGATTCGCTGCACTCGCCAGCGCAGCTCGCGTCGCCGCGGCGCAATGGACCGCGCGTACAGCGCGCTCTCCTCGGGCGCGAGCTGATGGTGCGCCTTGCCCAGGACGACGCGCCAGGCCGGCGGCAGCTCCTGCCCGTCGGCGGCCAGGTCGGCGGCCAGGCGATCGACGAAGAAGTCTGCCATGCCGCGCCAGTATAGCACCGCGGAAGCCTACCCTCCCCTGCTCCCCTCGCGATATGGAAAGGGGGAGGACCGGCGGACCTACCTCCCGGCTCCCCTCCCAATGTGGAAGGGGGAGAGGAGAGGCCGGGGTGGCTCCCCCCTTCCTTCAGAGGGTGTGACGCGGAGCACTGCAAGCGTCGCTGGGGCCGGGGCGGTTAGGTTACCGCGCCGCGACGGCCGCGGGCGCCAGCAGCTCGGCGAACAGGGCGATTACCTCGTCCGTGCGACGCACCACGCCGAAGTGGCGCGGGAACGTACTCATCGTCGCGCAGTGGCCCGCCTCGCTGCCGTCGGCGCAGGCGTCGTCGATCAAGATCACGTTGAAGCCCCGGTCCGCGGCATCGCGGGCGGTGTTGTCCACGCAGTGATTCGTGGACGTGCCCGTCACGACGAGGTTCTGCACGCCCAAGTTGCGCAGGTAGAGGTCGAGCGGCGACCCGATGAAGGCGCTGGTGGCGTTCTTGTCGATGACCAGCTCGGTCGGACGCGGCGCCAGCTCGGGGCACACCTCGAAGCCCGGCGTGCCGCGCGGCACTCGCGGCGGCGCGGCATCGCCCGGCTTGCGGATCCAGCTCTCGCGGCGCCGCGCGTGCTGGTCGCGCGCGTCCGGGAGCAGCGAGCCCACGCGCAAGAAGATCACCGGCAGCTCGTGCGCCCGGAAGAAGTCACGGAGCTGCAAGTTGGTGTCCAGCACGCGGCGCGGCAGCTCCGAGTAGTTCTGCATGTCCACGACCAGGAGCGCCGTGCGCTCGGGGTCGATGGTCAGCTCGGCGAGCGCGAGCGGGCTTGCCGTGGGGTCCTGCCAGCGAATCGTGTGGCGCATGGGTGCCTCCTCTCCGCTACGGTGTGGCCGCAGCGGGCTCCGCGGTGCGGAGCGCCGCCTCGATGCGCGCGAAGTCTGCCTCCGGAATCAGGTGGACGTTGCCCTGAAACGCCAGGTGCCAGTGCTCCGCGGGCCACTTGCGCGGGAATTCCAGCGCGGGCAGCAGGCCCACCGCCGGCACGTAATCGGCCTCGGGCAGCGTCACGTCGGGCTGGATCTTCACGCGGAACGGGTAGTCCTCGCCTTTCTTGCGGCCGTCCCAGACCATAGTGTGATCTTCCCAGTAGGGCGAGGTGATCGTCGCCGTGAAGGCGAACGCCTGCCGCCCGGTGGCGTACAGCACCATGCGGTCGCCGGGCTGCATGCGCTCGGCCTTCCTGCGGTGCCGGCTCTTTATCCCCTGCATCGTGTAGCCCAGGTCACGGGTGGTGGCGATGTTCTCGGGCGACGTGACGATCAGCCAATGCTTGACGGCCATGCGCGCTCCTGCGTCGGGCTCTGGCACGGGCCAGGCGGGGCCGAGGGTACCAGCCGCCCGGCGGCGGGTCAAGCCACGGCGCCCGGCGGAGACGAGATTGTAACGCCTGCCGCTCCGCCTACCCGCCCTCGACGCGGCGCGGGTGGGCGCGGCGTACCTCGCTCTCCAGCAGCTCCCAGATGCGCTGCGTCGTGGCCGCGTAGGCGGGCTGCGCCATCATCTCCATCGTGCGCGGGCGCGGCAGGTCGACCGAAACGAAATCCAGAATCGTGCCCGGGCCGGCGCTCATCACGACCACGCGGTCGCTCAGCAGCACGGCCTCGTCGATGCTGTGCGTGACGTAGATCACCGTCTTGTGCGTCTGCTCCCACAGGTTCAGCAACTCAAGCTGCATCATGCGCCGATTGAGCGCGTCCAGGTGTGCGAAGGGCTCGTCCATCAGCAGGATCTCGGGGTCGTTCGCCAGGGCGCGGGCGATGCCCGCCTTCTGCTTCATGCCGCCGGAGAGCTGGCCGGGCAGGAACTGCTCGAAGCCGGCCAGGCGCACCTTGCTCAGCAGGCGGTGGACCACGCTCTGCCGCTCGTCCTCCGGCCGCTTGCGGAACTCGGGGCCCAGCCCCACGTTCGTCTCGACGACGCGCCAGGGCAGCAGGCGGTAGTCCTGCCAGACCATTGCCGTGCGGGTCTGGCAGCGCTGCTCCCCGATGAAGCTGATGGTGCCGCTCGTGGGGCGCTCCAGCTCGGCGATCAGGCTGAGCAGCGTGCTCTTACCACAGCCCGACGGGCCGACGATGCTGACGAACTCGCCGTCGCGCACGTCCATCGTAATGCCGTCGAGGGCGACCAGACGGCGCTTGCTGCCCGTCTCGAAGACCTTGACCACGTCGACTAACCGAATGAGCACGCTTACTCCAGTGCTGAGCTTAGAACCGAGCCTAACTCAGCGCGCGGCAGGCGCTACTCGCGCCGCCAGAAGGCCCACCAGGGGCGGTCGCCGGCGGGTTCGGGCGCCCGCTCGCGGGCCTCGATGTACTTTGTGCGCAGCCGCAAGAGCTGCAGGCGCACGGCCTCGCTGTCGAGCACGACGCGGTCGTCCACCGTGACCTGCACACGGCAGCGCTCGGGCCGGTCGGGCGGCGCCACTGCCGCGTCGATCACGCAGTCCGCAATGCCCTGCGCGTCGAGCAGCTGACCGATCAGGCGGAGCAACACCGACCAGCGGGTCAGCGCGGTGGGGTCCATCCACGGCGCCGGCCGCGGCTGCGCGCGTCGCTGCTCCTGCTGCGCGCGGGACTGCGTGAGCAGCTCTTGCCAGGTGTAGGTACGCACGCCGTACGCGCTCGTCGTCGCGATCCGGATGCCGGCGAGGTCGACGGTCAGCCCGGCGCGGCCCACCTGGCTGGCTTCCAGCCCCAGTCCCACGGTTCGCAGGGCTTCCTGAAGGGAGAGGCGACCGACACTGCGGGCACGCTGCGCGGTGTAATGCTGCATGACCTCCCCTACCGCTCGATACCCCGCGGGAGCGACATGGTGTCTCACTTCATCATAGCCCGCGGAGCGGCGCCGCGGGGCGCTACTCGCCGTAGAGCTGGCGGATGAAGCCGCTCTCGTCCAGCGCCCGCACGAAGCGGTCGTCTACCAGGTCCTCGTAGCGCAGGTTGCGCGCCTCGGGGCGGTCGGCCGCCGCCTCCTCGATGGTGGTGGCCAGCGACTTCGGCTTCACGTAGGGGGCGTGCGTTAGCATCATCGCATCGGATGCATAGTACTGAAGATAAGCCTCTTCCAGCCCGTCCGGATCCTCCAGCTCGTTGTAGTGCTTGATCGCCTGCTTGGTCGCCTCTTTCTCCGTGTAGCCGTAGCGGATCGCCTGCACCAGCGCGCGCACGAACCGCTGCACCACGTCGGGCTGCGCGGCGATGAAGGCGCGGGTGGCCACCGCGGTGTTGTGCTGATAGTCGGCGTCGGGCAGGCGGCTGAGGTCGACGATCTCGTTGTAGCCGGCCTTGCGAACGAGGGTGGTCGCGGGCGGGTTCAGCACGGCGCCGTCGATGGCGCCCGACTGGAGCGCGGCGACGCGCTGCACGTCGCCGCCGATCTGGATGAGCTGCACGTCGTTCTCGCCCAGGCCGGACAGCTTGAGCGCCGCGCGGGTGGCGAGGTCCGAGCTGGAGCCGAAGCGACTGACGCCGAGGCGCTGGCCGCGCAGGTCGGCCACCTGGTGGGCGTTCGGCCCGCCCATCAGCTTGTAGGGGTAGCGATCGGCCATGCTCGCGAGGATCGCCAGCTCGGCGCCGCCGGCCACGGCGCTGACCACCGCGGCGGCGCCGATCAGCCCGACGGGCACCTCGCCGGCGACCAGCGTCTGGAGCGCCTTGCTGCCGGACTCGACGAACAGCAGCTCGGTATCCAGGCCATTCGCCGCGAACAGGCCGGCGTCCTGGGCGACCCAAAGGGGCGTCTGGCTGGCGTCCACCGAGCTGTAACCGATCTTCAGGGCCACGCGGGGCACGGGGGGCTCGGCCGGCGGTGCGGCGGCCGGGGCAGCCGGCGCCGGCGCGGCCGGAGCGGTAGTGGCCGGTGTGGCCGGCGCGGGGCGGCAGGCGCCCAGCGCCAGGGTGAGCGCCAGCGCGGCCGCCGCCGGCCGCCAGAGTGCTTCGAGCATCACGATCCCTCCTCACGGCCTGTCGCGCCGTCTGCGCAATAGTAAACTGCCACTCGCCCGGTCGCCAGCCGACGCGGCACGGTGGGGGCGCCCCAGGACATCGTGGCGCAGTTTGGTATCCGAGGAACGGTCAAACGATGCTCCTTTACCGGATGGTTAAACGCTAGGCCGGGCGCGGGTCTGCGCGTGCTGGTCGGACGCGGAAGGCCGCATCGTTTACC
Organism: Pseudomonadota bacterium; assembly: GCA_021325365.1. The sequence goes on from JAJPHF010000026.1 coordinate 96,975, forward strand.
CCGTACGATACTCCCGCGGTAGCCTGCCGCGGGCCGGGCCGGCGGGGTGGGGTGCCCCGGGCATGGGCGCAGGCGGCGGGCGCGGGGGAGGCGTGTACGGCGTAAGATAAGCGACCACGTCGCGCCGGACGGCGGGCGCTCTCCTGCGCGCCTCGCGGCCGGATACTGGTGGTGCGCCGCCCAGGGAGGGCGCAGCACGCAGCGCCCCTACACCCGGGGGCGGCGACCACGCAGCATCTCTATGAGATATGCATTGGCAGGGTGCTGTCGTCCGGCGGAGGCGGCGGTGCCGCGAGACCGAACGCAAACCGGGGGGAGCTGCCCGGCGCGGTGAATGTGAGAACGCTAGCCGAGGGGCGGCCGGCTCAGCGGTCGTGGCCGCGAGCGTTGCCGTGCGGGCCGCGCCCGGGATGCTCGGGCTCGCGCCGCGGCGGGGCAGCAGGCGGTTGCGGTGGCCCGGTGGGGACAGAGCGTGCGGGCGCCACGGTGGCCGGCGCGAGCGGCGGGGTGGTCGGTGACCGGGGCGGTGCGGGTGGCGCCGTTGGCTCAGGGAACGTCGGTGTGGGCGACGCGGCCGGCGCGAGCGTGCTGGTCGTAGGCAGAGCGGCTACGTTTGGCGTGCTCCGGGTGGATGGGGCGGCCATGCTCGGCGTACCGGTTACGGGCGGCCCGTTGGCGCTCGGCGCACTAGGCGCGGCGGACAGCAGCGCTACCCCGAAGGCGTAGCAGGGCAGCGTGCCGACGATAATTGCGAGGAACGCCGTCGCCAGGCCGCGCTCGCGCGCCGGCAGCCCGCGGTACCAGCGCCACATTCGCCTCATGCCCATCGCCCAGACGATAAGATCACGCGCCAGTAGGCTCTAAGTAAAGTACGCCAGCATTCGGCAGCAGTTCAAAGTGCTACGGCGCCACGCCGACTTATCGGCTTGGCCCCTGCCATCTCGGCCTCGGCTCGTGCTCGACACTCTGCCATGACAAGCCCCGGAATCGTGCGGAGGGCGAGGGCGATGCCAAGCGGCAGTAGAATGAGATCGTCCACGACGCCGAAGACTGGCACGAAATCGGGGATCAGGTCAATCGGGCTGAGCGCACAGGCGACGACTCCTGCCACGAAGAGTCGTGCCGCACCTCAGTCGGTGCGCCAGGCCGCGTACGGGAGCAGACGAGATGGAAGGCGAATTCGCGGCGGCGGTCGCGCGGTGGCAGAATTTCGAGACGCTGGCCGGTTCGATTGCCGCTACTCTCCTAGGACTGCTATTCGTAGCCGTCTCCATTCGCCCCGCGCTCTTCAGCCAGGAGAACCACGTGGCCTTCCTGACTGTCGCGGCGAAGTCGATGGGGTTATTCATGCTGGTGGCGCTCATGGCGCTGGTGCTGCAGATTCCCGATATAAAACCGGACAGCATGGGCATCGTGCTCGGGATAATGGCGGTGATCTCGATTTTCAACACAATGCAGCAGGTGGCGGCGATGCGTCCCATTTTGAATGAATGGGGGCTACTGTTTCTCGTACGACGCGTGCTGCTCCCCGCGCTCGGCTACGCGGGCCTCCTGCTCGCTAGCGTCGCGTTGTATAACGGCGACGTGCGGTGGCTCTCCCTGCTAGGCGGCACGCAAATCCTGTTCTTGTTTACTGGTACCTACAACGCCTGGGACCTACTGATACGGTTAGGACGAGACAAGACAGGGTGACTCGGCGCCAGGCGGTGGGGCGATTACGTGTCCTGGGATAGAGTGGGTGCTGCAGGGCGGAACGGCCTCTCGTGAATAAAGCCTGCGAAACGCAAGCTGGAACGGACGTGGGGGGGCGACCATATGACTGGCACGGACGTGTGGGAAGCGGTGCGTCTAGGGTATCCCTGATGCTTGACCACAAATCGGCCGAGTGCCATGCTTGAGGGGGAGGCCGACGTGGACGAGGGTGAGCACCAGCGATGGGGGATGCGGGACTGGGCTGACGAGGCTGCTCGGCTAGAGATCGAGAAAGCCGACGACGGTGGCTTCGATCCGTTCAGTGCGACCAGGGAAGCATTCCTCTCGTTCGGCACAGTCGGGATTCTGGCTGGCCTCTTCCTCGTGCCCGCGCTGCTCCTGCTCGACGCCTTCTTCACCCACAATCGGGTCCTGGGCGTGTTCGCCGTCGAGCTAGCGGTCGGCCTGCTGCTCGTACTCAACCCTTGGCGATTGCGCTCGCGGCTGCCGCTGATCGGCTCCTCTAACAAGCTTGTCTCTGCGGTGGGATGGGGAATCCTGTCTCTATTGGGTGCGGCACTTCTGCTGGCGTCGGCTCCAATCTCCCTGCCAGGTGTCCTTATTGTGCGCTTGCGCTGAGTGAGCCATACGAGCCTTGACCTGAATTCGGGCGAGTGCCATGTTGGAGCGGGAGTCCGACGTGGACGACGATGCAAGGCGGCGGCGCGATGCCAGCCTGGTTCAGCAGCGCGCTCAACTAGATGCCGCTCGTGCGCGAGGCTTTCCGACGACAGCCGACAGCGGGGAGCGAGTCGAGGACCCTGGTCGCTTCGGTGCCAAGGCTCTACTCGTCATAGGCTACGCAGTGGCCGCAATGCTGCTGGTGGGGGCTGGCAATACCCGCAGCTTGAGCCTGGCCGTCATGGCCGTCGAGATCGTCGTGGGTCTGCTCCTGCTCTCGGATGCCTGGGGGCTGCGGCGGCGGCTCCCGTCGGTGAACTCGGAGAGCAAGCGCCAGGCCGCAGTCGGGTGGATCGCCCTGGTGGTGGGCGCGCTGCTCGTGCGGCAGGTGGCGGCGTGCTGGTCGTGACCATCTCAGGTCCGAGAGTGAAAGGCGCACCAGATTGGACAACCTGGTTGTTGGAATCGTATGCGTGCTCGTCGGACTGCTCCACCTTCGGTTTCAGTGGTGGGAGGCATACAGAGATGCCCAGTTTCGTACGATGACGGAGCGCCCCATGGCATGGGACCTGGCCGATAGTATTGTCCTCATGCGAATTTGTAGTTGCCTCTGGATTGCCTTCGGGCTGGCGAAGATCATCCTGCCGATCTTCGGACTCCACATTTACGCGGGTAAGTGGACGATCATCTAGTCAGGCGCACACGCCCTCCCGCATGGTGGGTGCCGACCAGTGCCTGGAAGACCGACCATCTAACGCATTCGTTCCATGCGGGTCCTCCCGCTTGTCTCGTGGCTGGCACCGTGGCATCCTTGAAAACGACAGCCTGGAGGGTGAGCGTGATGCGCTGCCGCAGGACGCTGTTCGCATGGAGTCTGCTCGCGGCTCTGCTTGTTTTCACAGGCGGAGGCACTCACGGGCAGTCAGTCGTGGCGATGGCGCAGACGAGTGAGATGATGGACGCCGAGGATGTGGTCCTGGCGGCAATGGACGCTCTGTGGTCAAGAGACATCGAGCGGCACCTGGCCTACCTGGCTGACGACGTGGTGATCGAAGGCTTCCACCGTGGGCAGGTCCTTTCGGGCAAGGCCGCGTATCGCCACCAACTCCTGCCTATGCTTCAGGTGCCAGACGCTCTATGGCAGCAGGTCGAGGTCCAGACGGCGATTACGGACTCGGATTACGACGCATTCAGTAACACGACGAGAGTCGAGGCTCAGATGCTTTTGCGCCACAGCGGTGAGTACGCAGCGACGCCTGATCAATACGCTGATCTAACGTTCCTCGCGCGTGATGGTTTGATCCACCAAATCCAGTGGCGCGGCCGCCCTAGCTCCAGTCGGACGTTTACTTACTGATCCTCGCCGGTCGCAGCCACACGCTGCCCCACGCGCGTAGTAGACGGAACTGGTCTCTGTACTCCTTCGGTAAACTCGCCGTCAGGTGCTCCTTGAGCGCAGGGTGAAGCTGTCGGCTCGTGCCCTGGAACACAGGATCACGCTGACGATCAAACGCCTCGACTGGCCCGTGCACTGTCTCTACGGCCCGCAGCCATCGCTCCACGGCTGGATGTCGCGCGCCTTCATCGTCAAATTCCTGGTCGGTGTCCTGGTTAAAACCTGGGATGGCGAACCTGACGAACGGCCCCGCTGACTCATCGTGTGGGTGGAGTGGCGTCGCACTGGCCCTGAACCTGACATTCATGCGAGCGATCCCAGAGAAAGTCTTATGGCTGCTGGCACGCGATTTGCTTAGCCGCTCGCTTGGGTGCAGGGCCACGACGTCCCGGATCTGTCCCTCAGCCGAGAGGAGGCAGCGATGGCTGCAATTCGCGTCGGGCACGCGACTAGCCGCTGGGCACACGTCCGTTCGGCTTATCGGGAGCGGGTGGCAGCGCAGGGCAGAGAACCCGCGTTTTTAGTGACGCTGGCCTTCCTGGTCACCTTTGCAGTCGTCCGCCTTATCACGCACGGATTGAAGGATGGCTGGCTCCCGTTTCTCCACAACGTGTCGGCCGGCGGGCTTCACATTCACCACATGGTGCCGGGCATGCTGCTTGCCCTTCTCGCGGGGTATCTCAGCATCGTCCTGGGAACTCATGCGCCTACGCGCTTGCTCGCCGTCCTGTTTGGTCTGGGTACCGCGCTGGTTCTGGACGAGTTTGCGCTGTGGCTTCGGCTGGCGGATGTGTACTGGGAGCCCCAGGGACGGGAGAGCATCGACGCCGTCATCATAGCTGGCGCGATCGGTATCCTGTTCCTGTTGGGGACCAATTTCTGGCCGCATGTCGGTCAGTCGCTACGTCACAGAACCGAGCCCTGAACGTAGCCTCGATCGTGGCTTCTCGCTCGCCGCCCTGGCGCAAATCGCAGGCCCGACCACCAGCAAGGCCCATTACCTGTAACAGATGTCGCCGGCTACAGCCAGTCGGCGCGGTGGGCGAGGTAGATGCCGCCGAGGATGAGGGCCGCCATGAGCGCCATGCTGTAGGCGAAGCCCCAGTCGCTGTCGTAGCTCGGCCAGGGGGTCTTGAAGTTCATGCCGTAGATGCCGGCGACCAGCGTCGGCGCCATGACGATCAGCGTGAGCGCCGTCATGCGCTTGACGAGCTGGTTCAGGCGGTTGGAGACGGCGGAGAGGTGCAGGTCGAGCGCCGAGCTGAGCAGGTCGCGGTACACGTCGAGGCCGTCGAGCACGCGCAGCGCGTGGTCGTACACGTCGGCGAAGTACGGGTGCATCGTCGGCGGGAACAGCGGCAGGTCGCGGCGGATGATCTCGTTCAGCACGTCGCGTGTCGGCGCGAGCAGCCGCCGCATGCGCAATAGCTCTTTCCGCAACTGGAACAGGTCGGAGAGCACGCTGTTGTCGGCGCGCGCGAAGATGACCTCCTCGATGTCGTCGACTTGCTCGGCTACCCAGTCCATCAGCGGGAAATAGCCGTCCACGACCGTGTCGAGCAGGGTGTACACCAGGAACGCGACGCCGTCGAGGCGACCTTGCTGGTGCGCGGTCCAGCGCGTCAGGGCGTCGTCGAGCTGCGGCAGGGCGCCGCGATGGACCGTGACGACGTAGCGCTCGCCCCAGAAGATCTGCAGCTCGGTGGGCGCGAAGCGGTCGGCCGAGCGCGTGGCGGCGTAGACGACGATGAAGTAGTAGTCGTGGTAGGTGTCGCACTTCGGCCGCTGGTGGGCCCGCGCCACATCCTCGATGGCCAGCTCGTGGAAGCCGAACTCGCGGCGCAGCAAGTCCAGGTCTGCCGGGCCGGGGTCCGTGACGTCGAGCCAGAGCAAGTTGGCGTGATCCGCGAGCAGCTCGCTGATCTGGTCGAGCTTGGCCACCTCCCGCCACCCCTGCCCGTGCGCGTCAACGACGAGCCGCGTCCTGCCCAACAGCTCCCCCGAGCGCGGCCGGCCCGTTGCCACGCCGCGGCGTAATGGTGTGATAGCGTGAGTCCCGTCAGGCGGGCAGGCCCGGGTGGGTGACGGCGCCCTCGCTGGCGGGCCGCACGAGCTGGGCGTACTTCCAGAGCGCGCCGCCAGGGTAGCGCGGCGCGGGCGGCTGCCAGGCGGCCAGGCGGCGCTGCAGCTCGGCCTCGTCCAGCTCGACCTCCAGGCGCCCGTTCTCGGCGTCGAGCACGATCACGTCGCCGTCGCGCAGCAGGGCGATGGGGCCGCCCACTTGCGCTTCCGGCCCCACGTGGCCGACCATCAGGCCCTTGGTGGCGCCGCTGAAGCGGCCGTCGGTAATGAGGACGCACTCCTCGCCCAGCCCCTGGCCGACGATGGCCGCCGTGGTAGAGAGCATCTCGCGCATGCCCGGCCCGCCCTTTGGCCCCTCGTAGCGGATGACCACCACGTCGCCGGCCTTGACCGCGCGCCGCTCGACGGCGGCGAACGCCTCCTGCTCGCTGTTGAAGACACGCGCGGGGCCGCGGTGGTGCAGCTTCTTCACGCCCGCCACTTTAATGACGGCGCCGTCGGGCGCCAAGTTGCCGCGCAGGATCTTCAGCCCGCCGGTCGGGCTGAGCGGCCGGTCGAGGGGGTGGACGACGCGGTTGTCGGGCCCGGTGGTGAAGGCCGCGAGATTTTCGGCCATCGTCTGGCCGGTGACGGTGAGACAGTCGCCGTGCAGCAGGCCCGCGTCGAGCAAGAGCTTGAGCAGCACCGGCACGCCGCCCACGCGGTGCAGGTCGAGCATCATGTAGTGGCCGCCGGGCACCAGATCGGCGATCGTCGGGGTGCGGTGGGCCACCCGCTCCACGTCGTCCAGCGTCAGCGTCAGTCCCGCCTCGTGAGCGAGGGCCGGCAGGTGGAGCGCGGCGTTCGTCGAGCCGCCGGTGGCCGCGACGATGGCGATGGCGTTCTCGAACGCCTCGCGCGTCAGGATCTGGCGCGGGCGCAGGTCCAACTCGAGCAGGCGCAGCACCTGGCGGCCGCACTCCTCGGCGTAGCGGTCGCGCGCCGTCTCGACGGCCGGCGGGGAGCTGCTGCCCGGCAGCGCCATGCCGATCGCCTCGGCCACGCAGGCCATCGTGTTCGCCGTGAACTGGCCGCCACACGAGCCGGCGCCCGGGCAGGCGCCGCACTCTAGCTCGTGCAGCTCGGCCTCGGTCATGTTGCCCGCGGCCACCCGGCCCACGCCCTCGTAGACGTCCTGAATGGTCACGTCGCGGTTCTGGAAGCGGCCGGGCAGGATGGTGCCGCCGTAGAGGAAGACGCTGGGCAGGTTCAGCCGCGCCATCGCCATGAGCATGCCGGGGAGGCTCTTGTCACAGCCGGCCAGGCCGACCAGCGCGTCGTAGCAGTGGGCGCGCATCATCAGCTCGACCGAGTCGGCGATCACCTCGCGGCTGACGAGGGAGGCCTTCATGCCCTCGTGGCCCATGGCGATGCCGTCGCTCACGGCGATGGTCACGAACTCGCGGGGCGTGCCGCCGGCCTCGGCCACGCCGCGCTTGATGGCGGCCGCCTGGCGGTCGAGGGCCAGGTTGCAGGGGGTAGCCTCGTTCCAGGTGTTCGCCACGCCGACGAATGGCCGGCTGAGATCGTCGTCGCCGAGGCCCATCGCGCGCAGGAAGGCGCGGTGCGGGGCGCGCTCGACGCCCTCCGTCACCTCGCGGCTCTGGCGCTTCAGCGGGCTAGTCGTTGTCATGGCGTCTCTTCCTCTCGGCGGCCGCGCGATGCCCCGGGCATGCGGCCCGGCAGCCCGGGTCCCCCGCGTGTGCCAGGCGTAGCAGGGCAGCAGTTGGCGGCCGGCCGGACCGGTGTTGTCACAATATAGCAGGGGCGATACGGCCCGAGCAGGCGCTAGGCTGGACAGGCCCGCGCCTCACCTACTAAGCTGAGGGGCGCGAGAGGCGTCCGGAGCAGCCACGGGCCTCGCCACGCGGCGCTTGCCCGCGCGACGAGCGCCGAGCGAGGAGGGCGCGTGCGCCAATACGTCGTTCGGTCCGCGCGCCGCCTCGGCCCCAGTCTCGACCTCGCCCTCATCAGCTTCGTCGCTCTCTACTTCGAGATGATCGCCATCCGCTGGCTGGCCTCCGACGTGCGGGTCTTCGCCTACCTCAAGAACCTGCCGCTGCTCGCCGCGTTCCTTGGGCTGGGGCTGGGCTGCGCGCGCGCCGGGGCGATGCCCGGTCGCGCTCGCGCGGCCATCTGGTGGTTCCCACCGCTCTGCCTGGCGTTCGCGGCGATCGTCGCCTGCGCTGAGCCGCTGGGCCTGGTACACCTCTACTTCCCGCAGGAGGACTTCTGGGCCTGGAACGACGCGAACTGGGAGGCGCAGCAGCTGCCGGCGACACTTCTGGCCGTGCGCTTCTTCGCGGTCGTGCTGGGGCTGTTCTTCCTGGTGGTCGCGCTGTTCGCCAGCCTGGGCGCGCGGCTGGGCGCCCTGTTCGACGCGCTGCCGCCGACGCGCGCCTACGCCGTCAACCTGGCGGCCAGCCTCGCCGGCATCTGGGTGTTCGCGGCGCTGTCGTGGCTCGGCTGGCCGCCGGCCGGCTGGTTCGCGCTTGGCATTGTGGCCGCGCTGCGGTTTTTCGTGGCGGGGGAACCTAACCCCCCCGGCCCCAGCGATGCTTGCAGTGTTCCGCGTCGCACCCTGCGAAGGAAGGGGGGAGCCACCCCGGCCTCGTCCTCGTCCCTCTCCCCCTTCCCACATTGGGAGGGGGGCCGGGGGGGTAGGTTCCTCCGTCCGGCCTTCGCGCTTGTCTGTCTGGGCGCGACGGTGGCGCTGGTCGCGCTGGCGCCGGGGGCGACCCGGTGGTCGCCGTACTACCGCATCGACCTGAGCCCCTATCTCGTGCCGAACGCCAGCGGCGGGCTCGACGCGGCCGGGCAGAAGCTGACCGTGAACCACGACTACCACCAGAACGCGCTCGATCTGAGCGAGGCGTTCGTGCGCGCCCATCCGGCGCTCGACACGCCCCGCCTGGCGTACGAGCTGCCGTACCGCTTCGCCGAGCCGCGGCGGGTGCTGGTGGTGGGCGCTGGCATGGGGAACGACGTGGCGGCGGCGCTGCGCCACGGCGCCGAGCGGGTGGACGCCGTGGAGATCGACCCGGCGATCCAGGCGCTGGGCCGCGAGCAGCACCCCGAGCGGCCCTACGGCTCGCCGCGGGTGCGGGCGATCAACGACGACGCGCGCGCCTACCTGGCGCACACCGACGAGCAGTACGACCTGATCGTGTTTGGGCTGCTCGACTCGCACACCCTGCTCTCCAGCATGTCCAGCCTGCGCCTGGACAGTTACGTCTACACGCTAGAGAGCTTGCGGCAGGCCCGCGCGCACCTGGCGCCGGGCGGGCACCTGGTGCTGACTTTCGCGGCCTCGGTGGGGGGCTGGGACTGGCTGGCCGCACGGCTGTACCAGATGGTGACGGCCACGTTCGACGCGGAGCCGGTGGCGCTCAGCCTGGGCTACGACGTGAGCACGCTGTACGTCGCGGGGCCGGACGTCCACGAGCGGCTGGCGGCCGATCCCGACCTGGCGGCGCTGGCCGTCGATCCCGCGCCGCTTCGCGTGCCCGTCGCGCCGGCCACCGACGACTGGCCGTTCCTCTACCTGCGCGAGCATAGCGTGCCCCTGCTGCCCTATGGCGTGATGCTGGGCTTGCTGCTGGTGCTCGGCGGCGGGCTGGTGCTGCTGACGCTGCGGGCGCCCGGGGACGAGGCGCCGGCGCCGGAGACGCCGCACGGCCCCGCGATGGCCCATCGCCTGCGCGCGGCCGAGGCGGCGCCGCGTCCGGCGGTCCCGACGCCCGCACTCCTGGACGTGCCCATGTTCCTGCTGGGGGCGGCGTTCATGCTGCTGGAGACGAAGAGCATCAGCCAGCTGTCGCTGCTGTTTGGCTCGACCTGGCTGGTGAACGCCGTCATCATCTCGGCCATCCTGCTGATGGCGCTCGCGGCCAACCTGTACGTTGGCTGGCGGCGGCCGGCGCGCGTCGGCCCGGCCTACGCGCTGCTGGGTCTGGCGCTCGTGGCCGACCAGCTCGTGCCGCTTGGGGCGCTCGGTACGCTGGACCCGCTGCTGCGGGCGGCGCTCGGCGGCCTGCTGCTGGCGCTGCCGCTGTTGTTCGCGGGGGTGGTGTTCGCCACCCTGTTCGCGCGGACGCCGGCGCCGAGCCACGCGTTCGGCTCGAACCTGCTGGGGGCGCTGGCGGGGGGCCTGTTAGAATACGCCGCGATGATCACCGGCTTCCGGGCGCTCGGGCTGATCGCGCTCGCGCTATATGCCGCGTCGTGGCTGGCGCTGCGCCGCCGGGCGCTCCTCGCCCCGGCCCGCGGCGCCCGCGCCTGGCGCCGGGCGCCGCGGGCCGCCCGGCCGGTGCCGCGCTAAGCGCGGCCACCGCCTGGTGGGCCTCGTCGCACGCCGCCCCCGGCGGCGCACGGCGTGCCCCAGCTTCCCTTGATGTAGCTACGCTTGATAAGGAGTGAGCACCGCATGTACGACGAGCGAACCGCGGCGCCCGACAGTACGGCCGTACGGGTCGCGTTATGGCGAGCCCTGCACGTCCAGGTGGACCCGCCGCCGCACGTGCTCGAAGACGAGATCGGCCTGCGGCTGGTGGCCCCGGACAACGGCTGGCGTCGGCGTCCTGACATGGACCTGCAGGCCACGCGCCTCTTCCGCGCCGCCATCGTGGCCCGTGCTCGCTTCATCGAGGACCTGGTGGTGGAGCAGGCCGGTCGCGGCGTCAGGCAATACGTGATCCTCGGCGCTGGGCTCGACAGCTTCGCGCAGCGCCGGCCGGAAGTCGCCTCGCACCTCACGGTGTTCGAGGTCGACCAGCCGGGCCCCCAGGCCTGGAAGCGGCAGCGTCTGATTGAGCTGGGCTTCGGCATCCCGGAGTGGCTGCGGTTCGTGCCCGTCGATTTCGAGGCGGGCGCGTCGTGGTGGGAGCGGCTGATTAGCGCTGGCTTCGACGCCGAGCAGCCGGCCGTGGTGGCCTGCACCGGCGTCAGCATGTACCTCACGAAGGACGCCATCGCGGCCACGCTGCGCCAGGTCGCGGGGCTCGCGCCAGGCTCCACGCTGGCCATGACGTTCATCCTGCCGCTTGATTGGACTGACCCGGAGGAGCGACCTGGGCGTGAGGCCGCGGAGCAAGGGGCCAGAGCAAGCGGGACGCCGTTTATCAGCTTCTTTACCCCGCCGGAGATGCTGGCACTGGCCAACGAGGCGGGGTTTAGACGAGTCCAGCACGTGTCGGGAGTCGCGCTTACCGAGCGCTACTTCGCTGCCAGCCCAGACGGCCTGCGGCCGGGCCGCTCGGAGGAGCTGCTGGTAGCGACCACGTAGTGTCCGGCCGTGGAGCCGGGAACTCGGCTTCGCAGGGTGCGCGGACCTACCCCTCGGCCGGGTCGAGCTTGACGAAGAGGGGCTTGGGGGCGGGGAGCGGCTGGCCGGGCTGGGGGCTGCGAGCGTGCCAGCCCTGGGTCGCCAGGTCGTCTTGATGGCCGAGCAGGGCGTGCAGCCGCGCCGACGAGTGCGGCAGGTAGGGCGCGAACAGCACCTTCAGCCCGTCGATCAGGTAGAGCAGGCTGGTCAGCGTGGCCGCGCAGGCCGCGCGGTCCTCCTTGACCTGCTTCCAGGGCGCCCGCTCGTCGAAGTAGCGGTTGCCGTACTGCGCGAGCGTCATGATCTCGCGCAGCGGCTCCTTGAAGCGCGCGGCGCTGATTCCCGCCGCCACGGCGTCGAAGGTGGCCGCGACGCGCTCCACCACCGCCGGCTCCGGCGGCCCGCCGTCGGGCACGCGGCCGTCGAAGTACCGCTGGAGGAACGTCAGGTTGCGGTGCACGAGGTTGCCGTAGGTGGCGACCAGCTCGTCGTTGTTGCGGCGGAAGAACTCGTCCATCGACCAGTCGGTGTCGCGCGTCTCGGGGAGGTTCGCGGCGATCATGTAGCGAATGGCGTCCGGGTCGTAGCGGGCGAGCAGCTCGGGCACCCAGATGGCCCAGCCGCGGCTGGTCGAGATCTTCTGGCCTTCCAGGTTCATGTACTCGTTGGCCGGCACGTCGTAGGGCAGGTTCAGGCCGCCGCGCCCGAGCAGGATGGCCGGCCAGATGATCGTGTGGAACGAGATGTTGTCCTTGCCGATGAAGTAGTAGCTGCGCACGTCCGGGTCTTCCCACCACGAGCGCCAGGCGTCGGGCGTGCCCTGGCGCTGCGCCCACTCCACGCTGGCCGAGAGGTAGCCGAGCACGGCCTCGAACCACACGTAGATGCGCTTGTCCTCGAAGCCCGGCACCGGTACCGGCACGCCCCACTCGATGTCGCGCGTGATCGGCCGCGGCTGGAGGCCGGCTTCGAGCAGGCCGAGCGTGAAGCGCTGGACCGTGGGCCGCCAGTAGTCCTTGTCCTTCACCCAGGCGAGGAGCTGCTCGTTGAAGGCGGTCAGGTTCAGGAAGAAGTGCTCGGTCTCGCGGAAGACGGGCGGCGTGCCGCAGAAGCGGCAGGCCGGATTGAGCAGCTCGTCTGGATCGAGCGGCCGGCCGCAGTTGTCGCACTGGTCGCCGCGCGCCCCCTCGAAGCCGCAGTGCGGGCAGGTGCCCTGCACGTAGCGGTCGGGCAGGAAGCGGCGGTCGACCTCGCAGTACGGCGAGACCATCGTCTGCTTGAAGATGTGGCCCCGGTCGAGCAACGTCCGGAAGACCTCGTGAACGACGGCGCGGTGGTTGTCGGTGCCCGTGCGCGTGAACAGGTCGAAGCTGATGCCGAGCTTCGCCCAGCACTCGAGGAACTCGGTCTGGTAGCGGTCGGTGATGACGGCTGGCGGCACGCCCTCCTGCTCGGCGCGCACGGTGATCGGCGTGCCGTGCTCGTCGCTGCCCGACACCATGAGCACGTCGTGGCCCTGAAGGCGGTGGAAGCGGGCGAAGATGTCGGCCGGCAGGTAGGCGCCGGCGATGTGGCCGACGTGCAGCGAGCCGTTGGCGTAGGGCCAGGCGACGCAGACGAGGTAGCGATCAGGCATCAGCAGTCAGCTTTCGGCGGTGAGCGATCAGCGTTCCGCGATCAGCGGTCAGCGATCAGCAGTCAGCCGCCAGGCTTCAGCGGTCATTGCACGCTCGGTCAGCCGCCGCATGGGGATACCCGAGGGCCGGCCGTGGAACGTGGGGCTGAAAGCTGACGGCTGATCGCTGATGGCTGACCGCTACGCGTAGCGCCCGCGCCAATCGTTCCAGCGCACGCGCAGGACGTCGCGGATCATTCGGATTGTATCACGCAGCGGGCTGACCCGACTGCTGGCCTGGTAGTACCAGGCGATTGGCACCTCGACCAGGCGCAGCCGGCGCTTGCGGGCCAGGTAGAGCACCTCGACGTCGAAGCCGAAGCCGTCCACCGTGCTGGCGGCGAACAGCGACGCGGCGCTGGCGGCGGTGAACGCCTTGAAGCCGCACTGGGTGTCGTGCAGGCCTGGCACGGCCAGCAGGCGCACGAGCAGATTGAAGACGCGTCCCATGAGATGGCGCCGGTACGGCTCGCCGATGCGGCGGGCGCCGGCGCCCTCGCGCGTCGCCAGCGCCACGTCGGCGCCAGCGGCGAACGGTGCCAGGAGCTTCGGCAGCTCGTGCGCGGGCATCGAGAGGTCGGCGTCGCACATGACGCGCAGGGCGCCCCGCGCCTCCAGCATGCCGCGGCGCACGGCCGCGCCCTTGCCGCGGTGGGGCGCGCGGACCAGGCGCACGAGCGGGTCGGCGACGGCGGCGCGCTCGGTCACCGCAGCCGTGGCGTCGCGGCTGCCGTCGTCCACGACGACGATCTCGGCGCTGTACGCCTCGCCGCGCAGGAACTGGCCGAGCTGGGCGAGCGTGGCCGGGAGGCGCTCCGCCTCATTGTAGGCGGGGATCACGATCGACACGAACGGCGCCGGCATCGCGCTCCGTCCACCTCGGCGGCGGTGTTGCTGCTCTCCACCATCATAGCGAAACGGGGGATTATGGGGTGCTGCGGTAGGCGCCGAGCACGCGGCCGCGTCAACGCCAGGGCCAGGATGGTCGCCGGTGGGGCACGGCCACGCTCCCTCACCAGTCTTGGCGAGCAGCCCGAGCACTCGGCCCGGGATAGTGGGTAGGTTTGGCGAAGCCAAACGTACCCACCAACGTGGGCCGGCCGCTTAGACCTCGGCGGCCTGCTCGCGGCGCCGCGCCTCGCGCTCGGATGCACTGAGCCAGGCGAAGAACAGGCCCAGCGCCGCCAGCAGGTGGACCAGACCCGCAGGGATCCACATCAGCAGGCCCGCGAGCTGCTGGTCGTCTATCGGGCTGAGCCCCCAGGCGGCCTCGCGCGACGTGTAGGCCGGGTACCAGGGCGTCTGGGCGAAGGTGAGCAGCACGCCGAGCAGGCCGCCCTGGAAGCCGGCCGTGAACACGTACAGGACGCCGGCGCCGTGGCCGAGGCGGCCCGGGCGTCCGGGGTGCAGGGCCGTCCACCAGAACAGCAGCGCGCTGGCGAGCAGCGAGGCATGCTCCAGGGCGTGGATCGGCGTGCTGGCGAGCGCCGCCTGGTAGGGGCCCGGCAGGTGCCAGAGCCAGACCGCCGCCGCGTACAGCCCCCACACGATCCCGGGCTGGCTCAGCCACCGCCAGGCGGCGCGGACCGGCCGCGCGCCGCGCCACCAGCGCCCAACCGCTTGCCGCTGGCCTCGGCGCAGCGACCAGAGGGCCGGCACCAGCGGCGCGCCGAGCACGAGCAGAGGCGCGGCTACCAGCATGAGAATGAGGTGCTGGACCATGTGCGCCGCGAACAGCGCATCGGACAGCGCGTCCAGCGGCGAGACGAGCGCGACCGCGATCGCCGCCAGGCCGGCGGCGTAGGCGGCGGCCTGCCAGGTGCGGATGCCGCGGCCGGTCCCCACCCGGCGCCAGTAGGTGCGCAGCCCGCGCGCGTACACGGCTGCCGCCACGACCAGGCCGAGGAGCACCAGCGGGTCCCAGGCCCACGCCGTCCACACGTCGCCCGGCGTGGGCGGGGCGCCCGTCGCCGCCAGCGCGGGGTGGCCGTGCCCGCTGGCGGCGAGCGCCAGCGACGCCGCGACGAGCGTGGGCGCCGCGATGGTCGGGCTACGTCCGCTGGCGAATCTGGTCATGCCTCGGCCGCGGGCCTCCTACTGGAGTGTACCGACACGGCGCGGGCAGGCGGAGGTTTCGCGGGCGCCCTCGGCTTGTGGCATGCGGCCTGCGTCGATTCCGGAGACGCGCGGACCAACGCGCATGGCGAGCAGGAGGGACTCATGGTGCAGCTAGGTTGGAAGGCGGGACCGGAGCAGTACCCGCCCATGGAGCTACTGGACTACGCGGTGACGGCCGAGCAGGCCGGCTTCGACATCATCGACGTGAGCGACCACTTTCACCCCTGGTCCGAGTCGGGCCAGGCGTGCTTTACGTGGACCTGGCTCGGCGCCGCGGCGGTGAAGACCAGCCGCATACACCTGGGGACCGGCGTGACCTGCCCCATCATCCGCTACCACCCGGCGGTGATCGCGCAGGCGGCGGCCACGCTCGGCTGCATGGCGCCCGGGCGCGCTTATCTCGGCGTCGGCACGGGCGAGGCGCTGAACGAGTACGCGGCCACGCACGTCTGGCCGACGTATTCCGAGCGGCAGGAGCGCCTGGCCGAGGCGATCGCGCTGATCCGCGAGCTGTGGCAGGGCGAGCCCGTGAGCTTCGATGGCTGCTACTACCGCACGCGCGGGGCGAAGCTCTATACCCGCCCGGCCCAGCCGGTGCCGCTCTACGTCTCCAGCATGGTGCCCGAAAGCGCGCGCTTCGCCGGCCGCCACGGCGACGGCCTGATCACCGTCGGCGGCGACCAGCCGGAGACCTATCAGAAGATCCTGCGCGAGTTCGAGGCGGGCGCGCGGGAGGCGGGCAAGGACCCGGCGCGCATGCCACGGCTGATCGAGCTGAACGTGGCCTACACCGACGACGAGGCGAGCGCGGTGCAGGCGCAGCAGAAGTACTGGGCGGGCGCCTTCGTGCCGGCCCTCTTCGCGCAGAAGATCTACACGCCGGCCATGTCGGCCAAGAACGGCAAGGTGGTGGGCGCCGACACGCTGAAGCAGATGATGTGCATCTCGCCCGATCCCGAGCAGCACCGCCGCTTCGCCCAGCAGTACGTCGAGCTCGGCTTCACGCACCTGTTCTTCCACTCGGCCGGCCCCGACCAGCGGGCCTTCCTGGAGCGGTACGGGCGCGACGTGCTGCCGCGCCTGCGCGGGGCGCAGCGGGCGGCCGCGTAGAGCGGTGATACGCGAGCCCGCCCGGCGGGACGCTTACCGGGGCGCGCCC
>JAJPHF010000007.1 GCA_021325365.1 Pseudomonadota bacterium
ATGGCGGCGGGGCGCGACCCGCTACGAGAAGCGGGCGCGCAACTCCCTGGCGTTCGTGACCCTCGCCGCTATCCTGCTCTGGCTGTAGCTTTGCAAACACGCCCTAGGCGCGGGTGGGCACCTGGTGCGAAAGCAGCACGTCCCGGCGGGTGCGGGAGGACTTGACGATGGCCAGGCAGACCTCCAGGGTGGTGATACCCCAGCGGCCATTGTGGAGGGGCAGGCGGTCGGCGCGCACAGCGTCGTACAGTGCGTCCACCACTTTGCCTTTGTCGGGCGCGGCGCGGCCCAGCGGCACCGGCTCCTCGCACCGGCCGTCGTCGGCGTACACGACGACGCCGCGCGGCGAGGGGCGCAGGTCGCCCCGCTCGCAGCTCGCGATGACCACGCCGAAGTGCGGGTGGTGGGGCGGCGCTCCGTGGAACGGGGCGACTCTCGCTGCCTGCTGCAGCCCGCGGACAGAACGCTACACCACTTCGCATAACGAGGCCAACTGCCTCTTCATGGAGCATTGAATAGCGTTGAGACTAACGTTTGCTCATTGACACGCATTCTGAACGAGGCGCATAATTAGGGCGGATAACTTATATTACGTGCCTGGAGCTAGCACTCTCGGATTGAGAGTTGTCATTCCCGCATCAACTCGCCTGCTTCCGTGTCTGGTTCCCATTGTAGAGTGTCACGGTGTTCAGCGGTGTCCGGGGCCTCTACCGAGCGGGTCGCGCCTCCTAGCCCATGGCGGTTCTCGACGCGGGTGACCGATCGGCAGGCGAAGCTATATCGGTCATGCACCTGGCCGGGGCGGCAGGTGGCCGAGTTTTTTGGCAAGTTTTTGGCAACCTGGACGTGAAAAACGTGCCAAGAACAGGGTGGATACACATGCACCAGATAGACGAGCATCACAAGAAATCGGCTCTGGGACTGGTAAAATACTGATGCCAGATGTCGGCCAGTACCGTCCAATCCAGCGATATGTTGCTTCCTAAACCGTGCGCGCGGGTTCGAGTCCCGCCGGGGCTTCCAATTCCCTGTAATTGCGCCAGAAATTGACACCGAACGACACAGCCGGTCTGGCGTCCGGAAAACCGCGCGTCTCGCACGCGGGGCCGTCATGTCATGTCGCGATTTCCGCCACCAGACTGGCGCGATGTCGGCCGCGCTCAGGCTAACGTCGTGGTACCCGTCCGTCCTCTTGGCAAGTTTTTGGCAACTTGCACGACGTTTCCGGCCCTCGCCTCCAGACCGTCGACCGAGGTCCACAGATATCTCTTGGTCCAGCCGTTGCGTCAACGGGCAACCCTCTCCAGGGGCTTCGGTGGCCCGACTGGCGCAGCCGCCACTTACGGCTCGAGTGCTCCGTAGGGTCGATCGGTGTTGTAGTCCACTCGCTAAGAGCGTCTAACAAAACCGCGGAGCGTTATGGTAAATTACAGGTGTGGCAAGACCTCTTCTCTCCGACCGGCTCTGGCAGGAGATCGCCCCGTTGCTCCCGCCCGAGCCTTCCAAGCCCAAGGGGGGCCGGCCCCGCATCCCAGACCGCGCCGCCCTCACGGGGATTCTCTTTGTCCTCAAGACCGGCTTGCCCTGGGAATACCTCCCCCAGGAAATGGGCTGTGGCAGCGGCATGACCTGTTGGCGCCGGCTCCGCGACTGGCAACGCGCCGGCGTG
Organism: Pseudomonadota bacterium; assembly: GCA_021325365.1. Next base: position 1,670 of record JAJPHF010000007.1, read on the forward strand.
TGGGAGCAGTTGCACCAGCACTTTCTCGACCGCCTCGGCATCCAAGACCGCATCGACTGGGAGCGGGCTCTGCTGGATTCCGCCAGCGTGCCCGCAAAAAGGGGGGCCCTGCGACGGGACCGAACCCCACGGATCGCGCCAAGCCCGGGAGCAAGCACCATATCCTGACCGAGGGGCAAGGCATTCCCTTGGTCGCTCAAGTGACGGCCGCGAACGTCAACGACGGCACGATGCTGGAGTCGATGGTCGATGCGATTCGTCCGATCCGTCGGCCGCTGGGGCGCCCCCGCCGCCGGCCCAAGAAGCTGCACGCGGACAAAGCCTATGATTACGGCTGCTACCGGACGGCGTTGCGCCGGCGCGGCATTGCGCCCCGGATCGCCCGCAAGGGCATCGAGTCGAGCGAACGGCTGGGGCGGTACCGTTGGAAGGTCGAACGGACCATCGCCTGGCTGCACCAGTCTCGGCGCCTGCGCATCCGCTACCAGCGCCGCCAGGACCTCCATCAGGCTTTCCTTACCCTCGCCTGCGCGCTCATCTGTTGGAACTTCCTTCGCTGACGGTTTTGTTAGACGCTCTAAGCCTCGATCATTAGCTGAGCTTCCTCCGGGTACTCGAACCAGTGCTCACTCTGGACACAGTGGCGCGGCATTCCGTTGGACTGACCGGGGCGTCCTGAGCGCAGGAGGGATCTGTAGCTTCCGTAGCAGTGGGAGCCCGTGGCCGAACTGACTACGGATCCATTCCCAAGCGCGGGACCGCTGCGCGTCCCTCGCATCGTCCTCGGCTATCAGTGCTCGGAGGTGTAACGCCGGGGCACCTGCTGAGACCTTACTTGTGCAAGGCAATGCGGCAGTCCAGAAGCGCGACGTTTTACCGGGAGAGGCTGCGTGCACACAGGTTTACTTGCCGCAAGGGCCTAGAAAAGAAGCGCGGGTCGCAGTCCGCGTCAAGCACACCACGGAGGTTATTGTGGAGAGCATCTTCGCACTTACCCAGCACGTATCCTATCCTTTCCTGCGCATCGCCCTGGGCGTCGTGCTCCTGTGGATCGGGGCGCTGCACCTCGTCGATCCTAGCCCGGTCGTCGGCTTACTCGGCGCATCACTCCCGTTCCTGGCCTTCAATGCCTTCGTGTACATCCTCGGCGCCGCGGAGGTCTCGCTGGGGGTCCTGTTGTTCCTGAACGTCGCCACGCAGTACGTCGGCGTCGCGCTGGTCGGTCTATTCTCCGGCACGCTGCTCATTTTCCTCGTGGCGCCCATGGTCGCGTATGGCGACATGGGCTTCCCGTTCCTCGCGCTGCCGGGCGAGTTCCTGCTGAAGGACCTGGTCCTCATGGCCGCTGCGGTCAGCGTCAGCGCGATGGCGACGGCGCGTGACAACGTCCGACGGGCCACGCCGCGGGTGGAGGCGGAGACCGCCCGCGCGGCGTAACTGCCTATCCGAGAAATAGGCAGAGTCGGCAGACGATGAGGGCACAGGCTAACTGAACCAGGCCCAGGTAGTTGCTCGCGTGCTTCTCATAGCGGATGCGGAGCTTGCGGAAGCGATTATGCCAACTGTTGGTGCGCTCAAGCACCCAGCGGCGGGCCGGGTGGCGGGCCGTCCGAGGCGGGGGCGGCTCCCCGCGGTGGCGCTTGCGCGCGGTGTGCGTGACGTAGCCCCGCGCCTGGGCGGCCTGGTCGGTTTCGGGATAGTCGAAGCCTTTGTCCCGACACAAGTGCTGCGGGTGGCCCGGCCTGGGGCGGGGGCGCGGGACGACCACTTGGTCGAGGGGGGCTTCGGCCAATTTCATGTCGGTGCGATTCGCTGCGCTGAGCACCACACTAAGTGGTGCCCCGCGCCGGTCAGTCAGGACATGCCGCTTGGTGCCTAGTTTGCCACGATTGGTGGGATCGGGCCCGGTCGCGTCGCCGCCGAGGGGGGGAAGGCACCGTCGCACTGTCGGCGGCTTGCCAGTTCCAGCCGAGGTGGTGGACCGCGTCATAGCGGCGCAACTGCGCGGCCCACAGGCGGGCCCACACGCCCTGCCGCGTCCACTCTTGGAAGCGGGCGTGCACCGTCGAGCCCGAGCCGAACTCCCGCGGGACGGCCTTCCAGTGGCAGCCGGTCCGCAACACGTGCCGAATGCCGTCGAGCACCTGGCGAAACGGCACCGCCGGCCGCCCGCGGGGGCCACGCGGCTTCTCCGGGGGGAGCAGTGCCTGGCACGCTGCCCAGAGGGCATCCGGCATCCGCCAGAGCGTCGGCGCCGCTGTCGCATCATAGTGGCTCGCCATGCGCCACCTCCTCTCACCCGGGAGGCCGCGCAGATCTCATGCCGTTTTTCGGATAGGCAGTAAGGCGCCCGCAACGCTAAGCAGTATGCTTGTTCCCCAGAGCGGAGGTCATCGTGCGTGAAGTGGTCGCGCGCCACTGGCCGGAGTACCTGTTCGAGGCGGGGGGCCTCGGCCTGTTCATGCTCTCAGCGTGCGTTTTCGCCACGCTGTTCGAGCATCCAACCTCTCCGGTGCGGCAGGCCGTCGCGGACGCGATGCTGCGCCGCGTGCCGATGGGCCCGGCGACGAGGCTAACCGCTATTGGGCTGATCTACTCGCCGTTCGGCCAGCGCTCGGGCGCGCACTTTAATCCCGGGGTCACCTCGACGTTCTTCCGCCTCGGCAAGGTCGCGCGCTGGGACTACGCGCTCTATATGGTCGCCCAGTGTGTCGGTGGGCTCCTTGGTATCGCGGTCGCCGCGGCGATCCTGGCCGATCGCCTCGGGCATCCCGCCGTGCGATACGTGGCCACTGTCCCAGGGGCCGACGGCCTCGTCGTGGCCTTCCTGGCCGAGGCGACGATCTCCTTCGGGCTGATGCTGGTGGTCCTGATTGTGTCGAACACTCCGCGCCTGGCGCGCTATACGGGCCTGTGCGCCGGCGCGCTCGTGGCGACGTACATCGTGCTGGAGGCGCCCTTCCCCGGCATGAGCATGAACCCGGCGCGCACGTTCGCCTCGGCCGTGCCGTCCGGCACCTGGCCGCTCCTGTGGCTGTACATCGCCGCGCCCCTTAGCGGGATGCTGCTGGCGGCCGAGTCGTATCTGCGCCTGGTGCGACGCGCCGGCCCAACCTGCGCGAAGCTGCACCACCCGCCGCACGATCCGCGCTGCATTTTCCGCTGCGGCTACCGCCGGCCGTGGACGGTGGATCGCCGCCAGCCCGCTGTAACGAACGCCCCCCCGCGCAGACTGTACTCATTAGATGAGCGCCCGCGGTGACCGCTGGGCGCGGAGGGAGCGGGTGATGAAAGCCATCGCGGTGATCCCGGGCAAGCCGAACTCGATGCACCTGCGCGACGTGCCGATGCCGCGCGTGGAGGACGTGCCGGACGGGCGCGGCGTGCTCGTGCGGGTGCTGCGCGTCGGCGTCGACGGCACGGACAAGGAGATCAACCCCGCCGAATATGGGCAGGCGCCCGAAGGCGATGACTACCTGATCCCCGGCCACGAGAACTTCGGCCAGGTGGTGGCAGTCGGACCGAACGTGCCTCCCAGCCTGCAGCCTGGCGGCTACGTAGTGGCGACGGTGCGTCGCCCGGGCTCCAGCATCTACGACCGGATCGGCCTGCAGGACATGACCACCGACGACGTGTACTACGAGCGCGGCATCAACCAGCGCCACGGCTACCTCGCCGAGTACTACGTCGAGGACGCGTCCTACATTGTGCCGCTGCCCGGCTGCCTCGAGCATGTCGGCGTGCTGATCGAGCCGCTGACCGTAGCCGAGAAGGGCGTGGGCCAAGCCTACGAGATCCAGCGGCGGCTGAAGGTCTGGGAGCCGCGGCGGGCCGCCGTGCTCGGCTCGGGCACCATCGGACTGCTGGCCACGCTGGTGCTGCGGCTCCGCGGCCTGGAGGTCGTCTGCTACTCGCAGCGGCCCAGGCCCGTACCTGAACAGCAACCTCGTCGAGGCGCTGGGCGCGCGCTACGTGAGCGTCGACCAGGGCACGCTGGCCGAGACCGCCGCCCAGCACGGCCCGTTCGACCTCATCTTCGAGGCAACCGGCTACAGTCCACTCGTGTTCGAGGCGGCCGCGGCGCTCGGCAAGAATGGCGTGCTGGTGCTGGCGAGCGTCACGGGCGGCGAGCGCACCGTCCAGGTTCCCTCCGATCGGATCAACCAGGGCTTCGTGCTTGGCAACAAGGTGATGGTGGGCACCGTGAACGCGTCGCGCGCCGACTTCGTGAGCGGCGCGGACGACCTGGTGCAGGCGGAGGCTCGCTTCCCCGGGTGGCTGGCGCGGCTGCTCACGACTCCGGTGCACGGCCTGGAGCGGTACGAGGAGATGCTGCGCCAACTGTGCGAGAACCGCGACGCGATCAAGGTCTACGTCGAGGTGGCGGCGCCGGGTGCGGCGAGCGCGACGAACGGCGTGTGGGCGCGCGAGGAGGTGCTGGCATGATCGCCGAGCGCGCGCCTGAAGGCGGCGCGTGACCGGGGCGTGCCGTGGTATCGCTGGGGGCCCTACCTGAGCGAGCGCCAGTGGGGCACCGTGCGCGAGGACTACTCAGCCTATGGCAGCGCCTGGGACTATTTCCCGCATGACCACGCGCGGTCGCGGGCCTACCGCTGGGGCGAGGACGGCCTGCTGGGGGTCTCCGACGAGCGGGGGCTCCTCTGCTTCGCGCTGGCGCTGTGGAACGGTGCCGACCCAATCCTGAAGGAGCGCTTGTTCGGTCTCACCGGCACCGAGGGCAACCACGGCGAGGACGTGAAGGAGTACTACTATTACCTGGACAGCACGCCGACGCACTCCTGCATGAAGGCGCTGTACAAGTACCCGCAGGGTAAGAGTTCAGAATCGAGGGGCCGAGTTTGGGGGGTGGCGAGGGGTGGGGGGGATCGGGTAGTGTCGGGGTGTCATGAACGTACAGACGGCGAGTCGGGACGAGCTGCTCGCCTACATCGCGACGCTGGAAGCGGCGGTGGCGGCGTTGGAAGCCCGCGTGCGGGAACTGGAAGCGCGGGGGGGCGAGGGCGCGCCGCGCCGGATGCCCGGGCACAAGCCGGAGCAGCGGGCGGCAGGCGCGGCGCGCCCCCGCAAGCCGCGGGCGCGGGGCTACGGGCGCTGCCGGAGCGTGCCCACGGAGCAGGTGGTGCACGCGGTGGCGCAGTGCCCCGCCTGCGGCTGTGCCTTGGTGGGGGGCAGTCGGCAGCGGAGCCGGGAAGTGCTGGAGCTGGCGCCGGCGCCGGCGCGGGTGAGCGAGCACGTGTATCTGGCCCGCCGTTGTCCCCAATGTGGGCGGCGCTGCGTCCCCCCGCCGGAGCTGGCCGGGGTGGTGGTGGGGCGGCAGCGGCTGGGGGTGGGGCTGGTGAGCCTGATCGCCACGCTGCGCTGCGTAGGGCGGTGGCCATACGGGCAGATTCAACGGTATCTGGCGAGCGTGCATGGGCTGCGGCTCAGCCAGGGGGCGCTGGTGGGGGCAGTACGGACGGTGGCCCGACAGGGCGCAGGGGCGGCCGCGCAGATTCAGGAGCAGGTCCGCGCGAGCCCCGTGGTGCACGGGGATGAGACCGGCTGGCGGGAGAATGGGCGCAACGGCGACGTGTGGACCTTCAGCACCCCGACCGCCCGCCTGTTCGTGCGCGGCAGCCGGACCGGTAGCGTGATCGATGCCGCCCTGGGGGGGGACTTCGCCGGGGTGCTGGTGAGCGACTTCTACGCGGCGTACGATCACGTGCCGACGCCCCAGCGGCGGTGCTGGGCGCACCTGCTGCGGGACGTGCACGCTCTCCGCCAGCAGCATCCCGACGACGTCGCGCTGGCCACGTGGGCGACGCAGCTCCATCGCCTGTACGAACGCGGGCGCGCGGGGGCCACGGGGCCGACGCCGGGGCCGCGGGCGGCGCAGCGGCGGCAGTGGGCGCTCCGCACGCGGCTGCAAGCCGAACTGCGGGCGCGCGCGACGCTGCCCCCGACCGAGCCGCCGCCGGTGTGGCGGACGCTGGCAGGGCGGCTGCAGCGCTATGAGGGCGAGTTGTTTACCTTCGTGACCGAGCCGTGCGTGCCCCCGGACAACAATGCGGCCGAGCGGAGCCTCCGGCCCCTCGTCACCCAGCGGAAGATCAGCGGCGGCACCCGCTCGTCCGCCGGTACCACGACCCTCATGGTCGCCAGCACGCTCTTTGGCACCTGGCTGGCCCAACGCCGCGATCCCCTCCCAGCCTGTCGCCATCTCCTCGCCCTTCCTCAAGTCTGAACTCTTACCCCGCAGGGCGCCTTCCCGTACGGCGAGTTCGTGGAGGAGAATCGCCGCCGCGGCCGCAGTGAGCCCGAGTACGAGCTTCTGGATACTGGCATCTTCGCGGAGGACCGGTACTTCGACGTGCTGGTCGAATACGCGAAGGCCGCCCCGGATGACCTAGTCATTCGCATCAGCATCACGAACCGCGGCACGGACGCGGCGCCGCTCCACCTGCTGCCGGCACTCTGGTGCCGCAACACCTGGGCCTGGGGGCGGCATGAGGCGCGGCCAGTGTTGAAGGCCGTGCCCGACGAGCAAGGGCTCGTCCACGTCGAGCATCCAGCGCTCGGCACCTACTGGCTGGCGTGCGAGGGCGCGCCGCCGCTGCTGTTCACCGAGAACGAGACGAACACCGAGCGCCTGTGGGGCGTACCGAACGGCGGGCGCGTCAAGGATGGCATCAACGACGCCATTGTAGAGGGCAAGACAGCCGCGGTGGCGCGGGATGGCGCGGGCACGAAGGTCGCGCGCACTACGAGTGGGTGATCGCGCCGGGCGCGACCGAGACCGCCTGGCTGCGGCTTTCGGCCGTCCGCCCGGGCGCGCTGTTCGCGGACGCCGCGGCGCTTATGGTCGAGCGCGAGCGGGAGGCCGACGTCTTCTACGAACGCTTTGGCGCGGGGCTAGGCGTAGACGAGCGGCGCGTGCAGCGGCAGGCGTTCGCGGGACTACTCTGGTCGAAGCAGTTCTATCATTACAACCTGGATCAGTGGCTGAACGGCGATCCCGGGCAGCCGTCCCCGCCAGAGGGGCGCCGCTATGGGCGCAACCGCGAGTGGTTTCACCTGAAGACGCACGACGTGCTGTCGATGCCCGACAAGTGGGAGTACCCGTGGTTCGCGGCCTGGGACCTCGCGTTCCACTGCATCCCGCTGGCGCTGGTCGACCCGGAGTTCGCCAAGCAGCAGCTTCGCGTGCTCACCCATGAGTCGTACCAGCACCCCAACGGCCAGCTTCCCGCCTACGAGTGGGCGTTCGGCGACGTGAACCCGCCCGTGCACGCCTGGGCCACCTGGCGCGTGTACAAGATCGAGCAGCGCATCACGGGCAGGGGCGACCGCGCCTTCCCCGAAGCGGTGTTCCACAAGCTCCTGCTCAACTTCACCGGGTGGGTCAACCGCAAGGATCCTGAGGGCCACAACGTCTTCCAGGGCGGCTTCCTCGGGCTCGACAACATCGGCGTCTTCGACCGTAGCGCGCCGCTGCCCATCGCGGGGCACCTGGAGCAGTCGGACGGCACGGCCTGGACGGGCATGTACTGCCTGAACCTCATGACGATCGCGCTGGAGCTGGCGCGGGAGAACTCGGTCTACGAGGGGATGGCGGCGAAGTTCTTCGAGCACTTCCTGTACGTGGCCGCGGCGCTGAACAACCGCGGCGGGGAGGATGTCTCCCTCTGGGACGACGACGAGTTCTTCTATGACGCGCTCCACGGGCCGGACGGTTGCATGCTGCCGCTGAAGGTGCGCTCGCTAGTGGGGCTGATCCCCCTGCTCGCGGTGGAGACGATCGAGCCCGACCTGCTGGAGAAGCTGCCGAATTCCCGCGCCCATCTGGAGTGGTTCCTGGAGAACCGGCCCGACCTGGCGAGCCTAGTGTCGCGCTGGCACGAACCCGGCGCGGGCGAGCGGCGGCTGCTGGCGCTCGTGCGCGGCCACCGCATGAAGCGGCTGCTCAGCCGCATGCTGGACCCCGAGGAGTTCTTCGGCGACTACGGCGTGCGGGCGCTCAGCCGATATCATGCGGAGCACCCGTACGAGCTGCACGTGGACGGCATGACGCACACCGTCCACTACGAGCCGGCGGAATCCTCGACGGGGCTGTTCGGTGGGAACTCGAACTGGCGGGGGCCGATCTGGTTCCCGATCAACTACCTGCTCGTCGAGGCAGTGCAGAAGTTCCACCACTACTACGGCGACGACTTCCGCGTCGAGTGCCCCACCGGCTCGGGCCAGAAGCTGACGCTCTGGCAGATCGCGTCCGAGCACTCGCGCCGGCTGGCAAGCATCTTCCTGCGCGGGGCAGATGGCCGCCGCCCCGTGTTTGGAGACAGCGAGTACCTGTAGGCCGACCCCCACTGGCGCGACTACGTGCCCTTCCACGAGTATTTCCACGGCGACACCGGCCGCGGCGTGGGCGCCAGCCACCAGACCGGCTGGACGGGCCTCGTGGCGAAGCTGCTGGAGCAGTCGGGTCGCGCCCGCGCCGGCGCGTCGCCGAACGGCCGGGTTCTGGCGGGCGCGGCGGGAATGCGGCGCGGAAAAGAGGTATGCGGCGACCTGGAGGCGGCGCTGCGCCGCGAGTGGCTGGTGACGAACGGGCTGGGCGGCTACGCCTCCGGCACGCTCGCCGGCATCGCCACGCGCCGCTATCACGGCCTGCTCGTGGCGGCGCTCGCCCCGCCGGCTCAGCGCACCGTGCTCGTGGGCGGCACCGTCGAGTGGGCCGTGTACGGCGGCCAGCGCTACCCCCTCTCGGCGTGTCAGTACGCCGACGGCACCGTCGATCCGCACGGCTACTGGCACATCCAGTCGTTCGCGCTGGAGGGCATGCTGCCGGTGTGGACCTTCGCGCTGGGCGACGCGCTCCTGGAGCGGCGCATCTGGATGGCGCCCGGCGCCAACACCACCTACGTGAGCTACACGCTGCTGCGCGGCAGCCGTACGCTGGAGCTGGAGATCAGGCCGCTCGTGACCTACCGCGACTTGCACGCGCTTGGCTCTGGCCAGGGCTGGCAGCCGGGCGTGGAGCCGGTGCCGGGCGGCACCGTGATCCGCGCCTTCGACGGCGCAGCGCCGTTCCGGCTGCTCGCCACCGGCGGCCGCTTCGAGCCCGGCGGCACCTGGTACTGGGGCTTCCGCCACGCCGCGGAGACCGCGCGGGGCCTCGACGACCGCGGGGACCTCTACACACCCGGCACGTTCAGGGCCACGCTCTACGCCAGCCTATCGTGGACGCTTGCGCTAACGGCCGAGGCGCACGGCGAGCTGGACGTGCCGCGAGTGATGGCCGCGGTGGAGGGTAGACAGTTACGGCTCTTGCAGCAAGCGGGCGTGGAGCGCGCCGACCCGGTCGTGCAGCAGCTCACGCTCGCCGCCGATCAGTTTCTCGTCGAGCGGCGCGTGGCCGCCCCCGCGCCGCCCATCGCCGGCGGCGCGCTCGACCTCCAGACGCCGGATGCCCCGCCTGTCCCTCTCACGTGGGGCGAGCCGGGCCAGGCCGACTCGGTATCACGCCGTACGCTGGCCAGCCGCACGGTGATCGCTGGCTACCACTGGTTCAACGACTGGGGGCGCAACACCATGATCGCGCTGCCTGGCCTCACCCTCGCCACCGGGCGGCCCGAGGACGCCGCGGCGATTTTGCGGGCCTTCGGGCGCTACGTGCGCGACGGCCTGCTGCCCAACAACTTTCCCGACGACGGCGGCGCCGACCCCGGCTACAACACCGCCGATGCCGCGCTCTGGTAGCTGTGGGCCGTCCACGCCTACCACGAGACCGCGGGCGACGGCGCGCTGGTGGACGACCTGCTGCGGGCGCTGCGCCAGATCGTGGACGGCTACGCGGCGGGCACGCGCTACGGCATTGGCGTGGACCCGGCCGACGGGCTGCTGCGCGCCGGCGAGCCGGGCGTGCAGCTCACCTGGATGGACGCCAAGGTGGGCGACTGGGTCGTCACGCCGCGGGTCGGGAAGGCCGTCGAGCTGAACGCGCTCTGGTACAACGCGCTGCGCGCGCTCGCCGGCTTCTTGGCCGTGCGCGACGACCCGGCGGCGGCCCAATATGCCGCGCAGGCCGAGCAGGCGCGGGCGAGCTTCCTGGCGCGCTTCCGCCAGCCCGACCGCGCCGGCCTGGCCGACGTGATCGACGGGCCGGATGGCGACGACTGGACGGTGCGGCCGAATCAGATCTTCGCCGTGTCGCTCCCGTTCCCGCTGCTCCAGGGCGCGGAGGCAGAGCCTGTGGTGGCGGCAGTAGGGCAGACGCTTCTCACGAGCTACGGCCTCCGCTCGCTCAGCCCCGCCGAGCCCGCCTACCAGGGCCACTATGGGGGCGGCCCGCGCGAGCGCGACGGCGCCTATCACCAGGGCCCCGTGTGGGGCTGGCTGCTCGGCGCCTATGCCGAGGCGCACTACCGCGTGTACGGCGACCGCGCCGCGGCGCTGGCGCTCCTGCGGCCGATGGCCGATCATCTGCACGACGCCGGCCTGGGCACCATCTCGGAGATCTTCGAGGGCGACGCGCCCCACGTGCCTCGCGGCTGCATCGCCCAAGCGTGGAGCGTGGCCGAGGTGCTACGGGTGTGGCGCGCGCTGGCCGAGGACTGACGGACAACCGACTGTGACATCCACGACGCGCTTCGCCGCAACGAGTTAATGACGAGACCGGCTTGCAGTAGGAGCAACAGCCGGGTGGTGACTGAGGTTGGGATAGGAGGGCGTGGATGGGCAGTGCAGCGGTGCAGGGCCAGCTGTGGGGCGCGCATCCCGAAGATTTTGCGGCGTATCTGGAGCAGGTGGGCTTGCCGCTCTTTGGCGCGGCGCTCGATGCCGCGCTCGTGACGCGAGGCACGCGCCTGCTCGACGCGGGCTGAGGCGCGGGGCTTGCCGCCCTCCTGGCCAGCTTGCGCGGCGCGATTGTCACCGCTTTCGATGCCTCGCCGGCGTTGCTGACCGTGGCTCGGGCGCGGCTGCCCCAGGCCGACGTGCGCGAGGGCGAGCTGGAGGCGCTCCCCTTCGCCGACGCCACCTTCGACGCGGTCGTGGCGGTCAACAGCATCTTCTACGCGGCGGACATGGCCGCGGCGATGCGCGAGCTCGCCAGCGTGGTGCGGCCCGGCGGGCGCGTCGTGGTGACTGCCTGGGGGCCGCCAGAGCGGTGCGAGGCCCTGACCGCCTTACTCGCGGCGTTGGGGCCATTAATGCCGCCCCCACCGCCTGGGCTGCACCGGGACACCCGGGAGCATTGTCCGAGCCGGGCGCATTGGCGGCAGCCCTATCTCAGGCGGGGCTGCGCGTGGTGGAGCAGGGCGAGGTCGCCTGCCCCTTCGTGTACCCCAGCGCCGAAGCGTCGTGGCGGGCGGCTGCTAGCGCGGGTCCCAACCAGCTCGCCATCGCACACAGTGGGGAAGCAGCGTCCGCGCCGCCCTGGCGGAAGCGGACCGAGCTCACACTCGCCCAGACGGGAGCACCCGGTACGAGAACGTGTTCCTCTGGGCGGCGGGCGAGCGGCCGTAGCGGCTAGCTCCCTGCTGCTCCATGAGCGCGGCCACGGAGCAGCGTGCCTGAGGGGCAGTCTGCTCCGCTCTCACAGTTCTTGGTCCATCCAGACCATGTCGCGCAGGGGAATACCGTTCTCTATGAGCCCCTCAGGGTAGCCGCGACCGGAGCTGAAGTAATCGCGTTCGATCGCGCGGAGGCGGAATCCGGCCTTCTGGTAGTAGGCTAGCGGGCCGATACTAGCGTTGCCCGTACCTACGACGACCCGCCTCACGCCGCGTGCGCGTAAATCCTCCAGTACCGCGGCCAGCAGACGTTGGCCGATGCCCTGGCCCTGCCACGCGACAGCGACAGCCACCGCCTTGAGCTCGACCGATCGATCCGGCCTCGGCAGCGCCAAGATCGTGGCTATTGGCTGGCAGCTCTCGTCGTGGAGCGCGTAGAGGTCGCCATTCTGGTAGTAGCCGCGAACTGCCGACTCCGAATCGTCGGCCAGCAGCAGCAACGGCACATACGCATCGCGACCGCTTCCCGCCGGCACGATCCGAACGCCCGTTTCGCTCACCGGCCCCCCTTGGCGGCCTGCCATGACGATTCGGGTGGCCCTTCACTCAGGCGCGGATGTCGTATCCCGCGCAACACGGTATGTCTCCCTAGAGCCTGTTATGAACTAGCCGGTCGGGTATGGTGGCGGCATGAGTACTGTCAACCGCAAAGCCTACCCGAGCGATGTGAGTGATGACGAAGGGGCGCTGGTCGCC
>JAJPHF010000081.1 GCA_021325365.1 Pseudomonadota bacterium
AGCGCCACGTTGCGGTGGGCGCAGCGCAGCTCCATCAGCGCCGGCTGGCCGTCCTCGCCCCGGTAGAGCACCAGCTCCTCGCCCAGCAGCTTCAGCCGCCGCGGCTTCGTGCTCAGCTCGTCCGTGCAGCCGACCGGCCACCAGTAGCGCCGCAGCACCTCGCCCATCGGCGTCCCCGGCCCCACCCGCGTCAGACGCTCGTTCTCTTCCTTCGACAGCATCCCGCACCCTCCCACGCCAACAGCCCTTTTCATGGCTGTTGGCTCGCCATACCCGGCGGCGTAGGGCAGGGGCTCGTCCCCTGCCGCCCGGCCGGCCCAGCCACTCCCGGTCCGTAGCTACCGACCCTCCCCGCGCGGTGGCCCGACTGTACGGCGGCCCGCCCGCCCGCCGCAAGGCATTCGTCCCTCGTCCCGGATGAGTTGCGATGTGTGGGCAGTCGCCCACACATCGCAACTCATCCGGAACAGCGTGCTACCCGCCCTGGAAGATCTGTTGGACCTCCTCCTGGATCTCCTGCCCTTCCGGCGACGTCGTGAGCGCCCGCGCCTCAGGGCTGTCCCACCAGATCAGCGACGGGAACCCGGCCGCCCGCGCCGCCTGCTCCAGCCGGTTGTCGGCCGAGCCCTTGTAGTAGCGGTTGCTGTAGCCGACGTACTCCTCGGCGATCCGCTGCCCCTCCGGCCCCACCAGCACCGCCGCCACCAGCTTCGCCGCGTTCGCGTGGGCGGCCTTCCGCGGCACCGCGACGAAATGGTCGCCGCCGGCCGACACGTCGAGCGGCGCAAACGCCGCCGCGGCGCCCCGCTTCTGCGCCGTGACCGTGTACGAGCCGACGGTCGTCACCATCGGGAACTCTTTGGCCGTGAACCGCGTGTACTCGTTGGCGTAGGTGTCCGGCACCGCGCCGTTCTGCATCGCCGCGCGCAGCGCCTGCAGCATCGGCTCGCGGCCCAGCGTGATGACCCACGGGAAGTAGGCGCTCGGGTACTGCATCAGCATGACTTTGCCGCGCCACTTCGGGTTGCCCAGGTCCTTCAGCGAGCGGGGCACCTCCGCCTCCGGGATGACGGTCGGATCGTACATCAGCCCGCTGTGGTCGGTCAGGACGACCGCCAGCCGGCTGTCGCCCTTGACGATCTCGGGCGGCGTGCCGGTCGGCAGCAGCGCCGCCCAGTTCACCGGCTCCAGCAGGTCGCGGTCGAGCATCAGCACCGCGTTCGCGTCCGACGTCTGATGGACGTCGAACGACGGCGTGGCCCCCGCCGCTAGCTCCGAGCTAAGCTCCGCCACGCGCTGAATGTAGTTCTGCACCGGCGTGAAGTTGATCTTGATCGGCACGCCGTACTCGCGCTGCACGGCGTCTTCGAGCGCGCGAATGCCCTCGGGCGTCCACGCCGACTGTAGCGCGACGTTCACCTCGCCCTCGCTGCGCGCCGCGTCGATCACCTGCTGCCGGTACGCCGCGTCCCCCGCCGGCGTCGCCTGCCCGGCGGCCGCCCCAGCGGCCGGCTGCGCCGCGCTCGACGCCACGGGCGCAGGCGCCGGCGCCGCCGGGCCGCACCCGACGATCACCATCAGGCCCACCACCACCGCCACCACGCCAGGCCGCATCCCGCACCTCATCCTCACGCCTAGCCCTCACGGCGCCCCGAAGCCTCGTCTCCTCCCCCCAGCAATGGGGGCCGAGCGCACCCGCCCGGCGGAGCCCATCCCTCTCCCCTTTCCCACACCGGGAGGGGACCCGGGGGGTAGGTCATCCCTCTCCCCCTTCCCACATGGGAGGGGGGCCGGGGGGGGTAGGTCCGTCTCCTAGCCCTCCCCCCGCGCGCGCCGCGCCGCCGGGTTCGTCGAGTTCGGCCCCATGTAGATGCCCCGCTCCCACTGGCGCTTCAGCGGGTCGCGCACGTGGACGGCCATGCGCCCGATCTTCTCGATCTCGATCTCGCACAGCTCCCCGTCCTGCATCGGCCCCAGCCCCTCGTGGTTCGTGCCGCAGGCGATCACGTCCCCGCTGTTCATGGTCATGATTGTCGTCGCCCACTCCACTAGCTCCGGCACCGTGTGCTCCATGTCGTCGGTCACGTAGTCGTGGCGGAGGTCGCCGTTGTTCCAGAACTTCACCCACAGCTTGTTCGGGTCGCCGATCTCGTCGGCCGTCGTGATGCAAGGGCCGAGCGGAGCGAACGTGTCGAAGCTCTTGCCCATCCAGCTCCCACGCCGCCAGGTGAAGCGGCCCTCCCCGCGCGCCGACACGTCGATCATGCCGGTGAAGCCGAACACCGCCTTGCGCCAGTCGGCGGCCTTCACCATCTTGGCGGGGCCTTTCATCACGATCGCCAGCTCGGCCTCGTGCTGGAAGACATAGGGCTCGGTGAACTCGGGCAGCACCACCGTGTCGCCGGGACCGATGACCGCGTCGGAGTTCTTCAGGAACATGTTCAGCGGCCGGGCCTCCCGCTGCTCGTGCTCCCAGTAGTTGCCGATGCAGGCGAGGATCTTCCCCGGCCGGGGGAGCGGCGGCCGCAGCCGCAGCACGTCGAGCGGCAGCGGCAGGCTATTGGCCGCCAACCGCTCGAAGTCGGGGCGCAGCGCCTCGAAGTTGTCGATGATCTGCTCCATGAGCCGCTGGGGCGGGTGGGCGCCCAGCGCCTCCGTGGCGGCCGACACGTCGATCACGCCCGCCTCCGCCATGACCCCGGGCCGAATCCCCCGCCCCGCTCCCGGCCCCTCGAACAGCACGAGTCGCATCGCGTCGCCTCCGCCGCCTATCGCGGCCGCAAATCTGCGCGCATGGTGCCAGCCGCCCCGGCCGGCTGTCAACCGGCCCGCCCCCGCCCCGCGGCACGCATTGCCCTAGTTCTCCGGCCGGCGCCCGATCTCGCCCAGCACTTCGTCCACCAGGTCGGTGCCCCAGACCGCGGCAAGCTGCTGGTCCGATACGGCCGCGGGAATCAGCCCCTCGTCGCGGAAGAACCGGTAGCAGTACAGCAGCGAGTCCTTGTTCGGCAGCCCGTTGGGGTTGAACCCGGTGGGGCTCAGATCGGTCAGGCTCGCGGGGTCCAGGCCGGTGTAGCGCCCCATCGTCGCCGTCACGTCGGCCCAGGTCATCCCCGAGCCCGTCCCCGCGCGGGCGTCCAGGTAGTCGCGGACGGCGCGCACGAACGCTTTGATGACTCCCTTCGCCGCCGGCTTGTCGTCGTACAGCGTCGAGGAGAAGATCACCGTGCTGATGGTGAAGCCCGGGTACATCTGGTCGAGGTCCACGGCGCGCACCACCGTGCCCTGGCTCAGCGCCCGCGCCAGGAACGGCTCGTTCAGCATCGCGCCGTCCACCGCCCCGTTGGCCAGCGCCGCGAGCTGCTCGGGGAAGTTGATCGGCTGGATGTCCACCACGTCGAGTGTCTGCCCCACCCGCTGCAAGCCGGCGCCCAGCGCGCAGCCGCTCGCCGTGCCGCGACCGGGCGGCGTCATGGCGATGCGGAGCCCTTGCAGGTCGTCCAGCGTGTGGCCGCGTCCGGCGTCGTAGACGGCCTTGCGGATGGCGAGCGCCTGGTCGCCCCAGCCCGGCCGGAAGGTGCCCTTGTCCAGCACCATCTTCAGCGGGATGCCCCGCGCCACCGCGTTCCAGAGCGCCGGATTGGTGCCCGACGACGACGCCTCCACCTGCCCGGTGCCCAGCGCCGGGATGGCCTCCGACGAGTTGCCGAAGCGCACGAACTCGAAGTCCACGCCCGCCTGCTCGAAGTAGCCCTTCTCGGCCGCGATGAACAGCGGCACGTCGCTGCTGGCGTACTGGCTGGCGTAGCGCACGTGGATCGGCGCGGGTGCCCCCGCGGCCGGCGCCGCGGTCGCGGCCGGTGCGGTCGTGCTCGCGGGCGCGGCCGCCCGTGGGGCCTCGGTTGCGGGCGCCGCCGGTGCGCGGGTGCCCGCCGCGCAGCCTCCGAGCAATACTGTCCCGGCCAGCAGCGCCGAGACCCAGGACAACCGTGGGCGTGTCATGGCTTCTCCGCTCGTGTGTATTGTCCGAGTCTCGCCCGCGCCTCCTTCGTGGGGCCTGGCTCCAGGCGCCCCTCGGGCCGCGGCCGGGCGGCTCGACGGCAGGCCCTCATCCCCTGCCGCCTGTTACGGCTGGTAGCGGCCAAGCTGCTGCAGCGCGTAGTCGCAATAGCTATGATCGACGTACTGCGTCACGTCCGGCTTCGGCGCGATGTACCCGTTCTCGAAGTACCAGTCGACGTCCGCCGCCATCGTGTCCAGGTTGAGGTAGCAGTCCGGGTTCAGATAGGTCAGCCCCATCTGGTCGTACAGCGCGGGGTCCTTCACTGGCGTGTTGCGGATCATGATGCCGACCATGTCCGCGCGGTTCAGGTGCTTCGGGCCGAACGCGTCGTTGTAGTCGCGTAGGCCGCGCACGTAGGCGACCATGAAGCGGTTGCCCGCGTTGCCGCCCATCTGTAGCATCGACGGGCCGTAGAGCAGCGCCGCGGCCTGCTGGCCGGGATAGATCTCTACCGCGTTCTTCCAGGGAACCAGCACGCCCTTGGCGGCTCCCTGGGCGACGAACGGCTCTAGCTCGATCGCCGCGTCCACCTGGTGGTTCGCCAGCGCCGGCAGCATGTCTGGGTAGCCCAGCGTTCTTACGTCCACGTCGTTCAGCGTCAGGCCGCCGCGGTGCAGCGCCTTGTCGAGGATCACTTCGAGTGCCGAGCCGCGCGTGGAGATGGCGATCGGCCGGCCGCGCAGGTCGGCGTAGTCCCGAATCGCGCCGCTCGCGGCCACGTCCGGGCCAAGCGCCAGCGTGATGCCGCCGGCGAAGGGGCTGCTGGGATCAGGGCCAGTCGCGCCCTTCGTGCTGACGAGCTTCAAGTCGACGCCGCGCTGGATCGCGTTGAACAGCCCCGGATTCACCGCCCCAACGCTTACGTCGAGCTGGCCGGTGGCCAGCGGCGGGATCGCCTCGCCGCCCGTCGTGATGTCGGTGAACTCCACCTCGAAGCCCTGCTCGGCGAAGTAGCCGCGCTCTTGGGCCGTGTACAGCACCACGTCCGACGACAGCCGCTGGGTGCCCACCTTGAGCTGCACGACTGGTGGGGCCGTCGCGGCCGGGGCGGGAGCGCCGCCCGCGGCCGGCGCTATCGCCGCACCCGCCGCGGGGCCGCCGATCGTCGCGGCCGGCGGCGGGTTGCTGGCGCCAGCCGGCGGGGTGGCGGGCGTGGCCGCCGGGCCGCAAGCGGCCAGCACGACGCTCGCCAGCACGCACAGCCGCCGCGCATCGGCCAACAGTGTCCTCATGGCTGGTGCCTCCCTTAGTGGCCCGTCCTGCCGTCGCCGTCGCGGCCAACCCTCTGTCGGCTCTAAGCGGGCTGTCTCGCCCCCGGCTGGCGATAACCGGCGCCCCCTGCCTGGCAGCCCCTCGCTCGGCGCGCGGTCCGGGCGCGGTGCCCCGAGTGGCAGCGATGATACGTTCCACCTCTCGGCCTGTCAACCAAACTCCCGCCAGAGGGGTGCCCCTTAATCTCTTGCGCTCACGAAGGCGCCGGACCTGTCAGCGAGCCGCCGTCGAATTCGGCCGCAAGATTCTAAGGGGCACCCCCCGCCAGAGGGGTGCCCCTTACAGCGGTTTTCGCGAACACTGAGCCAACAGGCTAGGGCAGGGCTTCTTCCCCTGCCGCCTAGCGCGCGGCGTCGATCAAGCCTCTGAAAGCCACTTTGGTAGTCCGTCACCCCTGAATGGTTGGCCCAACCGCGCCGCCTCCCCGGTCCGTCGCGCGGGTTGCTTGATCCAGTCGTCGCCCGACAGCCGCCTCCCGCTGTACCGTGTAGCCTCCCCGGATCGTGGCCCGGGTTGCTTGTCGCCCGCGGCTGCCCGCAGATTGCAACCCAGCAGGCCAACCGCCAGCCCGCCGCGCGCCGCCGGTCCAGCTTTCGTAGCGCGGGTTGCTTGTCGCCCGCGGCGGCCGTCGAGGCCGCAACCCGGCGCCGGCTCGTGCGTCGGTTCGTCCGTCTGCGTGTGCCGGAGAAGGCAGGATGGTAGGAGGCCAATCTGAATCGGGGCTCTCGATTCTATCGAGTAAAGTGACAGGCTCAGCCATCTGCTAGGTCGTCGCGCGGCACGCCTGTTAGCGCCGCCGCATATCATCGCGCCAGCGTCGCCCAGCCGTGTGGATCAGGCCGTGAGGTTCTGCCGCTTCGGCTTCCGCATTCCATATTCCATAATCCAGCCTGTCTGTTTCATGCGGAATGGAGCATGTCAGACCGCACCTACTCTCGAGGTGTGGACGAGAGTGAGTCAAGCAGAGGCCGTATTCGGTCCAAGTCTACCCCGGCGGAGCGAAACGAAGGAGCGTTCCCGTCAAAGACATATAAGATATGCTGAGGGCGGTCTCCGCTCGGCGACAGAAAGTCGCCCTGCAAGATGACGAGTGTCAGAGGTCCCAGAGTGGGGGCGTCCTGTGGGGGCCACTCGCTATTGCTCCGCCCGCAAAGGTCCCCCGGGGTGCGATGGTAACGCACCGTAGCATCCCCCAAATGGAACCCCCAGGGTACGAAGATCGCAATCTGTCACTGTCCGGGCGACAATGATGCTCGGGCTGCCGCTGACTACTCTATACTCCATGAGGACTTCCGCGAGCGCGCGCCGCGAACTCACATTCCCGCGACGACGAGACGCTTTCCCCAGAACATTCTTGGGCTTCAACGTGCGTCGCCATGGTCACACTGCTCGCTAGCAGCAAGATCGCAACTGATATATGCCGCATGATATCCGTCCCTATGGACTCTGCACAGCGGAACCGGAGACCCGCCTCCTCCAATATCAGCGGCAAGCTCGCGTAGATGTCACAGTTCGAGTCGTACCCGAAAGGGGGATCGGGCATCCTGAGGGACTCTGATTACCGCTGAATGATCCCGATCCTCATGGTCAAGATACTGCGGCTGCAGACCTCTCCGCAGCCCCCCGACGCGGTTCCGCTCCAACGGAGTCAACGCCGGATCGCAGCGGGCCGCCTGCGCGGCGGCCTGCTGGTCGGCAGTTAAGGTGACTCGTGGCATCCATAATTCTACATACCAACTGAGGCCATCAGCTTAATGGCCGCGCGACGGGTTTGTTCGACAAACAGTAATTTGACGCCCAGCGGGACCTGGGCAAGCCGGTAAGTGCGATTCGCGCAATTGCCCCTGTCCATATTATGCGAATCAATTTGCGCGGGATACTGACCCCATTTCCAGACGCTCTACTCGTGGCCAAGGCCTAAGCTGTACGCATAATGGGATATTATGCGCATATGTTACGCGAAACATCGCGGCCTGCGGCTTAGAGCCTGTTATGAACTAGCCGGTCGGGTATGGTGGCGGCATGAGTACTGTCAACCGCAAAGCCTACCCGAGCGATGTGAGTGATGACGAAGGGGCGCTGGTCGCC
>JAJPHF010000090.1 GCA_021325365.1 Pseudomonadota bacterium
GCCGAGGAGATCCGGGCGCTGCACGACGCCGGCATCGAGAGCATCCTCACCTGCTTCTTCGACCCCATCCGCGGCCTCCACCAGATGGAAGACGACGTCATCCCCCTACTCAAGAAGATGGGCCTGCGCCAATAGCGTCGGCTGGCACAAAATATGGCCCCGCGGCACAATACGTCTCACGCCGCCAGATGCGGGACCGTAGGCGTCCGTCGATAGCAGACTGGTCGGTGCTGGCAGTTGTCAATAGCTGCCGGATAGCCCTGGACGCGAGAGCAGCCACCCGAAAAGGAGCGGCACCATGATCGCGCGAGTCCGTTGCGGGCTGCCCCTGCTGGTCGCCTGCACGCTCCTCGCCACGGCGGCCTGCGCGCCGAGCGCCGCGCCGGCCGGGAGCGCGGCCCCGCCCGCCGCTTCGAGCGGAGCGCCGAGCGGGGCCGCGAGCAGCGGCAGCGGGACCGCGCCGGGCGCCGGCGGCGTGGCGACGACGCCCGCGCCGGTGGCGATCAAGGTAGCGTTCTCCCAGGTGGCCGCCGCGTTCGCGCCGGTATTGCTCGCCCAGGAGCAAGGGCTGTTCACGAAGTATGGGCTGGACGCCGAGGTGGCGCAGCTGCCGAAGCCGTCGGACATCCAGTCGCTGGTCAGCGGCGACGTCCAGTTCACCGTCGACGGCTCGGCCGCGGTCGACGCGATTGCGGGCGGCGCGAACCTCGTCTACGTGGCCGTGCCGCTCCCCATCTACACGCAGGGGCTGTTCGGCCAGCCGGGCTTCCAGAAGGTCAGCGATCTGGTCGGCACGACGATTGGCGCCACGTCGCAGGGCGGCTCCAGCGACTACGCCCTGCGTACGCTGCTGCTCAAGGAGGGCGTGGACCCGTCGCAGGTGAGCATAAGTTACCTGCGCGACGACGCCGGCATCCTGGCGGCGGTCGAGACGGGGGCGCTGCAGTCGGCCATCCTCACGCCGCCGAACACGCTGCGGGCGCGCGAGGCGGGGCTGAGCGAGATCGTGAACACGGTGCCGCTGAAGCTGCGCACGATCAACAACGCCATCATCGTGCGGCGCGACTACGCCCAGCAGCACGAGGACGTGGTCCTGAACTTCCTGCGCGCGTACATGGAGGCGATCAAGGAGCTGAAGACGAACACCGAGGTCGGCAAGGCGACCGTCAGCCGGTTCACCAAGCTGACCGAGCCGGCCCTGCTGGACGAGTCCTACGGCATCGCCGCCTCGACCCTGATGATTTACCCGCTGGTCCACGACGCCGACGTGCAGAACGTGATCGACATGTCGACCACGCCCGACGTGAAGGCCCACAAGCCGGCGGACTACTATGACAACTCGTATCTCCAGAAGCTGGAGGAGTTCGCGCGCGGCCTCGATCCCCAGAGCGTGGCGGCGGCGCAGTGATGCGGCGGGGCGCGGTGCTGGCGACCGCGGCGCTCGGGAGGCTCCGGCGCGTGGGGCTGCCGGGCTGGCGGGGACCCGTCGCCGCGGGGCTACTGGCCGTTGTGGTCGCCTGTAATCCGGCCGCGCAGCCGCCCGCCCAGCCCCCGAATCCCGGCGGGAACGCGATATCCGCTGGCCCCTCGCAGCCCGCCAGCGCCGGGGAGGGCCGGCCCAGTGATCCGGCGCCGGCGGCGGCTGAGGCTACCGCCCCGCCCGCGGCGGCAATCTCGGCGCGCACCGGTTATCCCGTGGCGGGCATTCCCACGGCGCCGTTCTGGATGGCGCTGGAGGGCGGCTACTTCCGCGAGCAAGGGCTCGACGGCAGCGTGGTGCAGATCGGCTCGGGCGCGCCGATGCTGGCGGCGCTCAGCAATCGCGAGATCGACGTGGCCTTCGCCGGCGGGGCGCCGCTCGTGCTCGGCTACCTTCAGGGGCTCGAAACGCTGATCATCGGCTCGACCAACAACATCATGGACAACGACGTGTACGTGCGGCCGGAGATCCAGTCGGCGGAGGGGCTGCGCGGCAAGACGCTCGGCATCTCGCGGCTGAAGTCGCTCAGCGACGTGGCCGGGCGGCTGGCGCTGCAACGGCTCGGCTTGCAGCCCGATACGGACGTGTTGTTGCAGCCGACCGGCGGCCCGTCGGAGACGATCGCCGCGATGGAGGCGGGCGTGGTCGACGGGGGCCTGCTGACGGTGCCGCAGATCTTCGAGGCGCAGCAGCGCGGCTACCGCAAGCTGCTGAGCGTCGTCGACTTCCGCATCCCCTACCTGCAGGGCGGCTTCGGCGCCACGCGCGGCCACCTGAGCGAGCAGCCGGAGCTGGGCACGCGCTACCTGCGCGCGCTGGCGCAGGCGATGAGCCGCCTGCAGACCGACCGCGAGTTCGCCATCCAGGTGGCCGACAAGTACATCCCGGGGCTCGACCGCGACGTGCTGAACGCCGCCTTCGACTACTTCCTGCCGCTGTACCAGCCCGACCTCTATCCCGACGCCGACGCCGTGCAGGCCGTGCTCGATCTGGAGGAGAATCCCGCGGCGCGCACGACCTACCCCGCCGACGTGACCGACTACCGCTACGCCGACCAGCTACGGAGCAGCGGGTTCTTGGCTCAGCTGCCCAAGTAGCGCGTCGCGCCCTGGCCGGCAAGCGGGGCTTCCGAGCCTGGCAAACCCTTTGGAGTCCAGGAGCGATCATGGCGAGAAAAATAGAGGTCCTGCGCGGCCCGTTCGACCCGGGCGGGCAGCCGGAGACGCGCAGCGGCAACGCGATGGAGCTGGGCTTCTTCGCCTGGAACCTGGCCTGCGGCATGACCGCCTCGAAGGCCGTGACGGCCGACCCCGCGCGCCTGCGCGACTTCTGGCACTGGGACACTGCGCTGCACCTGAACCAGCTCGCCGAGCGCATCGGCTACGAGTACCAGGTGCCGTTCGCGCGCTGGCGGGGCCACGGCGGCCCGAGCGGCTACAACGACGACTCGCTGGACTTCCTCGCGGCCGCCGCTTGCCTGGCGCCGGTCACCACCACGCTGGGCGTGTTCTCCACGATCCACGTCACCTACAAGTTCCACCCGCTGCACATCGCCAAGATGGGCGCGACCATCGATTACGTCTCGAACGGCCGCTGGGGGCTGAACGTCGTCACCGGCTCCAGCAATCGGCGCGAGAACCTGATGTTCGGCCAGCAGCCGTTCGAGCACGACACGGCCTACGACGTGGCCGACGAGTTCGTGACGCTCATGAAGTGGCTGTGGGCCTCCGACGAGCCGATCGACTTCGCGGGGCAGTATTACCAGTCGTATGACGCCGTGGTGCGGCCGCGCCCCGTGCGCCAGCCCCGCCCGATCCTGATGAACGCCGGCAACTCGCCGGTCGGCCTCGACTTCGCCTGCCGCCACTGCGACTGGATCTTCATCACCGCGCGCACACTCGACGAGTACCGCGCGATGGTGCAGCAGGCGCACGGCTACGCGAGCAAGTACGGCCGGGTCATCCGCCCGTCCACGATGGTCTACGTCATCATGGCCGAGACCGACGCCCACGCGAAGCAGATCGTGGACTGGGTCGAGGAGGAGGTGGACCGCGAGGCGATCAACAGCTTCCTCTTCGGCGGCCGCCA
>JAJPHF010000080.1 GCA_021325365.1 Pseudomonadota bacterium
GTGCTCCGTCTCAGAGCACTCGACCGCCGGCGCGCCCACAACCGGCCACCCGTGCGAGAGATCGCAGGCCTGCGACTGGATCCGTTCCGCCGCGAGGTCTACCGCGATGGCCGCTACGTCGCGCTGACCAGGAAGCAGTTCGCCGTGCTCGAAGTGCTCGTCGCCGCCGAAGGCGGTGTCGTCAGCGCCGAAGAGCTCCTGGAACGGGCGTGGGACGAGAACGCAGACCCGTTCACCAACGCCGTGCGCATCACCGTCTCGGCACTGCGCAAGCGCCTCGGCGAACCCTGGATCATCGCCACCGTGCCCGGCGTCGGCTACCGCATCGACACAGCACCCGGCACCGGGCGTGGGGGAGGGGACGGTGGATAGGGCGCCTGGGTTGAGTGTCCGCCTCAAACTCACCCTCAGCTACGCCGGCTTCCTCATGCTCGCGGGCGCCTTGCTGCTCGCCGCCGTGTGGGTGCTCCTCCTGCGATACGGACCCGACGATGGGCCCGGCGGCTTAGTGCCCCCCATCGTCATTCAGGGCGGCGCCCTCACGGCGCTGCGCGTCCTCCGCGGCGCGTACGGTTCGGCCGCGGCCATCGCACTGACGTTCCTACTGGTGTTCGGCCTCGCGGGCGGGTGGCTTCTCGCCGGCCGGATGCTCGCCCCGCTGACCCGCATCACAGACGCCACCCGCCTGGCCGCGAACGGATCGCTCGCCCACCGCATCCGGCTACAGGGCCGCCGAGATGAGTTCCGCGAACTCGCCGACGCCTTCGACGCCATGCTCGCGCGGCTCGAAGCGCACGTCGCCGAGCAGCGGAGATTCGCCGCCAACGCCTCCCACGAACTGCGCACCCCGCTGGCGATCACGCAGACGCTTCTCGACGTGGCCCGCAACGAGCCGAACCGCGACACCGGCGAGCTCGTCGAGCGCCTGCGCGCCGTCAACACCCGGGCGATCGGCCTCACCGAAGCGTTGCTCCTGCTCAGCCGCGCCGACCAGCGGTCCTTCACCCGGGAACACGTCGACCTGTCCCTCATCGCGGAAGAAGCCACGGAAACGCTCCTCCCCCTCGCAGAAAAGCATGGCGTCACCATTGAGACCTCCGGCGACATGGCCCCCACCATCGGCTCCCCCGCGCTCCTGCTGCAGTTGACTACGAACCTCGTGCACAACGCGATCGTCCACAATCTGCCCGAACAGGGCACCGTGCGGGTCACGACCAGCGTTCACCTCAAGAGTGTGGTGCTCACGGTCGAGAACACCGGCGAGAAGCTCACCCCACAGGTAGTTGCCACGCTTGGCGAGCCGTTTCGTCGCGGCACCGGACGCATACGCACCGACCACGCGGGTGTCGGCCTGGGCCTGGCCATCGTCAAAAGCATCACCCAAGCACACGACGGAACCCTCATCCTCACCCCCCGGGCCGCTGGGGGGCTCTGCGTCACGGTGCAGCTACCCGCCGCGCCACCGCACACTGGCAGATGATGTTCAGGGGCATTGCCGCACGGCCCTGAGAGGAATAGACAAGGCCTGTGGATCAGCGTGTCATGCGGCGTGAGTGTCACTGCTTCTTGATTCGTCGGCTCGTTCGACGAGTAACCTGCCCCCAGAGTGGGGTCCAGGGATTATGAGAGTCCCGCCAGGGCAGGTTGTTTGTGCTCGCTGTAGACCTCGGCGGGCGTTCGGTAACCAAGCGCGCTGTGGGGTCGGGCCCGATTGTAGTCCAGCCGCCAGGCCTCGACGAGCTGGCGCGCGTCGGCCAGGCTGAGGAACCAGTGCTCGTTGAGGCACTCGTCCCGCAACCGCCCATTGAAGCTCTCCACGAAGGCGTCCTCGTCGCCGGACGGCGAGCACGGCTTCGCGGTATAGCCGCTCTACTCGCTTGTGGTTGACAGTGTGGCCTTCTCGCAGCAGCAGCACGTGCAGGCGGCGGGAGCCGAACCGGCGCCGCTCCAAGGCGAGTTCGCCCAGGCGCTGCCGCAGGATCGCCTCATCAGGGCGGGGACGGCCCTGATAGCGTACCGTCGAGCGGCCCACTCCCACGAGGCGACAGGCGTGGCGCTCGGAGATCCCGAACCGCGCCTGCACCTGCTCTACGGCGGCTCGGTGACTCGCCGGGCTCACTAACCTTTTCCCAGCAGCTCCTTGAGCATCTGGTTGTCGAGCGCCTGCTCCGCCACCAGCCGCTTGAGCCGCGCGTTCTCCTCTTCAAGAGCCTTGAGCCGCGTCGCGTCCCCGCTCTTGAGGCCCCCGTACTTCTGCTTCCAGCGGTAGGTAGAACGTCTGCTCGCTGATCCCGTGCTGGCGGCAGAGGGCCCCAGTCGGCAGCCCGGCCTCGCGCTCCTTGAGCACACTCACGATCTGCTCTTCCGTGAACCGGCTCTTCCGCATCCTGTCCTCCTGGGCTCTCTCTGCCCGCGGAGGACTCTCACTTTACTTGGACCAGTTCTCGGGGGGCACGTCGACCGGCCCACCGCGCCCCGACCGGACCCTACGCCTCCCGAAATCGCGTCTATATATAGCGACACCCACACCCCGTTAATGACAGGAGGTGCGCCCGACCCGAACCAGCCTGGCAGCCCGCCCGAGCCACCCGAGCGAAGCCGCCGTCCCAGGCGCGGCCGCCCCGCTCCCACCCGTCGCGGCCCTCCCAGATGCCGGGCCCCTGCTCAGAGACAGGCTGGCCCCATCGCTCCGCCCGGCCGCGA
>JAJPHF010000015.1 GCA_021325365.1 Pseudomonadota bacterium
CGCGTGGGCTTGCTCGCCGATCACTGCGCCCACCGCGGCGCCTCCCTCTGCTACGGCCGCGTCGAGGAGCGGGGGATTAGCTGCGCCTACCACGGCTGGCTCTACGATACCGGCGGGAACGTCCTCGAAACGCCACCCGAGCGCAACGACGCCATCATCAAGCACGTGAAGCAGCCCGCCTACCCCGTCCAGAAGTTCGTCGGGCTCTACTGGGCGTACCTCGGCCCCTTGCCCGCGCCCGCGATTCCCCGCTATGACGTGTGGGTGCGACCGGACGGCACGCGGTGGATCGAGGACCGCGGGCGGCTCGACTGCAACTGGTTCCAGGCGATGGAGAACTCGGTGGACTCCGCCCACCTGCAGATCCTCCACCAGGAGTTCATCGGCCGCGGCAAGCGCCCGGTCAACACCACCCGCGGCTTCATCGACGACATCGCCAGCTACGACTTCCTGCTGGTACCCTACGGTATCGTGAAGCGCCGCACCTACGTGAATGGCCAGGTGGACGAGCACCCGCTGATCTTCCCCACGGTCCTGCGCCAGGGCAACGCCACCCAGATCCGCGTGCCCATCGACGACACCCACACCTGGCACGTGCTCGTCCACTTCGAGGCCACGCCAGACGGCAGCGAGGTGCCCCCGCACGAGCCGCCCGTCGAGCGCGCCCGGCCGCACAAAGAGCCACCGGATAGCCTCTACCCGTTCACACGCTACACGATGCACTCGGTATCGGCGCAGGACCACATGGCCTGGGAGACACAGGGGCCCATCGCGAACCGCGCGAATGAGCACCTCAGCTACTCCGACCGCGGCGTGGTGATGCTGCGTCGCCTGCTACTGGAGCAGATCGAGCGCGTCGAGCAGGGCCTGGACCCGATGGGCGTGATCCGCGACCCCGAGCACGCTATGATCGACACGAACTTGATGGGCGAGGCGCAGGGTGTGCGCGGCCCCCGCCATCCCGCGGGGATCGCCGCGCAGCCGACGCGCGCCGCCCGCTAACGGAGCGACGGCGCCGCGTCGGGGCGCCACGGAGACGAAGCATGGCCGAGACGCACCTGGCTGACGTGACCCAGACACCCACGCGCACGCTGAAGGTGGCGATTGCCGGGCTGGGCGTGGCGAGCACCCAGATCCTGCCGGCGATGGAGCAGATGCCCGGCATCGCGCTCATCGCCGGCGCCGACCCGCGCCCCGACGCCCGCGCCGCCTTCGAGGCCCGCTATGGCGGCCGCACCTTCGAGACCGTCGACGCGCTCTGCGCCGACCCCGAGGTCGAGGCCGTGTGGGTCTCCACGCCCAATCAGTTTCACTGCGAGCACGTCATCACCGCCGCTCGCGCCGGCAAGCACGTCGTCGTCGAGAAGCCGATGGCGCTCTCCATTGAGGAGTGCGAGCGCATGGTCGAGGCGGTCGAGCGGCACGGCGTGCAGCTTCTCTGCGGCCACACCCAGAGCTTCAACCCGGCCATCCGCGCCATGCGCCAGGTCATCAAGTCGGGCCAGATCGGCGCCCTCCGCGCGCTCAACACCTGGATGTATACGGACTGGATGCTGCGCCCGCGCATGCCGCAGGAGCTAGACCTGAGCCTCGGCGGCGGCGTGGTCTACCGCCAGGGCCCTCACCAGATCGACACGCTGCGCCTGCTGGGCGGGGGCCTGGTGCGCAGCGTGCGAGCGCAGACCGGCCAGTGGATGCCCGAGCGCCCCGCGCCGGGCTACTACTCGGCGTTCCTGGAGTTCGAGGACGGCACGCCGGCCACCGTCGTCTACAACGGCTACGGCTACTTCGACACGTCCGAGCTGACCTGGAACCACGGCGAGCGCCACTTCACGCCCGACGAGCGTGTGCGCGTGCGCCAGGGCCTGCGCAGCGGCGCACTGGACGAGGCGCAGGCGAAGGAGGCGATGCGCTTCGGGGGCCGCCGCGAGGGCGGCTGGGCGCACGACGAGCGCGCCGACCGCCGGCAGTTGCTGCCGGGCGGCGGCTCGATGTTCGGCATTACGGTCGCCACCTGTGAGCGCGGCGACGTGCGCCAGTCCGCGACCGGCCTGCTCATCTACGGCGACGACGGTCAGACGGAGATGCCCGTCGTCGGGCGCACCGCCTCCCGCAACTCGGAGCTGCAAGAGCTATATGATGCGGTAGTGCAGGACCGGCCGGTTTATCACGACGGCCGCTGGGGCATGGCGACGCTCGAAGTGTGCCTGGCGATCATGCAGTCGGCGCGCGAGCGCCGCGAGATCATGCTCTCGCACCAGAGCCCCATCCCCGAAGAGTAAAAGGGTCGCTTAGGGACTGAGCATCGCCCTCGTCTCCGGAGGTGCAGGGGCGCTCCCCTGCCGGGGGGTGTGGGGGTGTCCCCCCAACCGCCTCCTTCCTTACATACCTCTCGGGGCCTGAGGATATACCGAATACTTCCGCTAGCGGGTAGAACGTAGCTAATCAGCGGCATAGGGAGGGCTGCATGGCACTCACTCAGGCCGAGAACGACTTCCTGACCCGCGTGGGCCCCGGCACGCCCGCCGGCACGCTCCTGCGCCGCTACTGGTACCCCGTCGCCATGGCGCAGGAGCTAACGGACGCGCAGCCCACGAAGTTCGTGCGCCTGCTCGGGGAAGACCTAGTACTGTTCCGCGACAAGCAGGGCCGCGTGGGGCTACTTGCGGACCACTGCGCCCACCGCGGCGCCTCCCTCTGCTACGGCCGGGTCGAGGAGCGAGGCATTAGCTGCGCCTACCACGGCTGGCTCTACGACACTGGCGGCAACGTCCTCGAAACCCCGCCCGAGCGCAACGACGCTATCATCAAGCACGTCAAGCAGCCCGCCTACCCGGTGCAGCGGTTCCTCGGCATGTACTGGGCCTACCTCGGCCCGCTGCCCGCGCCCGTGATCCCGCCCTACGACGTGTGGGTGCGGAAGGACGGCCACCGCCGCATCGTCGTGCATCCGGAGCTCGCGTGCAACTGGTTCCAGGCGATGGAGAACTCGGTGGACCCGGCCCACCTGCAGATTCTCCACCAGGAGTTCATCGGCCGCGGCAAGCGCCCGGTGAACACCACGCGGGGCTTCACCGACGACGTGAAGGAGTTCGACTTCTACGTCAACGCCATCGGCATTGTGAAGCGGCGCACCTACGTGAACGGCAAGACGGACGAGCACCCGCTGATCTTCCCGAACATCCTGCGTCAGGGCAACGCGACCCAGATCCGCGTGCCCATCGACGACACTCACACGGCCCACATCCACGTGCAGTTCCATCGGAACGAGGATGGCAGCCTGACCGAGGGCGACGAGGACCCGCCGGTGGAGTACCTGCCGTCGTACAAGGACATTCCCGACGGCGTCCACCCGTACGCTCGCTTCAACCTGACCACCGTGCTGTCCCAGGACCATATGGCGTGGGAGACGCAGGGCCCAATCGCCGACCGCACGGCGGAGCACCTGAGCTACTCCGACCGGGGCGTGGTGCTGCTGCGCCGCCTGCTGAAGCAGCAGATCGAGCGCGCGCTGGCGGGCGAGGACCCGCTCGGCGTCATCCGCGACCCCGACCATCCGATGATCGACACGAACCTGGCCGGCGAGGCGCAGGGCGTCTTCACCGCCCCGCACCCCACCGGCCTCAACACCGCCACCGTGCCCGGCTAACAGTTTGTCACCGGTGAACCGGTGTATGTTGTGAGCTCACGACACCGAGCAGACCATAGGTGACGAGGGGCTAGTCGCTCGCGGGCCGGGGCAGGGCACCACCGGTGTCGTCGCCAAGCACCGGGTCGTGATCGGCAGGGCACCTGGTGACGACTCGTTGGGGGCGGCACTCGTGGCCGCCCCCGGCCCGTAGACTCATAGGGGCGGCACTCGTGGCCGCCCGCGGCCGTCGAGGCCGCAGCCCCGGCGCCGCTGAGTTGGCCGTGTCGGGATCGTGCAGCACGTATACGGCATAACTGCTACGGCCGGCCGCTCGGCCAACGCGGCCAGGGAGGACAACATGGCAGAGATCGTTCTGGGCCTGGCGACGTCGCACAGCCCACAGATGAGCGTGCCCGCGGAGCACTGGGAGGTCCTGCGCGTGAAGGACGAGACGGACACGCGCATCGACTACCAGGGCCTCCTCCAACGGGCGAAGCCCGGCCTGGCCGACGAGATCACGCCCGAGAAGTGGCAGCAGCGCTACGACGCCTGCCAGCGCGGCATCGCCACGCTGGGCGACGTGCTGCGGCGGGCCGAGCCGGACGTCGTGGTCGTGCTGGGCGACGACCAGCACGAGCAGTTCCTGGACGACAACCTGCCCGTGCTCTCCATCTACCACGGCGAGACCGTGCCGGTCGTGCGCCACCGCAGCGACCGCGTCGAGCCCGAGTGGAAGCGGGCCGAGGAGACGCGCTGGGCCGAGACCGCCCCCGAGTACCCTGCCGCAGCCGCCCTCGCGCTGCACCTCATCCGCGCGCTCGTGGACGACGAGTTCGACGTGGCGCGCACCAACCAGCTTCGTCCGAGCGTCGGCATCGGCCACGCCTTCAGCTTCCTTTACCGTCGCATCTGGCCGGGCACGCGCGTGCCGATCGTGCCGGTGATGATCAACACCTACTTCCCGCCGAACCAGCCGACGCCCCGCCGCTGCTACGCGCTCGGCCAGGCGCTGCGCCGCGCCGTCGAGGCGTGGGACGGCAGCGCCCGCGTCGCGCTGATGGCCTCGGGCGGCCTCAGCCACGTCATCATGGACGAGGAGATCGACGCGATGACGCTGGATGCGCTGGAGCGCAAGGACCGCGAGCAACTCTACCGCCTGCCGCGCGAGCGGCTGTTCGGCGGCACGTCGGAGATCCTGAACTGGGTCGCCCTTGCCGGCGCGATGGAAGATCGGCCGATCACCCTCGTGGACTACGTGCCCTGCTACCGCTCGCTCGCGGCCACCGGCTGCGGCGCCGGCTTCGCCTACTGGGCCTAGCGCCCATCCTAGGCACCAGGGGGTGTGGGGGTATCCCCCACGCCCCTCCTCTAACTCATGCCCGTGAGCTGCCGCAGGCGGTCCACCGCCTCGGGCTTGCGGCCGTTGAGGGTGAACTCCCAGTCGTACGTGTCGAAGTAGTTCACGCCCTGCTTGGGGACGATGTATGGCGGCGCCCAGGCGTTGTCCACGTCAGCGCGGGTGCTTACCAGCACTTGCGCGCGGTTGAACACCTCGGCGCCCTCCTTCATCGCGAGCCAGTTTAGGAACAGCTTGGCCGCGTTCGGGTGGGGTGCGCGATTGACCAACACCGCAAGCCCGAAGCCGGCCGTCACGTAGCCGGCGGCGTCCGCGAGGTCCGTGAGCGCCGCGATCGGGAACCCATCCTTCTTCAGCCGCTCGATCTCGTCGGGTCCGAGCCCGAGCGAGATCGGGTACCGGCCACGCGCCATCCAGTCCGAGAGCTGGCGCCCATCGGCGCTCACGCCCACGTCCTGCCCGCGATACAGCGACTGGATATAGTCTTCACCTAGCTCGTACAGCAAGTAGTTCGCGGTATTCCAGCCGCTCCCCGGGCGGATGGGGTCCCAGACGGAGATCTTGCCGCGGTAGCGGGGGGCCAGCAGGTCGGCGTACGCCTTCAGCTCGCCCGGCTTCACGTAGTCGGTATTGATGGCAATCGCCGAAGAGACGTAGTTCGCCAGCCGCAGGATGTACTGGCCCTCCGGGTCCATGAACCACGGATGGCCGAGCAGCCACTTGCTCGGGTCGGTCGCCTCCGGGTTGACGAGGATGGGCGGAATTGGGTCGAGCATGTGGTCCGGGTAGATGTCGGTATAGAGGCTCTGCGCCCCGGCGATCATTGCGTCGAGCGTATACTGGCTGGCCAGCCGCTCGGCCTTCAGCTTCGGCACCAGCTCGGTGGTCCGCCCGCCGACATACTCCACCTCGATGCCAAAGCGCTGTTTGAACGCCGCCGGCACGGCAGTTCGCACGTCGGGCGTCGGCGGCCCAGAGATCACCAGGCTGCCCTCGCCCTTCGCCGCGTCGACAAGCGCATTCCACTGCGCCTGCCAGCCCGGGGACCCGGCGCTACCACCCGTGGCCGGGCTCCCCGCCGGCGCCTCGCCAGCGGTAGTCGCCGTACCCTGCGCGCTGGGCTGGCAGCCGAGCGCCAGCGCTGCGCCGCCCCCCAGGGCCGCCGTCCGCAAGAACGCCCGGCGGCTCACCCGCCCACCCGGCGCCCCCGCTTCCTTCCGATTGCCCATCCGCCACCTCTAGTCGCTCGTCGCCGGCCTCTGTCGTCCGCCCGCATCACCCTCCCACAGACTGGCCCGCTTGATCGCGCACAGCCGCGGGCATTCTATGCGGATGCGACGTAGCTCTCGGGTCGCGCGATCAGCGCGTCGCGAGCGCCCTCGTAGAACGGCACGCCCTTGGGGAGGACCAGCGATGCCGAGCGCACGCGCTGACTCGCCGCGTCGAGCCCGGGCGGCTCCTCACCGCGCGCCAGGCCCCGTACCGCATGCAGCAGCCGCCGCCGCGCCGCGATGATCGCCGCATCGCTAGTGCCCAAGTGCTCCGTCGTGCGGTCGTAGATCGGCCCCATGCTCTCCTGCACCGCGCAGTCCTGCGCACTGATCCCCGCGATGCCCGTCATCGAGCGCGTGCGCTGCGCCTCACGGTCGATCAGGTAGTCGTTGTCCTGATTCGCCACCGGCCGAAACGTGCCGGGAATCAGCGCCGAGTGGATGCCCAGCCCCTGCCGATAGTTCGTCAGCTCCGTCTCGCTCAGCGGGCGTGCCGGGTGCCAGTCCACGCTCCAGGCCCAGCAGTGCTGGTCGTCGTACGGCACCCAGGCGTGGCCGCCGATCGGGTTGTCGCCGAACGGGGGGATCATCGTGTACCAGGGCATCAGCCACGGCGTGATGCGCCAGTAGCAGTGCTCGTCGTCCACCGTGCGGCGCGCGGCGATGAGCAGGCCGTAATCCACGTCGTGCACCTCGAAGCGTGGGTGGCGGTCGCGACGCACGTACTCCTGGCCCTGGCTGTTCGGCAGACGATTGTCGTCGAGGTTGAAGTTCCGGTGCAGGAAGGAGATGTGGCTGGAGTCGATGCCGCCCTCCATCGCCTGCAGCCAATTGCACTCTTGCAGGCGCTTCGAGGCGTAGCGCTGCGGCTCGGGGAGCAGCGCCCACTCCAGCTCCGGCAGGGGCGGCTGCAGCGCCGGCGGCCCCATGTAGGTCCAGACCACGCCGCCGCGCTCCACACACGGGTAGGCGGTGGCCCGCACGCGCTCCTTGAAGGTGCTCTCCTCGGGCTCCGAGGGCATGTCCACGCAGCGACCTGCCACGTCGAACTTCCAGCCGTGGTATACGCAGCGCAGCCCGCACTCCTCATTGCGCCCGAAGTACAGCGAGGCGCCGCGGTGCGGACAGTGCTCGGCGACGAGACCCAGCCGGCCCGTCGTGTCGCGGAAGGCGACCAGCGGCTCGCCGAGCAGCCGCACCCGCACCGGCGGGCCGTCCGGCTCCGCCACCTCCCAGGCGAGCAGCGCCGGAATCCAGTAGCGGCGCATGAGCTGGCCCATCGGCGTGCCCGGGCCCGTACGGGTCAGCAGCTCGTTCTCCTCGCGGCTCAGCATTGCCGCCCCCTTCCTCGCGGATGTAGACGCCGGCCCTACGGGGGTGCAGGGGCAGCGGCGCTCGCAGTATTCCGCGCCACACCCTGCCGGGGGTGTGGGGGTGTCCCCCACGCCCTCCTTACTTCCTCCCTAGCTGCTGCACGGCGTACTCGGCCAGGCGGGGGTCCACGATCTGGTCCAGCGGCAGCGGCTGAGTATAGCTGATGGCGCCAGCGGCCATGTGCACGCGCTGCTGGTCCAGCAGGCTCTCCCCATCCACGGTGTAGTTCGGATCGAAGCGCGGCAGGTGCCGCATCTGGCGCAGCACGTCCGGCTGCAGCCCTGTCCAGCGCGCCATGATGGCCACCGTATCGTCGCTCATGATCTGGTCGCGCGACTGCATGTCGCGGATGCCCTTCAGCAGCGCCGTCGCCCAGCGGCCGCCCAGGTCCGTCCGCTCGCGCAGCAGCCGGGCGCCGGCCATTGCCGTGATGGTGAGCACCTCGTTCGGGAGCGGGTGGTCGTCGAGGACGACGGCAATGCCCTGCGTCAGCACGCGAGTGTGCCAGGGCTCGGGAAAGAAGGCCGCGTCGATCGCGCCGTTGGTCATCGCCAGCGGCGCGTCGGGAAGCGCCACGCTGACGTGCTCGACCTCGTCGTCGCTCAGCCCGGCGAGCTGCAAAGTCTTGATCCGCAGGTAGGCCACGCCCGATCCGGGGGCGACGGTGTAGACCTGCCGTCCGCGCAAGTCGGGAATGGTCCGCACGGCGCCGCTGTCCCAGAGCGCCTTGCGCACCAGCAGCTCCGGGTTGTCGTACGCGATCGGCGCGGCGACCCGCACGTTCAGCCCCTGGTTGATGGCATTGTACAGGGCGACCGCCACGGCGCCGAAGCTCGCGTCGAGCTGGCCGGTGGCGAGGAAGGCGATAGCATCGGCCGCCGACTGCACCTGCTCCAGCTTGAGGTCGATCCCCTGCTCCTCGAAGTAGCCGCGGTCGGCCGCCACGAAGAACGGCGCGATAGTGAGCGAGTTCACCCAGCTCACCGTCACGGCCTCCGGCGCCGGGCGGGCTGTCGCCCCTGCGGCCGCAGGAGAGCCGGGAGCCGCGGCGGCGCTCCCCGCCGGATTGGCGGGCTGCGCGGGTGCGCTCCCCGCCGTGTTGGGAGCCTGGGCGGGCGCGATCCCCGAATTGGGGGGCTGTGCAGGCGTGCTCCCCCCAGAATTGGGGGGCTGCCCGGGGGCCTGGCTCGCCGCCGGCCCGCAGGCTGCCAGCGCGACGCCGAGCGCCA
Source organism: Pseudomonadota bacterium (assembly GCA_021325365.1). The sequence goes on from JAJPHF010000015.1 coordinate 8,863, forward strand.
CCAGCCCCGCCGCCCAACCGCGCCGCCGCCCGTTGCCCAGTCGCATTCGCCGTCTCCGATCATGGCCCCGCACGCCACCCGGGGCCTTACGTTTGTCCGACCGGCGCCGCGCGTCCCGGCCTCGCCAGAGCCCGCGGGCCGCGACAGCCGGTCGCCCTACTGCGCGAAGTAGCCTTGCCCCTCCAGCGCCTGCAGCACACTGTTGTCGAACGCACGCTCCAGCTGCACTTTCTGGACCTCGGGGTTCTCTACCGCCAGCTCGGTCAACGATGCCTCCATGCGGGCGAAGTCGATGAACGGCCGGTCGGTGAAGTTGCCGCCCTGATAGCCCGCGTACGCCGCGTTGATGGCCTCGGGGTCGCTGATGCCGGTCCGGCGGCCCAGCACCTCCTTCGCGAGCTGCGGGTCGCGCTCGAACACCCGCACACCGTCCATCACGCCTTTCAGATAAGCCTCTGCCTGCGGGCGCCGCTCGCTCAGCGTGCGGCGCATGACGTAGGTCGGCAGCCCCGGGCTGGGTAGCGGCAGGTCGCTCAGCTTCGCCAGCGAGCGCGCGCCGTTCTTCAGCGCGGGCAGGTCGTTCGGCGGCAGCAGCATGGCGGCGTCGATGGAGTCCGCGGCCAGGCCGGCGATGAAGGCGCCTTGGTTGCCGCCGCCGACGGAGATCCAGGTAACCTCGTGGTCGGGATCGACGCCCCAGTACAGGAGCGCCTTGCGCCACTGGGCGTACACGCCGTCGCCAATCGTGAACGCGCCGATGCGCTTGCCGCGCAGGTCTTCCGGCCGCGTGATGTTCGGCCGCGTGACGAACTGCTGAGCCGCTTTCACGCTGTAGTTCGCGATGCCGACGACGTCGGGCTCCTGCGCCTGCACACCAAACGCCGACTCCCCCGCGATGTGGACGAACTGCACCTCGCCCGCGATCAGCGCCGCCGCGGACGCCGGCGTGCCCGAGATGAGCATCAGCTCCACGTCGAGCCCGTGCTGCTTCCACAGCCCCAGCTCGTCCGCCAGCCAGAGCGGCGTCATGCCCACGGAGGCGATGGCGTACGCGGCGCGGACCGAGCCGAGGCTCGGCGGCGCGGCGGAGGCCGCCGGGGCACCGCCGGGCGCTGCATCTCCGCCCTGGCTCGGCCCACTAGGGGCGGGATTGGCCGGCGCAGCGCCCGCTCCGGCATTGGCGGTCGGGGCGGGCTGCGCTGGCGCACCGGCGCAGCCGGTAACTAGGCTCAGCGCGACGAGCAAGGCAGCGACCAGCCGAGCGCTCAGGTTCATCGTCCGCGCTCCCTCAGCTCGTGGCGGCCACGGGGCCGGGGGCGGTCGTGCCGCTCGTGGCGTAGTCAACGATATAGCGGAGGCGCTGCTGCAACGCCACGTCGTCGTCGGCCACGTACTGCTCCAGAATGAGGATGCCCTCGTTGCCGTGGCGCATCTCGATCTCGCCGGCATGTACCTGGAACCAGGCAAGGTCGTGATCACTCAGCCCATAGTGCTCCCTCAGGCCGTGCCAGACCGGCTTGAGCGCATAGGGCACGATGGCCTCGATGGCTACTTGCACGGCGGCGATGCCCTCGATCCAGGGGCGGTGGTACGCATGGTAGGTGATCCAGTCGCGCCGCGCCTGCATCTCCGTGCTCGGCCGGTATGCCTCGGGATCGCCGCGCAGGACGGGATCAGGATCGCCCCCCAGCGCCCGCACCGCGCGCGCCAGCAGGAACGGGTGCTCCGTCTCCTCGTAGGCGTTCTGCAGCAGGCTGGTCTTGCGCTCCCAGTCGAAGGTTGGGCAGCGCGACGCGAGCGCCGCGATCAGCTCCGGGAAGCGCGTGATGCGCCAAAGCGTCGGGATCAGCAACCCGGCGAGAATCTGCTGCCGGTTGGCGGTGCCGTGGCGAATGGCCTGCGTGAGCGGGCGCTGCGCGGCCTGGGCGCGGCGCGGCAGGATGATCTCGTCGCGGATACGCCGCACCCACTCGGTGCGTGGCTCGACCAGGTATTCGTCCATTACCGTCGCCATGTTTTCCTCCCGGAGCCGCTTGCGCTACGTGGGCAGCGGCTGAGCGATCATCTGCTTGATCCGCTCCACGACGCGGCTGCGATCGTACATCAAGTACAGGTTCGTGCGGTTGCGCAGCAGGTCGCCGCGGTGTAGCCGCTCGTATAGCTCCTGGCGCATGCCGAAGCTATCGCAGCACAGCTCCCAGCCCAGCCGGAACAGCCGCGACTTCTCGGCCACGCCAAGGTCCTTGCCGTGCATGTACTTGTCGAGATACGGGCGCAGCTCGGGGTTCGCCAGCGCGGCCTCGCTCGGCTGCATCAGCAGCCCCGACGTACCTAGCTCGCGCAAAATGTCGGCTAGCCGCTGCGAGATCTGAGCGACGAAGTTGCCGAAGGCGGGGCTGCCGCTGGGCCGCAGCAACCCACCCGGGCTCGGCGCCGCGTCGGCCTCAATACCGCGCAGCGCCAGGCGACACATCTCCAAATAGCTGATCATCTCGCCCAGCTTGTCGCGCACATGCGGCTGGCCGTCGATGCCGATGGCCTCGGCGATCAGGGTTGCCACGCCCACCGTCGTGAGCGCCCGGTGGTAGAAGCGCATATGGCTGGCGTAGCCGGCCCAGGGCATGATGCGGCCCAGGCCGCGCCGCGCCAGCGGGCCATCGTAGAGCAGGAACACCCGCTCCCACGGCACCAGCACGTCGTCGAAGATCAGGAGCGCGTCCTGCTCGTCGAAGCGGCTGGCGAAGGGGTGGCTATAGCCGGTGCCGCGCGGCGCCAGCGGCTCGCGGCAGACGATCTTCAGGCCCGGCGCGTTCATCGGGAGGGCGAACCACTGGACGAACGAGCGCTCCTCGCGCAGGGCGAACGACGCCGACAGGTAGACCAGCACCTCCTGGGCGATCGGCGCCAGCGTGGCGAGCTGCTTGGCGCCGCGGACCACGATGCCGTCGGCCGTCTCCCGCACTACCTGGAGCGCCATGTCGGGATCGTGCATGGGGCTCTTGGTGCGGTCGATCTGCGGGTCGCCGAGCGCGTGCGTCAGGCAAACGTCGTGCTCGCGAGCGTAGCGATGGTAGTTGACGGCGTTCTCGCCGAAGCGCGGATCGTTCTGCGCCAGCTCATCGCGGAAGTCATAGATGCCGACGGTGATGGCCGAGCAGAAGTCGGGCGCCCGGCCCATCTGGCCCCAGGTCTCCTCCGACCAGATCTCGCTGTTGCGGCGCCGCGCTAGCAGGTCGTCCAGCGTATAGGGCAGCAGGTACGACCAGCTCACCCGGTTGCCCGTTTCCGGCGAGACGAACGTCATCTGGTCGCGATACTCGTCGGTGTGCTGCAAGTCGTAGATGCGCGCCAGCTCCCGCAGCACGCCCGCGAAGGCCGGGTGCGTGGTCACGTCCACGCGCTCGCCGTCCAGCCACACCTCGCGACCGTCGCTCAGGCTGGCGACGTAGCGCGCGCCGGTGAGCGCGCCCTGAGCACTCGTCGTCTCTAGCAGCATGTCGGAACCGCCATCTACGCCAGGACCGACTCGCGGTAGCCGCCGTGCCCCACCTGCTCCGGCGGGAAGAGCTGAAGGTTCTCCATCCAGCGGTGGGTCTGCTCGAACATCTCCAGCGTATACGGCTCGAACACGAGGCGCTCGCCCGGACCGAAAGCGCGCACGTCGACCAACGGGTGGAAGCGCTCCGGCAGCTCGCGCAGCAGGTAGTGCTTGTAGCGCTCCGGCTCCAGGTCGATGTCGCGCTGCGCCCGCTGCAACGCCCGGAAGTAGCGCTCCACGTCCTCCTGGTCGGCAGCGCCCTCCACGATGAAACCGATCATGAACGTCGTGTCGACCACCTTCCGGAAGCCCTGCTGCTCCACCACGTACAGCGGCACCCCAAACACCGCCCCCGCCGGGACGGTGCGGTCGAGCAGCGCCGTCAGACGGTCGAGCGGCAGGCCGGTAAAGCGCAGCTTGATCTGGTCGGGCGGTAGGATCTTCTCCAGCGCCTGCAGCGTCGAGAAGTGGCTGCCCGAGTGGTAGCCGACGGCGATCTCGACGCCGGCCAGGTCCTCGGGCTTGCGGACCGGCGACTCCGGCGGCACGTAGATGCCCGAGGGCGTCACCGAGTAGGCTTTCCCGTACATCCGCCCGTGGCTGCCCGACGCGGCCATGTTCGTCGCCCAGTGGCAGGCCGAGCTGATCTCGCACGCGCGCCCCGCCTCGAAGGACTCGAACGCGCCGCGCACGACCTGAGGCGGGGCGCTGTCCGCGTCTTGCACGCTCGCCGACCAGCCCTCGGCTCGCCGCACCAGGAAGTCGTAGTCCAGCCCCTCGTCCTTGAAATAGCCTTTCTCCTCGGCCACCCACTCCTGCAAGCGTCCATGCGACTGGACCCGGAACTTCGCCATCGCGTCTCTCCTCACCCCTCGGCGCAGCCGTACCGCGACTTTGCCGCGCGCCGAGCCTCAGGCGGGCCGCTGGCCGGCGCCCGCTCTTGTGATCAGACTAGCAGCCGCGGCTACAATGTGCCACGGGATCGTTCGCTATATTCGAACAGTTGCCGTAAGGCCGTGGGGCCTTCGAGCAGGGGCGCCCACGCCGCGGGGATCGCGACCATGTCGTCTATCACGAGCGCCGTGCGGGTGCTGCGCTGCTTCAGCCGCGAGGAGCCCGAGCTCCGGTTGACGGACATCAGCCGCCGGCTGGGGCTGAGTAAGAGCAACACGCACCGCATTGCGTCGCTGCTGGTCGACGCGCGGCTGCTGCGCCGCGACCCGCGCTCGGCCCGTTACCGGCTGGGGCTGGGCCTGTTCGAGCTGGGCGCGCTCGCGCTCAGCCAGGTCGGGCTCGGCCCCCTCCCGATCGCGGTCATGACCGAGCTAGGCCGCCAGACCGGCGAAACCGTCCTGCTGGGCATCCTCGACGACTACGAGGTCGTCTACATCCACCGTGTCGAAAGCGCGTACCTGCTCCGCGTGAGTCACGCCGGCCACCCGCGCGCCCCGGCGCACGCTACCGCGACCGGCAAGGTGCTCCTCGCCTGGCGGCCCGACGCCGACGTGGAGCGCGTGATCCGCCACGGCCTGCCGCGCTATTCTGACCGCACGATCACCGACCCGGCGGCGTTTCGCGCACAGCTGGGCGAGGTGCGGCGGCAGGGCCACGCGCTCAGCGAGCACGAGCGAGAAACCTGGACCCGCGCCGTGGCCGCCCCGGTCCGCGACGCGGGCGGCGGCGTGGTGGCAGCGCTCACCGTGGCGGGGCCGAGCCAGCGGCTGCCGCGCGCCCAGCTTCCGGCGCTCGTCGCGCACGTAGTCGCCGCCGCCGATCGCCTCTCTCACCAGCTCGCCACGCGGCCGGAAACCGCGCCCCCCGGCCTGACCCGCGGCCGGGGCCCGCGGCGGCACGCTAGATAGCGAGCCACCTACGGCGGCGGCAGGTAACCCTTGCGGTCGAGGTCGTCCAGCACGCTGTTGTCGATCGCCCTGTCGAGCTGTACCTGGCGCAGCACCGGCTCGCTCTCGACCAGCGAGTCGAGTACGGACTGCATCCCCGCCACGTTCACGAACGGCCGGTCGGCCATCGGCTTGCCGCGGTAGACCTCGTAGGTCCAATCCACCGTCTCGGGATCGGTCATGCCGCCGCGGCGGCGCAGCGCCTCTTTCGCCTGCTCGGGGTCCGACTTGAACAGGCGGATGCCGTCCACAATGCCGGCGAGATATGCCTCGACCACGGGACGCTGCTGCTCGATGGTGCGGCGCAGCGTGTAGTTGGGCAAGCCCGCGTACGGCAGGTCCATGTCCGCGAGGTTGAACAGCACGTGGCCGCCGGCCTTGATCGCGGGCAAGTCGTTCGGCGGCGGGAACAGCGTACCGTCGATCGCGCCCGCCGACAGCGCGCTGACTAGGCCGCTGAAGTTCCCGCCGCCCACGCTTGCCCAGACCACGTCGCGCTCGGGGTTCATGCCGAACTTGGCGAGCACCTTGCTCAGCAGCACGTAGTTGCCGTCGCCCACCTGGAAGACGCCCATGCGCTTCCCGCGCAGGTCCTCGATCCGCTGAATCTCCGGCGTGACGACCATGCGGTGCGTCGGGGCGGCGCTGCTATTCAGGATGGCGACCACGTCGGGGTTTTGCGCCTGGACGGCCAGCACGGCCTCCGCCGCGCCGGTCGAGTAGTCGATCTCGCCGGCCATCAGAGCGGCCATCGCCGTCGGCGTCCCCGAGATGAGCGTCAGGTCCACGTCCAGTCCGTGCTTCTGCCACAGGCCACTGTCCATCGCGAGCCAGATGGGCACGACGCTGCCGGTCACTACCGTGTAGGCCGCCCGCACCCGCGTCGGCGGCACCTGGATCGTGGCGCGCGGGCCGCCGCTCGCCGCATCGCTGGGTGGCGCCGGGGCGGCGGACGGCGCGCTCGGCGCCGCGGCCGGCGCGCTGGCCGGCTGGGCGCTCGGCGCGGTCTCGCCGGCCCGGCCACACGCCGCCGCGCACAGCAGCAAGGCCACGAGCCGCGCTATCGTCAATCGCACGCGCTACCTCCGTCGCGGGCCAGCCACGCTCGGCCCGCCCTACTGGGCGAAGTATCCCTGGCGCTCCAGGTCGTCGAGGATGCTGTTGTCGAAAGTCTTGTCGAGCTGGATCTGGCGCAGCTCCGGCTGGGCGACGGCCAGATCGTCCACCACCGTCTGCAATCTCGCGGCGTCGATGAACGGCCGGTCCGTCGAGTTGCGGCCGCTGTACACCTGGTATGTCCAGTCGAGCACCTCGGGATCGGTGGTCCCGGTCTTCTGCGCCAGCACCTCGCGGGCGAAGGCGGGGTCGGCCTTGAAGCGCCGCACGCCGTCCACCACGCCCGCCGCAAATGCCTCGACCACCGGCCGTTGCTCCTGAATCGTGTGACGCATGGTAAACGCCGGCAGGCCGGCCGTGGCCAGATCCAGATCCGCGAGCGCAAGCAGCGAGTGCGCGCCCTGGCGCTCGGCGAGGAGGTCGTTCGGCGGGGTAAGCGGCGCGGCGTCCAGCGAGCCGACAGCCAGCCCCGTGACGTAGGAGGCGGCGTTGCCGCCACCCATCGCGGTCCAGATCACGTCGTGCGTCGGGTCGAGGCCGAGATGGCGAAACGCCTTGCTGAGCAGCGTATACGACCCGTCGCCGATCGAGTTGACCCCGACGCGCCGACCGCGCAGGTCGGCCGGCGTGTGAATGTCCGGCACGACCATCAGCTGGTGGGTGCTTCCCACGCTCGTGTTCAGGATCGCCACCACGTCCGGGTTCTGCGCCTGGACGCCCAGCACCGAGTCGCCCGCGGCAATGGCGAAGCGCGTATCACCGGCCATCAAGGCGGCCATCGAGGTCGGCGCGCCCGAGATGAGCGACAGGTCCACGTCCAGCCCGTGCTGCTGCCATAGCCCCGCCTCCTGCGCGACCCAGAAGGGCCCCAGCGCGCCGCTCATGATGGAGAAGCTCGCGCGCACGGCAGTCGCGGGGGCCACAACCGCCACCGGCGCGCTCCCCCCGGCGGATGGCACCGTCGCGGCTGGGGCGGCCACCGCCGAAGTCGCGGCTGGCGCGGCACGCGGTACGTCCGCACCTCGGCCCGTACACGCAGCCCCGAGCGCCAATCCCAGCAGTACGGCCGCGACACCAGCGCGCATCGGCCTTCCCTCTCGCGACGTATCTGCTATGGTACAACAGCCCGGTGCCCTGGACCTAGCGAGCGCCGCGGCATGCCGCGCCCTGACCCGCCGCTTCGACGACACACTCCACCCAGCGGGACAGGGGAGCGGTTAGCATGCCCTACTCAGCGCCCGGGCGTACCCGCGCCGCCAAGGAGCAATGCAATGAGCGCGAATGACTGGCGCGAGCGCCTGCTCGCCCTCGACACTGGCCTAGTCTCCGATGCCCTCGACCGCCTGACGCTCAAGGGCGCCACGTTCGGCATCCGGCCGGTGTTCCCCAGCCGCAAGATCGCCGGCCGCGTGCAGACCGTCCATACCACGCCGGCCGGGCGCACCGCCTCGCAGCACCACCTCGGCATGCGCGCGATCGCCGCGGCCGAGGCGGGGGACGTGATCGTGGTGGACAGCGGTGGTCGCAGCGACGTGTCGAGCTGGGGCGACATCCTGTCCACGGCGTCGAAGCTAAAGGGCCTGAGCGGCGTGGTCGTGGACGGCGCCTGCCGCGACGTGGACGGCTGCCAGGCGGTCGGCTTCCCCGTCTACGCACGCGGCGTGGTGCCCATGACCGCTCGCAACCGCATCGTCGAGGACGCCTTCAACGTGCCCGTCCAGTGCGGCGGCGTGGCCGTGCATCCCGGCGACTGGCTCATCGCCGACGGCTCGGGCGTCGTCTTCATCCCGCAAGACCGCGTCGAGGAAGTGCTCGGCGTGGCCGAGGAGCTGGCCGCCGCCGAGCAGAAGATGCTCGCCTCCCTGCAAGAGGGCGTGGGCGTCCTGCAAGTCGACCAACAGTCGGGCTACGAGCAGATGCTCAAGCGCGACTAGGGATCTTGGCTTACGCATGGGCCGCGACGCGCTGGAGCAGGCCGACGCGCTCCAGGTCGGCGCGCAGCTCGTCGCGCTCCGCGTCGGTGATCGGCACGAGCGGTGCGCGCACTGGTCCGCCCGCCATGCTCAGCAGCTCGCACCACGCCTTGATGTAAGCGTTGGGCATCGTCCGGTCCCGCTGCCACTTCTGCGTCAGCCACTTGTCGTACACCGCGCGGGCCGGATCGAGCGACGCCGCGATCGCCTGCGCCTTCGCGTACTCGCCGCCCAGCCCCAGCGCCGTGTACTGGTGGATCGGCAGGTAGCCCGGCGTCTGCAGCAGATACGGCGCCGGCGACGACATGTGGACCTGCTGGCCGTGGTCGCGCATCAGCGTGAGCCAGTCCGCCTCCGATGGGTGGCTTAGCACGATGCGGTCGCCGCACAGCCGCTGCACCGCCAGGTAGTGCTCCATCGACCGGCCCAGCTTGATGCCGCAGACGTTCTCCAGCCCCGCGATGCGCGCGGTGAGCTCCGGCGAGAAGCTGTACGCCGAGTACCCCGTGTCGAACATCCAGATGCCGATGTCCACCCGGGCGGCGACGTAGGCGAACCAGTCGTAGATGCCCGCCTCGCTGGCGACCGGGAAGTACGGGTTGATGAACACCACGAAGTCGGCGCCCACCGCCTCGGCGTGGCGCGTCAGATCGATCGTCTCGCGGGCCGAGTGGTGCGCCGTGTGCGCGATCACGCGGCACCTGCCGTGCGCCTCCTCGCAGACGATCTCTACCACGCGCCGGCGCTCCGCGCCGGTCAGCGCCCAGAACTCGCCCATCGTGCCCGTGCAGAACACGCCCTCGACGCGCAGCCCGTCCGTGACGTGGCGCATGTTGTGCCGCAGGCCCGCCTCGTCCAGGTCGCCGTCGGGCGTGAACGGCGTCGTGATCGCCGTCCACACGCCGTGAAACTGCGCTCGCGCAGCATCCTTGGCCTCCGCCTTCCGGTAGTCCATCGCCCGCTCCCTTCCGCGCCGCCGTACCGGCGTCCGCTAGCCCAGCCGCCGCGGACGCCTACTGGGCCTGCCCTACACCGTCGCCTCGCGGGGCTCGCCCACGATCACGCCCTGCCGCGGCTTGCCGCGCACCAGCACGTCGACCAGCCAGTCGCCGATGTAGTCGTGGGCTAGCTGGCGGTTGTCGTTCTGGCAATGGGCCGCGCCGCCCTCCGCGGCCGTGAAGACTTTCAGCTCTTTCTGGGCGGAGCCCGCTGCCTCGTACATGCGGTGCGCGTCGTCCACCGAGATCTGCGCGTCGTCCTGGCCGTGCAGCACGAGCAGCGGGCAGCGGATCTGGTGCGCCACCTCGTCCAGGTGCCAGGGGTCGAGCTTCGCGGCCACGTCGTCGAAGTCCCGCGCGCCCATCACGAACAGCGCGTGCGCCTGCGGCGTGGGCACTGGCCCGTGCGCGCTGCTGCGTCGCACCGACCACACCTTGCGGTAGTCCCACACGGCGCCCCAGGCCACGGCGCCCGCCAGCCGGTGCTCGAACGCCGCCACGCGCCCCGCCCGGTAGCCGCCCAGGCTCGCGCCCACCACGGCGATGCGGCGCGCGTCCATGTCGGGTCGGCCGGCCAGGTAGTCGAACGCCGCCGTCCCCGGCACCTCGTAGTCGTAGCGGTTTACCATGCCGCGGAACAGCACCGCCTCGCCGATGCCCGGCCCGTCGCAGAGGAGGGTGTGAAAGCCGCGCGGCGCGAGCGCCTGGGCCAGCTCGATGCCCTGCTCCTTCGTGCTGTCCCAGCCCGGCAGATAGAATGCAGCGGGTTTCGGCCCCAACCCGCCCGTCGCCGCGGGCACGAACCAGGCTGGGAAGGTCGTCCCCTCGTAGGGCACCTCGACGCGCTCGACTGGCGGCTCGCACAGCGCGGCGTAGCGCCCGAAGGCGTCCAGCGAGCGCGTGTGGGTCTCGCGGCGGCGCGGGTCGGCGTGCTCCATGAAGGGGATCGCCCACTGGAGGTAGCAGGACGCGCGCAAGAAGGTCTCCCGCGCGCTCAGCGGGTGGGCGTCGGCCGCCTGCCGCTCGGCGCGCGTGTAAAGCTGGTCGCCCAGGTGACGCCACGCGCCGTACCAGGCCTCGGCGTCGTAGCTGGCCGCGGCCTCCTGGAGCGCTTCCACGACCTGCAACACCTCGCCCGGGTTCGCACCCGTGAACAGCGCCCGCAGCACCGCCTGCGACCACATGTAGTTGTCGGCAAAGAAGTAGTACATAGACGGTATCTCCCCTTCCGGTGGCCGGAGTGTAGCCCCGCGCTCGTCGGCGGGGCAACCGCCCCGCCGCCCAAGGCGACCGGACACCGCTGCAGCGCGCGGTAGCGGCGCACTCGATCGCGCCGGCGGACCCGCCGGCGGGCGCGCAAGTTAAGCCGAGGAACGGTCAAACGATGCTCCTTTACCGGGTGGTTAACTGCTAGGCCGGGCGCGGGTCTGCGCGCGCTGGTCGGGCGCGGAAGGTCGCATCGTTTACCCCGTACGATACTCCCCCGGCCGCTCCGCCGCGGGCCGGGCCGGCGGGGCGAGGCCCCGGGCATGGGCGCAGGTGGCGGGCGCGGGGGAGGCGTGTACGGCGTAAGATTGGCGACCACGTCGCGCGAGCTAGCGGGCGCTCTCCGGCGCGCCTCGCGGCCTCTCTACTATGAACGCATTGGCGAGGGGCGGTCGTCCGGCGAGGAGGGATGCCCAGTTCGGTCCGGCGGTTGGGTTAGCGAGGCGCGCCCTCACTCCGACCCTCCCCCAGGGGGAGAGGGGGAGGGACGAGGGGCGGGCTCTCGCCCCCCTGCCTCCCTCTCCCCTAGGAGAGGGGGTGGACGAGGGGACGCGCGCGCTCTCCCGCCCTCTCCCCCTACGAGAGCGCGTACGGGAACGCCCGCGCCGGATTCGATATGACGCCGGGCCAGGTAGCGACCGGGCGGGGGGCAGCAAGCAGCGCCCCTACCGAGTACCAGGTTGGCCGGGGGAGTCGTCCGGCACGGCGGGCGGGGACGGGAGCGATTTTCATGATGTGTGAGCAACCGCGGCTACCGGGCGGCAGGGGACGAGCCCTGGCCCTACGTTGGTCGCCGGACGCCGAGATAGGCGACAGCTGCCTCCCGGCCGGGCGGCAGGAGACGAGCCCCGGCCCTACGACGGGTACGCTAGAGCGGTCGGTATCAGCAGACCCGGCCGGGCGGCAGGGGACGAGCCCCGGCCCTACGACGCGGGCGCCATTTGGTGGCCCCATCCGGCCCGTGGGCTGTATGGCGACGCGGGGCAACCCTGCCCTGCGAGGCGGCCACCGCACCGCGAGCGGCCTAGTGGCCGCGAGAACCGCTCTCGCTGGTCGATCCTCACAGGGATTGGGGATGGGATGGTCGGCCTCCCCCGGCACAGGCCTTGCCAGTCGGGAGCAGAACCAGGTCGCGGAGCAGCACTGTGCGAGACGAGACGTATTTCCGGCAGTTCGTGGTGCCCCGGGCCAGCGGCCAGGCGTACGAGGCGCTCGGCCGGGCGACGATCGGCGAGGAAGGCCCGGCCGGGCTGCGCCTGCACGTCGGCGCGGCGACCGTCGAGGTGACGGCGCTCGCGGCCGATCTGCTCCGCGTGGGCCTGTTCGCCGACGGGCGGCCGGTCGAGTACCGCTCGGAAGCCGTCGTCAAGAGCGACTGGCCGGCGAGCGGCGGCACCGTCGTGACGCGGGACGGCGCGGTCCACATCGCGACGAGCGCGGCGCGCGCCGTCGTGCGTCTGGACCCGCTGCGCATCCACTTCGAGGACGCCGCCGGCCGCCGCTTTGCCGAGGACGATCCCGAGCTGGGCATGGGCACCCTGCCGCTCCTGCCCAGCGGCAGCCGCCTGGTGGACCCGCTCGGGCCGCCGACCCGCGTCTACAAGCGGCGCCCCCCCACCGAGCACTACTTCGGCTGCGGCGAGCGCACGGGCGGGCTCGACAAGACCGACTCGCACCAGGTCTTCTGGAACAGCGACCCGCCGAACGAGCACACGGCGTCGCTGAACAACCTGTACATCTCCATCCCCTTCGTGCTGGCGCTGGACCGCGGCGCCGCCTGGGGCCTGTTCCTCGACAATCCGGGCCGCGTCGAGTTCGACCTGGCGCGCGAGCGCGCCGACCGCTCGTGGTTCGGCGCCGACTGCGGCGCCCTGGTGTACTACGTCTTCGCCGGCCCCACGCCGGCCGCCGTGCTGGACCGCTACACCGAGCTGACAGGGCGCACGCCGCTGCCGCCGCTCTGGGCGCTCGGCAACCACCAGAGCCGCTGGGGCTACAAGACCGCCGATCAGGTGCGCGCCATCGCCCGCGAGTTCCGCAGCCGCGACATCCCGTGCGACGCGCTGTACCTCGACATCGACTACATGGACGGCTACCGCGTGTTCACCTGGGACCGCGAGCGCTTCCCCGATCCGGCGGGCCTGATCGCGGACCTGCGCGAGCAGGGCTTCCGCGTGGTGACGATAGTCGATCCGGGCGTGAAGGTGGACGAGGGCTACGCCGTGTACCGCGCGGGCCGCGAGGCCGACCTGTACTGCAAGACCAGTCTTGGCGCCGAGTACCACAACGTCGTCTGGCCGGGCACCTGCGCCTTCCCCGACTTCACGAACCCGCGGGCGCGGGCGTGGTGGGGCGAGCAGCACCGCGCGCTGCTGGACGCCGGCGTCGCCGGCATCTGGTGCGACATGGACGAGCCGACGATGTTCATCCCCACGCCGGCCACCATGCCGCCCGACGTGGTGCAGCCGGGCGACGACACGCCGCGCCTGCACGCGCAGGTCCACAACCTCTACGGCTCGCAGATGGCACGCGCCACCCGCGAGGGCCTGGCGCGGCTGCGGCCCGAGCGGCGGCCGTTCGTCATCACCCGGGCGGGCTACGCGGGAGTGCAGCGCGATGCCCTCCACTGGACCGGCGACAACTCGTCGTGGTGGGAGCAGGTGGCGATGAGCATGCCCCAGCTACAGAACCTGGGGCTGTCGGGGCTCGCCTGGGTGGGCACCGACATCGGTGGCTACGCGGGCGACGCGAACGGCGAGCTGCTGACCCGCTGGGTCGAGCTGGGCATCTTCCAGCCGTTCTGCCGCAACCACTCGGCGTGGAACGCCAGGCCGCAGGAGCCGTGGGCCTTTGGAGAGCCCTACGAGACGCACATCCGGAGGTTGTTGCAGCTGCGCCAGCGCCTGCTGCCGTACCTGTATAGCCTGTTCGAGGAGTGCCACCGCAGCGGGGCGCCGATACTGCGCCCGCTGCTCTTCGCCTACCCCGACGACGAGACCACCTACCACGCGGACGACGAGTTCCTGGTGGGCGACGCGCTGCTGGTGGCGCCCATCGCCCGGCCAGGCATCGCGCACCGCGCCGCCTACCTGCCGCGCGGCACGTGGTTCCACTACTGGAGCGGCGAGCGCATCGACGGCCCCGCCCACGTCCTCGCCCACGCCCCGCTCGGCCAGCCGGCGATCTACGTGCGGGCGAATCATCCGGTGCCGCTCTGGCCGACGATGCGCTACTGCGGCGAGCGCCCGCCCGACCCGCTCACGCTGCTGCTGTTCCCCGCCGAGGGTGAGAGCGCCTGGACGCTGTACGAGGACGCCGGCGAAGGCTATGAGCACGAGCGCGGCGCCTACGCCCGCACCCGCATCACATGTGCGGAGCGCGACGCCACGATCACCGTGGACCTGGCCGAGCGCGAGGGCGGGTACGCCCCGCCGCGCGAGCACGTCGAGCTAGCGGTCCGCGGCCTGGGCGGCGCCCCGCGCGCCGTTCGCGTGAACGGCGCCCCGACCGCGGGCTGGCGCTGGGCCGACGACACCGCCTGGATCACGCTACCCGCCACGGTCGCGGCCCAGCGGGTCGAGCTCGACCGCGCCGCCGGGCGCTCGGCGTGAGCGATGAGGCAGCCACGGGCGCAGACCGGCGTCTCCGTGCGTCGGCCCGCTGCCGCTGGCGCGGATGGCCAGAGTGGCCTCAGCCGGCGAGGAAGCTGAGGCGTACCTGGCGGGTGGGGTTGTCGCGGTTGAGGTCGACCAGCACGACGTGCTGCCAGATCCCGAGCGCGGGCCGGCCGCCGAGCACGGGGATGCTCACCGAAGGGCAGAGCAGCGCGGGCAGCAGGTGGTCGGCGCCGTGGCCGGGGCTGCCGTGGCGGTGGACGTAGCGGTCGTCGCGCGGCAGCAGTCGCTCCAGCGCCGCCTCCAGGTCGGGCTCCGAGCCGGCGCCCACCTCGATGAGCGCCAGCCCCACCGTGGCGTGGGGCGCGAACACGTTCACCAGCCCGTCGCCGAACGGCCGGCAGAACGCCGCCACCGCATCCGTCAGATCGACGATGCGCCGCCGCGACGTGTCGATCGTCAACTCTTTGCTCTGCATAGCCTCATTGTAGACCACGCCGCGCGGCCGGGACCGCGTTGACGGGTGCCGTGGGCGCGCGTATCATCCGAGTACCGGGTCGAGAATGCGCGTAGCGGCAGGCGAGGAGGCGCGAGAGCATGGACTACGATCTGCTCATCAAGGGGGGCCGCGTCGTCGACGGCTCCGGGCTGCCGGGCTACCAGGCCGACGTGGGCGTGCGCGACGGCAAGATCGCCGAGATCGGCCGCCTGCGCGGCACCGCGGCGCGCACCATCGACGCCGACGGGCTGGTGGTCGCGCCCGGCTTCATCGACCACCACACCCACCTCGACGCGCAGGTGCTCTGGGACCCGTACGGCACCGCCGAGCCGTGGCACGGCGTGACCACGGTCGTGATGGGCAACTGCGGCCTCACCCTCGCCCCGGCGAAGGAGTCCGACCGCGACAACATCGTGAAGAGCTTCGTGCGCGTCGAGGCCATCCCGCGCATCGCGCTGGAGGTCGGCGTGCCCTGGCGCTGGCACACCTATGGCGAGTACCTGGACGCGCTGGAGGGCCGGGTCGGCATCAACGTCGCCGGGCTGGTCGGCCACATCGCCGTGCGCCAGTACGTGCTGGGCGAGGAGTCGGTCGAGCGCACCGCCACAGCCGACGAAGTGGCGCAGATGCAGCGGCTGGTGCGCGAGGCGCTGGAGGGCGGGGCCTTCGGCCTCTCCACCAACCGCAACGAACGGCACATGCGCGAGGACGGCAAGCCGGTCGCCAGCCGCCTGGCCGACGATGCCGAGTTGTACGCGCTCTGCGACGTCCTCGCGGAGCTGAACACGGGCGTGGTCGAGACGGTCGTCGGGCTGACCAAGCTGGAGCACCTCGCCTGGTACGACCAGCTCGCGCGACGCAGCGGCCGCCCGGTCTTGTGGCAGAGCGTGCAGCACCGCTGGGCCGCGCCGAACCTGTGGCGCGACCAGCTCGACGGCATCGCCCCCACCTTCCGCGACGGCTACCGCGCCTTCGGCCTCGCCAGCACCGTGCCGCTGCTGCGCCGCTTCAGCCTGCAAAACGCGCAGGCGTTCGACGAGTTCCCGACCTGGAAGACGATGATGTTTCTCCCGGAGGTGGTCCGCAAGCAGGCGTTCGCGGACCCCGAGACGCGGGAGAAGCTGCGCGCCGAGATGAACGGCACGCCGAAGGCCAGCTTCCACCGCCGCTGGGACCTGGTGAAGATCGTCGAGGTGGCGAAGCCGGAGAACCAGGTCTACGTGGGCAAGAGCCTGGCCGAGATGGCGGCGATGCGCGGTCAGGACCCGATCGACGCGTTCCTGCTGCTCTCGGTCGAGGAGGACCTCAAGACCGTCTTCGCTAGCGCCAACACGGGCGGCGATCCCGAGGTCGTCGGCCAGATTCTCCAGAGCCCCTACGTGCTGCCCGGCGTGTCCGACGCGGGCGCGCACGTGCAGTTCGGCGTCGAGTTCGGCTACAGCACGACGTTCCTCGGCTACTGGGTGCGCGAGCGCCAGATTATGCCGCTGGAGCAGGCGGTACACAAGCTGACCTTCCAGGTGGCGGCGATCTACGGCATCGAGGACCGCGGGCTGGTGCGGCCCGGCTACGCCGCCGACTTCGCCATCTTCGATCCCGAGACGGTGCGGCCGCACGAGGCCGAGTGGGTGCAGGACTACCCGGCCGACACCCGCCGCCTCATCCAGCGCGCGGACGGCATGCACTACACCATCGTGAACGGCCAGGTCGTATCCGAGGACGGCAAGCTGAGCGGCGCGCTGCCCGGCCAGGTGTTGCGCGGCTCGGCGTACAAGCCGGTCGCGGCGGCGGTGTAGACGATGGGTGTAGCGTACATCCCGGTGGCGCGCGTGGGCGAGATCGCGCCCGGCGAGCGCAAGCGGGCCGACCTGGGCGGCCGTTCCGTGCTGATCGCCAACATAGACGGCGAGTACTTCGCCTTCAGCAGCCTCTGCCCCCACGAGGGCGCCGAGCTAGAGCTAGCCGACATCAACGGCACCGAGCTGCGCTGCGACGGCCACAACTACTGCTTCGACCTGCGCACGGGGCGGTGCGTGGCGCCCGAGCACGGCCCGGCGCTCGCCGTGCTGCCCGTCGAGCAGCGCGACGGCGACCTCTGCGTCAAGCTGGAGTGGTGAGCCGCGGCGGCCGAGCGCGGCCGCGCTCGGCCGCCGGCGCCAGGGGCAAGGGGGCGGCGATGATTGCCATGGGGTCCCGGGGGCACGGGCTTGCGGTGGGCGTCGGTATCCTGGTGGCGCTCGCGGTCGGCTGCGCGGCGCCAGTACCGCGCGCCACCGCCCCGGCCGCGCCCGATGCTCCTGCCGCGCGCGCGGACACGGCGGCGCCCGCTCCGCCGGCCAGCCCGCCGCGCACGCTGCAGCTTGGGCTGGCAAACAAGACGTTCACCCAGGTGCCCCAGTGGGCCGCGGAGACGCAGGGCTACTTCGCGGCCGAGGGCTTGAACGTCGAGGCGACGTACACGAGCGCGAGCACGACGATCATCGCCGCCCTGGTGAGCGGCAACATGGACATCGCTACCACGTCGCCCGGCAACGCCATCCTCACCCGCCAGAAGGGCGCGAACCTCGTGGTCGTCGGCGGCTTCGTGAACCGGGCGATGTACAACATGATCGGCCTGAAGGGCTTGCACACGCTCGACGACCTGCGGGGCCGGAAGATCGGCGTGGCGGGCACCAGCACCGGCGACAGCCTGCTCATCCGCGAGGTGATGGCGGCCAAGGGCATGCGCGAGAACGACGACTACCAGTTCGTGCGCATCGGCGGCACGCCGGAGCGCTACAACGCCCTCTTCTCCGGTGCCATCGACGCGGTGACGCTGCTCGATCCCTTCAACTACGCCGCGCTCGACGCGGGGTTCCCGAATCTCGCCAACGTGTACGACTACGTGCCGGAGTACGTCCACGCGGCCACGAGCGTGAACGCCGACTGGGCGCGGCAGAACGAGGCGGCGCTGGTCGGCTACCTGAAGGCGATCATCCGCGGCATTCGCTGGACGTACGATCCGGCGAACCGCGAGGCGGCCATCCAGCTCGCCATCGACAACACGGGGGTCGAGCGCCGGTTCGCCGAGATGGCGCTGGACGAGCACACGCGGGTGACGGCCTGGCCCAAAGATGGCCTGGTCAACGAGAAGGGCCTGGAGTGGGTCATCAACCAGGCGGCCGCGGTGGGCGACCTGGACCCGCCCTACCCCACCGTGCAGGACGTGACCGACCAGAGCTACACGCGCAAGGCGCTGGCGCAGCTCGACCAGTAGGGGAGATAGCATGTACGGATGGCGCGGGCGCGTTGGGATGGTGAACCCGTCGCGCGGGGACACGCTGATCTACGAGTTCTACAAGGCCGCGCCGGAGGGGCTGGTCGTCGTGCCGGCGGCGCTCGGCGTGCAGCGCGTGGTCGCGGACCAGCTGACCGCGATCCTCGATCGCTACGAGGCGGCGGTAAACGAGATGGTCTACGAGGAGTGCGACGTCGTCGTGCTGGGCGGCAGCCCGCCGATCCTCTCCGGGCCGCCGGGCACCGAGGAGCGGCTGCTGGCGGCGGCGCAGCGCGTCGCCACCATGCCGGTGTTCCTGCACATCCGCGCCGAGGTCGAGGCGGTGCAGGCGGTGGGCGCGCGGCGTATCGCACTCGGCGCCCCGTACCCGTGCGCGATCACGGATAAGTGGGCGGCCTACTTCGAGGCGCAGGGCATCGAGGTGGTGGCCAGCCACACGCTCGACGTCGAGCGCAACATCGAGCTGGCGAAGCTGCCGCCGCACGCCGCCTACCGCGTGGCGCGCGAGGTATTCGAGCGCGCGGGCGGCGCCGTGGACGCCGTCCACCTGACCTGTCCGCGCTGGCCGACGCTGGTGGTGCTAGAGCGGCTGGAGCAGGACCTGGGCGTGCCCGTCACGTCGAGCAGCCAGTCGGTCATCTACGGGGCGCTGCGCCGCCTGCGCATCCGCGACCGTATCACCGGGTACGGATCGTTGCTCGCCAGCCTGGCGCACGACGCGCAGCCCGCGCCCGCGCTCGCGTCCGTCTGATCCGGGCGCGCCTCGGTCTGCCTTCTCGCGGGCCGGGCGCAGCCGCGCGCCGTCCGGCGCCTGGCACAGCCCCTGCGACACCGCCGATCCGGCGCGCGTTGCGACACGGCCGAAGGCATAGTGGAGGTGTCCTGATGGCCCAGCAGAACTGTGTTAGCTGCGGCATGCCGCGGAACCAGTGGAAGGGCAACGGCGGGCAAGGCGTGACCCAGAACGGGCAGACGTATTGCTGCCAGGGCTGCGCGAGCGGCGGCGCCTGCACCTGCAAGTAGCGTGGTCAAGCCCGCAGGGCCGCGGTGAGATCGCTTCCTCACCGCGGCCCGTGACGAACGCGGCGGCTGCCGACGAGCGAGCGGCGCTCCCGCACTGCAGTCGGTTACAGGTAGCGGGGGTCGGGGCGGTAGTCGTCGCGGAGGAGGCTGCCGCAGTCGGGCACCGGGTTGGCGATGGCGAGCTTGTGGTAGGTGAGCCACATCTCGGCCGCCAGCGCCCAGACGACCTTCACGTTCAGGTCGCGCTCCAGCAGGTCCACCGCCGGCGCGGCGTCCCAGCCGCCGCCGTTGATGTAGATGGCGTCCACCGAGCGCCCGAGCCGCTGTAATCCTTGCTTGCAGTGGCGGTACACGTCGGTCCAGGCGACCTCGTCGAGCGCGAGCAGCGGCGTGGCGTAGAGCGCCTCGTCCTGGCCGGTGGCGCTGAAGCCCGGCAGCAGCGCCGACTCGATGCCGAAGCGCGCGAAGTAGTCGACGATCGCGTGGTTCAGCTCGTCCTTGTAGTAGGTGGCGAGCGCCACGCGGCGCAGGCCCATCGCCTCCAGCGCGATCGCGTGCGGCTCCATCGGCGTGACCACCGGCAGGCCGACCTTGGCCGACAGGTCGCGCGCCCACTGGCGCTCGAAATCGAGGCCCTTCAGCAGGAATGGCGGCGTGCCGCTGACGGAGATAATCGTGCAGCCGACGGCCTGGAGGTCGGCGGCTAGCGCCTCGGCGCGCTGGAAGCCGCTCGTAAAGCTCTGCCGCTCGCCGCTGCGGAAGCCGATGAACGTCGGCACGATCTCCACGCCGTCCGGCGCGTGCTTGTACCAGAAGGCGAATGACTTGCCGCGATGCGTCGGCTTGATGAGCCCGATTCGCGCCCGCCAAGCAGCGTACATGGCTGACCTCCTCGTGGGCTACGCGCGGCTAGCTCTTGGCCTCGGCCACGAAGCTGGGATCGACGTAGCGCAGCGGATCGGCCGTCGGCCCGGGCAGGTCGCCCAGCTCGATCATCGCCTGGAGGAACGTCTGTAGGCCCGGCAGGGACGCCTCGGCGTGGCGCGGCAGCACCTTGCCCTCCTCGACGAAGACGGTATACGTCTTCGCCACGGCGTCGCGGTCCGCCTTGGTGCGCTCCATCAGGACGTCGATGGCGGCGTCCTTGTTGGCCGGGTCGTAGAGCCAATCGATCGCGTTGCCCAGCCCGCGCAGGTAGCGCACCAGCTCCGACCGATGGTCGCGCGCCCAGTCGCGGTTGGCCGAGACGTTCATGTACATGAAGTCGTGGAGCACGTCGGTCGAGCGGCCGAGCAGCCGGAAGCCCTCGCTCATGGCCACAAAGTCGATGGGCTGGGTCATGATCGCGGCGTCGGCCTGACGGCTCTTGAGCGCCGCGTAGCGGTTGGGCGTCGTGCCCACCGAAGCGAAGTCGTAGTCGCCGTCGCCCAGGCCCTTCGTGCGCAGCATGAGCCGCAGCACGACCGCCGCGCCGTCCTTGGGCGCGCTCACCGCGATCGCCTTGCCGCGCAGGGCGGCGTAGTCGGCGATCTCCGGCTGCGTGATGAGACTGAACGCCGGGTTGCTGACCTCCGAGCCGACCACGACCAGGTTGCCGCCGCCCTCGATGGCGCGCACCGCGGCGTCGACCGAGTAGTGGGCCACGGGGACGGAGCCCGAGACCACGGCGCGGGCGGCCTCGTTGGGACTGCCGATCTGGACGACGTCGGGCGTGATGCCCTGGGCCGCGTAGAAGCCCTTGTCCTGCGCGACGTAGGTGGCCCACTGGAAGGCCGACCCGGGCAAGAGCCCGACGGTGATGGTGGCCGGCAGCGCGGCCGCGGCGGAGGCGGCAGGCGGTGCGGCCGGGGCGCTGGCCGGGGCCGCGCCTCCGGCTGGCTTGGGCGCTCCACCTGTCGGGGCGCTGGCGGGCGCGCAGGCCGCCGCGATCAGCAGGGCGAGGACGACGAGCGGCCCCGCCGCGGAGGCCACGGCCTTTCGCTTATGGAGCGTTGCCGCCGGGCCACAGCGCGGCGCTGGCTGGGGCACGACGCGGAGCATGACGACCTCCTCGCGCGGGCGCTGGGGCGCGTGTCTCGGCTGACCGCGGCGCTCTTACTGGCGCCGGCCGACCAGAGATGACCTTACGCGCGCCGGGGGGTGCTGTCAAGCGCCGGGCCGGCTGCACGGATGCGATAGAGCCCAGCGGTCCTGACGCGAAGCGGCGCCGCCCCAGCGCCCGGGAGCGACCCGGACGCCGGGACGGCGCCGCCGGCTCGGGGGGATTAGACTAAGCATCTGGCCGAGGATAGTGTCTCGATATGGTTACGCCACAGGTACACACCATCCCCGGAAACCAGCTTAGGCGCCGCTGGACTCGCCCTGCCCCTTGCGGGCCGCCTTGACGCGCTCGAAGAAGGCGACGTCGGCGCGCTGGGGAGCCTGCATGTGGCCCTCGAAGCGCCCCTGGCGGTAATTCTCCCCGATAGCCTTCAACAGCTCCGGCGCGAACTGCTGGTAGGGGCGCATCGTGCGCTCCCGCAGTGCGTCCCAGCGCGCGCCCAGCTCCTGGGCTTGCGGGCTGGCCGGGTCGAGGTCGGGGTTCGCCCGCACCTCGCTGAGCAGCGCGGCCCAGTCGCGCTCGATCGCCTCGCGCTCCTCGACCGGTACGCGCTTGCCCAGCTCTTCGAACTGCTTCATCTGCTCGGGGGTGTAGTAGCTTGCCATCTGTTGTTCTCCCTTCTGCGCCAGGCCGTCCCGCACGGTCTGCGACGCCTTGACGACAAGCTCCCAGTCCCACCGGCCCGTCGCCTGCCGGCGGTCGAGGAGCTTGCCCAGGGCAGCCTGGACGCGCTCTAGCTCGGCGATGCGGTCCCGCAGCACGCCGCGCTGGATGTTCATGGAGGCGACCAGGTCGAAGTCGGGCCGCCGCAGCAGCTTGCCGATCTGCTGCAGCGGGAACCCCAGGTACCGCAACGTCAGGATCTGCTGCAAGCAGAGCAGGTCCGCCTCCGAGTAGTAGCGGTAGCCCGCCTCGGAGTGCGCGGACGGGCGCAGCAAGCCGATCTGGTCGTAGTGGTGCAGCGTCCGGATCGACACGCCGGTCAGGGCGGCGAACTCCCCCACGCGGTACAGCCGGTCCATGGTCACCTCCACGGACCAGGATAGAGCCTGCCGTTACGTGAGGGTCAAGGGGTAGCGCGGCCCGAGTTGGCCGGCGGGAACTGGCTCGCGGCGCGGCGGCGCAGGACGGGCTCGACGAGGGGCAGCACGCGCGGCGAGATGACGCGCCGCACCTCGTCGGGCGGGAAGTAGGCGATCTCCACGACCTCGGCGTTCGGGCAGAAGGCGCCGCCCCGTACCGTGCAGTCGAAGGCGAAAGTGTAGTGGCGTGGCGGCCACAGCTCGGCCCAGGCGGTGAGCGGGCCGACCGCGACCTCGAAGCTCAGCTCCTCGCGCAGCTCGCGCCGCACGCCGTCCTCCAGCCGCTCGCCGGCGCGCAGCCAGCCGCCGGGGAGGTTCCAGCCCGGCGGCGGGAGGTAGCTGTGGCGCGCCAGCAGCAGGCGGCCCCCGTCGTCCCAGACGAGGCCTACCACGCCGATGAGGTAGCGCGGGTTGATCCACCAGAGGATGGCGCCCTCCAGCCACGCGGGCGGCTGAAGCACGCGCCAGAGGTTGAGCAGCGAGCCGTAGATGGTGCGGCGGGGTCGCGCGCGGCGTCGTGTGGGCAAGAGGACCCCCCGCCCGCTAAAGTAGTGGGCAGCCACAGGACCGGTGAGCCGCGCCGGCCGCGCGAGCGCCGCGCGCCGCGCTCGGTCGGCACGAATCGGGCGAGGCCATTATGGGGCATCCGGCGGCTGCCGGACAGCCAATGGCCGAGGGGCAGGGGATGGACGCCAAGCCGCCGAGCGCCTCGCAGGTCACGATCAGCCAGGTGATGCTCATTAGCGACGCGAACCCGCAGGGCAACGTCCACGGCGGGACGATCATGAAGCTGGTCGACACGGCGGGCGCGCTTGCCGCGCTGCGTCACGGCCGCCGGCGCGTCGTCACGGTCGAGATGGACTCGATGCGGTTCCACCAGCCCGTCCACGTGGGCAACCTGGTCACGCTCACCGCGCGGGTCACCGCCGTCTGGCGCACGTCGCTGGAGACGTACGTGGACGTGGAGGCCGAGGACGTGATCACGGGCGAGCGGCGACACACGTCGTCGGCCTTCTTGGTGTTCGTGGCGCTGGACGACGCGGGGCGACCGGCCGAGCTGCCGCCGCTGCGCCTGGAGACCGAGGCGGACCGCGCCATGGCCGCGGCGGCCGAGGCGCGGCGCCAGCGCCGCCTGGGCGAGCGCGCTGCGCGTCCCGAGCGCTGAAGCGCTGCCGATCGACGGCCGCGCTCCGGGATGGCCCTGCACGCATGGGCGCTAGCGGGGCGAAGGCGCGCTGCACCATCCAGGGCTCGAAGCCGGTGGGGACGGTGCCCTGCGCGGCGTAGAGGTAGACGGCCGCGCGGAAGATCTGGCTGAGCGCCGACGCTACGACGGCCAGGATCGCGCAGTAGATGACGGCCCAGCGCCACGCCCGCCACCGCGAGCGGCGCGCTGCCAGACACCACGCCGAGCGCCAGCGGCAGCGCGCCCGGCAGCCCGAGCAGGAAGAACACGCCGCTCATCCCGAACTGGCCGCTAATATCCGATCCGGCCCTGGGGTTCGCCTAGGGAGGCGGGCCCTCACCCCAACCCTCTCCCAGAGGGAGAGGGAGTAAGGGAACGCCACCCCGGATTCGGTATAAGCTGCTCGCCCGACGTCTGCTTCAGCAGAGCGGCGCTGCGCTGGATCGCCGCGAACGGCCCTTGCCCCTCGACGACCATGACGGGCACGACCAGGAAGGTGACGACGGCCCAGGCCGCGCCGAACAGGCCGGCGACGATCTGCCCCACGAAGCCCGCGCGCCGCTCGACGCTCCGCAGCACCAGGCCCACCGTGGCGGTGATCAGCGCATAGATGAAGATGGCGGGCAGGTGCTGCGCGGCGATCTGCAGGCCGGTGCCCAGGGTCGGGTTCGATGGAGGCCGACGCACGCCGAAGGGGCGCATCTGCCCCGAGAGGGGGGCCGTCTCGGCCGCGGTGACGCTAGGCGGGGCGGAAAGCGCCGGCCTCGCCGACGAGGCCGAGGGTGGGCAGCTCGATGCGGCGGCGGCCGTCGGCGCGGGCGTGGCCCAGCTCCCAGGCCAGCTGGCCGTGCTCGGCAGCCAGGTTGAGGACGCCGGGCACGCCCTCGGGCGCGACGACGACGCAGAAGCCGACGCCCATGTTGAACGTGCGGTACATCTCGGCCGGCGCCACGCGGCCACGCGCCGCGATGAGGCGGAAGATGGGCGGCGGCTCGGGCAGCCGCGCCAGGTGGAAGCTGACGGGCGCGGCGACGCGGGTGAGGTTGAACAGCCCGTCGCCGGTGATGTGAGCCAGCGCCTTGATCGGCAGCCCGGCCGCGAGCATGGCGAGGACGGGCTGGACGTAGATGCGCGTCGGCCCCAGCAGCTCGTCGCCTAGCGTGCGGCCCAGCTCTGGCACGTGCGCGGCCAGGCGCCGTGGGTCGTCGCCCACGAGCACGCGGCGCGCGAGCGTCAGACCGTTGCTGTGAATGCCGCTGCTGGCGAGGCCGACCACGGCGTCGCCGTCCATGACGTCCTGGCCGACGAGCACGCGGTCGAGCGGCACCGTGCCGATGGCCGTGCCGACCAGGTCGAAGCTCTTCCCGCCGGCCGGGTGCAGCAGCTCCGGCACCTGGGCCAGCTCACCGCCGGGGATGGTGACGCGCGCCTGGCGGGCGCCCTCGTGCAGCCCGCGGCCGAGGGCCTCCAGCAGGGCCGGGTCGGCGCGCTCGACGGCCACGTAGTCCACCAGCGCCACCGGCTCGGCGCCGACGCAGAGCACGTCGTTGACGTTCATCGCCACACAGTCGATGCCAATTGTGTCGTACTGGCCCAGCTGCTGGGCGACGAGCAGCTTGGTGCCCACGCCATCCGTGGAGATGGCGATGCCGAGGTTCGCGCCGACGGCCACCACGTTCGCGAAGTAGCCGTTCGGCAGGCGCACCTCGCCAGGGCGCAGGGCGGTGGTGGCGTTTACCCAGCGCAGCAGCCCGGCGAGCGCACCGCTGGCCGCGGCGGTGTCCACGCCGGCGGCGGCATAGGTGCGCGGGTCGGGCGGCTGCGAGGCGCTAGCCATGCGGCTAATTCAGCCGCGGACAGGGGTGCTTCGCGCGGTCCAGGGGGGCGCCGCAGAGGGGGCAGCGCGGCCGCCCGGCGGCGCAGATCACGGTGATCTGCTGGGACAGGGCGCGGAGCTGCTTGCGCGACACCTCGCAGCGCAGCGTGGCCGGACCGTCCGGGTCCGCGTCCTGGTCGTGGGCCAGCAGCACGAAGAGGTCGTCTTGCGCCTCATAGCCCATCGCCAGGCGCCCCACCTTGAACTCCAGCGAGGGGCGCTCGCTCGGATCGGCGGCGACCTGGGCCTTCTCGCTGGGCGCTCGCGCGGCGGCCAGCGCGGGATCGAGCGGCCAATGGCTCATCGCCTGGCCGCCGAGCAGCTGCTCGACGGTCATGCCGAGCACCTGCAGCTCCTCGCGCTCCAGCCAGAGCCAGACCGTGCGGTTGCGGTTGGCCGCGACCAAGCGGAAGGTGCGCCGGCCCGGCGCGCCGAGCGCCAGCGCGTCCAGGCGCTGCACCGGCCCCAGGTCTACGGATTCGGTAGCCATCGTCACCTCGTTCCGCTAAGTAGAATAGCACAGCGGGTAATCGCTCGCAGCGCGCCGGGTATACTGGGCAAGCGCGCCGCGATCCGGGGCGCGGCCGCCGGCGGATCGGGGCGTGGCCGGGGCGTGGGCGCGGCCCGAGAATCGGCGGACCACAGGAGGGCGGCGGATGGAAGAGACGTTCGTGGAGGTGCGCGGGACCCGCGTGCAGCTACAGACCGAGGGGGAGGGGCCGCCGCTGGTGTTCCTGCACGGCGCGGGCGGCGGCGCCTGGCTGCCGGGGCTGACGCAGCTGGCCGAGCGGTTCCGCGTCTACGCGCCCGTCCATCCGGGCTTCGGCCAGTCCGACGACCGCCCCGATTGGGACCAGCTCGACGACTACGTGTTCCACTACCTGGACTTCCTGGACACGCTGGGGCTCGACCGCGTCCACCTGGCCGGCGCGTCGCTGGGCGGCTGGCTGGCCGCCACGTTTGCCGTCAGCCACGCGCACCGCCTGCGCACGCTGACGCTGCTCGACGCGGCCGGCCTGTGGCTCGACGAGGCGCCGATGGCCGACCTGTTCCTGCTGCCGCCCGAGGAGCTAGCGAAGCTGATGTGGCACGACCCGAGCCGCGCGCCGACGCCGCCGCCACCCACCCCGGAGACCATGCTGATGCAGGCGAAGGCCAGCACGACCGTCGCGCGCCTCGCCTGGAAGCCGTTCTTCCACAACCCGAAGCTGCCGGGGCGCCTGGGGCGCATCAACGTGCCGACGCTGATCCTGTGGGGCGCGAGCGACCGGCTGATCCCCATCGAGCACGGCCGGCGCTATCAGGAGCTGATCCCGGGCGCGGAGCTAATAGTGATCCCCGAGGCCGGCCACTCGATCTTACGCGAGCAGCCGGAGCGCGGGGCCCAGGCGATCATCGACTTCATCGGCCGCCACAGCGACTAGCCGGCGTGAGGGTTCTCCGCTGCTCACTCGCCCACGGGCAGACCTCGTTCTTCGCGAAAGGCGCGGCGTTATGACCTTACAACGCCGCGCCTTTCGTGGAGAATCGCGGTTAGTAGTGGATGTTGACGGGCGTACCGACGGGGGTCCAGTCGTAGACGAACTTGGCGTTCGCCGTGGGCATACTCACGCAGCCGTTGCTCAGCGGCACCCCCCAGGCCTGACGCCACGGCGCCCCGTGGAAGGTGTAATCGCCGAGGAAGGGCATTACCCACGGCACGTCGGGGATGTCGTAGCTGTGCCCGTCGGGGTTGGTGCCCCGCATGCGGGTCGACGGCATCTTGTACTGGATCGTGTAGTGCCCGGTGGGCGTGTCGGCACGCTTCACGCCCGTGGAGGCGAGGGTCGTGTAGACGACCTTGCCGTCTTCGAGCAGCGTCACCGTCTGGCGCGTCAGGTTGACGTCGATCTCCTTGCGGACGCGCGTGTGGTAGGCGAGGGTGGCGTCGTCCGACAGGAAGCCGCCCGCCTCCGAGCGCAGGCCGTCGGGGCCGGCCTTCACCAACAGCTTGACGTCGTGCGAGTACGGGAAACCCTTCGCGGTGACGAACTGCACGCGGTTGGGTGCCAGCCAGCGGAACGTGCCGTCGGTCGGCGGATCGACGACGATAGCTTGCTCGGCGTCGTCGGGATTCGCGATAGGGGCGCTAAAGCTGATGATCGGGTCGAAGCCTGGCGCCACGTCGCGCTCGCCGTTCTCGGGCGAGAAGCTGGTTACGCGCAGCGCCTGCGCTGTGGTGAAGGGGCTCGCGGCAGGCGCCTGCAGCGGCGCGCCCTGCGGGGTACGGGCGTCGGTAACCTGGACCTCGTAGCTCGCGCCCTGCTCGAACTCGTCCAGGCTGATGTAAGCGGTCAGGCCGTCGTCGCTGATCCAGGAGTGGGAGGGCACCTCGGGCGTGATCGTGTAGCTGAAATCCGCGATTGGCTCGTTCCAGCCGATGGTCAACGGCTCGCCGTAGCGCAGCCCGTCATTGGAGTCGAAGTGGGGCGCCGGCGTGCGCGGCGTGGCGAAGGTGCGCGACACCTCCAGCGGCACGGGGCGCACCCCACTCAGGGTCAGCTCTCGGCCCTCGCCGGCGACCGTCAGCTCGTAGCGGGCGTCGAGGGTGAGCAGCGGCCGGCCGTCGGTGCGCACGATGCGCCCGCGCGACTCGCCCGGCAGCGGGCCCTCGGTGATCGACTGGTACTCGACGGCCACGTCCCGCTGGCCCACCACGTTGCCGTCCTCGTCGAGCGGGAGCTCGACCAGGCGCACGTTCTCGACGCTGGTGCCCCAGCCGAGCGTCTGCACGACGAGGGGGCTGTCGACGGGCCACGTGTCCTGGCCCTCGGGCAGCGCCAGCTCGAGCGTCGGCGCCGGGAGGGCGCGGACGAAGCTGATGCCCAGGCCGAGGTAGACCGCGAACAACACCGCGACCCCGGCAGCGAGGCCCAGCCAGACCGGGCGCCCGAGCACGGGCAGCGCGCCAAACGAGGACGATGGCCCAAGCGGTAATCGTTGCTCCATGGTCGATCCCCTCGACAGCCGCGGCGGTCAGGCAGCTGCAACGCGCCGCCTGCCCGCAATGGCAACAGTTCCCTCTGTAAAGTTAAACGAACGAGCGGCGAATCTGTTTCAACTCCGGCGCGTCACGATTGGGCGGGGCGCGGACCCGCCTTATACTAGCGCAATGGCCGCTCGCTGGCACAAGTTTGTGACCAGGGCGGGAGCCGGAGGCGGGAGGGCGCCATCCCACGGTTCTACTACGGCTGGATGATCGTCGCGGTAGGCGCCATCGCGTCGGGCGTGGGCGGCTTCATGGCGACGACGCCGTTCTCCGCCTTCCTCACGCCGATGACCCGCGACCTGGGCTGGAGCCACGCGACGCTGAACGGCGCGCAAGGCGTCGGCAGCCTCGTCGGCGGCCTGGTGGCCCCGTTCGCCGGGCGGCTGGTCGACCGCTACGGCACGCGGGCGCTGCTCAGCGCTGCCGGGGTGGGGCTGGGCGTCGCCATGCTCATCTGCGCCAGCGTGCGCGAGCCCTGGCAGTTCTTCGTGGGCTACGGGCTGGGGCGGGTAATCTTCCAGGGCATCATCATCGTCGGGGCCTCGACCGCGGTCGCCAACTGGTTCGTGCGCCAGCGGGGCCGCGCGACCGGGCTGGCGCTGATGGGCAACGCGGCCAGCGTCGCGCTGTCCGTGCCCCTCATCCAGTACCTGTCGGACACGGCGAGCTGGCGCACGGCCTGGCTGGTACTCGCGGGCCTCGCGGTCGTGCTGCTGACGCCGGCGGCAGCGCTCTTCCTCCGCCGGCGGCCCGAGGACGTCGGGCTGCTCCCGGACGGCGCGGCGCGGCCCCCGCCCGGGCGCGCGGGCGGCGTGAGGGCCATCGCCGGGGCCGGCGCGGGGACGCGGGGCGCGCCGGCGGGCGAGGCGCGGGCGGCCCCGAGCGCCGCGCGTCTCGCGGCCAGCGCGGGGCCGCCCGCGGCCGGCCCGGCGCGCGAGCCCGTCTGGGGCTTGAGCGACGCGCTCCGCACGCGGACGTTCTGGCTGCTGCTGGGGAGTGGCAGCCTGACCGGCTTCACGGTCGCCGGCGTAACGACATACCAGATCCCCCTCTTGCTGCACAACGGGGTCGCGCCCGGCACTGCCGCGGGGATGGTGAGCATCTACGCGGTGTGCTGGACGCTCGGGATCGCCGGCTGGGGCTTCGTGGTGGAGCGCATCCCCGCGCGCTATGGGCTCGCGGTCATCTACCTGGCCAGCGCGGTGGCCACGGTCGTGCTGCTCGGCGCCGACTCGGCCGGCCCGGCGGTGCTGTTCGCGCTGCTGTACGGCGTCGTGGTGGGCGGCAACAACACGCTCGACGCGGTGATCTGGGCCGACTACTACGGCCGCGCCTCGCTGGGGACGATCCGCGGGTTCAGCCGCCCCGTGACGCTGACGGCCAACGCGCTCGGCCCCCTCGCCACCGGCTTCGCCATCGACGCGGTCGGCAGCTACCAGCCACCGTTCCTCGGCTACGCGGCGGCCAGCCTCCTCGCGGCGCTGCTCGTGCTCCTCGCCCGGCCGCCACGGCGCGGCTGACCTACCCCCCCAGCCCCCTCCCATTGTGGGAAGGGGGAGGACGGACCTAACCCCCCCGGCCCCCCTTGCCTATGAAGGAAGGGGGGGAGAGGACGCGGCGCGGGGCGCCCCCCTATCACGGCTGCCCCTCTCCCACTGCGGGTAAGGGAAGAGGACGCTGCGGAGGGATCCCCCTTCCCCGTGAAGCAAGGGGGGCCGGGGGGTTAGGTCTGGTGGCGGGCGAGGACGGCGCGGTCGATCTCCAGGCCGAGGCCGGGGCCGCTGGGCACCGGGACAACGTCCTCTTTGCGCGCTGGCGGGTTCGCGGCTAGCTCCTCGCGCAGCGCGTTGGGGGTGCGGTCCAGCTCCAGCAGCGGGCCGGCGGGCCAGTGAGCCGGGGTGCCGGACGGCAGCGCGGCGAGGAGCTGGAGCGTGGCGAACAGGTTGACGGCGGTGCCGAACATGTGGGGGTAGAGGGCGACGCCCGCCGCCGCGGCCGCGCTGGCGAGGTGTAGCGCGTCCAGGAAGCCGCCGCAGCCGCGGATGTCGGGCTGCAGCACGTCGACGGCGCGGCGCGCGAGCAGGTCGTGGTAGCCCTGGCGAGAGCGCTCGCTCTCGCCCGCCGCGACCGGCATCGGGACGGCCGTGCGCACCTCGCGGTAGCCCGCGTGGTCGTCGTGCGGGATCGGCTCCTCGAACCAGGCGACGTCGTGGGCGGCAAGCTGGCGGGCGAGGCGCACGGCGCTGCCCACGTCGTAGGCCTCGTTGGCGTCGATGGCCAGCAGGCGGTCGGGGCCGATGGCCGCGCGCACCGCTGCCACGTTGCGCACGTCGTCGGCGAGGCCGAAGCCGACCTTCAGCTTCATCGCGCGGAAGCCCTCGGCGGCGTAGCCCGCGGCCTCGTCGGCCAGCGCCCGCGCCTGGTCGGCGACGCGGCGGTGGAAGAGGCCCGTAGCGTACGCGCGCACCTCCGTGCGGAATGGCCCGCCGAGCAGCGCGTAGATGGGCAGGCCGAGCGCCTTGCCCTTGAGGTCCCAGAGCGCAACGTCGATCGCCGAGAGCGAGGCGATGGCCCAGTCCGTATGCGCACCGTGGCCCAGCTCGTGGCAGAGGGCGGCGTGCGCCAGCGGGTCGCGGCCGACGAGCCGCGGCGCATACAGCTCGTCGATCACGGCGCGGCATACTGGCACGGGGCCGTAGGCCTCTCCCCAGCCCGAAAGCCCGTCGTCGGTCACGATCTCGACGAGCAGCGCCTGGCGGGCGGTGTGCCAGCCTTTGGCGCCCGCGAACGCCTCGTCGGGCGTCAGCTCATGGCGGAGCGCATAGGTACGGACCTCGCGTATCTTCACGGTGCCCTCCTGGTCCGCCGCGCGAGAGCAAGCCTGAGATCACGACACGGGGACGAGCCCCCGCCCTACCCCTTGCCCCCAGCCGCCTCCGGGCGGCCGCGCATGCGCCGTGGCTTACCTGACGCCGCCGCTTTGCCCGAGGTAGGCGTCGAGGATCTCAGAGCCGGTGGCGAGCCAGACCTGGCGGTGGCCGGTGATGTAGCCGAGCGCCTGGTCGAGGTACTTGGCGCGGTGCGGCTGGCCGGTGATCATCGGGTGCAGGGCGATGGCCATGACCCGCCCGGTCGTCTCGCCATCCTGGTAGAGCACGTCGAACTGGTCGCGGATCGTCTCGTAGAACTGCTGGCCCGTGTGGTGCAGCTGGAGGAAGTTCGGGATGTCGTTCAGCTCCAGGGTGTAAGGCATGGCGATGAGCCGGCCGCCCTCGACCCGCAGCGGGAATGGCTGGTCGTCGGCGCACCAGTCGCCGACGTACTCGATGCCCGCCTCGACCAGCAGCTCGGGCGTGCGGGCCGTCTCAGCCAGGCCGGGGCCGAGCCAGCCGCGCGGGCGCTGGCCCGTTGCCCGCGCGATGCGGTCGACCGTACCCTGGATGACCGCCCGCTCCTCGTCCTCGGGGAGGCCGTACATGCCCTGCGAGTTGGTCAGCCCGTGGCCCATGTACTCCCAGCCGCGCTTGAGGCCCTCCTCGACGACGACCGGGTAGTGGTCGCAGACCTCGGCGTTCAACGCGACGGTGGCGCGGATGCCGTATTTGTCGAGAATCGCCATCTGCCGCCAGATGCCGACGCGCAGGCCGTAGTCGCGCCAGGCCATGTTGTAGACGTCTGGCACCTGGTTAGTGCTGCCCGGCCGCAGCGCCGTGCCCGGCCGGTCGGCATGAAAGTGCTCGATGTTGGGGATCACCCAGACGGCGACGCGCGCGTCGTTGGGCCAGCGCAGCGGCGCGCGGCGGACGATCGGGCTGTACTCGTAGCGCGTGTTGTTCATCCCCACCTCCCGGCAGCCTGGGCCGCCCCGTATGTCCGACTCCGCCCCCGGTCGGAGCGCCAGAGTATACCCCCGGCGGGCGGGCGACAGGTAAGCGCGGCAGCGTTGCTCACGGCCCGGCGATGGAGTACATTTCGCGCCATACCGGAGGCGAGCTGGCGACGACGGCTGGACGCTGCGTGCCTAGCCCGGGTGGGGGGGAGAGCCGGTCCCCCCAGCCCGGTGAACCAGTCCAGGCGAAGGGGGTGGCCCATGCAGCGACGAGGGTGGCTAGCGGGATTACTGGTGGTGCTGGGCCTGGCCGCCTGCCAGCCCGCCCCGGCAGCGCCGGCGGCTGGCGGCGCTGCCGGGGCCGCGGGCGCCGCAGCGCCGACGCCCGAGCCGACACCGGCCGCGCCGCTGACCGCCATGGTGGCGCACGCGGGGGTGACGCCGAACGTGGCGACGGTGTGGGTGGCCGCCGACCTGGGCCTGGACCAGCAGTACGGCCTGGCGATCGACGTGCAGCGGACGCGGGCTGCAGCGGTGTCCCAAGCGGCGCTGGTGGCGGGCGAGATCGACTACGCCTGGACGGGGCTGCCGCCGTTTCTCGCCGCCCGCGCGGGGGGATCCGACGTGGTCTTCATCGGCGCGACCACCACCCGGACCGCCGCCGACCTGGTGGTCCGGCCGCCGCTCAGCACCGGCGACGACCTGCGCGGCAAGACGTTCGGCGTGCAGTCGTTCGGCGGCCCGCCCCACATCCGGACCCTGGCGGCGCTGAAACGGCTGGGGGTCGATCCCGCGCGCGACGGCGTCTCGATCATCACCACCGGCGACGAGCCGACCACGACCGCCGCCCTGCTGGAGGGCGCGATCGACGGAGCGGCGATCAGCTACACGGCCTCGGCGGAGCCGAAGGCGCGCGGCTACCACGCCTGGGACCTGGGCCAGCTCGGCATTCCGGAGATTACCGGCGTCGTCACGCGCCGCGACCAGCTCCGCGAGCAGCCCGAGGTGACGCGTCGCCTACTGCGCGCGCTCGCCGCCGCGAACACGTACATCCGCGCCATCGGCAGCGACGCCGACGCGCGCCAGCGGGTGGGCGCGGCCATCGCCAAGCGCCTACAGACCGACCCGGACAAGGTGCTGCTGCAGCTCGACCAGATCCGTGAGACGCTACCGCTGGACCTGCGCGTGCCCGTCGAGGAGGCCCGTGAGCAGCAGGCGCTGACGGCCCTCGTGCAGCCCGACGTGCAGGGGCTGCAGGTGGAGGACTGGCTGGACCAGTCGTTTCTGGACCAGCTCCAGCAAGAAGGCTTCTTCGCGCGCCTGACAGCGCAATAAGAGTGGGGGACGCCGTGCGCCCTCCGACCCGCCGGTCCTGGGGAGTAAGCGGGGCGGCTAGATGATGGGCGCACCGCCGGGCCGGCGCGGCTCGGGCGCGGCGGGCGCGGGCGAGGCGCGCGTGGGGTCGGGCAACGGCGTCTCGGGGCGGGCGGGCTGATCGAAGCCGGTCATGCCGGTGTTCGTGTGGTACGGCGTACCGACCACGCCCGGATCGTCGCCGATGTGCGACCGCGGGTCGGGAAAACCGACGGCGCCGGGGTCGGTGCCGGTCGTCTGGCGTTCCGTGGTGCCGCCCGCCACCGCCGCGCCGGCCGTGTCGCGCAGGTCGCCGCCATGGCGGTGCAGGACCTCGCGCGCCAGGGGCACGTTGAGATCCTCGGTGCTGACCGTTAGCAGCACGCCGCCCTCCCGTACCAGCTCGTCGTAGTAGCGCGCCGCGTCCTCGTCGACCCCGGCGTCCACCAGCGCGCTGACGATTCCGCCTGTGACAGCGCCCGTCACGCCGCCCGTCACGGCGCCAGCCAGCGCGGCGGCAAGCGGCCCGACGGCCAGGATCGGCCCAACGCCTGGAATCAGCATGACCCCAACGCCGATGAGGACCCCGGCGATCCCGCCCACCGCGACGCCCTGGCCGGGGGTGACTAGCTCGCCAGTGTCGTGCGCCTGCCCCGCCTCCGGGCCGCGCTCGACGATGCTGATGGCGTCGCGGGGGAAGCCACGCTGCTGCAGCTCGTCGTAGGCGGCGCCGGCCGACGCGCGATCGCGGAAGTGTGCTACTACGGTACGCATGGTCTCTACCGCTCCCAGAGGGCGCCCGACGGATCGACCCGCCGCTCGGTCACGTGAACGTCGCCCTCGGCGTCCACGTGCAGCTCCTCGCGGCGCACGGTGTCGGCGAGGTGGGCGGTCTCGCTGACCTGGGCGGTGTGGACGACGACCTGCTCGACCACGACCGGCCGCTTCCCCACCCGCACGTACTCCGCGCGCACGGGCAGGCGGATGGTGCAGCCCTGCGCCGTCGTCTCGACGTGCGCCTCGAGCGGCAGCAGCCCGCCGCGCCTCACCGCGCGCCGTCCGCCCGCATCCGCCGGGGGATAATGCGTCGTTAGCTCGTCCCGACGATACGGCTCGCCTGAAAACATGCCACACCTCTCGTATTGGCCTGGGTCGGTGCGCGCCGAGGCGAGACGCCCCCGCGCTACGCGCGAGGCCTGCTACCTTCGGTCGCCGTCGGCCCGGCACGGCGTGATTGCTGCCCGGCCCCTGGATGCGTGTTGCGCGCGCCTAGCCAGCCGCGCCCACACGGCGCGCGCGGCGCTAGCCGAGGGCCTTGCGCACCAGGTGGCCGAGCAGGCCGCCGTCGTCGTGCTCTTCGCGCTCGCGGCCGCCCGCCGGCACGGCGCGGTCGCCGGGCTTGTCGCCCACATTGCCATATTGCTCGTGGACGAAATGGGTGTTGTTCGGGTCCTCGATCACCAGCCGGTCGCGGCGCAGCTTGTCCTCGAAGACCTGGTGCTCGGTGCTGGCCACGCGGCGCACGCGCAGGTGCTCCTTGAGCACCAAACGCTTCACCACGACGAGCTGCTCCTCGTAGACCGGCACGACGAGCACGCCGTTCTCCTCGTAAGGGCCGACCCGCTCGTTGACGATCTGGCCGACCGGGCAGTGCTCGATCTCGACTTCCTCGCGCTGCGCCTCGACCTCTAGCCGGCCAGGCACCTCTTCCACCACGGTGCGCACGGTGATCTCGCCGGCCTGGCGCAGGTCCTTGTGGGCGACCAGCTGCTCCTCGCGCAGCTCCAGCGTGCGCTCGCCGGGCGCGTCGGTCCGGTACGCGGCCTGGCTGCCGAGCCTCGCCCGGGCGTCCGGCGGCCCGACGTTGGCGCCTGTCGTCGGAGGGACGCTCGACGTCCTGGCGTTCGCGTCCGTCGTCGGAGCGGTAGCGGCCGGCTGGGGATACGTACCGCCCGTCCGGTAGCCCGTTGCCGACTCGGCCACGGGAACGTCCTCGGGTCTGGCCGCGGCGACCGGGCGCTCGGCGGCGAGCGGGTCGGAGGCATCCGGCGGCCGGACCGGCGGGTGCCTCTGCTGGCGATCATCATTCGGGTACATTCGCTGCTCCTATCTCTCCCGGGCTTCATCCGGCGATGAGCGCTGTCCGCTGTCTTAAGACCTCTTCAATGCAAACGGTGTACCAGCGCCTGGAGATGACACGAGAGGGGCCGGATCGGCCCCTCTCGTGATGCTTCCGCGCGGCGATCGAGTTCGGCAGCTGAGCACCCGGCTAGGGATGATGTGTAGGTTTGGCGAAGCCAAACCTACACACTAACCGGGCCGGCAGCTAGACCTTGCGCGCGCCGCACTCGCAGCGGCCTTCCACGAACGTGTGTTGGTGGGTTAGCCCTGGCGTGCTCACGGCGCCGGGCGTGCCGACCTCGCCCGGGCGAGTCGTGCCCTTGTCGTCCCGCACGTCCACGTCGCCCGTCGGCACGGCCCGCGCCTCCTCGCGGCGGACAGTGCCCGTGACGTGCTCCGTCTCCGTGACGGGCCGCTTCTCCACGCGCACCTCCTCGGTAACGACCGGCTGCTTCTCCAGGCGCACCTTCTCTTCCTGTACCGGCACGCGGACCTCTTCGCCCTCGCGGACGTCGCCCGTCGCCGGTCGGCGGCCTTCGACCGGCCGGCGCTCGACGACGACCTCCTCGTGCGTCACGGGCACGTCGACGCTCTTCTGCTCGGTCACGACGTCCTTGCGCAGGGCGACCTCGCCGGCCTTGACGCTCTCCTTCTCCGGCCGCAGCCGCTCCTCCTTGAGCTGCACGCTCTGGTCGTGGTCGGTCTTCTCGTCCCAGGTGTCCCGGATGAAGTTGGCGACACGGTCCCACGGGCGGTCGTGATGGCGGGACTCCCAGTCGCGGCGCAGCTCCGGCTCGGCCTCCGTCCATGTGCGCCCGCGATAGGCGGGGTTGTTGCGCATCTCGTAACCGTAGCGATACGCCGGCTCGACGTCTTCCCAGCGCCCGCCGCTCGTGCCGTAGCGCTCCTGCCAGCGGTTGCGATAGCCGGGCATCGCGGTGTCCCAGCCGGCCGTCGTGGCACTGGCCGGCATCGTGGCCGGCCGGGCGGTGTCGGTGGTCCCGGCGGCCATGGCCGGGTTCGGCGTGGTCGCCGTCGAGCCACGCACGTCGCCGTCGTGGCGCTGGAGAATCATGCGCGCCTTGTCGTACTCCATGTCGTTGGTGCGCACGGTGAGCAGGTAGCCGCCCTGCTTGAAGCGCTCGTCATAGTACTGGGCGGTGTCGCGGTCGACGCCCGCGTCCTCGAGCGCGCCCACGATGCCGCCGACGATCACGCCAGTGACGCCGCCGGTGATGGCGCCCGCGAGCCCCGCCGCCAGAGGGCCGACGGCCACGACCGGGCCGATGCCCGGGATGAGCATGGCGGCCGCCCCGATCAGAATCCCCTCGATGACGCCCACGGCCGCGCCCTGCCCGACGCCTACCTCGTCGTGGTCGTGATCGGCCAGGCCCTTACCGCCCTCGCGACCCCGGCCCATGATGCTGATGTCGTCACGGTTGAAGCCGTTCTTCAGGAGATCGTCGTAGGCGGCATCCGCCGTGCTTCGGTCACGAAAATAGCCCACTGCCGTGCGTGTCATGTCTCTCTCTCCTCCAGCGAGTATGGGGACCAGACAGCCGAGGGAGCCGTCGCTAGCGCTTGACGCAGGAAGGACGCTCGGGTCTATCATCACCCCGCGAAGCCGCCCACGCATCGGGCGGGGCCATCCCCCGGCGGTAACCTCCAAGTCGGCTGTACTTCGCACCTCTACTTCAACTGGTGCCAAAGCCAGCCGTGAACCCTATCGTTCACCCTCCTTTCGCGGCATTTCCTCGCCGTCTTGCCAACGCTGTTCACTGCTACTACAGGACGATGCAAGCTACATGCCACACGCGGCTCGTTGCCCCTGCCGCGATCTGGACGCCCGCGTGCAACGCGCCATCAGCAGCAAAGCGCGCTGGTAGTGGCTGGCCCACGTCCTGGCGACGGTTGCTAGCTTCTTCCGCAGCCCGTGTGCCAGGAGCGATACCGCGCAGTTTGGGCGGAGCTGCAGGGCAGAGCCGAGAACTCGATAAACAGGGCTCGCGCGACCGCTACATACCGTGCAAAGCACGCCGGCGCGATACGCGGCTGCCCGCTTTGCGGCGGAGACGGCGCGTATTCACTCACAACCGTGCGCAATGAGCGAGAATAAGAGATACGGCCATTCAGGAATACGAACGCGGCGTGGAGAGGAGAGAGCGATGCGGCCGGCATGGCGCTGGCTTCTGGCGCTCGGGCTCGCCTGGCTGGCGTGGGCGCCGGGGTGGCTGCCCGCGCTGGCGCAGGCCGGCAGTGTGGCGGCAGAGCGCTACGACGTGGACCTGACTGTCGAGGACGGCGGCGCGCTCGCGGTGGTCGAGCGGCTCACCCTCGACTTCAATGGCGGGCCGTTCCGCCACGGCTACCAGACGATCGACCTGACGCGCGTCGAGGGGCTGCACGACGTGCAGGTAGGCGAGCCGGGCCAGCCATACCAGCCCGGCAGCGATCGCCCGGGCACGTTCCAGACGAGCCGGAACAGCAACACCCTCCGCGTCGACTGGTGGTTCGCCCCCACCGCGAATGCGTCGCGCACCTTCGAGCTGAGCTACCGAGCCGAGGGGGCGCTGCGCGTCTATCCGGACGGCGACCAGGTGTACTGGCAGGCGATCCCCGCGGACCTCAGCTACCCCGTGCGGCAGGCGCGCGTCCTGGTCCACCTGCCCGCCGACGTGAGCGCCGACCAGCTCAAGCTGGCGGCCTATCCCGAGCGGCTGCACGGCACGGGCCGCCAGGTGGATCCCCGCACGGTGGCGTTCGAGACGCGCGATCTCGGCGCGGGCACCGGGCTCACCGTGCGGGTGCAGTTCCCGCACGGGCTGGTGACCGCCCAGCCACCAAGCTGGCAGGCCGCGGCCGACCGCGCCGACGTGCTGGCGCAGACGGTGCGGCCGGCGCTGAACTTCGTCTTCCTCGTGCTGGGCCTGCTGATCCCCGCCGTCGGCCTGGCGGGCCTGGTGCTGCTGTGGCGCACCCGCGGGCGGGACCCCGACGTGGCGCCCGGCGCCGGCGTCGTGAGCGCGCCGCCCAGCGACCTGCCGGCGCCGCTGGCGGGCACGCTGCTGGACGAGCGGGCCGACGTGCAGGACGCCGTGGCGACGCTCGTCGACCTCGGCAACCGCGGGGTGCTGCGCATGACGCAGATCGAGGAGCCGACGCCAATCGGCCCGGTGCGCGACTACGAGCTGGAGCGGCTCGGCACGAACGAGGCGGGGCTGCGGGAGCACGAGCGGTTACTGCTCTTAACTCTGTTCGGCGAGGCGAACAAGGTGCGGTTGTCGCGCGTACGAGGAACGTTCGCGGCGGCGATCCCCGCGATCGAGGCGGCGCTGTACCGCGAGGTGGTACAGGAGGGGCTGTTCACCGACAACCCCGGCGTAGTGCGGTCGCGCTACCGCCAGCTCGGCGTGGTGCTGGCCGTCGTGGGTGTCGTGGGCGCCATCTTCGTCGGCGGCTGGCTCGAAACCTACTCGGACCTCGGCTGGCTGCCGTTCGTCGGGCTCCTGGCGCTCGGCGGCGTGCTGCTGGCGCTGGCGCCGCACATGCCGCAGCGCACTCGCGCCGGGGCGCTGGCCGCCCAGCGCTGGCGCGCCTTCCGGCGCTACCTCACGGGGCTCGCCAGCGGGCGCGACACGGCCCAGCACGACGAGTTCCAGCGCTACCTGCCCTACGCGGTGGCCTTCGGCCTGGACCGCGCCTGGATCGAGCGCTTTGCGGCCAGCGGGGCGCCCGCGCCCGCCTGGTACCAGGGCGGCGGCCCCGTCATCATCGGCACCCCGGGCTGGTATCCGTGGGGCTACGGCGGCTACGGCGGCGGCTGGGGACACGCGGGCGGTGGCGCGGGCCACGCGGGCGCCGGGCCAGGCGGGCCGCCCGGGTTCGGCGGGCCGCAGCAGGCCAGCGACAGCCTGGCCGAGATGCTGGGCCGCGCGTCGGACGTGTTCTCGCATGGCGGGGACAGCGGCTGGAGCGGCGGCGGCTTCGGCGATTTCGGCGGCAGCAGCGGCGGCGGCGGGGGCGGCGGCGGCGGCTTCAGCTAGACGACGGGAGGGGACGATGGCGCGACGAGCCGGCGACTCCGCGGGCGGCACGCGCGATCGGGGCGCCGCAGTGGCGGCGATGGGGACGGGCCGAGCCTGGGCGCTGGGCCTGATGGGGCTGGGTATCGTAATCGGCGGCCTGTTGGTGCTGTGGACGATTACCAACGCGGCGACGGGGCAGCTGCGGGCGGGCGGCGTAGTGTTCGCGCTGATCCTGGTCGCCGTGCTGGCGCTGCCGCCGCTCGCCGCGGGCTACTACCTGCTGCGGCGCAGCGCCGTCGAGGAGCGCGAGGGCGGCCGGTTCGAGGCCCGCCGCAAGCTGCTGGAGGGCGACCGGCTGTTTCGCCAGCAGGCGGCCGCCGACCTGCGCGGTCTGGCCGCGCGCCTGAGCGGGCAGGCCGCCCTCGCCGCGCGCCTCGGCGCGCTGGCGGCGATGGTGGAGGGCACGCGCCGCGACGAGACAGCCTGGTACGAGGCCG
This sequence comes from Pseudomonadota bacterium, assembly GCA_021325365.1. The sequence continues at coordinate 49,166 of JAJPHF010000015.1, forward strand.
ACCCGCTGGCCGACGCGGACCTCCCCACGCTGCGGCGCTACGAGGACACGCTCCAGGCCGAGACCGACCGCATCTCCGACCTGGCGGTGCGGGCGCTCCGGGGCGAGGCCGGCGCGGCGGAGGCGCTGCAGGCGTCGGCGGACCGCTGGGAACGCACGTACCGCCAGCGCGAGGCGTTGCTGCTGCGCGGCCGCCGCGGCCCCGCCGTAGCGCCCGAGGCCCTGTTGCGGGCGGGGACGCCCACGCGTGGCACGGCGGCGCTGAACGCGCTCGCGCTGGGCGACGCGGTGACGGTGGACTTCGAGGATTACCTCGTGCAGGGCGTCCTTAGCTATTTTGCCGAGGGCCGCACCTGGCACCTCTACCTACTGCGGAGTGGGAGCGCCGAACGCTGGCTCTGGGGCTCGCCGGGCGGGCTCACCTGGGCGGTGCTCGACCCGCTGGCGACGCCGCCGCCGGCGGGCGCGCCGAGCGTCGAGAGCGACGGCGCGACGCTGGCCCTGGCGGAGAGCGGCAGCGCGACCGTCGACCTCACGACGGCGGCGGGCGCCGAGCAGGGCGTGAGCGTCGACTACTGGCGCTACAGCGGCCCTGACCGGCGCATGGTCTGGGTGGAGCGCTGGCCGCGCGAGGTGCGGGCGGGCGCCGGCCGCGAGACGCTGCCCGACACCATCGACGTGTGGCCGCGGGCGGGCGCCGATCAGGCGCCCTGAGCCCCGGCCGAACCTGAACGTATCCGGACAACTATCCGCCCCCCGCCCGCGGCGATCGCACCCGGTACACGGACTGCGGTGCCGTTCGTGGTGGGCAGCACTGGCCGGCGAAGGCCGCCCACCGGCGATCAGCTTCGAGGAGCAGGGCTATGGCGGACTATTACAATCGGTACGGTCGGGCAGGCTACTACGACGAGCCGTACTACGACCGCTACGGCGCCTACGGCGACCGCTACGGCAGCCAGGGCGAGCCCGCGGGGGACCGCTACGGGTACTACGGCGAGCCGCCGCGCTACGGCGCGGACTACTACCGCGAGCCGTATGGGCGGCGCGAGCAGCGGCCGGGCGCCAGCCAGCGCGAGCCGTGGTGGATTCGGAACGGCTGGTACGACCGCTTTGGGAACTACCACACGTATAGCTTCACCGAGCCGTACGGGTACTATGACTCCGGCTCCACGGGCGAGAACTACCGGGGCGTTGGGCCGCGGAACTACCGCCGCTCGGACGAGCGCATCCACGAGGACGTATCGGACCGGCTGTGCGACGACCCGCACATCGACGCCTCCGACATCACGGTGGCCGTTCACGACGGCGTGGTCACGTTGAGCGGCAGCATCCCGACCCGGCGCCAGAAGCGGCTAGCCGAGGATACCGCCGAATCCGTCAGCGGGGTGTGGGACGTCAACAACCAGCTCCGGGTGACGCAGCAGCAGGGCGACCGGTCGACCGGCGGTCGCTCGCGGCAAGCCGTCCATCCGGACATGCAGGTTGTCGGCTCCGGCATGAACCACGTGGGGCAGGTCAAGGAGGTCCACGACAACGACTTCGTGGCGGCCCGCTCGATGGCCCGCGACCTCTGCGTGCCGTTCAGCGCCGTCCGCGAGGTCCGCGGCGACCAGGTGATCTTGAACGTCCCGGCCGACCACGTCGACGACCAGAACTGGCCGAGCCCGTCGCTGACCGGGGCCGGCAGCTCCTGATCGGAGTGTGGGGCAGGTTCCCAACCGACGACTCGCCCCCGGCCAGGCGAGTATCCGGCACACGCGAAGGCGCCCCGGGTCGGGGCGCCTTCGCGTGTGCCCGCCGGCGCCGCTTCAGTTACCGTTACCGCGGCGGCTGCTGGGCGATCCACTGCGCGTCGTGGGCGGCCACCATCTCCGGGTTGATCTCCGCGACCACGTGGTCGCCCTGCACCCCGAGCACTTGCGTGAGCGGCACGTGCAGCTCCTCCAGGCGATCCGGCCGCTCCGCCTGGATCACCAGGTAGCCGATGCCCGGCGCCATCGACCCCGCGGGCGGCTCGCGGTGTACCTCGGAAACCGTGCCGACCGCGTTCCCCAGGCGATCGCACACGCACATGCCTTCTCGGATCTGGCTCGCTGACTGGGACTCCATGCTAACTCTCCTCCGCGCTGATCGAGGCGCGCCTCTTCGCAGAGCGTGCAAATGGAGTGCCACTACAGCGGTTTGCAGCGAGACTGAGCGGTCGGCTGACATCGGGGCGGCGGCAGTGGCGCTTGCAGTATTCCGCGCCACAGGCCGCGGGCGGCCACGAGAGCCGCCCCTACGACACGCTGGCCGCTCACCTGGCGCGCAAACGGCTCTAGCGAGCGGCGCGGGGGGCAAGCAGCCTAGCGCGGCCGCTGCTTGCGCGGGGTCGCGCGGACGGGCGCGGGGCTTTTGGCAACGGCCAGCACCCGGTCGAACTCTTGGATGAAGGCCTGGGCGAAGCCGGGGTCGTCGACGATCAGCAAGTTCTCGTCGTTGTCGCGGTTGGCACCGTCGCTGAAATTGAACGAGCCGAAGAGCGTCGTGGCGTCGTCTAGAATGAACACCTTGTGGTGCATCGTGTAGGGGTTGCCGTCCTGGTAGACGTCGAGGCCCGCCTGCTTCATCTTGCCGTACTCGCTGAAGCGCGTCTGGGAGCCGGTGCGCTCGAACACGCCGCTCACCGCCGCGCCGGCCTGCTGGCGCTGGATGACGGCCTGACCGATGTCGTCTTGCGTGAACGAGAAGGCCAGGAAGCGGATGCTGTGCTGCGCCTCGCGGACGCGGGCGGCGACGTGAGAGGCCACGTTGTCCTGCGCCGAGAAGTAGGTCTCGATGCGAGCGCCGCCGATCGTGATGACCGGGTGGGGCACGCCCTTCGGCTTGTTCGGACCGAACTGCTTGGCCTCGAACATCTTGCGGAACTCGGCCGCGTAGTTGTCGGCCAGCTCGCGTGAGCGGATGCGGACCGCATTGTTGTTCAGGCGGTATGTGTCGCCAGTCGTGAAGTTCCAGGAGCCGGTCCAGACCTCCTCGCCGTCGCGGACGACGAACTTGTGGTGCATGATCGGCTGGCGGTTGTCACCGACGATGGGAATGCCCGCCTGCTGGACCGTGCCCACGGCGCGCTGGACGGCCGCATCCTTGGTGTTGTTCAGGGTGTCGCTGTCCATGACCATGCGGACCGTCACGCCGCGGTCCTTGGCGCGGACCAGGGCGTCGGCGGCGTTCTCCAAGTCGAAGTCGTAGATCGCCACGTCGAGGCTGCGCTGGGCCGTGTCGAGGAAGGCGACGAACTTCTCGTCGATGCCGCCGTGGCGATTTTGCGGCCGGTCGGGATACTTTGGGTCGGTAAAGTAGACGTCGTACCAGTCCGCGGTGGTGCTGGTGGCCGAGGGCGCGGCGGCCCGCTCACGGAAGTAGAGCAGCGCGCCGACGGCGATGACCAGGACCGCGACCAGCGCGCCAAGGAGCAGCAGGCGCCGCGCCATCAGCTAGGCCCGACCACGCCGTCGCGGTCGGGGCCGCCCGCGCCGCCCGGGCCGCTGAGCACGGCCACGAGCTGCTCCACGAGCGCGGGGCCGTCCAGGTCGTCCTTCTGCGCCGCCAGCCGTGGGATCGCCGCCTGGACGTTCTGGCGGACCTCGCTCGCCGGCCCCTCGGCGCCGAACAGGGGCGGCGCCACTGCCTCCACGAGGGGCGCCAGCCCCGCGGCGAAGGCCTCGGCGTCCAGGTCGGCACGGCGGCCCACGGTCGCGTCCACCGCGCGCAGCACCTGCCGCAGCGACGCCAGCAGGCTCGCCATCGCCGTCTCGGCCTCTGGGGCGCCGGGATCAGCCAGCGCGACGACCCGCTCGTGCAGGCGGTCGAGCGCCCAATCCTGCAGGGGCTGGTACTCGTCGTCCGTGAGATCGGCGCGGAGCCCCTCGTCGTCCAGCAATTGCTCGGCGAAGCGCTGCTCCAGCGCATCGCGCGCGGCGTCGTCGGCCACGGGCTCACCTCCTCTCGGGCGCGCTGCCGCGCCGGTCCCTCAGGCCTCCGCGGGAGCCGCCGTGGCGACGGATCGCGGCCGGCCCCGCCAGACCCGCAGCGTGTCGGCCACGAGCCAGGCCGTCCAGCCGGAGAGGACCAGCGTGTTCACCAGCGAGTTCAGCCACTGCGCGTCCTCCAGCGAGATGGGCAGCAGCGGCGCCACCACGGGCTCGGCCAGGTCGAAGTCGTGGAGCAGCATGTTGGCGCACCAGGTGAGCGCCAGCACCACGTACACCGGCCACAGGCGGCGATCGACCGCGGCGGCCAGGGCCAGCAGGGGAAACACCACGTACATGTGATTCTCGTGGACCTGCGTCATGGCCATGAAGAAGCCGAAGCCGGTGAAGGCGCCCGCGGCGAACACCGCTCCGAACGATGGCGTTCGCAACGCGCGTGCCAGCGCGAGCGCGGCAAAGAGGGCGACGAGCGCCATGGCCACCAGACGGTAGCTGAGCGGCCCGAGGAAGGGCTCGCCGTCGAGCGGCCAGCGGTCGGCGCCGCCGCTAATGAGCCACCAGAGGTCATGGGCGTTCGCCGTCACCACGGGCATAGCGTCGCTGATGGCGCGCGGCAGGCCCAGGAGCGCCCGGAGCGTGCCGTGGCGGATGTAGGGGAAGGCCACGGCGAGCGCGCCGACCAGGCCCGCCGCGCCGGCGGCCGCCACGCCGCGCAGCCCGCCGCGCCGCCACACCAGTCCGCCCGCCAGCGGCAGGAACACCCACGCCTGGGGCTTGGCGCAGGCGGCCAGGACGATGCACAGCCCGGCCAGCGCGGCCGCCCGCGGGGACAGCCGCTCGTCGGGCGGCGCCTGGCGCGCGGGGTCGGCCGCGCCCCACGCCGCCGCGGCCAGCGCCAACAGCACGAACAGGCCGAAGACCGGGTCCGGCTGCCCCCACTGCGCCACGTCGAAGACCACGCCGGGGTTGAAGAGATAGGCAAGCATCGCGGCGAAGGCCGCGCGGAACGAGACGACGCGCCGCGCCACCGCCAGCACGGCGAGGCCGACGAGCAGGTGGAACAGGAGCGCCTGGAGGCGCAGGAACACGCTTAGCTCGTGGCTGGCCAGCGCGCGGTCGAGGTCGAAGGTGGGATCGACCCACCGCGCGTACATCGCGCCCGCGGCGCGAAACGTGAGCAGCGTGACGGGGGGATAGATAGCGTAGGTCTCGGGGTACTCGCCGCTGTAGGCGGCGTGCATGCCGTCGACCGTGACAAGCCGCGCCCAGTACTTGTAGTGGGTGAGGTCGGCAAGCGGTCCAGCCGGGCTGGCGACCGCGATCCAGCCGTTGAGCGCCGCGGCGGCCAGCAGCGCGAGCAGCGCCGCGGCCACGTGGCCGCGGCGGGGCCGCCAGGCGCGGTGCGGGAGCGCGGCGGCCAGGACCGCCGTGAGTTGGCGCGGCACGACTACGGCGCCCCCTCCGGGTCGAGGTCGCGGAAGGCGCCCAAGGGTGCCGCGGCGGCGCCCGGGGCGTCGTCGGCCGCGATGGTCGCCTCGTCGTCCTCCGTCTGCTCGTCGTCCCCGGCGACGCCGACCGCGGCAGCCGCCACGCCGTCTGGCGGCTCGGCGGCGGGGGTGGCGTAGGCGACGGCCGCCAGCGAGCGACGCAGGAAGACCAGATAGTCGCCGGCCTCGGCCACGGGCTCGTAGTCCCGCGCCAGCCGGTCGGTGAAGACCTGACGCACCCCCGGGTCACGCACCCAGGCAGCCACCAGCGGCACGTCGTAGCCGAGGAGGCGGCCGTCGAAGGGCCGCGACTCGTCCTCTAAGAGGCTATAGACGGTGTCCTCGTCCAGGTAGAAGTGGTGGCGCGTGTAGAACACGACCTCCTTCGCCCCGACGTAGGGACCGCTGAGGCCCACCCGGTCCATCAAATCGTCTACCACCCTGGCGATCTCCTGTTGCCCCTGGGTGCCGTACCAGTAGTTGGTCGAGTAGGTCGCCCGAGTATGATACCAGTCCGCGCTCATCGCCCAGCCGCTATAGAGCACCAGCGCCAGGCTGGCGGCGACCGCGCCGAGTCCCGTGGGACGCAGCAGGGCGACGGGCAGGAGCAGCGCCGCCAGCGCCGTCACCAGGCCCAGCGCTTCCGGCGCGACCAGCAGCGGCGGCGTCAGCATCCAGTTGTCGCCGACGTAGACTAGCGCGTAGCCCAAGACGAGGCCGCACGCCGCCGCCAGGAGCAGCAGCATGACTGCCGCGACCGGGCGTCGCAGCCGCACCCATCCCACGCTGAGCCAGTAGGCGCAGACCACCGCCCAGAACGGCAGCATGGCGACGTGGTACTTGGGGAAGCCGGCCGCCAGCTTGACGAAGTAGACGGCGCCGATGACCAGTCCCGCGCCCAGCAGGAAATCGACCGGCTCGAGACGGCGGCGGCGCACGAAGGCGGCCACGCGGGACATGGTCGCGGCCGCGAACAGCGCGGCCAGGTAGGGCGAGACCCAGGCGAGGATCGGCAGCGCCTGCGCGGCGAAGCGCTCGCTGAGATCGCCGTCGCTCCCGACCGCGTCGTGGAGCTCCGCCCAGGTGACGCCGAACGGCATGTCGAAGGGCATGCCGAGCCGGTCGCAGGCGAGGCCCCAGGTGAGCAGGAACAACACGCCGCCGACGACGCCGATCCCGAGCAGGTGCGCGATCCCGCGCAGGGGCCGGCCGCGTCCGACCTGGTAGACCAGCAGGACGCCGAGGAGAAAGAACGGCGTCGTCAGCTTCGCCCATAACGTGACGGCAAACGCCACGGCCAAAGCGACGACGACGAGCGGCTGCCAGCGCCGCGGCGCATCTTCCCAGCGCAGGTAGAGGAGGCTCCAGGCGGTGAGGAGGAGGGTGAGCACCGTGCCGTCGATGTCGAGCACCAGGGCGCTCTGGATGGCCAGGGGGCTGACGAGCAGGATGCCGACGGCCAGCAGGGCGCCCCAGTTCCGGGCTGGGCGCGGGATGGTAAGACGGCCCAGCCCGTAGACCAGCAGCGCAGTGAGTGTCATCAGCGCCACGCCGGTGCCGCGGGCCACCGTCTCGCTGGCGCCGAACAGCCAGAACGCCAGGCCCAGGGTGTAGAGGTAGAGCGGCGGGTGCCAGAGCCCGTACTGGTACTGCCCGCCGATCGCGCCGCGGTCGCCGAGGAAGCCGGCGTTGGCGTAGGGCACGCCGCTCGTGGCGATCGCCTGGCCGTTCCAGTAGAAGTTGACCTCGTCCCAGAAGAGCGGCGTGTGCAGCTGTGGCGCCGTGACCCACAGGAAGCCGGCGAGGAGGACGGGGAGCAGCACGACCGCGGCGAACTCGAGCGGAGCCTTGCCCTTCACGGCCGCGAGTATACGGCCTGCGGGCGCCCGTCACAAGCGTTCCGCGAAGCGCCTGGAACCGATGGTGTTGCCGGCTTGGCGAAGCCAAACCGGCAACCCGACCCCGGCCACCTGGTCAGTTGCGGTGGGACTCGCCGGTCACGTCGGGGTCCAGGCCGTGGCCGCGCAGCCAGCGCTGGCTGTCGGGGTGGAGGGGCTGGAGGTCGGGGCGGGCGACGATCATCTGGTGCATGATAAGCAGCATCTCGGATGGCTCGCGCGTCTCGATCTCGGCCGCCTCGCGCTCGTTGCCGAAGCGGCGGGCGCTGGCCGCCAGAAAGGCGCGCAGCGCCAGCGGGTCGCGCTGCCGCAGCACGGCGCCCAGCTCCTGCACGTAGCCGCGGTCGCCGGAGGCGGCCCGCCCGCGGCCGCCGCCCGCCCCGCCGCGGCCCGCCCCGCCCGCGGCCCCGCTCCCGCCGGCCTTCCCCGCGGCCGGCCCGCCGCTGACTCGGCGCGCGCCGCTCCCCCCGCCGCCCGGCCCGGGCCGGCCCGGTCCGCCCGGTCGCCCGCGCTCCGCTTGGCCGGGCTCGTCCGCGCGCCCGGCGCCGGCGGGCCGACCGCGCGGCGCCGAGCGCGGACGCGGTGGTTGTTCGGGATCACGCGGGGCGTTGGCCATTGGTCCTCCAGGGTCACACGGCCGTGTAGCCCGCGTCGAGCCAGGCGCTCATGCCGCCCGTCACGTTGCGCAGGTCGCGGAAGCCAGCGCGCGCCAGCAGGCTCGCGCCCAGCGAGCTGCGCAGGCCGCCCGCACAGATCACGGCCACGGGACGGTCGCGGGGCAGCTCCGCGGCGCGCTCGGCGATGGCCCAGAACGGCATATGCACCGCGTCGCGCAGGTGGCGGCCCGCGTACTCGTCGCTCTCGCGCACGTCCACCACCAGCAGCGACGGGTCGTCGCGCAGCTGCTCGCGCAGCTCGTGGACGGAGATCTGCGGCAGCGTCTCGACGGGCAGGCCGGCCGCCTGCCAGGCCGCGACGCCGCCCGCGAGGTAGCCGGCCACGTTGCCGTACCCAATCGAGGCGAGCGTGCCGAGCGCGTCGGCCAGATCGGCCTCGCTCTCCAGTACGAGCAGGATCGGCGTGGTGCTGGGGATCACCCAGCCGACGCGCACGCCGAAACCGCCCGCGCGCAACGGCACGTTTACGGCGCCGGGCAGGTGGCCGGCGCCGAACGCCCGCACGTCGCGCGCGTCGAGCGGCACCGCGCCAGCCGCGAGGCACGCCTGGGCGGCGGCCGGGGCCAGGGGTGCGGCCGTCGGCTCCGCGAGGGGCAGCGCGCCGCGGTTCTTCGCGACGATCACCTCGAAGTTGCCCGGCTGCGGGGGTAGGTCGGCGGTCACCAGGTCCACGAACTGCTCGCGGCTGCGCGGCTGCGCGGCCCAGTTGTAGCGGCGCTCGAAGCCGATGGTCGAGCTGGTGGCGCCGCTCAGGCCCGCGCCGCAGGACGAGCCGCCCACGTGGGCCGGGTACACCTCGACGAAGTCGGGCAGCTTGAGCAGCTTGTCGAACAGGCTCTCGTAGAGCGCGCCCGCGTAGGTGCGCGCGGCGCCGCCCAGGTCGGGCCGGCCGACGCCGCCGACGAACAGCGAGTCGCCGGTCAGCACGGCGCAGGGCTCGGACGCGCGGTCGTGGTCGGCGATCAGGAAGGAGAGCACTTCGGGGCGATGGCCGGGGGTGTGGAGCGCACGCAGCTCGACCTCGCCCAGGCGGATGACGTCGCCGTCGACGAGCGCGCGGTGCGGGAACAGCGCCTCGGCGGCCGCGTGGATGCCGATCTCGGCGCCGGTGCGCTCGGCCAGCCGCCGCCCGCCCGAGATGTGGTCGGCGTGCAGGTGCGTCTCCAGCACGTGGGTGATGCGCAGCCCTTTCGCCGCCGCGGCCTGAAGGTAGGGCTCGATGGCCCACTGCGGGTCCACCACGGCGCAGGCGCCCGCCGAGAGCGAGCCGACGAGGTAGGAGGCGCAGCCGGACTCGTCGCGAATGAACTGCTTGAGGTACATGGATCACCCCCGTTCCGCCGATGGTGGTGCCGTTCCCTCGGTTCCCCCCACTGTACCACCGGCAGGTATGCCGGCGACACCATGTCGGCCGGCGACTGCGTTACACTATAAGCACGTCTCGGGCGTCACCAACACGCCGCGACAGCTTCTGGCGCGAGGAACACGGTGCCGAATCGCTCCGCCGACATCCTGGTCGTCGACGACGACCGCCGCATCACCAGCATGCTGAGCCGCGCCCTGCGTGCCGAGGGCTACGACGTGCGGACCGCGAACGACGGCAGCGAGGGGCTGACCCGCGTGCGCGAGCGTCAGCCCGATCTGGTCGTGCTCGACCTGCTGATGCCCGCCGTCGACGGCATTGAGGTCTGCCGGCGGCTGCGCGAGGAGAGCGACCTGCCGATCCTCATCCTGACCGCGAAGGACGAGACGGAGGACCGCGTTCACGGGCTGGATAGCGGCGCCGACGACTACCTGGTCAAGCCGTTCGCCCTGGACGAGCTGCTGGCCCGCGTGCGCGCGCTCTTGCGGCGCCGGGAGACGCGCGAGCAGCGGGTGCTGCGCTTCGCGGACCTGGCGCTCGACCTGACGAGCCGCATCGCCACCCGCGGCGAGCAGAGCATCGAGCTGACCACCCGCGAGTTCGAGCTGCTGGCCTACTTCATGCGCCACCCGCGGGAGGTGCTGGCCCAGGACCAGATCCTGGACCGCGTGTGGGATGGCCAGTACGACGCCGAGTCGAACGTGCTGCACGTGTACGTGGGCTACCTGCGCAACAAGCTGGAGGCGGGCGGCCAGCCCCGCTTGATCCACACGGTGCGCGGAGTGGGCTACGTGCTGCGGGAGCCGAGCTAGCATGTCCCGGATGTCGCTGCGGCTGCGCCTGACGCTGTTCTTCACGGTCGTGCTGGCGGCGAGCCTGCTCGGGTTCAGCGCGCTGCTGTACGTGCTGCTGGAGCACGCGCTGGACATCGACATGGACCACACGATCGCCAGCAAGGCGGAGGACGTGGCGCGCACCAGCCGGATCCGCGGGGAGTTCCCGGTGCGCCCGCGGCGGATTCGCCTGCCGCACATCGACGCGTTCGCCGCGCCCGAGATTTACATTCAGCTGCTCGACCCGGACGGTCAGGTGCTGGACCGCTCGGCCAATCTCGGGGAGCACCAGCTGCCGCTGACGCCCGAGGGCCTGGAGAACGGCCGCGCGGGCGACCCGACGTGGGACACCGTCCGCCTGGCCGGGCAGCGGCTGCGGATGTACACCGCGCCGCTGCTGATCGACGACGAGGTGACGGGCTATATCCAGGTCGCGCGGTCGGTGGCCGACAACGAGCAGACCCTGGCGACGATGCAGCGGTTGATGCTCTTTTGCGACGTGCTCGTGGTGCTGGGGGCGGGCGTCGCCGGCTGGTTCCTGGCCCGCGCCTCGCTGCGGCCGCTGGACCGCCTGAGCCACACGGCGCGCGCCATCGGCCTCAGCGGCCGGCTCGACCAGCGGCTGCCGCCGGCGCGGCGGCAAGACGAGGTCGGCACCCTGGTGACGACGTTCAACGAGATGCTGGACCGCCTGGAGGCGGTATTCACCGCCCAGCGCCGGTTTATCGCCGATGCATCGCACGAGCTGCGCACGCCGCTCACGACGATCCGCGGCAACGTCGAGCTGCTGCGCCGCAACGGCGCCCTGCCGCCCGAGGAGGTGCAGGAGGCGCTCGCGGACATCGCCAGCGAGACGCAGCGCATGTCGCGGCTGGTGACCGAGCTGCTGCAGCTCGCGCGCGCCGACGCGGGCCACAGCTTCCCGCGCGAGGCGGTGCGGCTGGACGAGCTGCTGCGCGCGGTACACCGGCAGACGCAGCTCCACAAGCCGGAGACGCGCATCGAGCTGGCTGGCGTGACGCCGGCGACGGTGCTGGGCAGCGCCGACGCGCTCCAGGAGCTGTTCTTGATCCTGGTAGACAATGGGCTGAAATACACGCCCGCGGGCGGCCGGGTGCGGATCAGCCTGGCGCGCGCCGACGACTGGTACACCGTGCAGGTAGAAGACACCGGGGTGGGCATCGATCCCGAGGACCTGCCCCACGTCTTCGAGCGCTTCTACCGCGCGACGAAGGTCCGGCAGGAGGGCGGCACGGGGCTGGGCCTGGCGATCGCGCAGTGGATCGCCGAGCGCCACGGCGGCCGCATCACCGTCCAGAGCGCGCCCGGCCAGGGCAGCACCTTCACGGTCTGGCTGCCCATCGGGGAGCCGACCGCGCTCGGCGCGCGGCCCACGGCCGATGGCGGGCCGCCCGCGGACGGCGAGGCGGCCCGCGCATCGGCGCCATCCCTGGGCGAGCCGTCGCCGGCGCGCTGAGGCGCTGGCTACCCCCACGACATCCCGCGCGCCGTTCGCACCCGGCTCGTACCTGCTCGCGTGAAGGAGAGCGCCGTGACTTACGACCGCTTCAGCCCGCCGGTGGAGACCGAGGGCCAGTACGAGGGCTCCGATGCCGATCCGCCGGTCCACCGCACGCCCGACCAGGTCGAGGGGTGGGACACCTCCCTGCCACTGACCTGCAATCGCTGCAAGCAGTCGCAGCAGACGGCCCGGCTGTTCCTGATCGACGGCAACCTACTGACCGAGCTGAGCCTCTGCGCCGACTGCCTGGAGGACGGCCTCGACGCCCTCGAGGACGACCACGAGGACGGACGGTAGCCCCCACCGCCCTGACGTACGCCTCGGGGCGACGGCTTAGCCCACGGAGCGGCGCAAGTCGATCGTCGGCCGCACGTTGGGGCCCCAGTCGACCTCGGTGAGGTGGCGCACGCGGGCGAGGGCGTCCAGGACCTCGACGGCGCCCGCGACGCCCTCCAGCGCCTCCTGGGCGGCGTCCCGCAGCCGCGCAGGAACCGTCTCGCTGAGACTGATCATCTCGACGTAGCCCATCATCAGCGCGAGCCGGTTGTACACCTCGTGCTGAGCCGTGTTCGCCGCCAGCAGCGCCCCGTCGAGCCGCGCCCGCTCGGCGCCGACCAGCGCTGCCGCGGCCGCCGCCCCCAGCAGCTCCAGCTGCTCGACGTCGGCGGGACTGAACCGCCGCGCGGGGTCGCGGCTGAACACGGCGAGCGCCCCGAGCAGCCGGCGCTGGTGCAGCAGCGGGACGGCCAGCGCCGCGCGCACGCCCGCCTGCCGGGCAGCCGCCACGCCGTTGGCGTAGGCCGGGTAGTCGTCGACGACTACGGGCGCCCGGCGCTCGGCCGCCTCGCCAATGGCCCCCTGCCCCAAGGGCATGGTCGCGGCCGCCTGGTCGGCGAGCAGCGTGTTGTGGACGACGACGAGGCGGCCCTGCTCCTCGCGCCAGCGGCGAACACTGCCGGCGTCGGCGCCCAGGTGGTCCTCCGCCTCCTCGACCAACGCGGTAAGCAGCGCCCGCGCGTCGGCCTCGCTCGCCAGCCGCCGGCTGACCCGCAGCAGCGACGCCAGGCGCGTCAGCGCGTCCTCGCGCTCGGCCTCGGCCGCCTTCCGCGCGGTGATGTCCGTGCAGGCGCCGACGTAGCCGAGAAAGGCGCCGGTGGGCGCGAAGTGCGGCGTGCCGCGGTCCAGCACCCAGCGGTACCCGCCGTCGAAGCCGCGCAGCCGATACTCGCACTCATAGGGCTGACGCGCCGCGAAGGCGGCCTGGAACGTCTCTGCGCAACGGGGTCGGTCGTCGGGATGCACGGTCGCGAGCCACCCGACGCCGCGCTCCAGCGGCCGACCGTGGCCCGCGCAGTCGAGCCATACCTGGTTCAGGAAATCGCGCTCCTGGTCCGCACCGGCCGTCCAGAGGAGCACGGGCGCGGCGTCGGCCAGGCGCCGGCAGCGGGGGGGATGTGCGCGGCGCACGGGCGCCGCCCGCGATGGCACGGTTGCCAGACGATCGCCGTGCAGCATGCACTCTCCTCGGGGCCGCGGTCCCCGGCTCGCGCCGCCACGGGCCGGTCCGCTCGCCTGAGCTTACTTAGCACAGCGGCCGGCGACCGAGCACGCGGGCATCACGAGATCGCAACGGCATCGTGAGGCGCTGGGGAGTCCCGCTATCAGCCGTCAGCTGTTAGCTAACAGGCGACGATGGCCAACCGCTTATGACGGCGAGTCGGCGGGGGCGCCGCGGACACGGCGGACATGGTCGGCCATCGCCGCGTAGGCCGCGGCGCGATCGTGGCGGCGCACGGCGGCGAGCACGCGGCGGTGCCCCGCCAGCGATTGGGCGGGACGGTCGGGCGACTGGAACCAGCGCGCCCGCGACTCCTCCAGCAGGTCGGCCATCAGGTTCAGCAGCCGCAACAGCACGCCGTTGCCGGTGCTGATGGCCAGCGCGTTGTGGAAGGCGGTGTCTTCCTCGATGGGAATCTCGCCTTGGGCGACCCGCGCCGCCTGGCGTTCGAGCAGCCCGTCCATCTCGGCCAGCGCCTCGGGCGTCGCCCGGATGGCCGCCAGCTCGGCGATGTGCGGCTCCAGCATCTCCCGCACTTCCATGAGCTGATCCATCTCCGCGCCCGCCAGCAGCGCCGAGGCCATCGGCGGGATCAGGTCGTCGCTGGAGAGCGTGCGCACGAAAGTGCCGCCGCCCTGGCGCCCCTCGATCAGCCCGCGCAGCTCGAGCGCCCGCAGCGCCTCGCGCACCGACGCGCGGCTCACCTGGAACGTCTCGGCCAGCACGCGCTCGGGGGGAAGCTGGTCGCCGGGCGCGAGGTCGCCCTCCTGGATGAGGCGCTGGATCTGGTCCACGATGTGCTCGTAGATGCGGCTGCGCCGGATCGGCTCGAGCGCGGGCACGGGCACCTCCGAACGCGGGCCTAAACTGCCGGTCCAGGGTAGTGTGTGTGGTTTGGCTTCGCCAAACAGACACACAATCTTTGGCCGAGTGCTTAAGGAGTGGTCAGGCCATCGGCACGGATTGGCCTGACCACTGGCAGTGTACCAGCCCGTCGCCCCCGGGGCAACGCCGAGCCGCCGTTCCCACAGCGTGCGGCGGGCTGCAGGGCGCGGCCGGGGGCCCTCGCCGGCTCAGCGGCTTTGAACTGGAGCGCTGAGTCCGTATACTGGCTAAGGTGTCCGGCGCGCGGCCGCCTAATGGGCCGTCGATCGGAGGCGGCGAGCGGCCGCGCCCAGCGCGACGGGCTAGCGCCGGCCCCAGCTTCGGCGCATCGTCGACCCGCGGCAGCGCGGCACCACGCGAGGATCCGCTGAGGGGAAGCTACAGCATGTGGGAAGGGCGGCAGGTCTCGATCGTCTTCCCCGCGTACAACGAGGAGGCGGGCATCGCCGCCGCCGTGCGCGACTTCCGGGCCTGCCCGGCCGTCGACGAGGTC
>JAJPHF010000166.1 GCA_021325365.1 Pseudomonadota bacterium
CGCGTGGGCTTGCTCGCCGATCACTGCGCCCACCGCGGCGCCTCCCTCTGCTACGGCCGCGTCGAGGAGCGGGGGATTAGCTGCGCCTACCACGGCTGGCTCTACGACACCGGCGGGAACGTCCTCGAAACGCCACCCGAGCGCAACGACGCTATCATCAAGCACGTGAAGCAGCCCGCCTACCCCGTCCAGAAGTTCGTCGGGCTCTACTGGGCCTATCTCGGCCCCCTGCCCGCACCGGTGATCCCCCGCTACGACGTGTGGGTCCGCCAGGACGGCCGCCGCCGCATCTACGTGCAGCCCCTGCTCGACTGCAACTGGTTCCAGGCGATGGAGAACTCGGTGGACTCGGCCCACCTGCAGATCCTCCACCAGGAGTTCATTGGCGACGGGCGCCGGCCGGCCAACACCACCCGCGGCTTCACCGACGACGTGCGGAGCACCGAGTTCTACGTCAACCCCATCGGCATCGTGAAGCGGCGCACCTACGTCAACGGCAAGACGGACGAGCATCCCCTGATCTTCCCGAACATCCTCCGCCAGGGCAACGCCACCCAGATCCGCGTGCCCATCGACGACACCCACACGCGCATCTTCTTCGTGCGCTTCTTCCCAACCGAGGACGGCAGCCTCGTGGCCGACGAGGGCGACCCGCCCGTCGAGCACCTGGCGCCCTACAAGGACCCGCCCGACGCGCTCCACCCTCACGCGCGCTTCCGCTGGGCGGGTGTGCAGTACCAGGACCACGCCATGTGGGAGACGCAGGGCCCGATCTCCGACCGCACGCGCGAGCACCTGGCCTCGTCCGACCGCGGCGTGGTCTTACTGCGCCGCCTGCTCCGCGAGCAGATCGAGCGCGTCCAGCAGGGTCACGATCCATTCGGCCTCGTGCGCGACCCCGACCACCCGATGATCGACACCAACCTCACCGGCGAGGCGCAGGGCGTCTACGGGGACCGCCACCCCGCCGGCATCGGCACCGCCACCGTCCCCGCCGACCACTGAGCCGTGGCTTGGACAACGCCGCCACCCGCGCCGGGGCGCGCGGCCCCCTGCCCGCTGCGGCTCAGCCGCCGCCGCTTCCTCGGCGCCGCCACGCTCGCCGGCGGCGCCCTCCTGCTCGGCGGCTGCCAGCCCACCGCGCGCCCCGCGCCGCGCCCCCCCGCGCCGTCGCCGGCCGCGCCCGACGCCTCGGCCGCCACGTCGCCCGAGGGCTGGGAGTCGACCTGGAACGCCTGGCTGGCGGCCGCGCGCGAGGAGGGCAAAGTCGTGGTGAAAGGCCCGCCGTCCCCGGAGGTGCGCACCGACCTGCCGCGTGCCTTCCAGGCGCGCTATGGCATCGAGGTCGAGTACCTCGGCAGCCCCACCGGCCCGTTCGCCACCCAGCTTCAGCATGAGCGCGAGGCTGGCATCTACTCCACCGACGTGGTCCTGGCCGGCGCCGACTCGATGTACACCGTCTTCTACGCCGATCACATGCTCGCGCCGCTGCCCCCCGTCCTGATCCTCCCCGAGGCCACCGATCCGGCGGCCTGGCCCAATGGCAAGCTGTGGTTCATGGACCCCGACCAGCAGTACGTCCTGCGGCTCAACAACTCCGTGACGATCATGGGCCAGATCAACACCGCCTACGTGAAGCCCGAGGACGTCACGCGCTGGTCCGACTTGCTGAAGCCGGAATACAAGGGCAAGATCGCCTGCTTCGACCCGGCGGTCAGCGGCTCCGGCGTCGGCACCGCCGCCTACCTCTACGTCACCCTCGGCGAGGACTACGTGCGGCGGCTCTACGTCGACCAGCAGCCGGCGCTCAGCCGCGACGATCGCCAGTTGGCCGACTGGGTGGCGCGCGGTACCTATCCGATCGCCATTGGCGCCGAGTTCGCCACGGAGAGCGAGCGCGCCGCGCTACAAAGTGGCGGCGTCTCGATCGTCAACCTGCCGCGACCGGCCGACGCCCCGGGCAGCGTGAGCCCAAGCTTCGGCCTACTCGGCCTGCTCACGAACGCGCCCCATCCTTACGCGGCTCAGGTGTTCGTCAACTGGATCGCCGCCCGCGAGGGCATGACCGTCTGGAGCAAGGCGCTGAACGCCGTCCCCGTCCGCTTGGACATCGACAAGTCCGCCTGGCCCGCCGACCACGTGCCGGACCCGAACGTCAAGAACTACCACGACTCCTACGGCTGGGACTTCGTCCTCAACGAGCGCCAGGCCGTCATGGCCCAACTGCGCCAAATGATAAAGTAGCCCCGCCCACCTCCCGCCCGCACCGTCCATTGCGGTCCACGCCGGCCTTCCCCCCTCGACACGGCGCTCGCCAAATTCCCGTCAACCCCTCCAAGCTCCCCCCGGCCCCCGTCGGTCCCGAGCGATCTTCGCCAAGCCAAAATGCAGGGCCGGGGCTCGTCGCCCGCCGCCCGGTTACGGATACTGCTGTCCCCCATTCCAGCGCCCGCGAAGTCGAGCTGCAGCCTCGTCCCCCACCGCTCGCCCCGCGATGCTATCACCCAATCTGGCCACCGCGAGGTGCAATCTCCTCTCACGGCGCCCACAACGTAGGGCTGGGACTTGTCCCCTGCCGCCCGGCGGCCGCGCCCGCCCACCCCGCGGCGCGCCACCCGGACCCCGCACCTCCCGAAATCGTCTCTATATATAGCGACACCCCATCCGATGACCGACCAATAGGAGGTGCCCCGCCGAGCACCCAGCCTGGCCACCCGCCCGAGCCACCCGAGCGGAGCCGCCGTCCCAGGCGCGGCCGCCCCGCTCCCACCCGTCGCGGCCCTCCCAGATGCCGGGCCCCTGCTCAGAGACAGGCTGGCCCCATCGCTCCGCCCGGCCGCGA
>JAJPHF010000056.1 GCA_021325365.1 Pseudomonadota bacterium
GCACAGCGCGGGAGGTACCCAGCATGGAGCTGATCAACCCGGTCGTCCGCCGCTGGCAGCAAGACGCCGCCGCCGATCCCGACGCCTTCTGGGCGCGCGCCGCCGAGATGCTGCCCTGGTTCCGCAAGTGGGACCGCGTCTTCGCCTGGGACCCGCCCACCTTCCGCTGGTTCCTCGGCGGCCAGACGAACCTCAGCTACAACTGCCTCGACCACCACGTCGGCCGCGGCTGGGGCGGCCACGCCGCGCTGATCGCCGAGAACGAGCGCGGCGAGCGCCGCGTGTACACCTACGCGCAGCTCCTGGAGGCGGTGAAGCAGGCCGCCGCCGCGCTGCGGGGCCTCGGCGTCGGGAAGGGCGACCGCGTCGCCATCTACCTGCCCACCTGCCCCGAGGCGATCATCCTGATGCTCGCCTGTACGCGCATCGGCGCCATCCACCTCGTCGTCTTCGCCGGCTTCGGCGCGGGCGCGCTCGGCGAGCGCATCCGCCTGGCAGGCGCGCGCGCCGTCTTCACGACCGACGTGACCTGGCGCAAGGGCGGCGCCGTGCCGCTGAAGGCGATCGTCGACGCGGCCGTCGCGGACGCCGAGACGGTCGAGCGCGTCGTCGTGCTGCGCCGGACCGACGCCGACCTGCCCTGGCAGCCCGGCCGCGACCTGGAGTGGCCCGCCTTCCTGGCGCTCGCCGCCGGCCAGGACGCCAGCCACGCGGTCATGGAGGCGAACGAGCCGGCCTACATCCTCGCCACCTCCGGCACGACCGCCAAGCCGAAGCTCGCCGTCCACACGCACGGCCCCTACCAGGTCCACATCCACGCCACGGGCAGCTGGTGCTTCGGTCTGAAGCCGACCGACGTGTGGTGGTCCACCTCCGACGTCGGCTGGGTCGTCGGCCACAGCTACATCGTCTACGCGCCGCTGCTCGCCGGCTGCACGACGATCGCCTACGAGGGCGCGCTCGACCACCCAGACGCCGAGACGTTCTACCGCATCGTCGCCACGAATCACGTGAGCGGCATCTTCACGTCGCCCACGGCGGCGCGGCTGCTGATGCGCTACGGCGTCGAGCCCGCCCGCCGCCACGATCTGTCCTCGGTCGAGCGCGTGCTGTGCGCCGGCGAGGTGCTGAACCCGCCCGCCTGGGAGTGGCTGCAGAAGGAGGTCTTCGCCGACCGCGTGCCGGTCCTGGACCACATGTGGCAGACCGAGACGAGCGGCCCGATGGTCGCCAACCCGTATGGCATCAGCCTCTTGCCGATCAAGCCCGGCTCGTCGGGCATCCCGCTGCCCGGCATCGACTCGGCGATCCTGACGCCCGAGGGCGAGCCGTGCGGCCCCGACGAGAAGGGCATCTTCGTCGTGCGGCGGCCGTTCCCCGGGCTGACCGCCAGCCTGTGGAGCGAGCCCGAGCGCTACGGCGCGGACTACTGGCAGCGCATTCCCGGCGTCTACTTCACCGGCGACGCCGCGGCTATCGACGCGGACGGCTACGTGTGGTTCAGCGGCCGCGCCGACGAGATCATCAAGATCGCCGGCCACCGCATCGGCACGATCGAGGTCGAGACGGCGTTCCTGCGCCATCCGGCCGTGGCCGAGGCCGGCGTGACCGGCCGCCCCGACCCAGTCCGGATGGAGGTCATCTCGGCGTTCGTGGTGCTGCGCCAGGGCCACGCGCCGTCCGAGCAGCTCAAGCGCGAACTGCTGGACACCGTGCGCCGCGAGTTAGGCCCCGTGGCCGTGATCGCCGACCTGCACTTCGTCAACATGCTGCCGAAGACGCGCAGCGGCAAGATCATGCGACGCGTCTTCAAGGCCGTGATCCTCGACAAAGACCCCGGCGACGTCTCGACCATCGAGGACGAGGGCTCGGTCGAGGAGGCCCGCGAGGCCTGGCAGCAGATGCGCGCGGCCCTGCAGGCAGGCACGCAAGCCTGATGCCCAAAGACTGTTACCGCGTCACGGGCAATTTCCTCTGTGTTGGCAGTTGCCAACACAGAGCAATTGACCACTGACAGACCACTATGCTGAGGAAGGGTGCTCGATGAGGACTCCCCGTGCGGCGATCCTGGCGCTCGTCGGCCTCCTGGCGCTCGGGCTGAGCGCATCCCCCGTGGGCGGGCGCGCGCCCCAGCCCGTTTCGCTGGCGGCCGTGCCCGCGGCGGCGGCCCCCCTGCCACAACTGCAGACCGTGCGCATGGGCGCGATTCTCGGGCTGGCTACCACGCCGTTCTACCTGGCCAAGGAGCGCGGCTACCTGGCGGCCGAGGGCATCGACTTGCAGTACGAGCCGGTGCAGGTCACGGCCGAGTCGATTGCCCAGCTGGCCGCGGGCAACCTGGAGGTGGCGAACGTCACGCTCGGCGCCGCGGTGCTCAACAGCCTCACCCGCGGCATCGACATCCGCATCATCTCGGGCAATGACGGCTTCCCGCCGGCCGGCCCGGGCGGCAACCCGATGCTGGTGCGGAAAGACCTTTACGATCAGGGCGTGACCGACGCCACGGGCCTGCGCGGGCGCAAGGTGGCCGGCAACAGTCTGGCTGTCTTCACCGAGTACGCCATCGACCAGGCGCTGCGGACCGGCGGGCTGACGATCGACGACGTGGAGTTCGTGCCGATCCCCTTCGCCGACATCCCGGCCGCGCTGGCGAACAACGTGGTGGAGGCGGCGTTCGACACGGAGCCGAGCGCGACGGTGGCCATCACCCAGGGCAGCGCCGTGCGCATCATCCCCGAGTTCGCCCGCGGCGCGCAGCAGACGGTGCTGATGGCCGGCCCGAACCTCCTGCGCGAGCCGGCGCTCGCCGCGGGCTTCCTCCGCGCCTTCCTGCGCGGCGTGCGCGACGCCCAGGCGGAAGGCTTCACGCCCGACAACGCCGCGCTTGTCGAGCAGTACACGCGGGTGCCGGCGGCGCTGGTGCAGCAGGTCGGGCTGCCCTACTGGGACCCGGACGGGCGGGTAAACTGGGACTCGCTGATGGACCAGCAGCGCTTCTACATGGCGCGCGGCGAGGTGAACTATAGCGAGCCGCTCGACCTGCTCCACCTCCTCAGCGAGGACGGCCCGCGCCAGGCCGCCGTCGCCTCCCTCAACCGCTGAGGTGGCGTACCGGGAGGGTATGGATGTTGGACGGATTCCAACATCCATACCCTCCCAGGCCGGAAGCTTCGCCCCGCCCGCGCCGGTGCAGACAAACCGGCGGCCGTAGCACGGCGGCTGGCCCCTAGCCGCCCGGCGGCTGGCTGGCAGCACCGAGCGGCCGCCGCACGCCCCCCCCCGCGCCTGTGGTCGATTCCGTGACCTCTCGCGGGCGCTGCGCTCGCATGTCTTGCGCCCCGCCCCGGGTGGCTCCCTTCTGGTTGCCTGCTGAGCGCCGGCCGGCTGGCGCTTCTCGGCTGTTGGATCGTTTTGCCGCGTGCCGCAATCCGGCGCGCGGCGGCCGGTGTAGTAGGTGATGGACGGCCGACGGGGGGCGCCACCCGCCGCCGCTACATCCGTGGCAGACCCGCCACGCAGCCGAGGAGGATTCGATGTTGCCGCGTATCGTGTGGCGCCAGCGAGCGCTTGCCTGGAGCGCTCTACCGGCCGGGAGCGCGCTGCTCCTCGCCGTCGCCTGTGCCCCCGCGCCCCTGCCCCTCGCCGCGCACGCCGCCATGCCGCTGGTGGCCGACGCCGGGATGCCGACGGCGGCCCACGCCCCGATGGAGGCCCACGGCGCGATGTCGATGGAGGCCCATGCCGAGATGCCGATGGAGGCGATGGCCGGACACGCCATGAGCGCGCTCGCTAGCGTTGCGCCGCCCGCCGCCGGCTCCGCCGACACGGTGTCCGACAGCCCGCTGATCGACATCCAGAGCTTCCAGTTCTCCACGCCCACGCTCACCGTCCCGGCGGGCACGACCGTGACGTGGACGAACCACGACGTCGAGCCGCACACGGTGACGGCGGACGATCGCAGCTTCGGGTCGCGGGGGCTGGACACCAACGAGACCTTCGCCTTCACCTTCGACACGCCGGGCACCTATGCCTACCACTGCGCCCTGCACCCGCAGATGCGCGGGCAGATCGTCGTGCAGTAGGCGCTCCTGAGGAGGAGAACGTGGCCACGAACTCCGCTCGCACGCGCGCCGCCGACGCCCCCGGGCTGGGGGAGACCGACCGCCGGGGCTTCCTGAAGTGCATGGCCTGGGCGGGCACGGGGCTGGTCTGGGCCGTGAACGGCGGGCTGCTGTCGTCCACGACGCTGGCCCACGCCGCCGGCGGCCCGGCGGCGGCCCGCGGGCCGGCGCAAGTCGCGCCGCCCACGGCCAGCTTCACCTTCGCCCAGATCAGCGACAGCCACATCGGCTTCACCGCGCAGCCCAACCCCGACCCGATCGCCACGCTGCAAGAGGCGATCGACCGCGTCAACGCGCTGAATCCCGCCCCGGCCTTTGTGATCCACACCGGCGACCTGACGCACGCTCAGAAGGCGGGCGCCTTCGACACCGTGAACGAGATGCTGAAGGGCCTGAACACGGGTCAGGTGTTCTTTACGCCCGGCGAGCACGACGTGTTCGTCGACGACGGGGTGGAGTTCCTGAACCACTTCGGCCAGGGCACGCAGGGGCAGGGCTGGCGGAGCTTCGACTACGGCGGGGTCCACTTCGTCGGCCTCGTCAACACCCTGAGCTTCAAGGGCGAGAGCGCGGGCGTGCTCGGCGACGACCAGCTCGAATGGCTCGAGGCGGATCTCGCGCCGCTGGGCAGCAGCACGCCGGTCGTCGTCTACACGCACATCCCCCTGTGGGCCGTCTATCCCGACTGGGGCTGGTACACCGAGGACGGCGAGCGGGCGCTCGGGTACCTGCAGCGCTTCGGCTCGGTGACCGTGCTGAACGGCCACATCCACCAGATCATGCAGAAGGTGGAGGGCAACGTTAGCTTCTACACGGCCCGCTCCACCGCTTACCCGCAGCCTGCGCCGGGCACGGCGGACGCGCCCGGGCCGCGCCAGGATATCAGCAGCGACCAGGTGCGCTCGTTCATCGGCACGCGCAGCGTGACCTTCGTGCCGGGCACGGAGCCGCTCGCCGTGGTCGATTCAGCACTCGGCTAACGGCCCATGAGACGGCGAGGGGGCCTATCCGGCCGCGCCGGATGGGCCCCCTCGCCGTGTCCGAGCCACCCGGGGGCGGAAGTAGCATAGCTGCTACGGCGGGTCGCGCAATCCAAGTGCCCGGTCCCGGTGTACTAGAGGTCGAGCGGCGGTTGCCGGGAAGACGGGTCAGCCGCGGCGGTCCGTCCGTGCCGCTCGGTGGACAGGCGGGCATCGCAGGGGAGACACCGTGGAACGCTACAATGGTCACCGGGCCGGCGGGGCAGCGCTCGCCGGCCGGCACGCAGAGGCAGAGATGGACACGGCCCACCCGCCGGCAGCCGACGCCGACGCCAGCGACGAGGACCTGATGCGAGCGCTGGCCGCCGGCCAACAGGAAGCGCTCGCGCCGCTGTACAGCCGCTACGGGCCGCTCGTCTACAGCCTGGCCGCTCAGAGCCTCGGCCGGCCCGCCGCCGAGGAGATCGTCCAGGAGGTCTTCCTGGCAGTGTGGCGGAAGGCGGACACGTTCGATCCGACGCGCGGCACGTTCCGCGCCTGGGTGCTCCAGACCGCCCACTACCGCATCATCAACGAGCTGCGGAGCCGCGGGCGGCGGCCGCGCGTGGAGCCCGACCCGGACGGCGCCTACCTGGCGTCGCTGCAAGCGCCCGACCCCGAACCGCCGGACGCCGTGTGGACGGAGTATCGCCGCGACGCCGTGCGCGCGGCGATGCAGAAGCTGCCGGTGCCCCAGCGCCAGGCGCTCGGGCTGGCGTT
The DNA here is from genome assembly GCA_021325365.1 of Pseudomonadota bacterium. The sequence continues at coordinate 5,861 of JAJPHF010000056.1, forward strand.
CTTCGAGGACCTGACGCACGAGCAGGTCGCCAACGTTCTCCAGCTCCCGCTCGGCACCGCCAAGACGCGCATCCGCACGGGCCTGCAGAAGATGCGCCTGGCGCTGGCGCCGGTGATCGCGGCGGTAGCGGTCGGCAGCCTGGCCGTGCTGGGGCTGCGCTACCAGTCGGAGCAGGCGATCGCGGACCGCGACGCGCGGGCGCTGGCATTGATGACCGCGAGCGACGCCGAGTCGCTGCGCCTGGCCCCGGCGGCCGGCGTGCCCGACGTGAGCCACGGCCACTACACCGCGCGGCCCGGCACGCCGATGGCCGTGCTGAGCCTGTCCTACGTGCCGCCCGCGCCGGCTGGCAAAGTGTACCAGGCGTGGGTGCTGGAGCACGGCGCCTGGCGCTCGCTAGGTGTGACGCAGGTCGACGCCAGCGGCCACGCCCTCATCATCGCGGAGGGCTCGGACCTCGGGCAGCTTCCCGACGCCATCCAGGTCACGCTAGAGCCGGCGGGCGGCAGCGCGGCGCCCAGCGGCGAGGTCGTGATCCACTGGCCGGGGGACTGATACCGAGTTCGGCCTTCGGGCTGCGGCAGCCCTCAGCCCCCAATCCTGAGGGGAGCCGCCAAAGCGACCGCCGCGACCAGATCGGGTCTGATGCCCGGTCCGGTCGCGGCGGTTTGCCTGCCGGGGCGTGCCCTCTCCCCGGCACGCTCGCGAGGGGAGAGGGAGTCCGAGAACTCCGGCGCCGGATTCGGCATGAGCTGGGCGTCGAGCCAAGTGGGGCGCTCCTCAGCCGGGGGCGCCGGGCGTCCCCGCTCGGGCCAGACCCGCGCCGCGAGCGGGGACGCCCGGCGCTTACTCGCCGGCCTTCGGTGCGTCCACTGCTCCGACCGGCGTCACGTCGATCGTGCCGCCGTTGCACGGCGCGAGGGCGAACTGGTCGAGGTCGAGCAGCAGGAAGCTCGTCTCGTCGGGCGGGGTGATTGCCACTTGCGCCGCGGCCGGGCAGCGCGATTCGTCGCCGACCGGCACGTCACCCCACATCATCAAGAACTCGGCGCTCTGCCCCGGCATCAAGGGCACATCGGCCGGGCCGGGCTGGTTCGCGAAGAACCCGCCGTTGCGGCGCACCTGGGTGGGCAGCGGCTGTCCCGTGGCGTCGAGCATCTGGGCGCCGACGAAGCCATAGAGCTGACAGGGAGCAGCCGAGGTGTTCGTGAGGTGGAACCGGTCGGCGATGTGGCCAGCCGCCGCATCGGCGTCCACGAACACCACGCTCAAGTGCGAGGTATGGCAGCGCGGCAGCGGCGCGGTCGGCGTCTGGGCTGCCAGCCCGTTCGCGAGGAGTGGCGGATACGTCAGGAGCGCTCCGAGCGCTCCAGCCACGAGCGGGACTGTAGCGTGAGCCTTCCAGCGCAACGGGCTCTTCCTAAGCTGGGTCTCCGGGTTGGCAGGCCTGTTCGACTACATCAAACATGCTCGCCGATTCCGGCCAGCGGCTTACGCCGCCTCGATGGTGGCGGTGAGGCCGCAGCTCTCCAGGCGGTCGCGGAACAGCTCAGCCTGCTCCAGCGGACAGACGATGACCAGCGCAACGCCGTGGTTGTGCGCCTCCAGCATGATTTGGATGGCGCGCAAGCGGCTCAGCTTCGGCACGCTGCGTAGGAGGCTGCGCACGACGTGGTCCATGCTGTTGTGGTCGTCGTTGTGGAGCAGCACCTTGTAGGGCGGCAGCAGCTTGGTGAGATCGTCGATGTTGGGCAGCGTCGGCGTCTCGGGCGTCGCCGTGGGCGCCTCGGGCGTCGTGGTGGGCGCGGCGGGGGCCGCGAGTTGCACGCTCATCGGTCGTCGTCCGCGGGCCCGAGGGCGGCGCGCAGGGCGTCGAGGAGCAGCGCGTCCTCCTCGGGCAGGATGGTGCGCAGGTCGAGCAGCAGGCGGTCGCGCTCCAAGCGGCCGACGACGGGCGGGTCGCCGGCGCGCAGGCGGGCGGCCAACGCGGCCTCGCTCTCGACGCCGACGGCTACCAGGCGGCTGGGCAGCGTCTCGTCGGGCAGCGAGCCGCCGCCCACCGTGGACTCGCCGTCCACGACCGTGGCGACCACGCCGAGCGCGCCGAGCGCGGCGGCCAGGCGCTCGGCGCGCGCCTGGAGCGCGTCGAGCGGGGCGGCGATCATTCGCCAGATGGGGATAGTGCGCGGCGCCTCGTCCCGCAGGTAATGGTCCAGGGTCGCGGCGAGCGCGGCGATGGTCAGCTTGTCGGGGCGCACGGCGCGGGTCAGGGGGTGCCGGCGCAGCCGGGCCACCAGCTCGCCATCGCCCACGACGATGCCCGCCTGCGGCCCGCCGAGCAGCTTGTCGCCGCTGAAGCAGACCAGGCCCATGCCCGCGGCCACGCTCTCCTGCACCATCGGCTCGTGCGCCAGACCGTAGGCCGCGGTGTCCAGCAGGCTGCCGCTGCCCAGGTCGTCCACGACCGGCAGCCCGCGCGCGCGGCCGAGCGCGACCAGCTCGGCGGGACTGGCGCTGTGGACGAAGCCGCGCACCTGGAAGTTCGACGGGTGGACGCGCAACAGCAGCGCCGTGTCGGGCGTGATGGCCTGGGCGTAGTCCTCGACGTAGGTGCGGTTAGTCGTGCCGACCTCGACGAGCCGCGCGCCGCTCTGGCGCAGCACGTCGGGGATGCGGAAGCCGCCGCCGATCTCGACGAGCTGGCCGCGCGACACGACGACCTCGCGGCCGGCGGCGAGCGCGGCGAGCGCCAGCAGCACGGCGCTGGCGTTGTTGTTCACGACGAGCGCGGCGGGGGCGCCGGTCAGGCGGCGCAGGCGGTCCACGACGTGCTCGTGGCGCGAGCCGCGCTCGCCGGGGCCTAGCTCGTACTCGAGGTTGGAGTAGCCGCCGCCGACGCTCGCGGCCGCGGCGAGCGCGGCGGGGCTGAGCGGCGCGCGGCCGAGGTTGGTGTGCAGAATGACGCCGGTGCCGTTCAGCACGCGGCGCAAGCGCGGCCCGGCGAGCGCCGCGGCCTCCGCGGCCACGGCGGCGACGAGCGGCTCTAAGTCGCGCGGCGGAGCGCCGGCCCGCACGGCGGCGCGCTCGGCGTCGAGGGTGGCGCGAATGGCGGCCAGCACCAGCGGCCGCGCGTAGCGCGCGACCAGCCCCTGGACCGCCGCCTCTTGCAGCAGGCGGTCCACGCTCGGTAGCTGCCGCAGCGCGTTCCCGACTTCCACGCCGCCATCCTCTCGCTAGGCCGCTGCGAGATTCTAGCATCCGTAGCCGGGCCGGCTGGGGATGCTGAGCCGCCCAAATCGTCCCCTGCGGCGCTACCCACGCAGCTCGATCAGCTCGCCGGCGGGGCCGGCGAGGACGGCGCGGCCCCAGCCCTCCTCCCGGGGCGCGCGGGGCTCGGTGGGCCGGGGTGGCGAGACGACCCGCAGGCCGGCGGTGGTCAGCCGCGCCACCGCGGCGTCCATGTCGGCCACCTCCAGGCAGTAGTGCGGGCCGGTGCCGTCCGTGTCGACCTCCTCGACGACCTCGATCACCGCGTCGCCTGCGGGCGGACGGAGGTAGGCGATGCGCCGCGGCGGCGGGCCGCCCAGCGCCTTCTCCGAGTACAGCTCGAAGCCGAGCACGTCCCGGTAGAAGCTCACGGCCGCGGCGTAGTCCGCCACGGGTACGCCGACGTGGTCGATGCGCCGAATCATGCATCCTCCGAGCTGGCAGCTATCAGCCGTCAGCTATCAGCTTTCAGGAGACGACGAGCTGATAGCTGATCGCTGATCACTGACTACTGATCGCTAATAGCCGATCGCGCAGCCGTCGGCGCGCGGGTCGGAGGCGCCGTGGTAGGCGCCGGTCGCCGCGTCGACCTGGATGAGCTGCGCGCCGCTGGCCTCGAAGTCGTGCTGCAAGCGCACGCGGTGGCCGAGCTGCTCCAGGTTGGCCCACGTCTCTGGCGGGAAGCCGGGCTCCAGGCGCAGCTCATAGGGCGTGCCGAGCGTGCCGGGGTCGGTGCCGGGGTGGCTGAGCCAGCGCGGCGCCTCGACGGCCTGCTGCACGTTCAAGCCCCAGTCGAGCAGGTTCGTGAGCACCTGGAGGTTCCACTGCGGCTGAGCGTCGCCGCCGGGCGTGCCGCCCACGAGGTACGGCTGGTCGCCGCGGAACACCAGGTAGCAGTGGAGCGTGTGCATCGTGCGCTTGCCGGGCGCGAGCGCGTTGGGGTGGGCCGGGTCCGTGCTGAAGCCGCGCCCCACGCGGTTGTTCAGCAGGATGCCCGTGCCGGGCACCACCTCGGCACAGCCGAAGGGGTTGCTGAGGCTGGTGATAAGCGAGACGAGGTTGCCGTCGCGGTCGGCGGCGCAGAGATAGGTCGTGTCGCCGAGCATCTCGGGCAGCGCGCCGGGCGCAACGATGTCGAGCGCCAGGTCGTCGCGGATGGCCTCGCGGCGCGCGGCGGCGTAGTCTTTCGACAACAGAGTGTCGAGCGGGTTCGGGTGGAAGCGCGGGTCGGCCAGGTAGGCGTTGCGGTCGGCGAAAGCGAGCTTCTTCGCCTCGACGAGGAGGTGGATGGCCCGGGCGCTGCCCCAGGGCAACGCGGCCAGATCGTAGTCCTCGGCCAGGTTCAGCGCTTCGAGCAGAATGGCGCCCTGCGACGGCGGCGCCGTGGTGCAGGCGGTGTACTCGCGGTAAGTGGTGCGGATCGGCTCATAGACCTCGCAGTGGTAGGCGGCGAGGTCGGCCTCGGCGAGCACGCCGCCGTTTGCCTGGCAGTAGCGCACCAGCCGGGCGCCCAGCTCGCCGCCGTAGAAGGCGTCGCGCCCGCCCCGCGCCACGGTCCGCAGCGCGGCGGCGTACTCGGGCAGGCGGAGCGTCTGGCCGGCGCGGTAGGGCTCGCCGCCGTGCAGCAGCGTGAGCGCGCTGGAGGGGAAGCGGGCCAGCACGTCGCGCTGGGCGGCCCAGCGCCCGGCCACCACCTGACTGACCGGCGCCCCCTCCTCGGCGTAGCGGATCGCCGGGGCTAGCACGCGCGCCAGGTCGAAGCGGCCGCTACCCCAGCGCGCGAGCGCCGTACACATCGCGTCCACGGCGCCCGGCACGCCGACGGAGAGCATGCCGCGCGCGGGCAGCTGGCCGCCGTGGTGCGCCTGCACGTAGTCCAGCGTGAGCGCTTGCGGCGCCGGGCCGCTGCCGTTGACGGCCCAGGTGCGTCCCGCCGCGTGGTCGTAGTAGAGCAGGAAGGTGTCGCCGCCCAGCCCGCTCATCATCGGCTGGACGACGCCGAGCACGCCGGCCATGGTGAGGGCGGCGTCGATTGCGTTGCCGCCCGCGACCAGCGCCTCCAGCCCGGCAGCGACGGCCAGCGGATGGCCGGCCGCCACCAGGCCATTGGGCGCCATGACGATCCCCCGGTGCTGTAGCGCCTCCATCCTCAGCGTCCCACCCTAGCGGCCGTCTTGGGCGGGTCGAGCACCTCGACCTGCCCGGTCTGTAAGCTGTAGTAGCCGCCCACCATCGCGAGCGCGCCCTGGGCCGCCAGCCCGGCCAGCAACGGGCTGCGACTCGTTAGCTGGCCGACCACCAGCGCGACGTTCGCGCGAATGGCGTTGTCGAGGAGGTCGCCGGGCTGGCCGCGCACGCTCTCGACGGCCGGGGCGATGGCGCGCGCCAAGCTCGGTATCTCGCCGTCGAACCGGGCGCCCTGGGTGAGCGCCGCGATCGTGGCGTCGACCGCGCCGCAGGCCTCGTGGCCCAGCACGAGGACGAGCGGCGCGTGCAGGTACTGAGCGCCGTACTCGATGCTGCCCAACAGCTCGTCGTTCAGCACGTTGCCGGCCACGCGGTGGACGAAGAGGTCGCCTAGGCCCGCGTCGAACACCAGCTCAGGCGGCACCCGCGAGTCGGCGCACGACAGGATCGTGGCGTAGGGCGCCTGGCCGCTCGCCACCGCGGCGCGCCGGTCGGGGCCGCGGTGCGGGTCGGTGGTCGTGCCGCTCACGTAGCGGGCGTTGCCGTCCAGGAGAAGTTGCAGCGCGCGCTCGGGACTGGGCGCCGCTCCTTCCTGCGCGTAGCTCGTGCGAGCGCCCGCCCAGCCCAGCCAGGCGGCGCCGACAAGGCTGGCCGAGGTCAGCGCGGCGGTGCGGACGAAGGCGCGGCGGCTGGTAACGCCTCGCTCCATCAGGAGTTCTCCCTCCTGCCCAGGTTCCGGTGGTCTCAAGCATCCAGCATACAGCATCGCGGCGCGGGCAGGGCGCCTCGCTTCACGCGCGGGTGTCTCCCTGCGCGGTGTGCCGTGGGTTGTCGCCGCGCTCGCGCCGGCTAGCCGGCCCGTCCATGGCGGAAGCAACCGACGGTATGATCGTTCACCATGCCGACCGCCTGCATGAAGGCATAGCAGATCGTCGGCCCAACGAAGCGGAAGCCGCGCCTGAGGAGCGCCTTGCTCATCGCTTGCGAGGCGGCGGTTTGGGCGGGGACCTCGGCGGCCGTCCGCCACGCGTTGCGGATGGGCGCGCCGCCCGCGAACTGCCAGAGAAACGCGGCCAGGCTGCCATGCTCTCGCTGCACTACCAGTACCGCGCGGGCGTTGGCGATGGCGGCATCGACCTTCAGGCGGTTGCGCACGATGCCCGCGTCGGCCAGCAGCCGCGCGCGGTCGGCGTCGGCGAAGGCGGCGACGCGGGCCGCGTCGAAGCCGGCGAAGGCGCGGCGATAAGCCTCACGCTTGCGGAGGATCGTCGCCCAGCTCAGCCCCGCCTGGGCGCCTTCGAGCACCAGCATCTCGTAGAGGTGGCGGTCGTCCCACGACGGCACGCCCCATTCTTCGTCGTGATACTGCACCATCAGCGGGTCGGCGCCAACCCACGCGCAGCGCGACGGCTCGGCTAGCTGCACGGCGCTAGTACCCGGCCGGGTCGCGCGCCGCCGAGGCCTCGGGCGCGCGCGGGGCTCCCGTCGTGGCGCCGGCTGACGGTGGCGCGTCGAGGTCGAACAGGTCGAACAGCTCCTCACTCGTCAGCGTGGCCGCGAGGTCGAGCGATACGTCGTCGACCAGTTCGTCGAAGAGGAGCCGCTTGCCTTGCAGCACCCGCTAGATGCGCTCCTCGATCGTGTTCTCACACGTGTAAGTGTAGACCGTCACCGGGTACGGCTGGCCCAGCCGGTGGCTGCGCGCCTCGGCTTGCTGCTCGACCGACGGGTTCCACCAGCGGTCGAAGTGGAAGACGTAAGAGGCCTCCTGCAGGTTGAGGCCCTGCCCACCGGCCAGCAGCGAGAGCACCAGCACGCGCCGCTCGGGGTGGGTGCGGAATTGGTGCAGGACCTGATCGCGCTGGTGCGGCGCCAGGTCGCCGGTATACGCTAGCGCCGTGGAGCCGAGGCGTGTCGCGATGGCCCGCGCGCCGTTCTCGGCGTTGGCGAACTGCGTAAACACCAGCGCCTTGTAGCCCTCCGCGGCCAGCACGCCGACGCGCTCGCGCAGGTCGTCCAGCTTGCTGGAAGCGCCCGTGGCCGGGTCGAAGTTGCAGATCTGCTTGAGGCGCACGACGAGCGCCAGGACGTGCTGCACCTGCACGCTCGCGCCGCGGGCCCGCAGCTCGACGATGCCCTCGCGCTCCGCGCTCATAGGTCGCGCGCTGTGATGGTGTCAGCGGCAAGAGGACGCGGCAGACCCGCTTGGGCGGCAGCTCGTCGAGCACCTCGGCCTTGCGCCGCCGAAGCTGCACGCAGCGCAGCTCCTCGCGCAGCGCCAGCGGCGGCAGCGCCAGGCGGTGGGCGCGGGGCGGCCTCGGGTTCACGAACTCCAGCAGCGAGATGAGGTCGGCAGTGCTGTTCTCGAGCGGCGTGCCGCTGAGCGCCCACTGGCGCCGCCGGCGCAGGCGCTTGCAGGCGCGGCTCACGTCGGTTTCGGCGTTCTTGATTCTCTGCGCCTCATCGAGAATCACCAGGTCCCACAGCCGGGCGACCGGCGAGTGGGGATTGGCGGTAAAGTCAGCGCGCAGCGTCTCGTAGCTGGTGAGGTACACGTGGGCGGGCGTGCGCCACTGCCAGCGGCGGTCAGCCGGGCCGCCGTGGACCGTCGAGAGCCGCAGCTCGGGCGCCCAGCGGTGGACCTCGGCACGCCACTGAGTGAGGAGCCCCGCCGGGGCCACCACCAGCGCCGCCTCGGTCTGGCGGCGGAGCGCCAGCACGCGCAACGCCGCCAGCGCCTCGACCGTCTTGCCCAGTCCCATGTCGTCGGCCAGGAGCAGCATGTCACGCCTCAGCAGCTCGCGGATGGCTGTGAGCTGGTAGGGGAGCAGCGGCCCCGGCCACTCCAGCGGCCCGTCGGGAGCCAGCAGCAGCTCGGGCGGCGGCTGCAGCAGCACGGCCAGGCGCTTCGCCAGCGGCACCTCGCCGGACGGGCGCTCGCGGACCAGCGGGTCGGCGCCGGCCGCAGCGGCGCCGGGCGTGGGGCCGAACGGTGCCTCCTCGCCGGCGAGCAGCCCGACCAGGCAGACGCTGCCCTGGACCGTCGTGTCCTCGTAGGGCAGTAGCTCCGCCAGGCTCAGCCCACTCCCCACCTCGACGCCCAGCGGCGCCAGCTCGCCCGCGCCGACGGCCACGAGTCCGACGGGCGCGAGCGCCTGAGCCGGCCCGACCACCGCTCCCCTGGCCTGGATGGACCGCGCGCCCGCCCCCCGCGGACCCGGCACCAGCAGGCGACTCGCCGGTGGCACGCGGACCGGGGGCCAGGGATGAACGCTCATGGGTGGACCGGGTCGGCCGCGCCGTATACCTCGGCCAGTCCGACGGCGGCGCGCTCGAACGGCTCCAGCAGCAGGCCGTGGGCCGTGAGGTGGCCCGTCAGGGCGCGCTCGGGCGAGCCCTCCAGGGGCGGGCCGGGGAACCAGAACAGGTGGACCGGCTCGGCCTGGTCGAGCATCTCGGCCACCTCAAGGGTGGAGTAGCCGGCGGTCTCCAGCCCGGCGGCGATGCGACCGACTGGAATGGCGACCTGGAGGTCCTGGCAGAACAGCTCGCTCGGTGCCTCCGCGGCGAGCGCGAACAGCACGCGGGGCACCTGGGGGCAGGCGGCGAGCAGCGAGGCGGTGAGGCGGCGCAGCGCCGCGCGGCGCACGTCGGCCGGGCGCCAGAGGAAGCTATTGGGCGTCTCGACGCGGTTGTAGGTGAACTCGACGGGCTCGCCGCGCGCGTTGATCTGAAACAGGGCGCCGCGGTAGCCGGCGCGGTCGGGGTCGGGCGCCAGGCGCAGGTAGGCCGCCGTGCCCCATTCGTCGCGCTCGTCCTCGTGGCGGAAGGGAATCGGCACCCCGGCCCCCTGCTATCGCACAACTCGTCGGTCGTCCGCGGCCCGCATGGATCTGGCTGTCCAAGACCATGACTCGCTGTAAAGTATACTGCCCGTAGCGATCAGGAGAGGCGCCATGGACACCTGGGAAGACATCCGCGGCCTATCGCCGGAAGAGCAGACCGAATGGCTCAAGCGCCACATGAAGGACTGGGACCGCTTCGTTGCGGACATCCAGAGGAGTCATGCCCAGCTCGAAGCGCACCGCACGGCGGGCGGCACGGGCCTGCCGCCTGGATGGATGTGGCTCGACGACTATTGGAAGAAGCGTGGTCTTCCGAATTGCCCTGAGTGAGATGGCCTGATGGATGCTCGATCGCCTTTCGGTGGAGGAAGCTCTCTGGATTCGCGGCTGCTTTGAGCAGCTTGCCCGCAACCCCTACCGCGACATCGACCAGCGCGTAACCCTGGTCTTTCCGATGGGGCGCATCAACCGGGACGCCTATCACTGTGGTAACTGGGCCATCGCCTACGAGTTCCAGGACGAAGACACGCTCCTGATCGAGGCGATCGGGAACCTGTTCTACTAGGCCCGCGTAGTGTGGGCTTACCAAGCGTCGCGCGGCTCGGAGGGCGCGGTGTCATCCTCGGAGGGCGCTTCGAGGTCGGCGTCCTCGGCGTAGCTCGGGCCTATCGGCGTCGCCTCCATGTCGGGCGCGTAGTCGGGGTAAAGGCGCTTCAGGTCCCACTCGGTGATCCACCAGCGCACGTACTCGCGCATCGACGTGCTTGTGGCGCGCTCGGCCGAGCTGACGGGCGGCGGCGCCCAGCCATACGCCTGGCCGTGGATGGCGCGTAGCTTGTCATACGTCTCGTCGATCACGGCGCGACTGGGCGGCGCCAGCTTCACCGCCCGGCCGATGAGCCGCATGCCGCGCTCTGCCTGGGGAGCGAGGAGCTGGTCGCTCTCCCGCGCGCTGGCGCGCAGCCGGCCCGGCACCGCCTCGCGGTCGTTGCGGTCGTTCAGCACCGCCGCCTCGAAGTCCGACGTGATCGCGCACACGCTCAGGATTCCCGGGAACGTCTCGCCCTTCAGGTTGCCCGTCCAGCGCGCCAGCTCGGCATACGAGCGCGCTCGCTGGTGCAGCGTGTACCGGTCGATCAGCTCGACCTCGTCGATCAGCAGCACCCAGCCGGCGTAGCCCGCGGCTCGCATCAGGCGCGCGGCGAAGCGGAAGCGCTGAAGCGCCAGCGCGCGAGCGTCCACCTTGTCCAGCGTGTAGGTGACGCGCTCGCCGAGCGCCCGCAGCGCCTTGCGGATCTCGCCGACCTGGATCGGGTCGCCGGCCCAGAAGGCGATGATGCGGTCGCGCAGCTCGGGGTCGTCCGCGGCGCGCTCGTAGAGGAACAGCGTCGCCGCGAAGCGCTGGTTCAGGCTGCTGGCGGGCTCCTGCACCCAGCGGTAGAAGTCGACGTAGCGGGTGCTGTAAGGATCCAGCTCGCTGGCGACCTGCGACAGCGCCGCGCCGCGCCGCCCCGGTACCACCGCCGCGCGAATGGCGGCGCGATACAGCTTGGCCGGGTCGTAGAGCGGCGTCTCCTTGCTGATGACGATCTTGCTGGTGACGAACCGCTGCTCGCGGGCGACGTGCTGGAGATACTCCAGCAGGTGCGACTTGCCGCTGCCGAAGTTGCCGGCGACGAGGAAGCCCGCCGGGCTGAGCGGCTCGCCGCCGCTCTCCTCAGCCGCGGCGAGCAGTTGCCGGAAGCGCTCCTCGACGTCGGTCGCGGCGGTCCTGGGCGCCCCAACGGATGACCCTGCAGCTCCGCGAGGGCTTGCTTGTCGAGGGCGATGTCCTCGTCGATTCGCTCGGGATGCAGAGCATAGTACGCCAGGGCGCCGCGGACCTGTTCCAGCGTCAGGTGGGGCAGCAGCCGCGCGATCTGCTCTAGATCGCCGGTCTGCTGCCAGAACTCGACAATGACGCTCACAGGCGTCCGCGTGCCGGCCACTACTGGGTAGCCGCCGTTAATGTCTGGCGCCTCGTTGACGAACTCCTCGGGCCGCACTGCCTCTCCCAACCTTACTGCCGATCGCACTTCAGTATAGGGGACAGCGGCCAGAGTCAACTTTGCCGATCGTCCAGCATCGCGGAGCGCTCGGCGGGGCTGAGCTGAGCCAAGACCTGGGTAACCTTCCGCACGGCCCTCTCCTACGGGGTGGCGGCGAGTTGTTGGAAGAAGCCCTCGCGGTCCAGCTTCTGGACGAAGCTGAGGTCCAGCAGATCGTCGACCGAGACGCGCTCAGCCTCGGGCGCCTGGCGCACGACGGCGGCCCGGAACTCCGTGAGGGCGGCGCGGTCGGGCACCAGATCGATCCGCGAGTATTCGGCCACCTTGTCCAGCTCGGTCGCCACCGCGTCGGGCGCGACCTGGAGCTTGCCGGCCACCACCTGGAGCGCGCGGTCGCGCTTCGCGGCGTCGGTCTGCCCTTGCTTCAGATAGTGAACACCCCGCGCCAGCCCCTTCAGGAAGCTCTCGATGAGGGCCGGCCGCTCCCGCGCGATCGTGGCGGTCGTGATCACGCTCACGCTGCTCTCTGCCACGCCCAGCTCGCCCAGGTCCCAGCCGTGCATGCCGTTGGCCCGCGCCACCGCCGCCGAGGTGTAGCTGATCGGCGCGGCGTCGATCGCGCCGGCGATCAGCCCCTGCGCCAGGGTCGGATCGTCGCCGGCCTGGATCACCTGAATGTGGTCCCGCTCGACGTCGAGGCCGAGCTTCTGGAGCGCGAGCAGCCCGCGGATGTGAACGGTGCCGCCGATCGACTGCACGCCCAGGATGCGGCCGCGCAGATCGGCGGGCTGGACGATGTCCGGCCGAACTTCCAGCTCGCCGAGCGCCACGTCCAGGTAGCTCGCGGTCATCACGTCCTCGCTCCCGCCGGCGCGGGCCGTGAGGGCGGTGGCCATGCCCGTGAAGCCGATCTGGAGATCGCCTGCCACGAGCGCGGCCTCGACGGCCGGGGCGCTGCGCAGCAGCTGGTCGTCCACCGCCAGCCCCTCCTCGGCGAAGTAGCCCAGCTCCTGCGCCAGCCACAGCGGGGCGACGGTGACCCGCACCGCCGCGCGCCCGACGGTGAGCGGCGTTAGCTCACGAGGGGCGGCCGCTGCCGCGGGCGGCGCGGGCGCGCCGCCCGGCGCGCTGGCGGGCGGCGCGGGGGCCGAGGCGGCGGGCGCTGACGGGGCGCTGGCGGGCGCGCAGGCGGCCAGGACGATGCCCACCACGAGCGCGCCGACGAGCCACAGGCGCGACAAGCTGACCATACGGCACCTCCCTCCGACACGGCACGGAGCGCGGCCCGATCAGAGCAGGGGCGGGGCGGCCGGCGGGCGCGCGCCGGTGTACTCCAGGATGTACAGCCCGCCGTTGAAGCGGTCGGTGCAGTAGATCAGCCCGCTCGCGTCCACGAACACGTCGTTGATCTGGACGGCGCGGTGCGGCTCGCCGCCCGGCTGCTGGGGCGGCGTGGGCGGCACGTAGTAGCCGACTTCGCGTGGCTGGTAGGGGTTCGTCGTGTCGAAGACGCGCAGCCCCGCGCTCCAGTAGGTCGCGTAGATCAGCGTGTCGTCCTGCCACGAGCCGGGGCGGTTCTCGTGAATGTTGTGCGGCCCGAACGTCTCGCCGCTCGCGGCGTAGTCGCCCTCGGGCACCGGGAAGGTGGCGATCGGCACCGGGTGCGCCTCGTCGCGCGCGTCGATCATCCAGATCAGCTTCCCGCCCGGGCGCTGGTGCGAGGTCGCCTCGTCGGTCACGACGATCAGGTTGCGGCGGCGCAGCGGCAGCGCCGTGTGGGTGAAGCCGGCGTAGGGCGGGCGCCAGTTCAGGTGGCTGATCGTGCGCGGCCGGCTCTTGTCCGAGACGTCGAGGATCGCCCAGCCGGCGTCCCACAGGCCCACGTAGGCGCGGTCGCCCTCGACGACCGGGCCGTGGACCATCCACTCGTCGCCCTCGGGCGCGGTCAGCTGCTCGCCGCCGGCCGCCCAGGTGCCGGGGATCCACCAGCGCCCCACCTCGTGCGGGCTGGTCGGGTCGGACACGTCCACGATCTGCAGGATGCGGCCGGTGTAGCCGTCCATCCAGGTCGGCAGGTAGGCGTACTGGCCGTCGGCGAACCAGAAGCGGTGGACGCCGCGCCCGCCCGTGCGGAAGAAGCCGACCTCGCGCGGCGTGGCCGGGTTGCTGATATCGAACAGGCGAATGCCCGGCTCGAACTCGTCGCCGGGGCCGATCTTCTCGTTGTTGATGATCAGCAGGTCGCCGGCGATCTGAACCTTGTGGGAGTGCGTGTTCGGCGGCAGCGGCTCGTCGTGGACCAGCTCCGGCCGCGCCGGGTTGGCGACGTTCAGCACGCTGAACGCCTTGCGGTTCAGGTGCGCGACGAACAGGAAGTCGCCCTTCTTGTCGATGCGGAAGCCGTCGCCGCAGCCGTTCAGGTCGTGGTAGCCGACGAGCCGCATGTTCTGCTTCTGGGCGCCCGCGTCCACCTCGTCCGCGGTCGGCGCGCGGTACTGCTGCTGAACCATCGCTCCCCTCCCTGGAACGCTGCGCGGGCATCCTTTCTCCGCCCGCTACGCGCTGACCCTCGGGCGGCGGCTGGTACGGCCGAGCGTCAGAGGCCGCGCCCCTACCTCCGCACGGCCGCCGCCAGGCGGAACAGCGCCACCGCGTTGTCGCCCAGGATAGCCTGCTCCCGCTCCGGCGGCAAGCCGAGCGCCCGCACGTGCTCCACCGACTTGCCGAGCGGGAACGGCAGCGGCGGCGTGTCCGTGCCCAGCATCACCTTGTCCACGCCGAACGTCTCGACCGCCGCGCGCAGCGCCGGCTGCCAGAACGCCACCGTGTCCACCCACACGCGCCGCGCGTAGCTGCTCGGCGGGCCCGTCAGCTCGACCGGCAGCGTGTA
>JAJPHF010000145.1 GCA_021325365.1 Pseudomonadota bacterium
ATGGCGCCGCGCGCCTTGAGCCAGTCGTAGTCCTCTTGGAGCGTGTCCAGCGGGAACTCGCCCGAGGCCGGCTCCGCGATGATCTGCATCTTCTCGTACAGCGCGGGCTCCTTGATCACCGTGTGTTTCACCAGGATATTCACCACGTCGGCGCGGCCCTTGTTCTTGCCAAACGCATCCTCGTAGTCCCGCATGCCGTGCATGAGCGCCACCATGAAGCGCCGGCCCACCTCCGGCTGCTCGTCCAGCAGCTTGCTGCCGTATGCCCACATGGCCGCGACGTGGTTGGGCACCAGGTCCGCCATCTCGTGCCACTTGACGGCGACGCCCTGCTCAATCGCCTGCGTGCCGAACGGCTCGGTCATGTAGGCCACGTCAACCTTGTTGTTGCCCAGCGCCACCACCGTATCCGGCGTGGGTAGGTCGAGGTAGGTGATGTCGCTCGACGTGAGGCCTCCCAGCTCCAGCGCCTTCTCGATGGCGATGGTCGCGATCCCCAGCGCGGTCGGTCGCCCGACCACTTTGCCCCGCAAGTCGGCATACGACTTGAGCTGCCCGCTCTCCACCAGGTCCTTGCGGGCGACGATGAGCTGCGAGCGCCCGGGCGTGTGCAAGGCGCCGATGGCCGTAACGCGCAACGGCAGGCCGCGGCCCACCGCGTTGAACAGGGCGGGCACGATGCTGCCGCCGCCGACGTCCAGCTGGCCGGTCGCCAGCAGCGGCACCTGCGCGTCGAAAGCGCCCGTAATGGGCATCGCCTGGACCTCGATCCCTTGCTCCTGCAAGTACCCGCGGTCCATGGCGATGTAGAGCGGCGCCTGGATCGTGGTCGAGCCGTCCCAGACGCTGAGGGTGACCGGCGAGTCCGGTGGCGCCGGCTGAGCCGCGACTCCGGCGGCGCTCGACTGCGTTGGCGCCGACGGCCCAGCGCTGCCGCACGCGGCCAGCAGCAGCGCCGAGGCCACCAGCAGGGTGAGCTTCGGCATGAGGCCCGCTACCGCGCCGCGACGGGGGCCGCCGCTCTGGCCTCCACCAGCGGCCGGTACTTCTCGCACAGCTTCTTCCACCGCTCCGCGCGGGCGATCTGGCGCTGCAGCGACTCGGGCTTTACGACGCGGTAGGGGGAGCGGTTCGGGCCCAGGTCGCAGTAGCCGGCGTGCGTGTAGCCCAGCTTCCGGGCGTTGTCCTGCGGGCCTGCGACGTCCTCGCCGCCGCCGATGCGACCGCCGCTGATGTCCATCACCACCTGCTGCGCCGTCTCGTAGTCGCCGGCATCGGTCACGTCGCGCAGGTACAGCAGCGGCCAGGGCCCCATCCACGCGTCCGTGCTCCAGAACCCGCGCGCGCCCCACTGCTGGTAGGGGTAGTACTGCAGCTGGAAGGTGAAGATGCTGATCTTGCCACGGACGAGCCGCTGCAGGACCATGAATTCCAGCGGCGTGCGGTGGCTATCCTTCATGCTGACGATGTTGCGGATCTTGCTCAGCTCCTCGAACGCCTCGACGGGGATCCGGATGCGGTGCAGCGTGGGGTTGTGGTAAATCTGGATCGCCAGGTCGGGGAACAGCTCCGACAGCTCCTTGTAGAAGGCAATCGCATTGTCCACCGTCGGCGTGTAGTAGAACGGCACGCCCACGAAGATGCCCTCGCCCCCGATGTCGCGCACGAAGCGCGCCTTCCGCACGACCTCACGGCCGTTCCAGCTGGTGATGCCGAACATCAGCGGCACCCGCTTGGCGACCACGTCGCGCGTGGCCTCGAACAGGGTCTGCGTCTCCTCCCACAGCAGGTTGGACACCTCGCCGAAGCTGCCCGTCGTCGAGATGGCGTTCGCGCCATCCTTGATCATGCGATCCACGGCCGTCGTCAGCTTGTCCACGTCCACCGTGTCGGTCGCCGTGAGCGACTCCGCGCCCTCCTTGGCGAACGCCGGCATCATCGCGTTCAGCCCGTGTAGATCGTCTGGGGTGTACATGGCCCGCTCACTCTCTCTCTTCGCGATAGATGTCCAGCGCCTCCATGGCGGGCCGGTCGGTCATGGCGAACAGGATGCTCTCGCCGCTGGAGGTGTTCGCGTGCTGGTGCCAGTACCAGGGCGGCACGACGAAGATGTCCCCCTGCTTCCACGCGAACCGCTCGCCCTCGATCTCCGTGACCCCATCGCCGCGGTAGGCGTGATAGATGGTGGTGCAGCTATGGCGGTGCGCTTTCAGGCTGCGGCGCGGGCGCAGCAGCTGGATGTCGCAGGCAAACGTCGGCAGCGTCGGGCCGCCGTGAACCGGATGGCTGTACGTCAGGTAGTAGCCGTCGCACGCGTCCTCGGCCTCCGCCGCCTTCAGGGCCTCGAAGGTGGCCTGGGTGTCGGCCCAGGCGTAGCTGAACGGAGGCGTGCGCTGCTCGCTCTGGAGGTAGGGCGCG
Source organism: Pseudomonadota bacterium (assembly GCA_021325365.1). The sequence continues at coordinate 2,419 of JAJPHF010000145.1, forward strand.
CGGACGTGCCCCAGCGTCTTGCCCGCGAAGCCGGTGGGCCGCTGGATCGGCTGGCGCGCTTCCGAATACGGCTCCGAGAACATCTTCGCCAGGCTCACGAGGCGGATGTCGAGCCCGTCCAGCCAGATCACCGGCTGGTCGCCGTCGTTGTAGTGATCGTGCCAGGTCCAGTTGGGCGTGGTGATCAGATCACCGTCGCCCATTGGCAGGGCCTCGCCCTCGACGACCGTGAACGCGCCCTCGACCCCCTGCACCACGAAGCGGATCGCCGCCGCGTTGTGGCGATGAGCCTCCGCTACCTCCCCCGGCAGCACGCACTGCACGGAGATGTGGATGGTGTTGGTCATCCAGTGTCCCAGGCTGGGGTTCTTGAGCTGGATGGTGCGCCGCGGCGTGTCGCTCATCGGCACGACGTCCGTGGCCTTCATCAGGCCGGCGTGGATGTCCTCCCAGCGCCACAGGTACGGCTTCAGCTCCGGTCCCTTGGCCATGTGCTTCCAATGGCCCTGCATGTGCCGCTCGGCCAGCCAGTCGTCCAGCTCCTGGGCCGTGGTCACGTTCATCGGCTTGCCTCCTACCCCGTCACGGTGAAGACGCTGTGTGGTTGCATCTGCAACCACACGGCATTTTCTCTGTGCCCGGGTCCTACGACGCCGCCACCGCGATGGAGGGCAGCGCGTACGCCTGGCGCGCGGTCTCGCTCAGGATCTTGCGGTGGTCGGCCTCCGACAGGCCGGTCAGCGTGCGCCACTCCTCCAGGTGCTCGATGAAGCCCTCGTCGTCCGTCTCGTGCGGGAAGTCCGACGCCAGGAACAGGTGGTCCGCGCCGATCATCTCGATCGCCAGGCCGAGCGTGTGCTCCCCGGGCTCGGCCGAGACGTAGATGGGGCAGTCGCGGATGTAGTCGCTCGGCTTCTTCTTCAGCGGCCCCCGGCCCGGCGACCACTTCTCGTCCATGCGGTCCATCAGGTAGGGCACCCAGCCACACCCCGCCTCGAGGAACCCCACCTTCAGCCGCGGGAAGCTCTCGAACACGCCCTCGAACATCATGCTGACCATCTCCACCATCTGGCCAACGGGGTGATGGATGATGACCCGGGCGCTCTTGAGGCCCGTCATCAGCTCGCGCCCGCGCCACAGGTGGCCGCCGTGGATGCCCAGGAAGCAGCCCAGTCTCTCCGCCTCCTCGTAGACCGGCCAGAGCGACTGATCGCCCAGCGGCACGCGCAGCTGGGTCGCCGGCAGCATGGCCGCGACCATGCCCAGCTCGGAATGGATCCGGCGCAGCTCTTTCACCGCCGCGTCGACCTGCTGCAGCGGCAGCAGGGCCACGCACTGCAGCCGCGGGCTGAACTTCGTGTAGCGCTCGTGGGCCCACGAGTTGTAGGCCCTGGCGAAGTAGGTGGCCACCTCGGCGTCCTCGCACATGCCGAAGGTCAGCGCGTCGGTGGGATAGATCACCGCTTGCTCGATGCCGGCACGGTCGGCGAACGCCAGCCACTTCTCGGGCGTGGGATCGAGCCGGTAGGGCGAGTGCGCGCGGCCGCCCAGGAACGGGCGGGTGCGGTTCTCCGTCGCCTGCCAGGACGGGAACATCCCATGCCCGCGCGGGATGATCGTCTGGCCCCGCAGCGGCTCGTCCAGGTACTGAATGATCTCGTCGGGCTGTTCGTCCAGGTGGCCGTCGGCGTCGATGATCGGCAGCATGCGCGCTCTCCTCGTTTAGTTCGGAATACCCTCCGGATAGAGGCCCCTCACCCAGTCCTGTAGCTCCAGCAGGTAGGAGTTGTCGTAAAAGTCGGCCGGCTGGTGCGCCTTCACCTTCTCGTCGGTCGAGAGGTCGAGGAGCGTCTGCACGCCCGCATCCTCGACCAGCGGGTAGGGCGCCCAGTCCAGGCTGTCCGCGTACACCTGCTCGATCTGCGCCGGATCGTCCAGCCGGCCGTATTTCTGGATCTCGGCCTTCGCCGCGGCCGGATCGTCCTTGCCGAGCTTGGTGCCCTCCATGACGCCTTTCAGGAACGCGAGCACCGCCGCCCGGTTCTGCTGCGCCCAGTCGCGGCGCACCACGATGCCCACGTTCACGGTCGGCAGCTTCAGCTCGTTGGCGTCCACCAGCAGCCGGTAGCCCTGCTGTCTCGCCAGGGGAATGGTGGCCTTCGTCAGGATCGCCGCCTGGACCGTGCCGGCCTGGAGCGCGCCGAAGATGCTATGGTCGTCGCGCAGGTAGACGATGTTGACCTCGGACGGCGCGATGCCCTCGTGCTTCAGAATGCTCCGCAGCGCGCCGTCGCTGCTCGCCCCCGGCGAGCTGGCGCCGATCGATTTGCCGATCAGGTCGTGGGTGCTCTGGATGTCCGGCGACGCGACGTAAAGCTGCTGCGCGTAGTGGTTGGCCAGCGCCGCGATGAGCGTCAGGTCCGAGCCGCCGGCGATCGCCGCCACGGCCGGGCCGCCCTCGAAGGCGAACTGGATCTCGCCGCTCTGCAGCGCCTGCAGGTCGGTTGGCGCCGGCAGGTTGACCATCTCCGTGTCCAGACCATACTTCTGGAACAAGCCGCGGTCCTGCGCCAGCCACAGCGGCATGAAGCCGCTCGTCGGCTGCGGATACGAGAACGTGATGCGGCCGCTGGCCGGCGCCGCGGCCGCGGTGCCGGCGCTCGCCGTGGCCGTCGCGCCGCTCGGCGCCGGCCGCGCCGTCCCGCCGCACGCCGCCAGCAGGAGGGCGGCGATCAGGACCAGCCACTCACCCCTCACGCTTCGTCTCCACCGCACGCAATCCACACCCGCTGCCGCGATGGCGGTTCACCACCCCGGCAGCGCGGCGGCTTCGGGGTGGAAGAAGCTCATGTAGTCGGGCTTGGTGGGGCTCAGTCCTTGTTGATAGGCGAACTCAGTGAACGCGTCCAGGGACCGGCGGTTGTCGTCGATGTTGTAGGCCCAGTACCGCTCGCCCATCAGCGCGCGCTGCTCGGCCATCGCCGCGGCCGCCCAGGAGATCGTCAGGATGACCGGGTCCGAGCCCTCGATGCGGTTGAACGCGACGTCGCGGGCCTGGCGGTAGGCCCGGAGCAGCGCCGTCGGCGCTTCCGGGTGGCGCTCGACGAAGCCCCGGTCCATCGCGATGACGTGGCTGATGGGGAAGATGCCCGTTTGCTTGAAGTAGGTCTCCTCTTCCTGCTTGTAGTCGCGGAACAGGCGGCGCACGCGCGGGTCGCGCCGCGTGATCGAGGGCAGCACGTTGGGCCCGATGACGGCGTCTAGCTCGCCGTCCACCAGCAGCGCGTCCATGAACAGGTCCGCCGGGCCGGTGTGCTCGGGCAGCGGGCGAATCTTGATGCCGGCCGGGAGGTGCGGCGGCGGTTCTGGCCTGGCGGCCAGCCAGTCGATCCGCGCAAGGTCGACGTGGTAGTAGTTCTGCAGGGCGCCGCGGGCCCAGACGCCCGCGGTGTTGCCCCAGAAATGGATGCCCACGCGCTTGCCCTCCAGGTCCTTGGCCGACTCGATGCCCGCCTTGGCGTTGACCTGGATGTAGGACAGCCGGAACTTGCGATTGGGGAACGCCGGGATGCAGACGATGGGCTCGCCGGCCGCCAGCAGGGCCGGAAGCTGACCCATCCCCTGGTCCCAGGCGTCGGCCGGGCCGCTGACGCGCTCCAGGTCGAAGCCGTCGATCGTGACGGTGCCGTCCGTCAGCGGCAGGTTGGTGTCGACGTCCGGCTCGAAGAACCGAAAGCGCAGCTTGGGGTTGGCCATCCCCGCCTCCGTCGTCTTGCTGCTTCCCCCACTCGATGGCACAGGGTCATCACCCGCCGCTCGGCCAGCCGCCCTAGTCCAGCACGCCCTCGGCCTTCAGCGCGTCTAGCTCCGCGTCGCTCAGGTGCAGCAGGTCGCGCAGCACGGCGTCCGTGTGCTCGCCGAACAGCGGCGCGTGCGCGTAGATCTGTGCGGGCGTCTCCGACAGCCGGACCGGCGGGTACTCGCTGATCACCGGCCCCATCTCCGGCTCCTCGCGCTCGTGGTACAGGCCGCGCGCCTTGGCGTGCGGGTCGCGCTTGAGCTGGTCCTCCACGTCCTGCACCGGCGCCGCCGCCACGCCCGCCGCTTGCAGCCGCTCCATGATCGCCTGGCCGTCGTGCTGCCGCGTCCACTCGCCCACCAGGCGGTCTAGCTCGACGCTATGCCGCTCGCGCGCCAGCGGCGTGGCGAAGCGCTCCTCCCGCGTCCAGGCCGGGCTGCCGATCGCCTCGCAGAACCGCCGCCAGGCGTCCTGGCTCTCCACGCTGATCACGCACCAGCGGTCGTCGCCCGCCGTGGGATAGGCGCCATACGGCGCGGCCCCCGGCCGCCGGTTCCCCACCGGCGCCGGCACGCGCCCGTTCACGATGTAGTCCAGGTAGTACGGCCCGAGCAGCGAGGCCCCGGTCTCGATCTGCGCGCCGTCGATGTACATCCCCTCGCCCGTGCGCGCGCGGTACAGCAGCGCCGCCATCACCGCCGCCGCGCCCGCGATCCCCGACATGAAGTCCGGGTGCTGCGTGCGCGCCTCCTGCGTCGGCGCCTCCGAGCCGGGCTCGTTCCACAGGTACGTCGAGCCGAACAGGCACATCAGGTTCGGGCCCCAGGTGACGTGGTGGGCGTGCGGTCCCGTATTGCCCAGCCCCTTCAGGCTAATCAGGATGATGTCCGGCTTGATCTCCCGCAGCTTGTCGTAGCCAAACCCCCAGCGCTCCAGCACGCCCAGGCTGAAGTTCTCCGTCACCACGTCGCTCTGGCGGATCAGCTCGCGCAACAGCTCCTTCGCCCGCTCGCTCTGCATGTTGAGCGTCACGCTCTTCTTGTTGCGGTGCAGCTTCACGAAGCTGGGCGACTTGTTCCAGCGCGCCTTGTTCGCGCCGCCGCGGTGCGTGTCGGGCCGGCGCCGCGACTCGATGCGCAGCACCTCCGCACCGTACTCCGCCAGCGCCTTGCCCACCGTCGGGCCGGCCGCGCCGGTGCACAGCTCGATCACGCGAATCCCTTCGAGCGGCAATGCCGTCATGGCTCGGCCTCCTCCTCAGATCACCCCCGCCGCCCGCAGGCTCGCCAGGTCGTCCGCCGACAGCCCCAGCTCGCCCCCTAGGATCTCGGCGTTGTGCTCGCCCACTAGCGGCGCCGTCCGCCGCACGCGCGCCGGCATCGCGCTGTACTTGTGCAGCGGCCCCACCTGACGGTACTTGCCCACCACCGGGTGCTCCGCCTCCAGGAAGTAGCCGCGCGCCTTTGTCTGCTCGCTCTCCACGAAGTCGGCCGGTGTGTTCATCGGCGTGATCGCCAGGTGCCGCGCCTGCGCCTCCAGGTACAGGTCGTGCTTGTTGTACTGGGCGCAGAGCTGCTCGACGTAAGGATTGATCAGGTCGCTGTTCTCCCGCCGCATGTTCTGGTCCTCGAACACCGGGTCGTCCAGCTCCGGCGGCTTGCCCAGCCACTCCAGAAACGTCAGCCAGTGGGCGCGCGGCAGGATGAACAGGCGCGCGTAGCCGTCCTTGCACGGATACACGTCGTGCAGCTCGAACGTCCGCACCGTGTGGCTCACGCGGACCGGCTTGTCGCCGTGGTACGAGTAGTACGGCACCACGTAGCCGCCGATGTGCGCGGCCGCCTCGCTCACCGACGCGTCCACGTGCTGCCCTCGCCCCGACTGCAGGCGGTGGAACAGCGCCACCTGCGTGGCGAGCGCCGCGTGCATCGACGCCATGCCCGACGCCAGGTCGCCCGGCGCCAGCACCGGCGGCCCGCCCGGATCGCCCGCCAGCGCCATCAGCCCGCCCAGCGCGAAGGCGATCAGCTCGTTGCCCTGGTAGTCGCGGTACGGCCCCGTCTGCCCGAACACCGTGATCGACGTCATCACCAGGCCCGGATTGATCTCGGCCAGCGCCTTGTAGCCCAGCCCCCACCGCTCCAGCGTGCCCGGATTAAACGTCTCGATCACCACGTCGGCCGTCCGCGCCAGCTGGCGGAAGAGGTCCTGGCCGTCGGGCGTCGCCAGGTCCAGCGTGATGCCGCGCTTGTTCGCGTTCCAGTGCAGGAAGTACAAGCTGCGCTCGGGGTGGGCCTGGTCGCCCGCGTAGGGCGGCCGCGCGCGCGCGGGGTCGCCGCCCGGCGGCTCGACCTTGATCACGTCGGCGCCCAAGTCGGCGAAGAACTTGGCGCAGGGCAACCCCTTCTCGTCGGCGAGGTCCAGCACGCGGATGCCCGCCAGAATGCCGCCGTCGGACGTCTGAGCCATCGCCGCCCCCTTCTCCGCTTGACCGAACGCCATTGTATACCCGAACGTCGCCCCGCCCGCCAGCCAGTCCCGCTCCTACCGCGCACCTGTCTGGCCCTATTGACAAGAAAATTTGTCAACCGCTAGAATGGCGCATGCTCGACGTGCAAGTGATCGACGATCCGGCCGCCGCGACGGTGGCGCTCGATCCGGTGCGGAGCCGGCTGCTCGCCGAGCTAGCGCGGCCCGCCTCGGCCGCGACGCTCGCCGCCCGCCTCGGCATCGCTCGCCAGAAGCTCAACTACCACCTGCACGCGCTGGAGGCGCAAGGGCTCGTGCGGCTGGCGGACGAGCGCCAGTGGGGGGGGCTGACGGAGCGCCTGCTGGTGGCGACGGCCAGCTCCTACGTCGTGTCGCCGCGGGCGCTCGGCCCCGCGGCCGCCGACCCGGGCCGCACGGCGGACCGGCTGTCCGCCGGCTACCTCATCGCCCTGGCGGCCCGCGTCGTGCGCGAAGTCGGCGATCTCCTGCGCCGCGCCACGGCGGCCGACAAGCGCCTGCCCACCCTCTCGCTCGACGCCGAGATTCGGTTCCGCTCCGCGGCCGAGCGCGCGGCGTTCACCAACGACCTCACGGCCGCCATTACGCAGCTCGTCGCCCGCTACCACGACGCTTCCGCCCCGGGCGGCCGCCCGCATCGCCTGGTGATCCTGGCGCACCCGTTGCCACCTGATACCGAAGCCGGCGGTGCAGTTACCGTACCCCCTCTCCCCCTGGGAGAGGGTCGGGGTGAGGGCGCGCCCCAGTAGCCCAACCGCCGGGCCGGATCCGATATGAGCCCACTGAGCCAACCAACCCCACTGACTAAAGGAGGCGCCTCTATGCCCGTACACAAGGACCCGTCCGGACGACGCTCGGTTCAAGCTGAAGTCGAGGTCCCCGGCACGCCCGAAGAAGTCTGGCAGGCCATCGTCACTGGCCCCGGTATCTCGTCCTGGTTCGTGCCCACCCAGGTCGAAGAGCGCGAGGGCGGCACCGTCACCGCCAACTTCGGCCCGGGCATGGACTCCGCCTCGACCATTACGCTCTGGGACCCGCCCCGCCGCTTCGTCGCCGAGAGCCAGGACCTCGGCCCGAACGCCCCCTCGATCGCGACCGAGTGGATCGTCGAGGCACGCTCCGGCGGGCGGTGTGTCGTGCGGGTGGTGCACAGCCTGTTCGCCAGCGCCGACGACTGGGATGGGCAGCTTGAGGGCTTCGAGGGTGGCTGGCCGGCCTTCTTCCGCATCCTGCGCCTCTACCTCGCGCACTTCCGCGGCCAGCCCTGCACGGCCTTTCAGACGATGGGCGTCGCGCCCGAGCCGACAGCCCAGGCCTGGGACGCGCTCACCGGCCCGCTCGCCCTCACCGCGGCCCCCGAGGGGCAGCGCGTGAGCACGCCCACCGGAGCACCACCCCTCGCCGGGCTCGTCGAGCGGCGCGGCCCCCCCGAATACCCCGAGCTACTGCTGCGTCTCGACCAGCCGGCAGCCGGCATCGCCCACCTCTTCGCGTTGCCGATGGGCGGCCAGGTCTATCTGCCGCTGCGCGTGTTCCTCTACGGCGACCAGGCGCCTGCCGCCGCCGTCCGCGCCGAGCCGTTGTGGCAAGCCTGGATGGCCGAGCGCTTCCCCCTTGTCGCCGAGGGGGCACAGACCGGCTAGCGAAGCCAGCATCCGCGCCCACGGCGACTGGCAGCGCTCGACGGCGTGGTGGCCTACGCACCGCAGGAGAAGGAGGTCGGCGGCGATGACGCGGATGATGCGAGCGAGGCACCCGCGCCGCGCATCGTCGCCGCTCGCCGCCACACCACGCGCCCCTCCATGAGCGTCAGCCGCACCGGCCGCCACGCCGCCTCCGGCGACGCTCCCTCCAGCGCCTCCGGGTCGAGCACGGCGATGTCGGCGAGCATCCCGGCGCGCAGCCGCCCCAGCGCGTGCGCCATCCCCACCGCCCGCGCCGGCCCGAGCGTGAACGCCGCCAGCGCCTCCATGAGCCCCAGCCGTTCGTCAGGCCCCAGCACCGCCCCATTGGGCGTGCGCCGCGCCCGCGCCGCATACAGCCCCAGCCCCGGCGCCGGCTCCGTCACGGGCGCGTCCGACCCGGCCGCGTACCCCACGCCCGCGCGCAGCAGCGAGCCTGCGCGGTGCAGCCAGCCGTGCGCCGCGGCCGGGTACGCCGCCCGGTACACGTCCCCCCGCTCCGCCACCAGCGCCGGCTGTCCCACCACCATCACGCCCAGCCCCCGCAGCGCGTCCAGCCACGCGTCCGGGATCACCGCGCCATGCTCGATCCGGTCAGGAGGTCGCGGGCGCGGCCCTCGCCACCCACTCCGCCGCCCGGGCGACGACCGGAAATACCCGCTTCCCCCACGGCCTCCGCCGGCCGGCCCCCGGCCCCCCGCCTCTGCTCCGGCCCCTGACCCCCGCCGCCCCCCAATCCAAGCCTCGGCCCTTGGCCCCTGCCCTCCATCCCCTGCCAGCGCGTCCAGCGCGAGCGCCACCTCGGCCTCGCTCACGGCATGGATCGCCACCGCGTGCCCCGCCGCGTGCGCGGCCGCCACTGCCGCCCGCACGCCCGCCGGCTCGCTCGTCGCCTCGTCCAGCATGACCTTCACCGGGCCAAGCAGCACCCGCGGCCACCGCGGCTCCCCCCACTCTCCACCTGCCAGGCGCCCCCGCCGCGCGCCACCCCGCCGGCCGCGTCCGTCCTGTCCCCTCTCCCAAGGGGAGATGGCGGAGATGGCTACGGGGCGAGCGCCCTGTCCCCTCTCCCTCTGGGAGAGGGCTAGGGTGAGGGCATCGTCTTCCCTCTCCCCCTGAGAGAGGGTTAGGGTGAGGGGCCCCGGCATCATGAACAGCCGCACGCCCAGCGCCCCTTGTGCGCTCAGCCGCCTGAACAGCGCCCACTCCGCCGGTCCGTTCGTGTGGGAGGCGTCCTGCACGCTCGTCACGCCCCAGGCGAGCAGGCGGTCGCTCGCCGCCCGCACGGCCGCCGCCAGCTCGGCCTCGTCGGGGTGTGGCAGGCGGTCGCGCAGCAGCGCCGCCGCGTGGTACAGCCGCCCCGTCGGCTCGCCCGTCGCGGCGTCGCGCTCGACGAGCGGCGCCGGGCCGTCCAGCGGCCCCAGCGCCCTGAGGGCGGCGCTGTTCAGCACGTCCAGGTGCAGGCTGCGGTGCTGGAGCCGCACCGGCCGGTCGGGGACGGCGGCGTCGAGGTCGTGGCGGTCGGGGTGACGTCCCTCGCGCAGCCGCGCCTCGTCGTAGCCCCCCGCCCGCACCCAGGCGCCGGGCGGCAGCTCTCGGGCGTGGGCGGCCAGCGCCTCCTGTAGCTCCGCCAGGCTCCGCGCGCCCCGGCAGTCGAGCCGCGTCTGCGCCCGCGCGTAGCGCAGCAGGTGCAGGTGCGCGTCGTGGAACGCCGGCACCGCCACGCCGCCCGCGGCGTCCACGACCTCGGTCGCCAGCCCAACCAGCGCCCGCAGCTCCGCCCAGGCGCCCACCGCCAGGATGCGCCCGGCCCGCACCGCGATGGCCTCGGCGTGCGGCCGCGCCGGATCGAGCGTCAGCACCCGCGCGTTCGCGACCACGAGGTCGGCCGCCGCCGGCACGGTGAGCCCGCCGTCAGTCGGCCGAGGCGAGCGGCCGCGGCTGCTTGAGCTGCATCGGCTGCCCGCAGCACTCCACGCTGCCCTCGCCGGCCTTCGTGCACAGCACCTCCGTGCCGCACACCGGACACTCGAAGCGCTTGCCAAGCTGGTTAGCCATCGGACGCCTCCTTAGTCTGCGGCGCCGCGGCTGGGGCGCCCCGAAGCTGCATCGGCTGGCCGCAACAGCTCAGCAGGCCCTCGCCCGCCCGCGTGACCAGCATCTCCGACCCACACTGTTCGCAGAAATACCGCTTACCAACCTGATTCGCCATTAGCTCTCACCCCAACCCTCTCCCCTGGGAGAGGGCATCCCAGATTCCCCCCTCCAGCGAGAGAGAGTCCCCTCTATCTCACTCTAGTCCGCTCTACAGCAGCTTGCCCGCAAGCGGAGTAGCCGGCGTCCGGTAGGGGCGGGTTTCACGCCCGCCCGCGGCCCGCAGGCCGCAGCTCCGGTCTCCGCCGCCCGCTCCGCGGGATCGCACACTGCTGTGCAGGGGGGGCTGCCCGGTATTCTCATCGTAATCCTCGATCCTCTCGCCTCAGGAGACCAGGTGGCTTGCTCGCGAGCTGCGCCCGCAGGTCGTTCCGCAGCAGCTTCCCCAGCGCGTTCCGCGGCAGCGCGTCGGCGAAGACGATGCGCTCCGGCTTCTTGAAGCTCGCCAGCCGCGCGTGGCAGTGCGCGATCAGCGCCTCGGCCGACACCGCCGCGCCCGGGCGGCACACCACCACCGCGGCGATCCGCTCGCCCCACTCCTCGTCCGGCACGCCGATCACCGCGGCCTCCTCGACCGCCGGGTGCGTGGCCAGCACTGCCTCGACCTCCTCCGGCGCCACGTTCTCGCCGCCGCGGATGATCAGGTCCGCCTGGCGCCCCGCCAGGTACACGTAGTCGTCCTCGTCCATCCAGCCCAGGTCGCGCGTCCGCAGCCAGCCGTCGTGCAGCGTCGCCCGCGTCGCCTCGTCCTGCCCATAGTAGCCGCGCATCAGCCGCTCGGTGCGGATGGCGATCTCGCCCACCGCCCCGCGCGGCACCTCCCGGCCCTCGGCGTCCACGATGCGCAGCTCCACGTCGGCCAGCGGCCGCCCAATCGACCCGAGCCGGCGTAGCTTCCGCTCCACCTCCGCCGCGCTGCCCTCCAGACGGTGGTCCTCCGGCCCCAGCGTCGTCACCGTCGAGGCCGTCTCCGTCTGGCCGAAGGCGTTGAAGAACTGCACCCCCGGCGGGAAGCGCTCGATCGCCCGCCGAATGACGCCGAGCGGCATCGGCGCCGCCCCATACGAGAGCACCTGCAAGCTCGACAGGTCGGTCGCCGCGAAGTCGGGGTGGTCCAGCACCCGCTTCAGCATCGTCGGCACCAGGAAGGCGTGCGTCACCCGCTCGCCTGCCACCTGCGCCAGCCACTCCCCCGCGTCGAACTGCCGCATGAGCGCGATGCGCCGCCCCGTCCAGGTCGCCGCCAGCGCTGCCGTCAGCCCCGCCACGTGGTACAGCGGCGCCGCCAGCAGCACCGTTCCCCGCTCCGACCCATCCGCCGGATCGACCGTGGCGAACACGAAATTCACGAGATTCGCGTGACTCAGCATGACGGCCTTCGCATACGCCGTCGTGCCGCTCGTGAACATCAGCACCGCCAGCCCGTCGTCGGCCACCTCTTCAGGGAACACGCCCTCGGCCCCCGCGATCAGCGCCTCCAGGCTCGGCATCCCCTCGGCCGCGCCCCCCAGCGCCACCAGCGCCGGCCCCGCGCCCCGCTCGTCCGGCGCAGTAGCCCGCCTCGCCTGCTCTTCCCCCGGGGCCCACCCGCGTTCCGCCCCTGTGCCCCCGGCGCGGCCCCCCGCTGCTGCATCGTCCGGGGCGTGTCCCTCGTCTGTCCCCTCTCCCCTTGGGAGAGGGCTAGGGTGAGGGCCTTCCGTCCCCTCTCCCCCTGGGAGAGGGCTAGGGTGAGGGCCCTCCGTCCTCGCCCGCGCCAGCCCCGCCACCGCTGCCCGCGCCACCGCGCCGTACCGCTCCCCCACCAGCAGCACCCGTGGCGCCGCCACGCCGAGCATGTGCGCCAGCTCGTCGGCGCGCGCCCGGTAGTTCAGCGGCACGAACACCGCGCCCAGGCTCGTCGTGGCGTACAGCGCCTCGATCACCGCCGGCGTGTTCGTCTCCAGCACGGCCACGCGGTCGCCCGGCTCCACCCCCAGCCTTCGCAGTGCGCCCGCCGTGAGCGCCACACGCTCGGCCAGCGCCCCGTAGCTCGTCCCCTGCCCCTCGAACCGCAGGATCTCCTGCTCCGGGAACATGCTCGCCGGAATCGTCAGCAGCTCCGCCAGGTTCACGCCTCGTTCTCCCTGCTCGTCGGTCCAACCGGCTGGCCGAAGCCCCTCCGCACTATGCCAGAATCGGTCAATCGGGCGCCCGCCGCGGCCCCTCAACGGCGCGCGCCGGCCGCGCCGCCGGCCACTGCGCCTCGTCTCTTAACTGGTCGGTGCTGTCAATCTGTTGACAGACTATGCCCGTGACGGTACGATAGGTACGGCGGCTGGGCCGTGAGATTCAGTTGGGGCAGAGAGGGAAACCAGCAATGTCGAACCACTTTACCGGACTCAGTCTCGGTCCGCCTCTCGGGGACCAAAGGCTCGACCTCTGCGACCTCTACGCGTTCCAGTCGCCCGCGGACCCGTCGAGGACCGTGATCATTCTCAATGCAAATCCGACTGCCGACGCGCTCCATCCCGACGCTATCTACCGCGTCAACATTGATAACGACGGCGATTGTCTGACGGACATCGCGTTCAGCTATGTCTTCTCGACGCCGCAAGACGGGAAGCAGACGGTAAGCGTCTTCGTGGCAAAGGGCGCGGAAGCCCGCTCCGTCGAAGCGGTTGGGACGAAGATCATTGCCGATGCCGCCGTCTCCTTCGGCAGCACACCCAACATCGTCAAGTCCGGCGCCTACACGTTCTTCGCCGGTGCTCGCAGCGACGCTTTCTTCTTCGACTACGACGGCATCAAGAACCTGTTCGATACCTCAGGTGGCAGAAACTTCACCGCACCCCACTTGGGCGGCCAATCCCCGTGGACCGGCGTGGATTCCAATACGGAAGCCAACGTGTTTTCGACCGTGATCGAGCTGCCGACGAGCGAGCTCGGCGCCAACCCGGAGATCCGCATCTGGGGGCGCTGCAGCGTGCGCGAGGACGGCAAGCTGCTGCACGTCGATCGCGCCGGCCACCCGAGCGTCAGCAGCTTCTTCAATACCGATGACACCAAGTTGGAATACAACGCCAGCGAGCCGGTCAACGATCGCGAGCGTTGGACGGATCAGTTCGTCCACCTGATGGGGCATACGGGCAATTACACTCGCGAAGAAGCGCTCGCCGCGATCGACGCCGAGGGCATCTTGCCCGACATGCTGAGCTTCAATCCTTCGAAGCCCGCGAAGTACCCTAACGGCCGTGTCTTCACCGACGACGTCATCAATACCCGCCTCGCCTTCCTCTCGAAGGGCGATATTCCCCCCACGGGCCTCAAGCCGCACACCGACGTGCTCACGGAGTTCCCGTACCTCGGCCCGCCGCATCAGCAGAAGAGCTAGAGCGCATTCCAGCCTGCGCACGGTCTCCCCGTACCTGGACCATCTCCACCCACATCCCGCCCCGCCCCCGCCCACGGTGGCTAGCCGTCGGGCGCTTGGCGGTCGCTAGTGCACCCGGCATGGGCGCGGCGCAGGCGGTGTACCACCGGGACGGGACGGCCGGGAAGTATTCGCTATGGGGTGCGCCGCAGCCCCGCCGCCAGCCGCGCCTCCAGGCGCAGGCCCTGGTCCAGCGGCAGCTCCGCGCCCTCGCGCACGGCCTGGCGGACCGCCCGCACGGCGCGCGGGTCGAGCGCCGTTAGCTCGCGCGCCAGCGCCGCCGTCTCGGCCGCGAGCCGCTCCTCGGGCACCACCCGCGTCACCAGCCCCAGCCGCAGCGCCTCCGCCGCGTCGAACCGCCGCCCCGTCAGCAGCACGTCGAGCGCCGCGCCCAGCCCGCCCACGCGGGGGAGCGTCTGCGTGCCGCCGGCCGCCGGGATCATTCCCAGCCGCACCTCCGGCATGGCGAGCTGCGTGTCCGCCGCGGCCAGCCGCAGGTCGCAGAACAGCGCCATCTCCAGCCCCGAGCCGAAGGCGAACCCGTGCAGCGCCGCGACGCTCGGCACCTTCAGCCCGGCCAGCACTCCCCACACGTCGCGCGCGAAGCGGACGCGCCGCGCGATCGTCGGTGATGGCGCCGTGCCAAACTCCGTCAGGTCGGCGCCCGCGCAGAACGCCCGCCCCGCGCCCCGCAGCACCAGCGCCCGCACGTCCGCGTCGTCGCGGATCGCCCCGAACACCTCGTACAGCTCGTCCCGCATTCGCATGTTATAGGCATTGAGCACCGCGGGGCGACTCAGCGTCACCCAGGCGACCCCGTCCCGCTTCTCGTAGACGATCGTGTCGAAGCCGCCCACGCCTCACTCCCCGTCCGCGCTCAACGCGCCCGTCCGCCTGCGTGCTGTGCTAAGGTCACCTGCACAAAGACACGCCCTCACTCCCCGTCCGCGCTCGAGGCGACCACGATGCTGCCGCGCCCGGCCACCACGGGCGCCTCCCGCGTCCCGCCCTCTGCTTGGCCGTCCCACACCACTCCGGCGGCCACCAGCGCGTCGACCGCGCCGGGCGCCAGCCGCGCCACCTCGCGCAACACGCGCCGGCTGTCCGCCCCAAACGCGGGTGCCGCCCGCTCCGGCCGCGCCCCCCCGCCGGACAGCCGCCAGGGCAGCCGCGCGTAATGGTGGCAGGAAGCCCCCGCGGCCGGCGGCGCCGCGAACAGCCCGCGCGCCGCCAGGTGCGGATCGGCCCGCAGCGCGACTACGTCGAGCGCCCAGGGCCGCGGCGCCGCGTCCGCCTCGCGTGCCGCCGACAGCACCTGGCACGCGACCTCGCGCTGCGCCACCTCGACGTGCGCGCCGCGCCCCGAGCGGTCGCGCGCCAGCAGCGCCGCCAGCAGCGCCACCGCCCCATACGCCCCTGCCAGGTAGTCCAGGTACGCTACCGGCGACGTCGCGGGCCGGCCCGCGACGCGCGCCGCCAGCCCCGTCGCCAGCTCCAGGCCGCTGCCGTACGCCACGTAGTCCCGCCATGGCCCGCTCGCCCCGAACGCCGGCAGCGACAGCATCAGCAGCCCCGGATTCACCTGCGCCAGCGCCGCGTAGCCCAGGCCGAAATTCGGCATCACCCGCGGGCTGAAGTTCTCCAGCACCGCATCCGCCCCGGCCGCCAGCCGCAAGAACGCCGCGCGCCCGGCCGCGCTCGCCAGGTCCAGCACCAGGCTCGCCTTGCCCCGGTTCAGGTCCGCGAACGCCCCCGCGCAGCCCTCCTCACGCACCGGCCGCGTGCCGTCGCGCCGTGCCGGCCCCTCCACCTTCACCACCCGCGCCCCCAGCCCAGCGAGCAGCCGCCCGCACCATGGCCCCGCCCACACCATCCCTAGGTCCAGCACGCACACGTCCGCCAGCGGCCCCACCCCCTCGCCCCCCGAGAGCACGGCGGGGCGAGAGCACGTCCTACCCCCTCTCCCTCTGGGTGAGGGCGTGGGTGAGGGCCGGCCCCTCCCCCTCGCCCCCTGGGAGAGGGCTGGGGTGAGGGCCGGCTCCTCCCCCTCTCCCCCTGGGAGAGGAGCGACGCTCGCAGTATGCCGCGTCGCAGGGTGAGGGCGTCCCCCTCGTCCTGCCCCCTCTCCCCCTGGGAGAGGGTCGGGGTGAGGGCGTCCTACCCCCTCTCCCCCTGGGAGAGGGTCGGGGTGAGGGCGCTCGTCCCGCCACGCCGTCGCCGCGCGCGCGCCGGGCGTGAACCGGAACGGCGTCCGCGCGACCACTCGCCCCCCCCGCCGCGCCCACACCCCGCGCGCCACGCACTGCGCGTCGGCGTACACCTCCTCCGGCGTCAGCACCGGCACCACCGGCAGGCGCCACAGCTGCGCCGCGTGAAACACCGCGTCCCGCGTGCGCGTCGCCAGCCAGGGGCCCAGCGCCCGCCCGAGGCCGGCGTCGGCGGCGCGCACCGCCTCCACCCCGGTCAGGCCCGCCAGCAAGCCCCCGTCCGCCGCGCTCGGCGCCGCCATCCCCACATAGCCGTCGGCGCACGGCAGCACCGCCACGCCGCGCCCCATCGTCGCGCCGTCGGGGCCGCCACGCGCCCGGCGCGGGCAAGTGGCGCGCGGCAGGAGATCGCCCAGGCAGGCCGCCACCACCTCCACCGCGGCGACCTCCGCCAGCCCCGCGCGCCCGTGGCGCCGCGCCCAGCGCAGCGCGGCCAGCCCGGCCGCCGCCGCGTGCGCGCCCGTGAGCGCCGCTGCCACCAGCGGGTCCGCGCCCGCCGCGGCGGCCACGGCGTCGCTTCGCTCTGCGTCCGGCCCGTCGAGTCCGAACGGCGTGACCGAGACCACGGCCCGGCCAGGACCGCTCAGGCGAGCCGGCTCGAGCCCCAGCCGGCCTGCCTCGCCGGTGCGCAGGTCCGTCACCGTCACGTCGGCCCGGGCGGCCAGCGCCGGAACCGCCGCGGGCGCGCGCCGTGCGTCGTGCGCCCGCACGGTGGCGCCAAGCTGCCCCAGCAGCCGCGCGCAAGCCCCTGCCGGACCGGCGCCCCGGCTGAGGTCCAGCACGGTCACGCCCGCGAGCGGCAGCCGACCGCTCATCGCGCCTCGTAGCGCGGCGCCCGCCGCTCGCCGAACGCCGCCAGCCCCTCCGCGCGGTCGCGCGTCGTCTGCAGCAGCGCCGCCAGGTCGGCCTCCAGCCGCAGCCCCGCCTCCAACGGCAGCTCCAGCCCCTGCCGCACGGCCTCCTTGGCGTAGCCCAGCGCGATCGGCGCCCCGGCCCGCAGCGCGTCCAGCGCTTCCTCCTGCGCCGCTTCCAGCTCGTCCCCCCGCACGACCCGATGCACCAGCCCCAGCGCCCGCGCGTCGTCCGCCGTCAGCACCTCCCCCAGCAGCAGCAGGCGCAGCGCCACCGCCGGCCCCGCCAGCCGCGTCAGCCGCTGCGTGCCGCCCGCCGCGGGCATCCGCCCCCACCGCACTTCCGGGCTGCCCACGCGCGTCTCGGCCGCCGCGAGCCGCAGGTCGCAGGCCAGCGCCAGCTCCCAGGCCGGCCCGATCGCGTCGCCGCCGATCACGGCGACCGTGGGCGGCCCGAGCTGCCCCACCGCCGCCGTGGCCGCCGCCCACGCGCGCCCCAGCGCGTCGCAATCGCCCCCCGAGCGCGGCGCCTCGACGCAAAACGCGCCGCCCCTCCCTACCAGCACCACCCCGGCCGGCGGCGCCTCCCGCTCGGCGATCGCCGCGCAGGCGTCCGCAATCGCCCAGGCGAGTCGCTCCGCCGCCGCCAGCTCCACCGGCGCCGCCACGCGCAGGTACACTATCCGGCCGTGCTCGGATACGTCGAGCGACACTGGCTGCCCGCCCCTTCCGCTGCGACGGCGGACGGCGCGTCGCGCGCGGCGACTGCCTTCCGCCTGACCCGGGTAACATACCCCATCGTCCAGCGTCGCGGCACCAGCCGCGCGCCCGGCCCACCCCGCGCGCCGGCGCCGCCCGGGCCGCTGCACGGGGAACCGCCCCCGGCCGCCGCGCCTGGCCCCCGCTAAACCCCGGCCGCGCGTCAACCGATACTCCGGGTGGGAGTACAACATGCCGGTCGTCGAGCCCGTCCAGCCCGTTCCCGTCGTCCAGCCCGTCGCCCACCGCGCGGCGGCCTGGGTCGTCACGCCGAGCGGCAGGGGGCCGGGCACGGTGACGTTTGACGACGTGCTGGCCGTCTGCCTGGAGCGATCCGCGGCTCCGGCCGGCAGCCCCACGGCGAGCGCTCCGCGCGCGGACGAGCCCACGCCGCCGTTCCTCTTCGACCGGCCGGTGCGCAGCCTGAGCGCCTCGACCGACCGCGAGGCGCGCCGCGGGCGCCGCTCGTCCAACGCCCACGCCGCCTACGGCGTGCAGGCCACCCCCGCCTGCCTCCGCCAGCTCGGCTTGCAGCTCCCCTGCACCGAGGCCGACGTGCGTCACGCCTACCGCCGGCTGGCCCGCGCGCTGCATCCTGACGCCGGCGGCGATCCCCGTACCTTCATGGCTCTCCGCGTCGCCTACGAGGAAGCCTTGCGCTTCACCAGCGCCAACGCCGCCTAACCCCCTCGCACTCCGCGGGCGCCGGGCGACTCCCCGCCGGGGGGGCGGGGAGTGTCCCCTCCCCTGCGTCCTCTCCCTGGGCATGCAGGGGCAGTGGCGCTTGCAGTATTCCGCGCCCCACCCTGCCGGGGGCTTCCCCGCTCGCCTCTCCCTGGGGGTGCAGGGGCGCTCCCCTGCCGGGGGCTTGGGGGTGTCCCCCAACAAACCCTACCTGCTGGCCCGTTCGCTCCAGGCGTTCCAGGTGCGCGTGCTCACCACCGGCTCTTGCAGCATCGCGCTCGCCGCCGCTACCTCGCCGGGAGTCAGGTAGCGCACCGTCCCCAGCGCCATCGCCTGCATCTGCAGCAGCGCGTTCCGCTCCAGGTAGATGCACGCCTGCGCGATGGCCTTCAGGTTCCGCCCCGCCACCACGCTGCCGTGCCCCCGCATCAGCGCCGTCGTGCGCGGTCCCAGCGTCCGCGCCAGCGAGCGCCCCTGCTCCATCGTCCGCACCAGCAGGTCCGTGTCGCCCCATTCGTCCGCGATGTCCCACGTCGGAATGTCCGCCCCGATCAGCGCCGCCGCGTGGAAGATCGGCCGCAGCGCCACGCCCGTCACCCCGTAGGGGATCACCGACGGCGAGTGGTTGTGGCAGATCGCCAGCACGTCCGGCCGCGCCTCGTAGACCGCCGCGTGGATCGGCCGCTCGACGTACCCCGGCCGCTCGTCGCCGCTCACCTGCTCGCCCCCGATCGAGTAGCACTGCAGGTCCGCCTCGGTCACGTACGCCGGGCTCAGCGAGCGCGAGATGATGTACTGGTCCGGGCGCTCCGGGTGGCGGATGCTCACGTGCCCGAACGCGTCGAGCACGCCCTCGTGTGCCAGAATGTGGTTGGCGGTTACCAGGTCGCGCAGGGCCGACGCATCGGCCACGGCAATGGCAGGCATGGCACTCTCCCTCCGCGCGGTAGCCTACGGCGAGCGCGCCGCCCCGAGCTGGCGCCCGCACCGCACCAGTATAGGCCCACCCCCGCGCGCCCTCGTGCCCACGTTGCCAGGCCCCCTGCTCCGCTTGCGCCGCTCCCCGTATTGCTCTATCTACTACTCCGTGACGTGTGAACCAACCGGTCTCGGGCGCACGCGCCGCCAACCCCTGACCGGTCGCGCCGCCGTCCGCTCGACGCGAGCCGCGGAAAAGCAGCCATAGCGTAGGGCAGGGCTCGTCCCCTGCCGCCCGGCGTGGCGTAAGCTCGACAACTCCGGTAGGTGCTCTCCTCACCTAATGGCGACGGGCCGGCCGCCCGCGCGGAGGGCGCCGCGCGGGCAACCCGACAGGAGGTGGCACCGTGACCGACTTCGACTTGGCCATCCTCGGCGGCCGGCTGGTGGACGGCACCGGCAATCCCTGGTACTGGGCCGACGTAGCAATCAAGGACGGTCGCATCGCCGCCATCGGGCGCATCGCGCCGAGCGCCGCGGCCCGCACCATCCAGGCCGAGGGCCGCGTCGTCTGCCCCGGCTTCATCGACATGCACACCCACAGCGACATCCCCCTCGTCAAGGACGGCGACGCCCAGAGCAAGGTGCGCCAGGGCGTCACCCTCGACGTGCTCGGCGAGAGCGTCACCGTCGCGCCGCTCATCGGCCCGGCCGGCGACGAGTTTCGCCGCGACCAGCGCCACCGCGAGGGCCTCGAGGACATTGACTGGACCGACTTCGCCGGCTACTTCGCCCGCCTCACGCGCCAGGGCATCGCCCTGAACGTCGTCTCCGGCGTCTCGCCACAGCAGGTCAAGCGCTGCGTCGTCGGCTTCGACAACCGCCCCGCGACCCCCGAGGAGCTACGCGCCATGGAGCGCCTCACGGCCGAGGCGATGGAGCAGGGCGCCGTCTGCCTCACCTGCGCCTGGCACGGCGGCGGCCCCGAGTTCCCCGACGAGGTCGTCGCGCTGGCGAAGGTCGTCGGCCGCTACGGCGGCTACTACGGCGTCCACCTCGGCACCGAGGGCGACGAGATGATCGAGGAGCTGGACAAAGCCCTCTACGTCGGCCGCGAGGCCCGCGTCCCCGTCCACATCTACCACATCAAGGCGCGCGGCCGGCAGAACTGGGGCCGCGTCCACCAGGTCATCGAGCAGATCGAGGCCGCCCGCGCCGAGGGCCTCGAAGTCACTGCCAACCAGTACCCCTACACCGCCATGCAGCACCCTTGGGCGCGGCTCATGCCCCGTTGGGTGCAGGACGCGCCGCGCCACGAGATCGCCGCCCGCTTTGCCGACCGCGCCTTCCGCGACCGCGTCAAGCACGACCCCGAGTTCCAGCAGTACGTCGCCGAGCACGGCGGCTGGGACGGCATCGTCGCCTCCGTCCTCCGCAACCCCGCGCTCGAGCCCTACCAGGGCAAGCGCGCCAGCGAGATCGCGCGCCTCCGCGGCCAGGAGGCCGACCCCGCCGAGGCCGTCTTCGACGTCGTCCAGCAGGAGGGCAACTTCCCCCACGGCATCTACCACAACATGTCCGACGACGACGTGAAGGCCCTCATGCGCCGCCCCTGGGTCGCCGTCGCCTCCGACGGCAGCGCGCTCAACCTCGCCGCCCCCGGCTTCCCCCACCCGCGCAGCTTCGGCACCAACCCGCGCGTGCTCGGCAAGTACGTCCGCGACGAGGGCGTGCTCGGCCTCGAAGAGGCCGTCCGCAAGATGACCTCACTGCCCGCCCAGGTCTTGCGCCTGCCCGACCGCGGCCTGCTGCGCCAGGGCTACTGGGCCGACGTCGTCGTCTTCGACCCCGACCGCGTCGCCGACCGCGCCACCTTCGAGCGTCCCAAGCAGTACCCCACCGGCATCGACCACGTCCTCGTCAACGGCGCCCTCGTGATCGACCAGGGCGACCACACCGGCGTCCGCCCCGGCCGCGTCCTCTACGGCGCCGGCAAGAAGTAACCGGGGGGCAGGGAAACTCGCTATCCCCGTGCCCGCCCGGGGTGCAGGGGCGCTCCCCTGCCGGGGGGCGTGGGGGGTGTCCCCCCACCCTCCCCTACATTCGCCCTCTGCCGCGATCGCCCCTGCTGCCAAGCAAAGAAACCGCCCGGCCCACCGGCCGGGCGGTTTCTTCGGTCACTCCCCACTGGCCAGTGGGGAGGGGCTAGCCCGCGCGCGTCTCGCCGACGACGACCATCTGGGGATTCCTGCGACGCATCGCGCTTACCCCCTAACGGTGCGTTGCGGGTAGGCCATCGCGCCTGCCCTACTACCGTTTGTAGCAGATCGCGTGCCAGCGGCCAGGCGCCCGGCGCCCGCACAGCGGTGCCTCCCGTGCCGCCCCGCCGCTCACGCCCGTCCGCCTGCGCGGCGCAACAGCCGCCTGTCCGCCGCCAGCCGACCCCTGGCCGCTGGCTTGACCCCGCTCGCCGGCGTCCCAGCCTCATGCGTCGTCCGGCCGCAGCCGGCCAATCGCCTCGCCCAGGTTCGCCAGCTCCACGTCCGCGTCCGCGAGGACCGCGCTCGCCTCCGCGTGCAGCGTCGCGCCAAACTCCTCCAGGTCGGGGCTCGCCTCCACTGCCAGCTCGATCAAGTCCAGCGCCCGACGGAGCAGCACGAACGTGCGCTCCTGCACGTCCAGCAGCGCCGCGTGCGCGGCAGCTAGATCGCGCCAGGCCTCGCGGTCCACGAGCCATCACTCCGCGCCCGGGCTAGCGTCCGCTGCCACGCACATCATAGCGCGCGGCCCGGGCACGTGATACCCGGCGTCGGGAATGCTGCCTTACGGCACGGGAACGGCGTCCTCAAGGCCAAGTGTATCCCGGGCCTCCGCTACTGCCGCCCGCATCAGACGCACCCAGTGCCAGTACAGCCTGTCGAAGTCGACTGTTCCGTCATCCCGCTCGATGGCCGCTACCCAGGCCAGGGCGGCCGTGCAGGCTTCCAACAAGGCACAAGTAGTTTGCGTGGGCAATGTAACCCTCCTTGCGGATGATCAGAGTGGAGGGGTACGCTAGGCCGCGGAGCCGACTAGCAGTCCTTACCCCCGTAAGCCCATTCTCGTGCCGGCCCGTATTTGATGTCAATGGGCTAGCATAATTTTCTTAGAACCGCGCCCTCGGGCCCCCGCCTCAAGACCCCCAGGTCAGTATCAGCCCGATGGCCGCCGCGAACATCGCCAGCGTGGCTAGCCACCCCAGCACGTTGCTCGCCGCCCCATTCACCCGCTCGCCCATGATCGCGCGGTTGTTCGCCACGAGCATGATCAGCACCAGCAGCGGCGGCGCCAGCACGCCGTTCAGCACCGCCGTCCAGAACAGCGCGTCGATCGGATTGATGCCCACGAAATTGATCAGCATCCCCACCAGCGTCGAGCCCGCGATCACCGCGTAGAACTCTTTCGCCCGCGCCGGCTTCCGGTCCAGCCCGTACTGCCAGCCCAGGGTCTCCGCCGTGGCGTACGCCGCGGACCCGGTGAGAATCGGCACCGCCAGAAAGCCCGCGCCGATGAGGCCGACTGCCAGCAGGATGCCGGCCGCGTCGCCCGCCAGCGGGCGCAGCGCCTGCGCCGCGTCGGTGGCGGACTTCACGTCGGTCTGGCCGGCTTTGAACAGCGTGGCGGCGGTCGCGAGGATGATGAAGTACATGACCCCGTTCGACAGCAGCATGCCGCTCTGCACGTCCCAGGTCGCGTACGTCAGCTCCGCATCGGTGCAGCCCCGGCGCTGCCGTAACCGCGTCCGCCCCATGCTGACCTCTTCCTCAACCTCTTGACTCGCCTGCCAGAAGAACAAATAGGGCGAGATCGTCGTGCCCAGGATCGCCACTAAGGTCGAGAGGAACGTGGTGTCCAACCGAATGCTGGGAATGAACGTTCCCCGCAGCACTTCCCCCCAGTCGGGCTTCGCAAAGAACGCGGCCGCGATGTACGCGAACAGCGCCAGCGTCAGCCACTTGAAGATGCGAGCGATCTGCTCGTACGAGCCCCAGATTTGCATCGCCAGAATCGCCAAGGCTATCGGCACGATCATCCAGGTAATCGGAATCGGCACGATCACGTTGATAGCGGCCGCGATGGCGCCGATGTCCGCCCCCGCGTTGATCGTATTCGCCACCACCAGCGCCAGCACCGCGGGGTAGACCACCCAGCGGGGGAACGCCTGGCGCAGCACGCTCCCCAGGCCCATGCCGCTGGCCATCCCCACCTTGGCGCAGATGAGCTGGACCGCCGTCATCAGGGGGAACGTCACCAGCGCCGTCCACAGCGTGGCGAACCCCAGCGACGCGCCGGCGACCGCGTATGTGCCAATGCCGGACGGATCGTCGTCGGAAGCCCCGGTGATCAGACCGGGCCCCAGGATCTTGAAGAAGCGCTTGAGCGGGTTCGCCTCCTGCTCAACCGCCATTTCCAGGCTAGCGGTCCCGCTCGCGGGGGGCGAGTAGGGGATCGTGCGGTCGGAGGAATCGGGTTCCATGTTCGTTGGCTGTGCGGCCATCACATGCTCCTAACCCCTATAAGCAGCAATCCTTAGAAGCAGGCGGCGCTCGTCGCTCCCCTAAGGGCAATCCCCGTGCCATGTCGTGTTACCGCTACGCGCCCGCCCGGATACAGTCCGCGTGGTACAATTCAGGAGCCGTGCCCCGACGGGATACGGCTCTTCTCCTCCATCCGCTCCAGCCCGAAAGCAGGTCATGTTCGACATCTCGCTGCAGACCGTTGCGTGGGTGTTCGGCGTCATCTTCCTGGCCGAGCTGCCGGATAAGACCGCCCTCGCGTCGCTCGTCTTGGCCACCAAGTACCGGGCCCGGGCCGTGATTCTCGGTGCCTGGCTGGCGTTCCTCGTGCAGACTGCGGTCGCCGTGGTAGCGGGCAGCCTGCTCCAGCTCCTGCCCGCCAAGCCCGTCCACATTGCCGCGGGGCTGGGGTTCCTGGTCTTTGCCGTGCTCGCCTTTCGGCGGAAGGAAGCGGAGGAGCTGGTCAAGGAAGAGGCGGTCGTCGAGGCCGAGCAGAAGCGCCACGTGCCGGCGTGGCTGGCCAGCTTCGTCGTCGTCTTTGCCGCCGAGTGGGGCGACCTCACCCAGCTCGCCACCGCCGCCCTGGTCGCGCGCACCGGCGAAACGGCCGCCGTGGCGATCGGGGCGACCGCCGCGCTGTGGACCGTCACCGTGCTGGCCGCGGTCGCCGGCTCGCAGATGAGCCGGTTCCTCACCCCGGCCGTGCTCAACGTCGCCAGCGGCATCCTCTTCGCGATCATCGGCATTATTGTGATCGCTTCGGCCCTCGCCTAGCGCCGCTTACGCGCGCGGTGAGCAGCCCGCGCCGCGCAGGTGCGGGCTTCATGCCCGCGCGCGCCTCCCGCGCCGTGCCCTCCGTGGCGGAAGAAACCGCCGCTTCCGCCGCGGTGCGCCACGGTCGACTCGGGGTACGATGATGAGGTCCGTTCTAGCGGCTGCAGGGTAGGGTACCCCGTGCACTGCAATCCTCAGGGCACGGCGCCCTCAGTCCTCGACCAGCGCGCCGTAGCGCTCCTCGATCCGGCGCACCTTGAACAGGACGATCGCGACGATCCAGGTCACGAGGAAGA
Organism: Pseudomonadota bacterium; assembly: GCA_021325365.1. The sequence goes on from JAJPHF010000145.1 coordinate 27,076, forward strand.
TCGCGACGATCCCGTAGCCCAGCGTCTCGAAGTCGAGGCTATTCAGCCAGTCGAAGAAGGGGCTCTCCCATTGGAGCTGGCTGCTGACCACCTGTAGGTACTCGATGGTGCCCACGGCCAACGCCACAAACACCGAGAGCCCGGTCGTCGTCATGTTGTAGTACACCTTCCGCAGCGGGCTCGTGAAGGCCCAGCGGTAAGCCTTGGACATGAACACGCCGTCGGTGGTGTCCATCAGCGACATGCCTGCGGCAAACAGGAGCGGCAGCGCCAGAATCCCGAGCACGGGCAGTTGGATGCCGCCACTGCCGGTCGCCGTGGCCGCCGCCCCCGCGGTGATCGCCAACAGGCCCACTTCCGTCGCGGTGTCGAAGCCGAGACCAAAGAGCACCCCGATCGGGTAAAGCTGCCAGCTCTCGCCGATGTACCGCCGATAGCGCCCGCCGAACAGCCGGTTCATGAACCCCCGCTGCAGGAGCAGCTCTTCCAGACGCTCACGGTCGTAGGTGCCCCGCTTCATCGCCTGGTACACGCGCACCACCTGGATGAAGATCAGCAGGTTGAGGATGCCCACGATCCACAGAAAGGTGCCCGAAACCGAGGCGCCGATGACGCCGCCGAGGGTATGCCAGGACTCCAGGTTCTCCTGGACCGCGCGGGCGGCCACGGCGAGTCCCACGGCCAGCAAGAACACGACGGTGGAGTGACCCAGCGAGAAGAAGAAGCCCACGCCGAGCGGGTGCTTGCCGCGCTGGATCAGGAAGCGGGTGCTGTCGTCAATGGCCGAGATATGGTCGGCGTCGAAGGCATGGCGCAGGCCGAAGGTATAGGCTAGGATGCCCGCGCCCGCGTAGGCGGCGCCGAAGCGATTCGCGTAGGCGAGAAAGAAGCCCCAGCCCAGGAGGTGCAGGAGCGCGACGAAGCCGTAGCAGCCGGCGAGCCGGGCAAGCTCCGGCCCGGTGAAGCGGAGAGAGCCGTGCGCTGGGGAGGGAGCAGACGATAGGGCTTGCGCGCGGGTGGACTCCATCGCATACCTCCCGCGTCCCGTGCAACTCACGATAATTGGTAATACGGCTAGTTGCGAACGGCTGCAACAATTATGCCAGTGGCGCCGCGCGCACCACGCCACGACCCAGAGCAAAAAGATACGGGCTCAGCAGAGAGCTGAGTCCGTTGTGCCGCTCGGGCGATGGCGCCCCCAGCGGCTTCCAGGGCCGCTGAGCCAAGAGGTAGGGCGGGGGCTCGTCCCCCGCCGCCCGGGCCTCCGCCAAGCGGCAGGGCGGGGACTCGTTCCCCGCCGCCCGGGCCGGGCAGGGGGGCTGCCCTCAATCCGGGCAAGGGAGCGGTAGGGCGGGGCTCATTACTCCCCCTCGCTGCTCTCGGAGCCATGCGCTGCCCTCAATCCTGGCAAGGGAGCGGTAGGGCGGGGGCTCGTCCCCCGCCGCCCGGCCGGCGCCGCTCAGGTCAATGCTTGCGGAAACCCCTGCCGCGTGCCCGAGAACGGAGTGCCGAGGGCGGGACTCGAACCCGCACGGGTTACCCCACACGCTCCTAAGGCGTGCGCGTCTGCCAGTTCCGCCACCCCGGCAACGAGGAAAGCCCCTACATCGTACCCGCTCGCGCGCCCGCCCGGCAACGCCGAGCGCGCACGCGCGCCATCAAACCGCCTCCCGCACCGGAGCCCCCTACCCCCTCGCCCTCTGGGAGAGGGCTGGGGTGAGGGCGCGTCTTACTCCCTCGCCCTCTGGGAGATGGCTGGGGTGAGGGCGCGTCTTACTCCCTCGCCCTCTGGGAGAGGGCTGGGGTGAGGGCGTCCCCCCTCGTCCCTCACCCTCACTCCCCCGGGAGAGGAGCGACGCTCGCAGCATTCCGCGGCGCAGGGAAAGGCCGTCCCCCTCGTCCCTCCCCCTCTCCCCCTGGGAGAGGGCCGGGGTGAGGGCCGGTTCCTCCCCCTCTCCCCCTGGGAGAGGGCCGGGGTGAGGGCCGGTTCCTCCCCCTCTCCCCCTGGGAGAGGGCCGGGGTGAGGGCGCGTCCCGGTAAGTGAACCACCGCGCCGGCGCGGGTATCAGTCTGGTCCGAGCCCGCAGTTCCTACTCCCCCATCGTGGAGCGACCGGGGTGGCCCCAGCCCGGACGCGCGCTCCGCCCCAATCGTCTACCCAGGTAGAGAGGGTGAGCCGGCCAGGTCATCCCGCGTCCTCCCCCGGCGCCAGGGCCGGAGGGCCGAGTCAATCCTGGGGCAGCCCTCTACGCGGCGCCTCGCCCCATCGGGCCAGCGAGCGGGATGCACCATTCCCCGCCGCGCCGCGGGAACCGGGCGCCACCGGCCCCACCCTTGCCCCACGCTAGCCCGCGCGCGCCGAGGCAGAGCAGGGTAAGGGCGGCCACGCCGGTGCATACTCAGCGCCCCGGAGGGTCTCCGCGCCCAGGCTGACCGCAACACGAACCGGCGCTGCCCGGCCCCCGCGTCCACCGCGACGCGCGCCCGGAGCCGCCCCGCTACGCGTCCGTCCAGCGCCCAAATAGTTGCCATAACGGCGAGCATCGTTTGACCGTTCCTCGGGTTCTCGCGCCGGCCGCGCGGCCCGGCCACCATCACGAGGAGGAAGGAGCGCCGCTTGCTAGTCTGCCGATTCGCACTCCCGGCGCCCGCGCGCACCGCGGCGTTGCCGCTCCGCCTACCGCGCCCGCGCCGGCTCGCCCTGCCGCGCCAGGAAGTCCTCCAGCCGCACCTGGCCGAAGCCCTCCGCCCGCGCCCGGTCGAACAGCGCCCGCTCCTCGGGATGGAACGTCGACGGCTTCGTCGCGTCGATCCCGAGCTTGCCCCCCAGCCGCTGCCAGCGCCCGCCCGGCCCCGCGATCTCCCGCGCCGCGATGTCCATCGGGTGGATGCGCGTGTCGTCGATGCGGAACGTGTCCCGCTGCGGGTCGCACCGCGTCGCCACCGCCCACCACACGTCCTCGGCGCTGAAGATGTCCACGTCGCGGTCCACCGCCACCGCGATCTTCGGATGCAGGTACGGACTGCTCAGCGCCGCCATCAGCGCGTCCTTCACCTGCCCGTCGAAGTGCGCCGTCAGCTGCAGGATCGCCAGCCACTCGCCGCCCCACGGCGGACAGTACACGTCGTGCAGGTCGATCCCGCCGCCCACGTCGCGGATCCGCTGGTACAGCCCCGCCTCCATCGGCAGGCACACCAGCCGCTGGTGCTCCGTGAACACCGTCGACTGCACGTGCCGGTAGATCGCGTCGCGCCGCATCGTGATCGCGCGTACCTCGAACACTGGGTTGCGCCCGGTCCCGCTCGAGCTGTAGCCCTGGAACTCCCCGAACGGCCCCTCCTCCTCGCGTACGCCCGGCAGGATGACCCCCTCCACGACGATCTCGCAGTAGGCCGGCACCTCCATGTCGAGCGTCTCGCAGCGCACCAGCGGCACCGGCTCGCCCAGGAAGCTCGCCGCCCAGCCAAACTCGTCCACGCCGTAGCGCCCGCTCCAGTTGCAGGCGATGTCGAACGCCGGGTGGCAGCCGATCGCCACCGCCATCGGCATCGGCTCGCCGCGCGCCTCCCAGCCCTCGAAGTGCTTGTAGGTGTGTCGCGGCACCATCAGCACGCCGCCGCGCCGCGGCCCCTTCACCTGCAAGCGCAGCATCGCCATGTTGCGGATGCCCGTCTCCACGTCCTTGGTCACGCACATGCCGCCGCCGATGTAGCGCGGCCGGTCGCCGCCGTCGCCCACGCTGTGCACGGCGATGGGAAGCTGCGTCAGGTCGGCGTCCTCGCCCAGCAGCTTCACTTCCTTGCACGGCCCGTCGTCCACCACCACGACCTCGCCCGGCGCCGCCGACAGCAGGTCCGCCAGGTGCGGCACGACCCGCTCCGGCGTCGTGCCGAGCGCGATGGCCGTCGCCCAGCGCGGCTTCGTCAGCAGGTCCACGATCCGCCAGCCCGGGTAGCCGCGCACGTTCTCGAACATGATCGGCCCGGGCGCCTGGTTCACCAGCTCGCCCAGCTGGGTCAGCGGATCGACCTCGCGGCGCACGCGCAGCAGGCGGTCGCCAACCTCGTCCAGAAAGCTTCGCAGGTCCTTCGGCATCGCTGGCCTCCACGGGCTGGCGCTCCCGCCGCCCGGTCGCGCTCGGGACTTCCCCGCATTGTACCGGCTCTACCCGCGCCACGCGGGACAAACTCCCTGGAGCGGATTGTCTGGCAGCATTGGCTTAGCCAATGCTGCCAGACAATCCGCTCCTTTTGCCTAATCCCAGTGCACCACCAGCTCGCCCAGGCCGAGGCGCTCGCGGGCGGGCGGTGGCGCGGCGGGGTAGCCGAGAGTCAGCAGCGCCTGCGGCTGGAGCCGTGGGTCGAGGCCCAGGCAGGCGATGATCGTCTCGGGGCAGAACAGCGGTGCGCACACCCAGCACGACGCCAGCCCTCGCGCGTGCGCCGCCAGCATGACGTTCTGCAGCGCCGCCCCCACGCTCTGCGCCGCCATCAGCCGCTCGGCCTCCTGGCGCCGCGCGTCGGGGTAGCGGTCCAGGCGCTCGTCGGTCGTGCATAGGATGACGACGACCGGTGCCCCCTCCAGCCGCGCCCGCGAGCGCCCGAGCACGGCCGCGATGCGCGCCTCGGGCACGCCGTCCGCGGTCAGGTCCGCGCGCCAGGCAGCCGCCATCGCCGCGGCCAGCCTCGCTCGCGCCGCCGGCTGCGTCAGCACCGCCGCGCGCCACAGGGCGCTGTGATGCGGCGATGGCGCGTAGGCCGCGGCGGCCAGCGTCTCCTCGATCAGCGCCCGCGGTACCGGATCGGGTCGGTACGCGCGGATCGAGCGCCGGCCGCGCAGCACCTGCTCGAAGGCCTCCAGCCGGGCGTCCCGGTCGGCGGCGGGCTGCTGCGGCACGGGTCGTGCTCTCCTTGTCCGGCATGTGACGCGGCTGAGATCCCGGCGCCCGCGTGACTCTAGCACCGGGCGCGGCGGCAAGCCAACGCCGCGCCCGCCGGAGGTTGGCAGGCGGCCATTACGGTAAACTAAAGAGCGTGGTCCGCGCCCTCCCGCGCTACGGCAGCCGGTCGGGCTCGCTCAGCGCCCGCGGCGCGGCGCATTCGCCGGCGGCGTGCTCGTGCAGCTCCGGCGTGATCGGCGCGGGGGCGCGGCGGCGGTAGTAGAGCAGCGTCAGCAGCGCCCCCACCTGCGACAACACGATGGCGGCGAGCGTGGTGGGAAAGACCCCGCTCGTCCCGTGCTCGGGGAGGTTCGTGCTGAGCAGCGCTATGGCCACGGTGACGGGGATCGCGTACAACAGCACGCCCATCAGCAAGCGACGGCGGCCGCCGCTTGCGCGCACCACCGTATGCCCCTCCCGCTCGAGGGGCACGCCCAGGAAGCGCGCCAGCAGCCGGCCGGTCGCTTCCAGCGCGCTGGCGCTCCCGCTCTCCGCCAGCACGTAGGCCCCGTCGGGCACGGCGAGACAGAGCTGGTAGCTGCGGCCGGCGTCGAGCGGGCCGGAGGGCGGGGCGGCCAGCAGGAACACCGCCCCCACTTGTTCGAGAGGATAGACATGCTCCCAATCGCTAAGATAGCGACGCTCTTTCAGTCGCAATTCGCTGCGCTCGCAGTCCACCGTGCAGGTCGCGCGCAGGCGCAGCCCGCTCACCACCAGGAACAGCGCGATGGGGGAGACCAGCGCGGCGAACAGGCCCGCTTCCAGTGCGGCGCGCGCCGGCGCGGCCAGGAGCGCGCCGAAGATGCCGAGCAGCGCGGCCGTGCCAAGGACGAGGTAGAGCAGCGCCGGATCGGGACGACTGCGCAAGACGAGCTGCGTGGGCGCGACGTCCACGTTCAGCTTGAGCCCCGACTTGGGGGCGCCCAGCAGGTCCACCGAGGCAGTCTCCCGCCGCGCGGCCATGGGTGCCGCCGGGGCCACGCGCTCCGCCGCGCCACGCTGCCCGACGCGGCCCAGCCGCCTGCCGCAGCGCGACAGTGGGCTCCTAGCATCTTAGCGGCGGGCCGAATTGTCGTCAACCGGCGTACCGCCCTGGCGGTGCCGCTCGCGCTGGCGGTCCTGTTCGCGGCCTGTGGGCAGGCCGAGCGTGCGCCCACGGCCGCGCCCCCGGCGACCAGCGCGCCCGGCAGCTCGGCGCCCGCGGCTCCGGTCAAGCTCACCATGTCTTACAGCAACCTAACCCCCGACCAGTGGCCCATCTTCCTGGCCAGCGACCTGGGACTGTTCGCCAAGCACGGGATCGACATGGACTTGCGCCAGATCGACAGCAGCACCGGCGTCGCCGCGCTGATCGCCGGCGAGACGCAGGCGGCGGCGATTGGCGGCTCGGAGGTGATGAGCGCGGCGGCAGAGGGCGCCGATCTCGTCATCATCGCCGGCCTCACCAAGACGTTCTCGTTCCGTTTCATGGCGCCCGAGAGCATCAAGACGGTCGAGGACCTGCGCGGCAAGCGAGTGGGCGTGAGCCGCATCGGCTCCAGCTCCGACATCGCCACCCGCCTGGCGCTCCAGCGCCTGGGCCTGCAGCCGAACAAGGACGTCGAGGTCATCCAGGTGGGCTCGCTGAGCGCCCGCATCCAGGCGCTGCAAAGCGGCGCTATCCAGGGCGGCGTGGCCCAGCCGCCCGACACCGCGCGCCTGGCCAAGGTCGGCATGCACGTCCTGTTCGACGTCAGCGACCTCGATCTGCCCAACGCGTCGTCGGTTATCGCCGTGCGCCGCGGGGACGTGACGGACAAGCACGCGGCCATGCAGGCGCTGGTAGACACCATGGCCGATGCGCTCAACGTGATGCGCGACGATCCGAAGGACGCCAAGCAAGTGTTGGGCAAGTGGATCCAGCTCGACGACGAGGACGCGTTGCAGGAGGCCTGGGAGTTCTACACCCAGAAGATCATCCCGACCGTGCCGCGGGTCGAGCCGGCCCAGCTCGATACGGCGAAGCAGGTGCTGGCCGCCGATAGCCCCAGCCTCGCCAACTACGACGTCACCAAGCTGATCGATAACTCGCTGGCCGATGCGGCTGCGGCCCGCCCGGGCAGCCGCTCGTAAGTCTGGTGCCGGCTACCGTGCCGCGCACTTGACCAACGGGAAGATCCCGCCCGCGGTCAGGAAGCCGGCGGTGAACGTGGTGGCGGCGGTCGGCAAGGGGCCGCCGCCGCCGACCGTGGCCAGCGCGCACAGCCAGAGCCCCGCCCCGCCAGGTCCACCGCGGCAAGCGCACCCTGAACCCACCCTAGACAGCGCACGGCCCCTTCGGGACCCGCGTCGACGGAGACGCGCCCCGCGGGGCGGCCGCAGGAGCGAGTGATGGCAGCGAGCGACCGCCCCGCGGGGCGCGTGGTATCGGTCTTTGGCGGCTCGCGGGCGACCGAGGACAGCCCCGAGTACCGCGACGCCTACGAGCTGGGACGTCTCCTCGCCCAGCGTGGCTACGCCGTCTGCAACGGCGGCTACGATGGTACTATGGCCGCCGTCTCGCGCGGCGCCAAGGACGGCGGCGGCCGCACCATTGGCGTCACCGTCGAGGCGCTGTCGTGGCGCAGCCCGAACCGCTGGATCGACGAGGAGATCAGCACCGCCACGCTGTTCGCGCGGCTGGAGCAGCTTGCCACTCGCGGCGACGCCTACGTCGCCCTGCGCGGCGGCGTCGGCACCCTGCTGGAGATCGTGCTTATCTGGAACCTGCTGGAGCTGCAAACCTTTCCCTACAAGCCGATCATCCTACTTGGCCCCGGCTGGCGCGCCGCCTTGCGGGCGCTGCCCCGCTACTCCGCCGTGCGCGCCTCCGACCTGGCGCTGCTCACCTTCGCGGCCACCCCCGCGGACGCTGTGGCCCACCTGGAGCGGTACTTCGCGGGCGAAACCGAGCCGCCCGCGGCGCGGCAGGCGCGCGCCAAGGGCAAGACCGCCAGCGGGGCGCCGCGCGGCTGAGCGTTCAGCTCGTGCTCCCGCCCCGGCCGAAGGTGGGCAGCGGCGCGGCCGGGGCCGCCGGGCGGGCCGCCGTCGGCGCGGGCCGTACGGCCGTGGGCGCTGGGCGCGGCGCCGTGGGCGCGGGAGCGGGCGCCACAGCCCGCGTCGGCGCTGGTGCCGTCGGCTGTACCACGGCGCGCGTCGGCACAAGCGTGGGCGCGGGAGCGGGCGCCGCGGCCGTGGGGGCCGGCAGCGCGGGGGCGCGCGTCGGCGCCGGTGTCGCGGTGGCCAACCGCGGTACGGCCGCTGGTATGGTGGCCCGCGGGGGCGGCGTGGCCGTGGCGAGGACGGCGGGCGCCACGAACGGCGCGGCGCCCGGCGCAACGCCCGGCGGCGCCGTGCGGCTCGGACTCGTGCTCAGCGCCGGCGTGGCGGCGGCCGTACCCGGCGTCCCCGGGAGCAGCGTCCCCAGCGGCGGTACCGTCACTAGGCCGCGCACGACGGCGTCGACCGTGCGGTCAGGCGTGGGCTGTGAGATCAGGGTCGGCGTGGCGTTGCTGCCCCCGCGCGCCGTGCCGCAGGCGGCGGCGAGCACGCCGAGCAGCGCGTAGGCGACCAGCCAGAGCGGGTCCCGCCGTGACGGGCTGGTGATGGTCTCCATGAGGTGTTGTGAGCGACTCCTGTCCCAGCGTCCCTGTCGCCTTTCGGCGGGGCCGGCGCTACCCTTGGCGCGACGATGGGCCAGTGGGGCAGACGCAACGAGGTGCGGACGCATTATAGAGGCGGCCGGGCGCGGGGGGCTACCGAGCGGCCGACGCCACGCGCCCGTCGCGTGTCAGCTCGGTCGCGGGGCGCGGCTACCGCGGAGCGGACGTCGGGGTGGCTGGGGTGGTGGTGGCGGCGCTGAGCGGCGGGATAGTGAGACGCATGTTCACCGCTAGCGCGCTCGGGCTAGAGAGCTGGCCGCGGTTCGCATCGTAGATCACCTGCCAGCGGTTCGCGTCGCCGTAGTACCGCAGCGCGATCTGGCCGAGCGTTTCCCCGGCCTGCACGACGTGAACGGCCGAGTTGCTGGGTGCCGCGCTGGCCTGGGCCGCCACCGGCGTGTCGAGCGCCGGCCGCGGCACCGTCGGGAGCGGGGCAGTCGTGGGCGGGGGCGTTGGCGTCGGCGGGGCGCCCGCGCCGCCGAAACAGCCCGATAGGGCGAGCACCAGCCCTAGGATCGCCACCGCCAGCGCGCCACGCGCCCCTCGCGCCATCGTTTCTCCCCTTGTGCCTAGCTCGAGCCACGGCTCGGCCGCGGTCGGCTCGTCCGAAAACGCCTCCCGCGCGCCCTAGCCGCCTGATTTGCTTCTCTGCCACTGCAGCCGGCCGCGCCCGTCGGCCGGCCCGCGCTAACGCCACGCTCGGACCGCCCGCCAGCGGCCGCGCGTCCCGCCATTATAGCGACCACGCCAAGCCCGGTGAATTTTTGGCGCGGTGGAGCGGCCGCGCGGCCTGGTGCCTGTCCCGACGATCCGGGCGCCGCCGCCAACTATCTCAGGCGCATGCGCCGGGTCGGAGTATCTGTCTGCACACGCCCAACCGACCCTCCGACCCGGGCCATGCGCCTAAGCGCTCGGCCAGAGTTGGGGTGTAGGTTTGGCGTAGCCAAACCTACACCCCAACCTGGGCCGGCAGCTTAGTCGACGACCGCGACAGCCTCGATCTCGATGAGCGCGCCGGGCTCGGCCAGGGCGACCACCTGCACCAGCGTGCTGGCCGGCGGGTCGGACGTGTAGAACTGCTGGCGTACCTCGCTGTACGCGTCACGGTGGCGCATGTCGGTGATGAACACGGTCGTCTTGACCACGTCCCGCATGCTGGCGCCCGCGGCTTCCAGGACCGCGGCCAGGTTCTCGAACGCCTGGCGGGTTTGCGCCCGCATGTCGTTGGCCCCGACGAGCTTGCCGCTCGCGTCAGTAGCGAGCTGGCCCGCGACGTAGATCGTGTTGCCGACCTTCCAAGCGTGCGAATAGCGCGGCCGCGGATCGGGCCGGCCCGGCGGTTGGATGACGCTACGTGCCATGGCGCACCTCCTCGAGCGCGGGTGATGGCGCAGTGTACCACGGTGTCGAGCAGCCGCCCACCCATTCCCGCTGCCGGAACACGATGATGGCGTACGCGGCTGCTCCCGCGGAGCGTTGGCGTCTGACCTGCCGCGCGGCGGCGCCAAAGGTGCGCTCGGTCGTGCTATCGTCTTGGTCAAGAGCGATAGCGGCCCGCGCGACCTGGCATGGGCCGTGCGGCAGGGCCACCCAGCGGGAGGCAACATGCGGGGCCAAGTCTGCATAACGCGACGAATGGCGGGGCGAGAGCGGGCACTAGGCGCGCGCGGGGTGTGGCGCCTCCTGCTCGTGCTCATGGTACTCAGCGGCGTGGCCCTGGCAAGGCCCGCGCAGACCGCGGCGCAGCGACCCGACCAGCCCGGCGACGAGCGGGGCCCCGCCTGGGCGCGGTTGCGCGACGACGTGCAGGTCGCGACCACCGCCCACTTCGATGTCTGGATCCCCCGCGATCAGACGCTGGCCGCCGCCGCAGGCCAGGTGGCCGACACGGCGGAGACAGTGCTGCCCACGGTGGAGGAGCGCATGGCAACGCCGCTTGCCGACCGCGTGCGCTTCATCCTCGTGCCCGCCGATCAGGCGCCGGGCCCGTGCGACCCGCGGGCCGCCGCGCTTCCCACACGGCGCCGCATCGTCGTCTTCGCCGGTCCCGCGACGCTCGACCCGCAGGCCCTGCCCGCGTTCCTCGCCCACGAGCTCGGCCACCAGCTGACGCTCGACCGCTGGGGCGCGCTGGGCGACGACCGCCGCCTGAGCGAGGGCGTCGCCACCTGGGCCGCCGAGCCCTACTGGCTTGCCTGGCGCGGGTGGCGCTCGATGGACCAGGCCGCGGCCGACCTCCTCGCATCGAACGCCGTCGCGCCGCTAGCAGAGCCTCACGAGGGCTGCCTCGTTGCCGCCGAGCGCGACGTGTACTACTCGGCATGGTCCTCGTTCGTCGACTTCCTCGCGCGTCACTACGGCTGGGACCGCTTCGGCGAGGCCCTCAAGCTGCCGCCCGCCGCCGAGGACCACGCCGACTACGTTGCGGCCTTCGGGCACTCCCTCGAAGACCTCGCTGCCGCCTGGGAGCAGGAGCTACCCCGCCCGTCGCCCGAGTGACGGACCGGGCACCCGCTTCCGTGGCGAGCGAACCGACGGGGTGCGTCCGTCCCGGCCGCCTGGTCGTCTCGACCGACCCCGCCGAGACGGCGCGGGGTCTAATCCTCGGGCATGGCCTCGGCAGTGGGCGCCTGAGGTGCGCGGTCTGCCGGCACGTCGTACTCGACGACGAGGTAGGTCTCGCCGCCCATGAGGTAGCGGGCGGGGTCGGCCAGGTCGGTGTTGCACGTGGCGGGCGGAAGCGCGATGGCGTAGGCGCCGTCCGGAGCGGCCTCTAACGGCCGCACTTGCCCTGCCGCGTCGACTAGCTCCGCCCGCGTGCCGCTCGCCGCGAGCCGCGCCGCCACGGGCCGTGGTGCCGCGTCCCACAGCGCCGTCACGCGCTGCCCCTCTGGCCGGTCCACGACTACCGCCTCGGCCGTCGGGCCACGGAAGTACTGCGCCGCCTGGGCGTCGTGGAGGTAGCGGACCGCCGTCTGGTACGCCAGGTAGGCGGGCCGCAGCGAGCCGTCCTCGCGCACCAGCGCCGCACGCTCCACGGCGTCCACGTCGCCGTTGAACGCTGCGCCCTTGCCGTCCTCCGCCTTGTACACGCTGATCCGCTTGGCATCGCCCGCCACGCCCAGGCTGAACGCTTGCAGCAGGTACGATGCCTGGTCGGCCAGCGTGCAGCGCTTGCCTGCGGGGACGTCGTAGCCGGTGCCGCGGTTCGTCGGATCGTCCCAGGGGATGACGTTCGTCTCGTTGACCCAGACTGGCTTGTCGATGCCGCGGGCTCGCATCAGGTCGCGGTAGAGCCGCGGCACGTCATACAGCCCGCGTGGGTCGGTGTACAGGTGCAGGGTGGCCACGTCGAAGTAGTAGTCGTTCTCGGGCGCCGACGGGTCGGCGGCTATCAGGTCCAGCAGGCGCTCGAAGAACTGCGGGCGGTTGGCCTCACGGTCAGCCCAGTAGGTGAGCCCCGCGAGATGCACGGTCGCCTGCGGATTGCCGGCCTTGATCGCCCGGTAGGCGACGCGCAGCAGTTGGTAGTAGTCCTCGACGCTGCCGGCCCAGGCGTAGTACGCGGCGCTCGGGTCGTCGGGCTGGATGTCGGGCTCGTTCCAGACGATCCAGTCGTCGATCTGGCCCGCGTAGTCGCGCGCCATCTGCTCGGCGAAGCGCCCCCAGTAGTTCTGCGGGTCGTCCCAGGGCAGTTCGAGGTTGCGCGGCACCGCCCGCTCGGCATCGGCCGAGTTCGCCGCGGCCCAGGCCGGCGTGCTCATCAGCAGGCCAAGGATCGTGAAGCCCTGCTCGCGCTCCCGGTTCAGCAGCGCGGGCGCGAAGTAGTAGGGGTTGAACGGCCCATCGGGTTCGGCCTGCAGCCCGCTCCACCAGAAGGCGATGCGCTCGTGCCGCGCGCCCAGCGCCCACCCCTGCCCACCCTCGGCGATGCGGTACGCCTCCACTAGCCCGAAGCGGGGGTCGGTCGTCTCGACGGGCGGTAGCGGCTCCAGCGGCTCGAAGCGCGTCGGCCCCGGCGTCACGAGGTACGCCCGCCAGTCGTCGGCCGCGTCGGCCGGCGCGTCTTGCGCGCCGGCGGGCGCCGCGCTGTGGCTGAGCGCGGGCAGCACGCACAGTAACGCTAGCAGGGCCAGGAACGGGCGAGTCGGTCGATGCGGGGGCAACTAGCCTCCTTCGTGCGATCCGTCCGCGGCGCGCGCCACCGCACGGCAAACGACAGCGGTAGGCGTGACTGGTGCCGGGTCGGGGCCGTGGTTCGGGCGCAAGTATAACAGGGTCGCTTGCGCCGAGCGACGCACGAACCACGCGAATGGCGATGCGGCCCGCTATCATATGGGCGAGCGCTGCTCACCCAGACGGAGCGCGCCAGGAGGCCAGGCATGGAAGGCGCGCTCCGTCTGGGGCGGATCGCCGGCATCGAGATCAGCATCCACGCGACCTGGCTGCTCGCCTTTGCCCTGGTCACCTGGTCGCTCGCGGGCAACGTGTTCCCGTCGACCTATCCGCGCTGGGGCCAGGGCACCTACTGGGTGGTCGGCACTATCGCCGCGCTGCTGCTCTTCGTGTGCGTGCTCCTCCACGAGCTGAGCCACTCCGTGGTGGCCCGCGCGCGCGGCATGCCTGTGTCGGGCATCACCCTGTTCATCTTCGGCGGCGTCACCAACCTGCACGGCGAGGCGAAGCGGCCCGCCGACGAGTTCTGGATGGCGATCGTCGGCCCCCTGACCAGCTTCGTGATCGGCGCCACCGCCTGGCTCGTGCTGCACCTGCTCCCCAGCGGCCGCACGCCGGTGGCAGGTGTGCTCTCGTACCTGGCCTACGTGAACCTGCTGCTCGCCATCTTCAACCTCGTGCCGGGCTTCCCACTCGACGGCGGTCGCGTCCTACGCTCGCTCGTCTGGGCCATCACCCACGATATGCGGCGTGCCACCTGGATCGCCGCCCGCATCGGGCAGGCCATCGCCTGCCTGTTCATCGTCGTCGGCGGGATCCTGGCCTGGCAGGGCGAGTGGCTAAACGGCGTTTGGCTGGCGTTCATCGGCTGGTTCCTGTTGAACGCCGCCCGGGCGAGCTACCGCCAGGTCCTCTTCCCGCCGCTGCCTCAGCAGGTTGCCGTGGCGATGCGCACGCCGGCCCTGACGGTGCCGGCCGATCTCTCCATTGCCGACCTCGTCTCCCGCCATCTCCTTGGCCGTGAGGTGCGCGCCGTCGTCGTGACCGAGGGCGGGCAGATCGTCGGGTTGGTGAGCGTGTCGGACGTGCAGCGGGTGCCGCCGGACCGCTGGCTCGGCACGCCGCTGCGAGCGATCATGACGCCAGCGGCAAGCCTTGCCGTCGTTGGACCAGAGAACAGCTTGCAGGAGGCGGCAGCGCGCTTGGAGGAGCGGGGCGTGAACCAGTTGCCCGTCGTTCGCAACGGCGCGCTGGTCGGTATGCTCAGCCGCGCGGACGTGCGGCGCTTCCTGCGGCTCGATCCCGACCCCACTCGGCCCCCCGACCGCCCGCGCAACACCCCGCCGGCCTGGCCGGCCTAGCCCGGCCGCGCTGGCAGGCCGGCGGGAGCGACGGGGCGGCGCTCGTCGTCCCAGCGCCGCGTCGGCACCAGATACTAGCTCCCCGCCGCAGGCGCCTGGGGAGTAGGTGTCTCGCCTTGCAGGATCTGGAAGGCGGCTGCGAGCTGCGGGTCCTGTGCCGTGATCTCATCCAGCGACAGGTCGGCTTCCCGGTCGGGCGTCAGCGGCAGCACGTCGGGTGACATGTCGATCGCCACGTCGGGCGTGATCCCGTTGTCGCGAATCATCCGCCCGTCCGGCGTTAGCCAGTAAGCGAAGCCCAGCAGCAGCGACGAGCCGTCCCGCAGCTCCCAGCTCGAAAGCACGGTGCCGGTGCCGAAGGTGGTCGCGCCCACGATCGGTGCCCGCTTGTAGTCCTGAATGGCGCCGGCGAACACTTCGGCCGAGCTAGCCGAGCCGTGATTGACGAGCACGACTAGCGGCACGTCGGTCGCCGCCCCGCCCGCCTTGACCGGGAATGGCTTTCGGTTGCCGTCGCGGTCCTGTTCGAGCAGGACGTTGCCCTCGCCAAGGAACTGGCTGGTCACGTCCACGGCCTGGTCCAGCAGGCCGCCCGGGTTGTTCCGCACATCCATGATGATGCCGCGCAGGCCCTGCGGCCGCGCCTCCTCGATCGCCTGGCGGATGGCGCTGGCTCCGCCCTGTGCGAACTGGCTCAAGCGTAGGTGCAGAATGCCCTGGTCCTCGAAGTAGCGCGAGGTCACGCTGCGGAGCTGGATCTGCTCGCGCGTGATCGTCAGGTCGGTTGGCGTGTCCTCGCCCTGGTGCTGAATGCTCAGCCGTACGGGCTGCCCCGTTGGCCCGCGTACCTTCAGGATGAGCTGCTCCAGCGGCATCTTGGCGGTGTCCTCACCGTCCACCGCCAAGATCACGTCGCCGGGCCGAATACCCGCGCGCTGGGCCGGCGAGCCGTCCATCGGCGCCACAATCACCGGCCGATCGCCCTGTGTCGAGATCTCCGCGCCGATACCCCCGAAGTGGCCTTGCAGGCTGGCCTGCTGGAAGTCGCGCTCGGTCTTCGTCAGAAATTGGGTGTGGCTTCGGTCGCCCAGCGTATCGAGCATCGCGCGGATGGCAGCATACGCCATCTCCTGCGGCTTGACCGCCGACTTGTCGACGTAGTGCTGCTCGACGAGCTGGTACGCCTCGCTGACCAGCGCCATATCGGACCGGCCGGCGCTCGGCTCGAGCACGCGGCGCACCGGCTCAGCCGTCAGCACGCCCAGCAAGTACGCGGCGATGATGGCCAGCGCCATGCTGCGCACCACGCGGCCGGGTGTGAGGTTGCTGGGGGAGCTTGAGGGCGATCGCATCCACTACTCCGTCGGCGGCTCGGGAGCGGTGGCGCTCGCGTCGGCGTCCGGTCCAGCCTCCGCCGTCGCCAGGCGCGGCTGTGGCGTGGCGAGCGCTCCCGCGAAGGCCGCGCCCGTGCACAGCCCCATGCTCGCCACGACGATGGCCCAGCCCTCGGTGTGCAGCGCCAAGTCCATGCCGAAGCCCAGCAACGCCCCTAGCAGCCCGACGAGTAGCGTGATGCCCCAGGTGCGCCCGGTGATTCGTAGCATATTAGCCCTCGGTAGTCAGCCGTCATTCCGTTGCGATCGAGCGCCAGCCCTGAGCCGCAGAGGGTGTCGGAGCCCGCCGCCTCCACAGATTACTTTACTCTATCGGTTCCGCCAGTCGGCGGTCGCCAATTATGTGCGACTGGCGCCAGCAGGCGGCTGTGCTCTACTGGCTGACCGCTGGCAGCGGCAGGAAGTAGAAGACGATCGCCAGCATGAGATAGAGCGCGAGGAGCTGGACTCCTTCCAGCCAGTTCGTCTCCCCGTCGATGCTGACGATAGCGAAGACGAACGTCGCGACCGCCACCGCGACGATCTCCAGCGGGTGGAACACTAGCGTGAGCCAATGGCCGCCGATCAGGCCGAGCAGCACGAGCAGCGGCCCGACCAGCAGGGCGATCTGTGTGGACGAGCCGGCGGCGATGGCCAGCGCCGTCTCCATCTTGTTCTTCGCGGCCAGTTGGACGGCGCTGAAGTGCTCGGCGATGTTGCCCACGATCGGCACCACGATCAGGCCGACGAAGAACTGCGACAGCCCGAGCGCGTGGGTAGCCGCCTCGACCGTGGCGACCAGCGTCTCGGCCAGGACCACCGTGCCGACCGTGGCCGCCACCAGCACCAGCAGCGCCACCTGCCGCGACCAGGGTGCGCGCTCCTCCTCGTCCACGTGGGTGCCAATCTCTTCGTCCAGGTCGATGTGGCCCGCTGGGGTGAGGCTATAGGCCACGTAGGCCGCGTAGACGACGAGCAGCAGCACGGCGACTGCGGCGCTAACCTCCTCGACGGCTACCTCGCTGGGCGCTACGGCCGCGAAGGTCGCCGGCAGCACCAGCGAGGCGACGGCGATCAACATCATCGTCGAGTTGCGGCTGGCCTCGCGCGCGTCGAAGCGTTGCGTGCCGTGCCGCAGCCCGCCGACGAGAACACCCGTGCCCAGCACGAACAGCGAGTTGCCGATGATCGAGCCGGTGATCGACGCCTTCACGAGTGGCAACAGTCCCTCGCGTAGCGCCAGGCCGGCGATGATCAGCTCGGCCGCGTTGCCGAACGTTGCGTTCAGCAGCCCCCCGAATTTCGGGCCGATGTGGTGCGCCAGGTCCTCGGTCGCGCGGCCGATCAGGCCGGCCATGGGGATGATGCCGGCGGCGGAGAGCGCGAAGACGACGAGCGGTGGCGCGCCGAGCAGCCGCGCCACTAGGGACGCGCCGCCCACCGCCAGTAGCACCCACATCCACGGCGCCATCACCCCTCCGCTCCCCGAGTGAGTATAGTGGCTGTGTGGCTCCTCCGCGCTCCCCTGTTACAACAGCCGTCGCCCGTTGTCGGTGCGAGTACGGGGGCGTCAGCTCGAGGGCCGGCACAGGGTATGATGGACTTGAACTCCGCGCGCTGGAGAGCATGATGACCGCCACCGCGACGAGCCCCGATGCGTTCGTGGCCGCGATGCGGGCTGAAGTGGAGGCCTACTGCCGTACCCTGGACGACCACCTGCCCGCCTATAGCTACGTCCCGCTCGCCACCGATGACCAGCGGCTGCTCGTGCTGCAGAGCCGCTTGCACAATGAGATTCGTGCTGCCGAGGTCTACGGGGGCTGGCTGCGCAGCCTTCCCGAGCTGGAGGTCAAGCGGCTCGCCGCTGAGAACGCCCACGAGGAGATGGGCCACGCCGCGCTGCTCATCCGCCAGCTCGAGGCGCGCGGCCGCGACCCGTTCGCCTACGCGCCGCCGCCCGCCCAGGTCGCGCTATTCAACACGCTGGAAGGGCTGACGAGCACCGTCGAGCGGCTGGCCGCCTTCCCGCTCGCCGGCGAGGTGCTGGCCAGTTATCTCATCCGCAAGGCCCTCGACGCCCCGAGCGTGCCCGAGTGGATCAAGGAGCCCTATCGCCGCATCGGCGAGGAAGAGCAGGGCCACGGCGACTACCCACTGGTGCTGCTCGCGCGCTACGCTACCACGCCTGAGGCCCAGGCGCTCGTGCGGCGCGGCGTCGCCATCGGCATCCGCCTGCGCGACCGCTACTTCGCCGAGCTAGACGAGATGGTGTTCGAGGGCCGGCGGTGGTAGCCCGGCGGGCGCCCGCCGCGGCGGCGAGTCCCCGAGCGCGCCCTGCCGCGCCCAAGCCATCCGCTGCCCTGCGCCGCCGCGCCCTCGCCATCAACACTCTTCTGACCGAGTGCTACGACACGCCCACCCACCCTGAGAGCCGTATCGACCCGCTCAGCGAGCTGATCGCCGTCGTGCTCTCCCAGCACACCTCGGACGTCAACTCCGAGCGCGCCTTCGAGAGTCTGCGCGCCCGCTTCGCCGACTGGGAGAGCGTGCGCCAGGCGCCCACGGCCGCGGTGGCCGACGCGATTCGCAGTGGCGGCCTGGCCGTCATCAAGGCCGCGCGCATCCAGCGCATCCTCACTCAGGTCCTGGAAGCGCGCGGCGAGTTGAGCCTCGACTTCCTGGACGCCCTCTCGCTGGACGAGGCGCGGGCGTTTCTGCGCGGCCTGGACGGGGTCGGGCCCAAGTCGGCCGCGTGTGTGCTGCTGTTCAGCCTCGACAAGCCCGCCATGCCCGTCGATACCCACGTCCACCGCGTCGCCGGCCGGCTGGGCCTGATCCCGCCGGGCACCTCGGCCGAGGCCGCCCACGAGCAGCTCGAGCGCCTCGTGCCGCCCGAGGAGGTCTACCGCTTCCACGTCAACCTGATCTGGCACGGCCGCCGCATCTGCAAGGCGCCGCGCCCTCGCTGCGCCCTCTGCCCAGTAAACGCCCTCTGCCCCTACCCCTCCAAAACGCTGTAGGCCCGCCGGCAAACCGGCGGGCCTACAAGTGCGTACGGTCCCGGATTTACTGGCGTTCGGGGCTGCCACCCGGCGCCGACGGGGCAGGGGCGGGACGGTCGCCGCCGTCCGGCCGCGGACCGGGCGCGTTGTTGGGACGCGGGCGTGGCGCCGGTGGGCTCTCCACTTGCCCGCAGGTGATGCCAGTGCTCGGCAGCGCGTAGCCCGCGTGGACGTTCACCCACCAAGTATCCGGATTGATCGCCCCGGGCACGCTGCTCACGGACCGCGCCACCCCATTATCGTCAGCCACCAGCCGCTCCAGCGGGAACAGGATGTTGCCGGTGCAGGAGCCGTTGTGGATGTGGTTCACGTGCTCGCTCCCCGGCGGCAGACCGTACACGGTCACGATGACCGCCGTCTGATTGGGGCCCGTCTGCCGCATCAACACGTCGCCACGGATGAACGGGAACTCCGTGCTCGTCAGCCGCGCGCGAGCAACGGGAGGGCGGGCCGCTGGCGCGCTCTGCATGCCGCCGTCCTCTCCACGGTCGCCCCCGCGATCTCCTCCACGGTCACCGCCCGTGCCTTGCGCCAGGATCGCCGCCGGTGCGTCTGTCGCGGTGCCTTCCGCCAGGGCCGCGGGCGCCCCGACCATTGTCACCGTTAGTCCGAGCGCCGTCAGTAGGGAAAGCGCCGGCCTCATCCCCCGCCTCCTCATGGGTGTTTTCATGCTCGCCTGCTGTGCAACGAGGTGCAACGCCCTAGGGTCAGGAGTGCCTGGTGAGCTTGCTGCCATCATAGCGGGCGCTTCCGGGGGCGTCAATCGTCTGATATCGGTGTCGTGCTGAGGCGCCGCGCAATAGCTTGTGCCCGGCGGGTGGTGCGCGGCATCCTGAAGCAGCGACGTCGCCTGGGAGGCCAGCTATGCCGCCGCAGGGTCACCGGGCAGCAGATGGCCCGCGGGTGCGAGTGGCGGAGGACGAGGGCCAGCGCGCCCTCCTGGTCGACGGCGTGGTGCAATCCGTCGCCGTCGACGGCCCCCACCTGGGCCCTGGCTACTGGCCGAGCATGCTGCCCGACGTGCGGCCCCGGCGCGCGCTACTGCTCGGGCTGGGCGGCGGCACCATCGCCCATCTGCTCGTGCGCCGCTTCGGGCCCGTGCCCATGATCGGCGTCGACGCCGATCCGGAAGTGCTGGCGCTAGCCCGCGCCGAGTTCGGCCTCGATCTGCCCTCGCTCACCGTCGTGGAGGGCGACGCACTAGCGTACGTCGCCGCCTGCGCCGAGCGCTTCGACTATGTGTGCGTCGACCTCTACCGCGGCGCCGAGCTAGAGCGCGGCGTACTGGCTCGCCCGGTCCTGCGCGGCATCAAGCGGCTCCTCGCGCCGGGCGGGCTGGCCGTCTTCAACCTGTTCCGTGACCGGCGTACCGCGCGCCGCCTGCACCGCCTGCAGCAAGTCTTCACCTGGGCCGAGGCCGAAATCATCAGCAAGAACGTCGTCGTCCGCTGTCCTGCTCGCTAGCCCTCCGCCCGGGGCCCCACCGGCGCGTCGCCCCAGCAGGCAGCCCCGCTGGCCTGGCGGAGTCCTTCAGACGCGGCCTCCACGCAGCATCGGGGGCCGTTCGGGCGCTCTCCTGTAACCCAGTTCACGACAGTACTGTAAGTCGCGTTACTGTGACGACCGAGAGGCGGTGGCACACTACTTGTATAGAAGATCACGGCGATCCTCGAGTCAGAAGATCGCGGCACCCCTGGAGGAGGACGACGATGCAGAACGCGAAAAGCTTCGATGGCGACCTGAAGATGTTCCGTGATAGCGAGCGTCCCGTGAACTTCGCGTGCTTGCGCTTCCTGCGCTGGCTCGCCGAGCAAGGCCGCCTGGAGCACGCTGTTGCCGGCCCGTCGTCGGGCCCGTTTGCTGAAGAGCCGCTGGCAACCGCGGCCTGAGCGGCCGTCAGGCCCCGTGAGAGCCCCTCGGGCGGAGCCGCCGTCTCAGCGATAGAGCTGGTCGACGTAACCGCTGCTCTCCAGCCGCTGCAGGGCGGTTTGGTCGACGAGGTCGCTCGTCTTGATCGGGCGCGTGTGGAAGCGTGTCTCGGCCGCGAAGTCCACGGCGCGCTGGAGCCCGTCGACCGAGAGATATGGCACGCGCTCGAGCAGACGATTGCCGTAGACGTCGTACGCTTCATCCAGAGCGTCTGGATCCTCGATCTTCGTGTACTGTGCAAGTATCTGCTTCGCGGTATCCGGATCGGCTTTGGTCCGCTGGATGCTGGCGAGCAGCCCCTTCAGGAAGCGCTGCACGTAGTCCAAGCGCGCGGAGTAGATGCGCCGACTCATGATCATGGCGACGCCTGGCCAGGGCGGTCCTGCGCTCAGGTCGCCGAAATCCGTGAACCCCTCGGCCACTAGGGTCGCGCTCAGCGGAAGGGGGACCACGGTTGTCTGACCGTTGCCCAGCCGGAGGTTCTTTACGCGCTCAGCCTGGTTCGCTCCCATCCACCAGCCGGCCAGCTCCTTGTCTGGGTCGATGCCGATCCGCTGGAGCGCTTCCCGCGTCTGGAAATCGTTGAGCGTCCCCTGGGCGCTAATTAACGCCGATTTGCCCCGCAAGTCGTCGGGCGACTGGATGTCGCTCGCCGCTAGCAGGCGTTGATCGAAGGCGTTGTGGGTGGCGCCAATTATCACGCCGTCCATGCCGCTGGCGATTATGGCGAGCAGCGTGGGGCTGGGCGTGCTGAGCACGACGTCGACCTCGCCGTTGGCCGCGGCGGTCAGCGCCATCTGGTCGCTCTGCATCGTCACCAGCTCGACGCCCAGGCCCTGTTCCCGGAAGAGGCCCGTATCGATTCCTACCCAGTAGGGCAGCAAGTGCGCGGCGACGGCGGCCGGCTGGGTCGCGGCTACCCGGAAGCGCATCGCGCCCGGCGTGGGAACAGGCGTGGCTGCGGCGGCCGCCGCGGCCGGCCCGGCGGTCGGGGCGACGCTCGGCGGCGCTGCGCCGCTACAACCTGCGGCCGCTGGCCACAGCAGCAGGATGACTAGCGCCCAGCCAAATCGCGTGCCACCCCACATGTGTCCTCCGCTCCCGCTTGTGACTGCCCGCGCCGGCCAGCCGAGCCCCGGCCGCCGCGTGCAGGCAGCGCGCCAAAGGTACACCGCTGTCCGCGAGAGTGTCAAGAATTGCCCGGCTGCTGCTGGGGTGCGCGCCGCGACCTATAATGAAACCATGGACCTCACCTTCGAGCTAGGCGACGCCGCGACCCCACGGGGACATGCGCTGGTGTACTTCCACGCGCCAGACGGCCGCCTGCTCGCCACCTACGTCATCGTGCCGCCTATCGCGATCGAGCTCGGCAAATACCTGCCCTCGATGTTTACGGCACAGATGCCGGGCCTGGCGTTGCCGCAGAATACCGCTATGCCCTTGCCGCCGCTGCCCGAGCCGTGCGAGAGCCGCGCTACCCTGGAGCGGCTGGCCCGGCTGCGCGACGACGATCTCGTGGACGCGGGCCGGGTCGCCGGCACTGGCCCCGAACAGCTCCTGTTCGCGGCCACCGAGGCCGCCCAGGCCTACGCCGATCGCTATCAGACCTACCTCGAAAGCGCCCCCCCCATCTTGGAGGAGCCGCCATCGCTGCCCGAGCTGGACGCCGACGACCTACTACTGAGCCTGCTGAGCGACCGCGACCGTCTAGGTGACCTGGCGCGTCGCACCGGCCAGCTTCGCTACGCTGTCGAAGGCGGGGACCAGGCGGGCATTGCCGAAGCCGTCCAGGCCATGGAGCGCGTTGGGCGTCACCTGGCAGCCAAGTATCGCGTTGACGAGCTGATCGTCGCGGCACGCTGCCCCGGGCCGCGCGGCCAGCGCCTGGCCGATCTCTACTTGCAGCGCGCCTACAAGCTCGCGGCCGAAGAGTTTGACGCCATCGCCGCGCTCGACGCCGCCATCGCCGCGGCTCAGGCCGAGGATGCTTGAGTCCGCGCGGCGTGCTCTCCTACGACGGCTCCTCCGCCTGGGGACCCGGTTGCCCCAACGCATGCGTGGCGGGCCGGCTGAAGCCGCAGGGTAGGGCCGTAGCCGGGGCCGCGCCCGTGTCGGAAGCAGCGCGAGCACTACAAGCAGACCAGGTCGGCCAGCGCCTCCACCAGATCGGGTTCCAGGTAGAGGTTACCCCCGCAGGCGCGGCAGCGGGCCGGTGCGCGGACCGTCATCGGTCGTCACTGCGCGACGACGCCCAGAGATCCACAGAAGGGCAGGGTGGCTTGTCTACCAGGAGGTCCGGCCGCCCGTCAAATCGCGCGGCCCGAGTGGATGCCGGGCTGGGAGCGGCCCGCGTGGCCCCCTGGTCGCGGCTGCCTCACGCGCCGATGACGGTAGAGGGAAGCGCTAGGCAGCGGTGGATCGGCCACAGGTGACGCGATGTGCAAGCCCGGATTGGAGATCTCCGAGAGGGTTGCGCGCACGACATGCCGCCTCCCCCGCGACGATCGCGCGCCGGCTGCCTGAGACTTTCGCTACACGCCAGCGAATAGTCGGTCGAACTCGTCGGTGATGATGCGATAGCATTCGCAGCAAGCCGTCTCCAGGCCCGCCCGGTCGACTACCGTAATCTGTCCCCGTCGATACTGGATCCAGCCCGCCTTCTGCAGGACGCCGGCTGCCCCGGTGACGCTGGCGCGACGGACGCCGAGCATCTGGGCCAGAAACTCTTGCGTGAGCGGGAACTCCTCCACGCCCACACGGTCGTGCGTCATGAGCAGCCACCGCGCGCAGCGCTGTGCCATGGAGTGCAGGCGATTGCAGGCCGCAGTTTGGGCAATCAGGGTCAGCAGCGCGAGCGTGTAGGCTTGCAGGAGGGCGTGCAGTCGGCTTCCCACACCCATCTGTTCACGAAAGATCCCAGCCTCGATGCGTAGGGCAGGACCGGGTATCTGGCAGACGGCCTGGCCGACGATGCGATCAGCGCCCAGGAAAATGGGCAGGCCCACTACCCCATCGTTCCCCACGGTAGCGACTTCCACGGTTGCGCTGCCATCAGCGAGCGCAACTAGCGATACCATGCACATCTGCGGGAAGTAGAGATGGGTAATCGGCTCGCGTGACTTGTACACGGTCTGCCTGGTCAATAAGCGGACCACTTCCAGATGGGGGCGAAGGCGTTCGAAGTCCTCCGCGGGCAGAGCGGCGAGCAGCCGGTTCTGTACGGGCACCGGGCGCTCGTGTGACACGAGCATGGCCCCCTCGGACTCGTGGGTAGCGTGGCCACGAGGCTACGTGACGGCTGGCGCAGATTCCGTGCCCGGCGGTTGCCGACTCAGAGAAATGTGTACGACACCGTACAGACGCCGCCCATTCTGACTGCGTACGCTAGGATGCCAGTCCCACGGCGACCCTGGAATCTCGGCCAGCCACCCGCTGGGTAGCTCGGCCCTCGCCCGCCGTGCGACCCGAGACGGACGTCTGGAAGGTAACAGAGCACGATGCGAGCGCCCCAGGCGCGACTTCTCGCGGTCAGCCACCAGCCGGCGCTGTGGAATGATCTGCGTCTCACCGGCGAGCCCCAGGGGCTGGCCATGCTGACCGCGCAGGATGCTGAGTCGGCCCTGGAATGCGTTCGCACGCAGCTGCCCGACCTCGTGCTGGTCGATCTGGATCTGCCCGGCACCGATGGCTTTGCCCTCCTCGCCCAGCTCCGGCGGATTTCGCTCGCGGGGATCATTGCGGTCAGCACCCAAGCCGACGAGCGCCCCAAGATCCGTGCGCTGGAGATGGGCGCGGACGATTACGTTACCCGGCCCTTCAGCGCGACTGAGTTGATCGCGCGAATCGACGCCATCTTGCGGCGGGCGCGTGCCAGCCAAGGCTTGTCCAACGCGTCGCTTATAGTGGACGAGCGTCTACGGATCGATTTCGCCACGCAGCAAGTCTCCGTCGCGGATCAACCGGTGGCCCTACGGCCCACCGAATACCGCTTGCTCTACCATCTCGTGCAGCATGCCGGGCACACGTTGTCCTTCGCGGACATTCTGGCGCGAGTATGGGGGCCGGAGTACTCCGAGGAAGTGCATTACGTGCATCTCTACGTCATGTACTTGCGGCACAAGATCGAGATAGATCCCTCCAATCCGCGCTATATTCTGAGCAAGCGTGGGGTAGGCTACAGCTTCTGCGCCTTGCCCTCACGGCAGGCGGGGATGTAAGCACGGGACATGTTGAACCGCGCAGCCATTTAATCTCAGAGGTGAGTGGGCATGGATCCATCGCAGGATCACCCCGGTCACAATCGACTCTTGGCCGCCATGCTTGACGAGGAATCACAACGTCTGCTCCCTGGCCTCACACGGCTCGCTCTGGCGAGCCGTCACGTCCTGATCGAGCTACGCGAACGAATGGAGTACGTATATTTTCCTCTCGACGGCGTGCTGTCTCTCATGATGGTGATGGAAGATGGCACCGTGGTCGAGGTCGGTACCGTAGGCAACGAAGGCTTCGTGGAAGTCAGCTCGCTGCTCAGCATCGATCAGAGCCCATACGAAGTCCTGTGCCAGACCGACTGCATCGTCCTGCGCCTGCGTGTGGAGGACCTGCGGGCGGCGTTCCGGGATAGCGCCCCGGTGCGCGACCTGCTGCTCCGTTATGCCGGCGTAGTGCTCGGCTGCACCGGCCGCTCGGCCGCCTGCAAAGTCGTGCATACTACTGAGCAACGTCTGGCGCTGTGGCTACTCATGACGCGCGATCGCATGGACACGGACGAGCTGCCCCTCACGCAGGAGCTGCTGGCCAGTATGCTGGCCGTGCGCCGCGCCACCGTCTCGGTGGCGGCGGGGGCGCTCCAGGCCCGAGGGCTGATTCGGTATAACCGTGGCCGCATCACGATCATCGATCGCGCGGGGCTCGAAGCGGCCGCCTGCGAGGACTATACTGCCTTCCGCAACGAGTACGAGCGGTTGCTCGGCCCAACCTGGGTGCGCTCCTGATCCTCGGGGCGGACTCTTGTGCAGGCTCGGCCCAGCCCAAGCCTACACCATAGACCGGTGGTCGGGTTAGCCGCCGAAGGCGTCCAGCCCCGTGATATCCTTGCCCACCGTTAGTGTGTGGATCTCGTGCGTTCCCTCGTACGTGTACACCGTCTCCAGATTCGCCAGGTGACGAATCACCGGGTACTCCAGGCTAATGCCGTTCGCGCCCATGACCGAGCGGGCCGTGCGCGCCACGCCGAGCGCCATCGCCACGTTCGCCCGCTTGGCCAGCGAGATGTGCGGCGGGCGGGCCTGGTGCGTGTCCTTGAGGCGCGCGAGCTGCCAGGCCACGAGCTGCCCCTGGGTGATGCCCGTGAGCATGTCCACCAGCTTGGCCTGAGTAAGCTGGAAGCCCGCGATCGGCCGGTCGAACTGCGTGCGCACCTTCGCGTACTCCAGCGCCGTCTCGTAGCAGCTCATCGCCGCGCCGAGCACCCCCCAGGCGATGCCGAAGCGCGCCTCGCTCAGGCACGACAGCGGCCCGCGCATGCCCTTCACGCCCGGCAAGACCGCGCTGTCGGGCACGCGACAGTCCTCCAGGTGCAGCTCGGCCGTGTTCGACGCGCGCAGCGACAGCTTGTGGTGTACCTCGCGCGCCTGGAACCCGCGGCGGTCGGTGTCGACCAGGAAGCCGCGCACGCCTCGTCGGTGCGCGCCCACACTAGCGCCACGTCGGCCAGCGTGCCGTTCGTGATCCACATTTTCGTGCCGTTCAGCACCCACTCGCCGCCATCGCGCACCGCCCGCGTCTCCATGCCCGCCGGGTCCGAGCCGTGGTCGGGCTCGGTGAGGCCGAAGCAGCCGAGCAGCGTGCCCCGTGCCATGCCGGGCAAGTAGCGCTGCTTCTGCTCGGGAGAGCCATAGCTGTAGATGGGGAACATGACGAGCGACGTCTGCACCGAGACGAAGCTGCGCAGCCCCGAGTCGGCGCGCTCTAGCTCCTGGCAGATGATGCCGTAGGTCATGTAGCTCGAGCCCGCGCCATACTCTGGAATGTCGGCGCCCAGCACGCCCAGCTCCGCGAGCCGCGGCACCAGCTCTTGTGGGAAGCGACCCGCCTCGAAGGCGGCCGGCATCAGCGGCGTGGCCTCCTTGTCCACGAAGTCGCGGATCGTCTGCTGGGTCAGGCGCTCCTCCGGGCTCAGCTCGATCTCGTAATAGTTCAGCATGCTCGTCTCCTCGCGGCGCGCGGAATGCGCCCTGCCCGCCGGCCCGTCGGTGTCCGACGACGCGTGTTACGTAGCCAGGCTCATTGCATTGTAGCCAGAGGCCCCAAAGGCAGACACTACCGGTGGCGCGCGCGACGAGCGGCGCCGCGGGAGGCCGACGACAGATGCTTGACGTGTACCTGTTAGGCGAGGGCGGCACGATGCCGCTGCCGGGGCGGTGGCTCTCCAGCGTGCTCGTCCGCCACGAAGGCCGCCTGCTCTTGCTCGACTGCGGCGAGGGCACGCAGGTCCCGCTGCGCGCGGCCGGCTGGGGCCTGCGCGCCGTGGACGCGATCTTCATTACTCACTTCCACGGCGACCATGTCGGCGGCCTGCCCGGCCTGCTGCTCACCCTGGGCAACGCGGAGCGCAGCGAGCCGCTGACCATCTTCGGCCCCCCCGGCCTGGCCGCCGTCGTCGCCGGCCTGCGGGTGATCGCGCCGCGCCTCCCCTACGAGGTCGTGTGCCGTGAGCTATGCGGGGGCGAACGATTCGCCCTGGGCGCCCTCCAGGTGGCCTGCCTGGCTGTGGAGCACAGCCTGCCATGCCTCAGCTACACGCTGGAGCGGCCCCGCGGGCGTCCGTTCGAGCCGGAGCGGGCGCGGGCGCTGGGCCTGCCGCTCCCCCTGTGGGGCCGCCTACAACGGGGCGAGACAGTTACCTGGGAGGGCCGCATCGTCATGCCAGACGCCGTGCTCGGCGCGCCGCGCGCCGGCGTGAAGCTCGCGTTCGTCACCGACACGCGCCCCACTGCGGCCCTGCCCGGCTTCGTGGCCGACGCGCGGCTGCTGATCTGCGAGGGGATGTACGGCGCGGCCGATGACCTGCCGAAGGCGCTGGAGAACCGACACATGCTGTTCGCGGAGGCCGCGGCGATCGCCCGCGACGGTGGCGTCGACGCGCTCTGGCTCACCCACTTCAGCCCGTCGCTGACCGCCCCCGCCGACTACTTGCCGGCCGCGCGCGCCATTTTCCCCAACACCCGCCTCGGCGCTACCGGCCTCACCACCACCCTTACCTTCCCCGACGACTAGCCCGTCCTACGCCCTCTCCCCCTGGGAGAGGCTCGGGGTGAGAACATCCACCCCCTCTCCCCCTGGGAGAGGGTCGGGGTGAGGGCGTCCCCCAAATGTCGCCCAGCTCAGCCCAAGATCAGGTCAGCTGCGGTGGTGGCGCGCGTAGTGCTGGCGCAGGAGGTCCTTGCCGTAGTCGTTGCCGTTGGGCGTCCGGACCACCGTATGGATGTGGTTGCGGGATGGCTGGTCGTTGTCCAGGGCGATGCCCGGCAGGTGATCGAACTCGATCCACAGCACCGGGCTATGGATGCGGTAGTAGAACACGCCGCTCGCGTCGCTATCACCGCGCCAGGCGAAGTGCGTCTCCGCGAGGTGCGCCCGCACCTCGTCGCGTTTGGCGGCCGCGTACTCGGGCCGCAGGCGGCCGACGTACACCTCGATCACGTCGCGCAGCAGCCCCTGCTGCTCGCCGCTCAGGTCGTCGTAGCGGATGCCCTCGTAAGGCTGCACCAGGTTGTCCTTGAACTGGCCCGCTGCCACCTCGCGGAGCACCTGTGCCCCGACGGTGGCCCGCGCTCGCTGCGCGGCCGTCAGTGCGCGCATCAGCGCGATGCCGCTCGACTCCTCCGCCTCGAAGACGCGCGTGCCGCGGTACTTGCCCGTCTCGGCCAGGACCGGCTCCGAGCCCATGAACATGGGTGTGAGGGCGACCTCGTCACCGAGCACCAGGCAGTTCACGATCAGGTGGTGCCCGTCGAGCTGGAAGCCCCACGGCTCGGTGGGCGACGGGGTGCCGAAGAAGCTCAGCCAATAATACCACTCGCCGAAGTCGGCCCAGCTCCCCGTGATCTCGCCGATCGTGTGGTTGAGCCGCATCACGTTGCGCGCGCTCTCGAAGCCCTCCGCGCTCAGCGCCTCCGCCACGAGCGCCAGCGCCAGCTCGCGCTGCGCCGCGTTCAGGTCCTCTAGGCAAGCGCCGTGGCGCATGATATACAGGTGGACGTTGCTCCACGCGCGCCAAAGCGGGCTGTCCAGCCGGAAGCAGGCGTCGGCCTGCTGCGTCGGCGTCAGCGTGGCGAGGAACGCTCGCGCCGCGTCGCGCAGCCGCTGCGTCGACACGCCAGTCGCCTTGACGGGAAACAGGCCCTCGAGCACTGTTCCGTTGGTGGTGAGGCCCGTGAACGGCTCGGCCATGCCGGCGCGGGCGAGTTGCCGGAAGTGCTCTAGCTCGGGCGGCCAGTCGAACGGTTGGCGAGCCGACGTCCGCGGCTGCCCCTGACGGGGCTGAAAACCGCTGTACCAGCTTGTCAGGGTAGTCATAGCGGCGCCTCCTTCGACAGTTGCGGCGGCGCGCGGTGGCGACGCCAGCCTGCCCGCGCCGTCCCTGGCCGTCGGCCGTAGTGTACCCCAATTCGCCGCAATCAGCCGTTATTCGCGTCCCTGGCCGGCGACGTCGCCAGCGGCTGGCCTATAATAGAGCCACGCCGCGGCAGTGCCGAGCGACTCAGCACTCAGCACTCGCACTGGAGGAGAGATGGCAGGGCGGATCTGGGACGACGTGGTGCCCGAGCGCGATCGGGTCGTGTTCGCCGAGGCCGGCTACGGCAAGACAGGCGGCTTCGGCCAGCGCCCCGCGGTCATCGTGGTCGACGTGACCTACGATTTCTGCGGCGACCGGCCCGAGCCGATCCTCGAGTCGATCAAGAAGTTCCGCAATAGCTGCGGCGAGGCCGCCTGGGAGGCCATGCCCTACTTGCAGCGGCTGCTCGCTGCGGCGCACGACAAGGGCGTGCCCGTCGTCTACACCCACGCGCTGCCGCGCCCTAACTCGGTCCACGCTGGCGGCTGGGCGCGCAAGAACGCCCGCGTGCTGGAGCCAACCGAGATCTCGCAGCGCATCGGCAACGACATCGTCGCCGAGATCGCGCCGCGCCCCGGCGACATCGTGATCCAGAAAGACAAGCCCAGCGCCTTCTACGGCACCCCGCTGCTCAGCTACCTCATCGGTCTTGGCTGCGACAGCGTCATCGTGACCGGCACGACGACCAGTGGCTGCGTGCGCGGCACGGTCATCGACGCTTTCTCGAACAACTTCGCCGTGTCGGTAGTCGAGGAATGCTGCTTCGACCGCCTCATCGTGTCGCACAAGATCAACCTCTTCGACATGCACGGCAAGTACGCCGACGTCGTCTCGACGGACGAGGCCGTGGCGTATCTCGCCGGCCTGCCCGACGGCCTGTTCGCCCCGCCCGAGCCGGTGCGCGTCGCCGCCACGGTCTGAGCTACCGGCAGCGCGCGGCGGACCCCCTCGACCCGGTCGGGTGGGTCCGCCGCGTTCTTGGCGGATCAGCCGTGCGCTACTGCCCGACGCGCACGCGTTGGGCCGCGTAGTACAGTTTGTCCTGCGTGGTCGCGTGCCAGGTGGCGAGGGTCCGCAAGATCTCTCCCACGTCCTCCAGACCGGTGGCGAGCGCCGCGCGATTCTCGGGCGGCGTTGCCACCAGGGCCTCGACGACGTAGCGCAGCTGAAGCGCCTTCTGGTAGGCCGCGGCCACGACCTCGACCACGCTCCCTAGCTCGTCCTGATTCAGGCTTCCCGTCGCCTCCAGCGTCGCGTCCAGAGCCGCTTCGATGTGGTCCCCCTGCTCCGAGAAGACCGGATAGTGCTCGTCCATCGTGCTGGCTCCCGTGCGTGTCTCGCCAGCCCGTGAGCCCGCGAGCGATACGTTCACCCTGCCGTGCAGGCGTTACCCGCGAATCCACTGGCCCGGCTGTCTCTGCCGGGGGCGCCGCGCCGCCGACAGGGCGCAGTGGCATCATAACGCGTGCGGCGGGCGAGCACTACCAGCGCATTGCAAAGGCGTTACAGTCCGCCGCGCTAGCCCCTTGCGCCTGGCAGACTGATCGCGGACGCGACGCCGTCCGCCTCCTGGCATGGCTCTTGCGTAAGGATCACAGCCCAGCTTGCAAGGGGAGAGAACCATGAGCGTGCAGCTAGAGGCCCGTCCAACCGCGCCGAGCGGCGTTGTGCCGAGCGTCGACTTCGACCTCGACGCCGTGGACCGCGCCCTCGACCGGGGCGACCTGGAAACCGTCCGCTTCCTGCTCGGCGTGAGCCCAGAAGCCTGGAGCCTGGTGCTGTCGAGCCTCTAGCGATCGACCGCGCCTCCAGTCGAAAGCTGGGCTGCTCGGTCGCACCGCTTCCGCGCGGGCAGTAGCTCCCGGCGCCTCCACCGCAACCGAACGTACCGCCGGTGGCTCGTCCAGGCCCTTGGCCCGACGAGCCACCGCGCTCGGTGCCTTTCCCCCCCTCCACTAAGCGTCGCGTCCTCCACGTTGGCACGCACGCCGCGCCGCGGTTGGCCCCCATCTCTGCCGCACATTAGAAATACGCATTCTCGCGCATTCCGCGCTGCGGCTCTAGGCTCCCGGATCGCACTCGCGTGTCGATTACGTCACGGAGCCGTCACAACCAGTCGTTCCGGGCCTGCTTTCGGGGCCGGTTGGCACCCCGCGTGCGTTCGCGCTCCCGTATTGGACGGTCGCTAGCTCGCAGGGAGGGCCCCCAGTGCACTATCCGCCGCTGCCGCATCGCCCGCAGGCTTACCGGGCTCGCCGGCTCCGTGCCCGGGCGGCCGCCCCCTCGGCCACCCACACCTGGCCCTTCTGCCTGGCCGCACTCGCGCTGCTGGTCGCCGTAACGGCCCTCGCGACCTCGCGGCGCGCCGCCGCCGCTCCCGCGCCGCGCGGGGCCGCCGCGACGGCGCCGGTCCCAACCCCCCCGCGCCTGACGCGCCCAGCCGCCATCGTCGGACGCCTCGGCGCCAGCCGCCAGGGCCGACAACTCCGCGCCCAGGTCACCGCCTACTCGGCGAGCGTCGAGGAAGGCACCGCCTGGGGGATCACGCGCAGCGGCACTCGCGCGCGGCCGGGCGTGGTCGCCGTCGATCCTCAGGTGATTCCGCTGGGCAGCCGCGTCCGCATCGCCGGCCTCCCCGGCGTCTACACTGCCGAGGACACCGGCGGCGGCATTCACGGCGCCCACCTCGACGTCTTCATGGACTCGCGCGCGGCCGCCTTCCGCTTCGGCCGCCAGACGGGCGTCCTCGTGGAGGTGCTCGACTAGCCGCCCCCGGACACACGGCGGCCAGGCGCCAGCACTGCCCCGGCGCAGAGGCGTGGAGGTTGACGGCCGGGGGCGCGCGGCGTACACTCCCGGCGCTAGCAGGGCCTGGCGCGCGGCCCTGGCGGGTGTGGAGGCCGAGCATGCTGACCAGAGAGCAGAACGACCTGCTGACGCGGACGGGGCCTGGCACGCCGGGCGGGGACCTTATGCGGCGCTACTGGCAGCCGGCCGCGCTCTCGGAGGAGCTGCCGCCCGGCAGTCCACCGCAGCCCGTGCGCCTGCTCGGCGAAGACCTCGTCCTCTTCCGCGACGAGGCCGGCCGTCCGGGGCTGCTGGGCCTGCACTGCCCGCACCGCGGGGCGGACCTCAGCTACGGGCGGCTGGAGGACGGGGGGCTGCGCTGCCTGTACCACGGCTGGCTGTTCGACGTGACCGGCCAGTGCCGCGAGCAGCCGGGCGAGCCGGCCGGCAGCACCTTCCGCCAGCGTGTGCGCCACACCGCCTACCCCTGCCTGGAGGCGGCGGGCATCATCTTCGCCTACCTCGGCCCGGGCGAGCCGCCGCTGCTGCCCGCCTACGAGGCGCTGACAGTCCCCGACGCCCACCGCTTCGTCATCAAGTACTTCCACGAGTGCAACTACTTGCAGGGCGAGGAAGGCGAGATCGACCCGGTCCACACCTCCTACCTGCACCGCCAGTTCGTGAGCGGCAGCGGCGAGACGGACTACCGCGAGATCCCGCGCGAGGGGCACATGCCCCTCTACGGCCGCGACGTGGCGCCGCGCATCGAGATCGACGAGACGGACTACGGCGTCCGCATCTTCTCGATCCGTAACGCCGGGGCGGACACGGCCTACCTGCGGATCACGAACTTCGTCATGCCGAACCTCAGCGCTATCGCCGGGCAGACCGGCGAGCACGGCTACGCGATCCACTGGCACGTCCCGATCGACGACGTGACCCACTGGAAGTACGACATCATCTTCTGCCGCACCGCGCCCCTCGACCTCGAGCGGATGCGACGCGCCTACGCGGCCCAGATGGCACCCGGCTACCGCTTCCGCCGCACGCTGGCCAACCGCTACCAGCAGGACCGCGCCGAGATGGCCGCGACGAGCTTCAGCGGCATGGGCGCCTTCTTCCCCGCGCACGACGCCTACGCCACCGAGACCCAAGGCCCCATCCAGGACCGCACGCAGGAGCGCCTTGGCTCGACCGACAAGGCGATCGCGCGCGCCCGCCAGATGCTGCTGCGCGCCATCCGCGACGTGCAGGCGGGCCGCGAGCCGCCGCACGTCGTGCGCGACCCGGCGGCCAACGACTTCTCGCACCTGGTCGTGCTCTCCAAGATCATCCCGGCCGACGCCGACTGGCGCACCGCCTGGCGGGCGGCGCCGGCGGCCGCCGAGCCCCTCGCCGCCGGGCGCTAGGCCACGGCGCCGGCTCCCGAGACACGCTTGCGGGCGATGAGCCTACTCACCTAGGGAGGCGCCATGAGCGCGACGACCGAGCTAGAGCTGCCCCTCGCGATCATGCGCTACGACATCACGATGCCGCTGTTCGAGGGGCGCGTCGAGATCCCCGGCGTGCGGCTCAAGCCCACGCGCATGTCGTCGATGGTGTTCGGCCCCTACCCGGAGCTGCAGAACGGCGAATTCGGCCTCTGTGACCTGAACCTCGGCTACTTCCCGCCCGCCGTCGAGGCCGGCTGGGAGATCGTCGGCCTGCCGGTCTTCTCGAAGCGCAAGCCGACCTACCAGTTCGTCTTCTGCCGGGCCGACGCGGGCATCGAGCGGCCGAGCGATCTGCGCGGCAAGCGCATCGGCAGCCGCTCCTACCGCACCGCCCTCACCATCTGGGGGCGGGGGCTGTTGCAGGAGTTTCACGGCCTGCCCTGGCGCGAGACGACGTGGGTGGTGTGGACGAGCGAGGTGTTCCCGGTCCACGCGCCCGACGCCCGCATCGAGGCGCCGCCCGACCCGCAGAAGAGCGTCGTGGAAGCCCTCCTCGCCGGCGAGGTGGACGCCATCCTGACCGATATCTCGGACACCCAGCTCATGGCGACGCTGGAGCACGACCCGCGCGTGCGGCGGCTCTTCCCCGACTACGCCGCCGAGGATGCCCAGCTGTACCGCGAGACGGGCATCTACACGCCGGTCCACCTGATGGTGATGAGCCGCAAGCTCGACCGCGAGCACCCCGGCCTCGCACGCCAGCTCTACGACGCCTTCGAGCGCGCGAAGCAACTCGCCTACGACGACATCACCAGCGACCGCGGCGGCTTCTCGGTCGTCTACCTGCGCGAGCGCTGGCTGGAGCAGCAGGCCCAATGGGGCGACCCGTGGCAGTACGGCCTGGCCGCCAACCGCCGCACGATGGACACGTTCATGGCCTACAACCTCGACCAGGGGATGATCCGCGGCCCGCTGGGCCCC
Source organism: Pseudomonadota bacterium (assembly GCA_021325365.1). Next base: position 61,418 of record JAJPHF010000145.1, read on the forward strand.
GCCGACCTGTTCGCCGCCAGCACCCTCAACACCTAGTGCCGCGACGGAGGGCCGCCATGCTCCCGAAGGAGCTGAACGAGCTATTAACGCGCACCGGGCCGGGTACGCCGATGGGCGCCTTCCTGCGCCGCTACTGGCTGCCGGCGCTGCTGAGCGAGGAGATCCCCACGCCGGACTGCCCGCCGGTGCAGGTGCGGCTGCTGGGCGAGGAG
>JAJPHF010000076.1 GCA_021325365.1 Pseudomonadota bacterium
CCGCGTACCGGGCGGCCAGGGTCCCGAGGGCGGCCTCGCTCCGGGCCGACAGCGCCAGCAGGTGCAGCGGCCGCTCCCGCGCCGCGGGGCGCGCCGGGGCGGCGGGCCCCTCCTCGACGATCACGTGCACGTTCGTCCCGCTGAACCCGAACGAGCTGACGCCGGCGAGCCGGCGGCTGGTGCTCGGACTCCAGGGGGTGCGCGCGGTCGGGACCACTACCGGAATCTCATCCCACGGGATGTGGGGATTGGGGTGCTCCAGGTGCAGGTGTGGCGGGATCTCCCCATGCTGGAGCGACAGGACGACCTTCATCAGCCCGGCGATCCCGGCGACGGCTTCAAGGTGCCCAAGGTTCGTCTTGACCGAGCCGATCATCAAGGGGTCGGCGGCGGACCGGCCGGCGCCGAACACGGCAGCGAGCGCCCCGACCTCGATCGGGTCGCCAAGCTCGGTACCGGTGCCGTGTGTCTCCACGTAGCTGATCTCGTGCGGCGCGACGTCGCTGTTGGCCAGCGCCTGGCGAATGACGGCCTCCTGGGAGAGCCCGTTGGGCGCCGTCAGGCCGCTGCTGGCGCCGTCCTGATTGGCCGCCGAGCCCCGGATGACGGCCAGGATGCGGTCCCCGGCGGCGAGCGCGTCCGACAGCCGCTTGAGCACGACCACGGCGCAGCCCTCGCTCCGGACGTAGCCATCACCCGCCGCGTCAAACGTCCTGCACCGCCCACCGGGCGCCATCATGCGGAACTTCGACAGCATGATCGTGTTATCGGGAGCCAGGATGAGATTGACGCCACCCGCCAGGGCCAGGTTGCTCTCGCCCTGGCGCAGGCTCTGGCAGGCGAGGTGGACCGCGACCAGGGACGACGAGCAGGCCGTGTCGATCGATACCGACGGGCCTTGCAGCCCGAATACGTACGACAGCCGGCCCGAGGCGATGCTACGCGCCACGCCGGAGGCATGGTAGGCATTCAGCTGGCGCAGCCCGCCGACCTGGCGCTGTAGCTCGGCGTAATCACTCGAGTTGATCGCGACGAACACGCCCGTCTGGCTGCCGAGCAGCTCGCGCGGCGCCTGGCCGGCGTGCTCTAGCGCCTCCCACGCCACCTCGAGCAACAGGCGCTGCTGCGGATCCATGCTGGTCGCCTCGCGGGGGGCGATGCCGAAGAATTGCGCGTCGAATTTATCCACGCCGTCCAGAAACCCGCCACAGCGAATGTTCATCTTCCCCGGGGCGTCGGGGTCCGGATCGTAGTACGCCTCGCGGTCCCACCGTTCCGGCGGCACGTCACGGATGGCATCGACGCCATTGCGGAGGAGCTGCCAGAACGCCTCCGGGTCATTGGCTCCGCCGGGGAAGCGCAGACCCAAGCCGATCACGGCGATCGGCTCCCGCTTGGTCCGCTCCAAGGCGTCGAGCCGGGCCTGCGTGTCTTGCAGCGCGAGGAAGGCGCGCTTGAGCGGCGACAGCTCCTCGCCCAACCCGGTGTTGGAGTTCATCGACATTTCCCCCATCGTAGCCATTCGGTCAATCCATTACGGTGTAGGTCAGGGTAGGACGGACGCTGGAGACATCCCTTTAACGGCTCTCCAGCCTTTGAAGTAGGAGAAGTCCGACCTCCTCGTCCGACAAGGCGGCGAGCTGGTCAGCAGAAGTCAGCGCTGGCGGGGCGGCCTGACGTTGGGGCTGAGCCGGGACGACGGTAGCCTTGGGCGCTGCGGCGCCAGCAAACAGCAATCGCTCCAGGTAGCCGGCGATGGCATCGCTGGTCGGGTAATCGAAGATCAAAGTCGCCGGCAGCTTCTGGTCGAGCCCGAGGCCCGCGCGCAGGCGATTGCCTAGCTCCACCGCCATCAGCGAATCGAGACCCAGGTCCATCAGGCGACGCTCCCGGTCGATTGGCTGGGAGGCGGTGAGCCGTAGCACCCGAGCCAGCTGCCGGCGCACGTAGTTCAACAGGATCTCCCGGCGCTCGCCGGGCAGCGCCTCGTCCAGTTGCTGCCTGAGCGCCTCGGCCGGGTCTGGGGCGCTGGCGGCGGGGCTGCCGTTCCGGGTGGCTTCCGCCGCCGGCGCGGCGCCGCGCGCGCGGATCGCCCCGCGCGCCGTCTCCACCCAGTAGCTCTGCCGTTCGAAGGGGTAGGTCGGCAAGACGAGGCGGTGGCGTGGGTAATCGCGGTCGAAGCCATCCCAAGCTACGGGCGCACCGAGCGCGTAGAGCTGACTCAGGCTCTCTAGGATCTGCTCCCAATCGTCTTGCCCCTGCCGGAGCGACGGCAGCCAGGTGCCCACATCTTCGCCGAGGCAGCGCCGACCCATGCCCAGAAGGGTCGGGTGCGGCCCGATCTCGACGAAGACCTCGTAGCCCTGTTCGTGCAGGGCCGCGATCGCGTCGGCGAAGCGCACGGGCTCGCGCAGGTGCCGCCGCCAGTAGCGCGCGGTCGTTGCGTCCTCGCCAGTCGCTAGACGGCCGCTGAGCGTGGAGACCAGGTCGATTTGTGGCGCGGCATATGTCAGCTCGGCCGCTGCTCGCTCGAACTCGTCGAGGATCGGCTCAACCAACGGCGAGTGCGAGGCGGCCGGGATCGGTAGCCGGCGCCACTCCTCGGCGGTGAGCCCCAGGTCGGCGATCACCGCACGGACCGCGTCGGCCTGCCCTGAGATCACGACGCTCTGGGGCCCGTTCACCGCAGCGATCGCCGCAGCGCCATGGTAGGGGGCGAGCGCCCGAGCGACGCGCGCCTCCTCCGCGAAGACAACCACCATCTCCCCGGCGCGCGGCAACGCTTGCAGCAGCCGGCCCCGCGTCGCCACGAGCTGGAGCCCATCTGCCAGGCTGAGCGCCCCGGCGACGCAGGCCGCGGCGTATTCCCCAACGCTGTGGCCCGCGACGACCGCGGGCTCGATCCCCCAGGACCGCCATAGCTCCGCCAGCGCGTACTGCACGGCGAACTGCGCTGGCTGCGCGTACGCCATGTCGTCGACGATCGGGTTCGGCTTGCCCGCGTGGGCCGCGGCATCCGGATAGAGGACCGCGAGCAGCGGCCGCTCCAGGTAAGGCTGGAGCAGCTCGGCGCAGCGGTCCATGGCGTCGCGGAAGGTCGGCTGCGTGTCGTAGAGGCGCCGGCCCATGTTGACGTACTGGGACCCCTGGCCGGTGAACAGGAAGGCCACGTCGGGCGGGCCGGCGGCCGGCGCTCGCCCGCGAACAAGGCCGATCGGGTCATCGACGGCGAAGGCGGCCGCGAGCCGCGCGCGCATCTCGGCCGACGAGCCGGCGACCACCGCGAGCCGCTCCTCGAAGTGGCCGCGGCCGGCGTTGGCGGTGAAGCACACGTCGCCCAGCGCCTGCTCGGGGTGCGCCGCTAGGTGCTGCTCGTATCGGCGCGCCAAGCGTTCCAGCGCGGTCGGGCTCTTGGCCGACAGAGCCAATATGTGCAGCGGTCGCTCCGGCTCCGGCCGAGCGGGCACCGAACCAGGCGCCTCCTCCAGGATGACGTGGGCGTTGGTGCCGCTGAAGCCGAATGAGCTGACGCCAGCCAGGCGCGGCCGCTTGCCGGCGGGCCACGGCGTCCGCTCGGTTGGGATGACGATGGGCAAGTCGGCCAGGCCGAGATGCGGGTTGGGGGTCTTCAGGTGCAAGTGCGGCGGAATCTCCTCGTTTTGCAGCGCCAGCACGGCCTTCATTAGCCCGGCGATCCCGGCGGCCGCTTCCAGGTGGCCCAGGTTGGTCTTGACCGAGCCGATCATGAGCGGCGCGTCGGCCGGACGTCCGGGGCCATAGGCGGCGGCAAGCGCCCGCACCTCGATGGGATCGCCCAGCGCCGTGCCGGTGCCGTGTGTTTCGACGTAGTTGACTTGCGCGGGTTCCACCCCGGCCGCGGCCAGCGCGCGGCCAATCACCTCTTCCTGGGAGGGGCCATTCGGAGCGGTCAGACCGGCGCTGCGGCCGTCCTGGTTGATCGCCGTGCCGCGAATGACGGCCAGGATGTTGTCGCCGCCGGCTATAGCCTCGGCGAGGCGCTTCAGGACGATCACGCCGCAGCCTTCGCTGCGCACGTAGCCGTCCGCGGCAGCATCGAAGGTCTTGCAGCGACCGTCGGGCGCCATCATCTGCGCCTTCGAGAAGTTAATCGTCACCTCAGGCGACAGAATGACGTTGATCCCGCCCGCCACCGCGAGGCTGCACTCGCCCAGGCGCAGGCTCTGGCAGGCCAGATGCACCGCCACCAGGGACGACGAGCAGGCGGTGTCGACCACCATGTTCGGGCCGCGCAACCCCAGGGTGTACGCCAGGCGGCCCGCTGCCACGCTAAGCAAGTTGCCCGTCCCCACGTACGGGTCAATCTCTTCAGCGTCGGCTAGTTGCAGGCGGAGGTAATCGCTGTTGGAGATGCCGAGGAACACTCCCGTCTGGCTGCCAAACAGCTTATCCGTGGACTGTCCAGCGCGCTCGAGCGCCTCCCAAGCCACCTCCAGCAGCAGTCGCTGCTGGGGGTCCATCCGGATCGCCTCGCGTGGCGAGATACCGAAGAAGTCCGCCGCGAACTGGTCGACGTCCACCACGAATCCGCCCTGTCGGGTCGACATCTTGCCCGGCGCGAGCGGGTCCGGGTCGTAGTAGGCATCGACGTCCCAGCGGTCCGCGGGCACTTCCGTGATCGCGTCGACCCCGTCGTGCAGCAGTTGCCAGAAGCTGGCCGGGTCGTTGGCGCCGCCGGGGAACCGCAAGCCGAGCCCGACGATCGCGATGGGCTCGGTTCGCCGGCGTTCAACCTCGTCTAGCCGCGCACGCATCTCGCGCAGCTCCAGTATGGCCCGCTTTACTGGCGACAGCTCTTCCAATCGCTCGGACATCACGGATACCTCGTTCAATTCCGCTATCGGGACAGCTCGGCCAAAAGGAGGGCCTCGGCCTCGTCGTCGGACAGACCGTCGAGCGCGACGACGGGGTCCAGGTCGCCGCTCGCGGGCGGGGCTGCAGGCTTCGCCGGCTCCATCGCCATGCCGGCGAGACTAGGCACCGTCTTCATCAGGAAATCCGCCAGCGTGTCAATCGTCGGGTAGTCAAAGAGCAGGGTGGCCGGCAGCGGGCAGCCGAGTGTCTTGCTCAGGGCGTTCCGCAGCTCGACGGCCATCAGTGAGTCGAGCCCTAGCTCGCTCAACGGCTGCCGCGGCGCGATGGGAGCGCTCGCGTCGAGTCCCAGCACACGGAGAACCGCGTCTCGAAGGTAGGCCAGCAGCAGATTGCGCCGCTTGCCAGGAGGTGTGTCAGCCCACGCGTCCAACAGCCCGGAGCGAGCTGCTGCCGGCTCGGCGGCCACCGCGTCCCGCGCGGCGTCGTGGATCAGGTCGGCAAAGAACGGCCGCTCGCGACTAGCGGCGCGCTCCCGGAAGACCGACCAGTCGACCGGCGTGATCACCACCTGCGTGTCGTCGAGTCGCAGCGCCTGGCCGAGTGCGGCCAGGGCCTGCGCCGGAGCCATCGCGCCCAGTCCCTGCGCGGCCCAGCGCTCGCGGTCGCGATCGTCCAGGGCCGCCGCCATACCGACCTGGTTCCACATGCCCCAGTTGATCGCCAGCGCGGGCAAGCCCTGCGAGCGTCGCTGCTGCGCGAGGCTGTCGAGGAAGGCGTTGGCGGCGGCGTAGTTGCCCTGGCCCGCCGAGCCAAAGATGGCGCTGATCGAGGAGAACAGGACAAACCAGTCCAGCTGGCGCTCGCGCGTCAGGGTGTGCAGGTGCCAGGCTCCCTCGGCCTTCGACGCTAGCACCTTGTGGAAACGGTCCACGGTTTGCTGCAGCAGTACGCCGTCGTCGAGCACGGCGGCTAGGTGAATTACTCCCCGCAGCGGCGGCATCGAGCCGTCGATCGCCGTCAGCACGCGCGCTAGGTCATCGCGCCGCGAGACGTCGGCGCGGTGGACCGCGACCTGGGCCCCAGCCGCCATCAGTCGGTCTAGGACGGTCTGCGCCGCCGCCGACGGGGCGCTGCGTCCCACCAGCGCAAGGTGTCGGGCACCTTGCTCGACCAGCCATTCGGCGACGACCAGACCGAGCGCTCCCAGCCCGCCGGTGACGAGATAGGTAGCGTCAGGACGGACCTGGCCTTTGGGCGCCAGGGCAGCAAGGGCCTCGGGCTGAATCAAGACGAGCTTGCCGATGTGCTTGGCCTGGGCCATGAAGCGGAAGGCGTCCGCGGCCGCCGAGAGCGGAAAAGTCCGCGTGGGCAGCGGCTGCAGCGCGCCGGTGGCCACCTCATCCAGCAACGACTGCAGCAGCTCACGGAGCCGGTCCCGCTCCTCCACCATCGGGGCGCCCAGGTCATACGGCAGGTAGCGCGCGCCCGGCCGCACGGCGGCCACTTGCGCGGCGCTCCAGATGCCGCGCTTCCCCAGCTCGAGGAACCGCCCGTCGGGCTTCAGCGCCCGCAAGCTGGCCGGGATAAACTCCCCGGCCAGGGAGTTGAGCACGACGTCCACGCCCTCGCCCTGCGTCGCGGCGAGAATCGCGTCCGCGAAGGCGAGGGTCCGGGAGTTCATCACGTGGCGTACTCCCAGTGCCTCCAGGCACGCCCGCTTCGCCGGGGTGCTGACCGTGGCGAACACCTCCGCGCCCGCTCGCCGGGCCAGTTGGACGGCGGCCAGCCCCACCCCGCCGGCCGCCGCATGGATGAGCACCCGCTCCCCCGGCTGAAGCCGTGCCAGGCGTTGCAGGCCCCAGGAAGCGGTCAGAAAGGCGACCGGTGTGCTGGCTGCATCGATTATGTCAATCACAGCCGGCTTGCGGACCACGAGCGCGGCGGGCCGAATCACGAACGTGCGGAAGCTGTCGGCGCCCAGCGCGACGACCTCGTCGCCCACTTGCAGGTCGGTTACGTCCGGGCCGATGGCCGTAATCCGGCCGGCGCACTCTAGCCCGAGGGGCGCCGCGGCCTCCGGCGGCAGCATTCCAAGCGCGGTGAGCACGTCTTTGAAGTTGAGGCCGCTCGCCGCGACGCGGATCTCCACCTCGCCCGGCCCCGGCGCCGGGCGAGTGGTCGGGACCAGGGCCAGGCTCGCCAGCGTCCCGCGCTCGGAGATCGCTAGCGCAACCGGCGCCTCCGCCGCCGAGCGGCCGGGGCGCGGCCCCTTCTGGGCCGCGCTCCGGTGAAGCCGCGCCACGTAGCGGCCGCCGTCGCGCAGCGCCACCTGATCTTCGTGGTCCGGCTCCCAGATCTCGGCGAACAGCGCGGTCGCGGCCCCCCGCGCGTCGGCCGCCGGGTCCAGATCGACGCGCACGCAGCGCAGCTCCGGATGCTCGAGCCCGATCACCTGGCCCAGTCCCCAGAGCGGCGCCTGGGCGGTGGCCAGCGAGCGCACGGCACCGACGGGCTGAGCGCCGCGCGTGACCAACCATACGCGCGGCTGCGGCACCGGGCGCTCGCCCGCCAAGGCCTGCACCACCGCCAGCGCCGACCCGCAGCCCCGCACGGCGGCCGCCACAGGCCCCGCGGTTGTCTCCTCGGCGTCGGCCGGGGCATCCAGGCTAGTGAGGTGGACGACGCCCCGTAGCGGCGCGGCGTCCGCCCGCGTCTCACGGAGCAGCCGCCGGAGATCAGCGGGTTGGGTCGGGTCGATCTGCCAGCGGCCTGGCCCGACCGCCGCGAAGGCCGTGCCGGGCGTGACCAGATGGCAGGTCTGGCCGCGCTCGGCCAGCAGGCGCGCTAGCTCGTCGCCCACGCCGCTGGCATCGGCCCAAATCAGCCAGCTGCCTGCCGCATCTCCTCGCGCCGTTGGCGCCCCTGACCGCGGCATGGGACGCCAGGTGACCTCGTAGCGCCATTCGTCGCCGGCGCTCTCGGGAGCGTGGAAGAGCGTGGCCGGCCGGGCGCGCAAGTGGGAGAGCCCGCTCAGCTCGGCAACCACCCTGCCGTCGTCGTCGAGGAGGCGGATATCGGCGACGATCACGTCCGCGGCGACGGTGCTCCTAGCGCGGACGACCGCATGGCTCCAGAGCTGAGCGCTGGGCCGGCGATACAGCCGGAAGCGCTCGAGTGCCATCGGCAGGTACGTGTCGCCAGTAGAGCACGCCTCCACAACGATCTGCACGGCAGCATCCAGCAGCGCCGGGTGAATCTGGAAAGCCAAGCCCTCGGCCGCGTCGAGGGCCGGCAGCTCAATGCGGCCCAGCGCCTCGCCGTCGCGCCGCCACACCTGACGCACGCCCTGCAAGGTTGGGCCGAGCTGGACGCCGCGCGAGCGCACGGCAGCATAGTGCGCGTCTGCCGTCACCTGCTCAGGACAGCGCGCTTGAATCGCGCCGAGCGGCTCGCCGAGCGGCGCCGCATCGCCGGTGATGGAGACGACCGCCGCGCTCAGATGCCGGGTCCAGGACTTCCCGTTGGGCGGCAAGCTCACGATCTCCACTGACGCCCCGTTCCCATCCGGCGTGACGACCGTCTGACACGTCCGCACCTGGCCGTCGGGCACGACGAGCGCCTCCTGGATTGCCAGCCCCTCCAGCGCCCGCTCCCCCGGCCCTAGCACGGCTTCCGCCGCGGCGAGAGCCATCTCGAGCATGGCCATCCCCGGCAAGATCGCGGTGCCGTAGACGCGATGATCGTCCAGGAGGCCCAGCGCGGTGGTACTGAGCGGCGCCTCGAACTGCGCGACCGTCAGCGGCGAGGGCACCCGTTCTCCCAGCAACGGGTGGACCGCTGGCCCGCCGGCGGCCGCCGGCCGGGGGGATTGCCGGCGGGCTGGTGTCGCCGGCTCGAACCAGTACCGCTGCCGTTGCCACGGATACGACGGCAACGGCACGTGGCGGCCGCGCTCGGGATAGAGCCCATCCCAGGCAACCTTGCAGCCACACGCGTACAGCTCGCCCAGCGCCGTCAGGAGACTCGCTCGCTCGTCACGGCCCCGCCGCAGCGAAGCAACCGCGCTACCCTCGTGGCCCCCGGCGGCCAGGCAGTCGGCGACCGCGCCCGACAGCACCGGGTGCGGGCTGATCTCCAAAAAGATGCTGTACTGGTCCTGCGCTAACGCGCCGATCGCTGCGGCGAAACGAACGGGCTCCCTGACGTTGCGTCCCCAATAGGCCGCGTCGAATTCCGCCCCGCTGGCCTCGGCCCCGCTGACTGTCGAGTAGATGCGGATGGCCGCTGGCTGGGGCGCCAGTCCTTGGAGGGCCTCCTCCAGCTCTTGCTGGAACGGGGTCATCTGCGCGCTATGGAAGGCATAGTTCACGGGCAGCAGGCGACTGCTGACGCCCTGCGCGCGGAGCGCGGCGAGCACGGCGCCAAGCGCCGCCGCCGCGCCGGACAGCACCGTGGTCCTGGGGCCGTTGACCGCGGCGATGGCGAGCTGGTCGCCGTAATCGGCAATGGCCCGCTCGGCCTCCGCCAGCGGTAGCTCCACCTGCGCCATCTGGCCCAGGCCGGTCGCCTGCTGCATCAGCCGACTGCGGTGATATACGACCCGAACCGCGTCGTCGAGCGTCAGCGCCCCGGCCAGGTGCGCCGCGGCGATCTCGCCGACGCTGTGGCCGACGACGGCGTCCGGGGTGATCCCCCACGAGCGCCAGACGGCCGCCAGCGCCACCTGCAGCGCGAAGATGGCGGGCTGGGCGATCTCGGTTTCCTCGAGACGCGAGTCGGCTTCGGCCGCCGTCAGCTCGGCGAGCAGCGACCAGCCGGCGTGGGGGCGCAAGAGCGCGTCGCAGCGCTCGACCGTCGCCCGGAAGATCGGCTCGTACTCCAGCAGCTCGCGCCCCATGGCCCACCACTGCGGGCCTTGCCCCGAGAAGACGAAGGCCAGCTTCGCCGGCGGGCCGGGCTCGCGCCAGCCGGCCGCGACCCCGGGCCGCCGCTCGCCTTGGAGGAAGTAGTCGATCTGCGCGGCCATGTCCTCGCGCGAACGGCCGACCACCGCGAGGCGGTGATCGAAGTGGGTCCGGCGCAGGCTCGCGCTGTAGCAAACGTCGCGCAGTAGCGCGCCCCCAGCCTCTCGCGTGCAGAGAAAGTCCCGGTAGGAACTGGCCAGGGCCCGCAGTGCGTCCGGGCCACGCGCGGACAGCGGCAGGAGCCTGGGCTCGTCGTCGGCGGGCGCGCTCGGCGCCGCTGGCTCGGGAGCGCGCGGGGCCTCGGAGATGACGACGTGAGCATTCGTGCCCGACCAACCAAAGGAGCTGACGCCTGCGTAGCGCGGCTCGCCGCCGGCCGGCCACGGGTACGTCGCGGTCGGGATCACGAACCGCGTATTCTCAAATGGGACGTAGGGGCTGAGCCGCGTGAAGTGCAGGTTCGGCGGAATGGCTCCGTGCTGGAGGCAGAGCACGGCTTTGATCAGCCCGGCGACCCCAGCCGCGCCCTCCGCATGACCGATATTGGTCTTTACGGCGCCGATAACGCACGTGCGCGTGTCGGGATTCGCCCGGCCCAGCACTTCGACGAGCGCTTCGGCCTCGATGGGATCGCCCAGGGCCGTGCCCGTGCCGTGTGTCTCGACGTAGCCGATCTGCGCGGGCGATACACCTGCCTTGGCAAGTGCCTGGCGAATAACGTCCTGCTGCGATTGCCCGTTCGGGGCCGTGATTCCATTACTATAGCCGTCCTGATTGATAGCGGAGCCACGGATGACGGCTAGAATACGGTCGCCGTCGCTTATGGCCTCGGAGAGGCGCTTCAACAGCACGAGGCCACAGCCTTCGCTCCGCACAATACCGTCCGCGCTGCTGTCAAAAGCTTTGCAGCGCCCATCAGCCGCCAGCATGCCCATCCGAGACACTACCATGGCGAACTCGGGTGCCAGCATCAGATTCACGCCGCCGGCGAGTGCTAGAGCGGACTCTCCGTTCCAGATGCTCTGGCACGCGAGGTGGACGGCTACCAGCGACGACGAGCACGCCGTATCGATAGCAATGCTGGGCCCGGTCAGATTCAGTAGGTAGGAGAGACGGCCAGCAAAAACGCTGTGGGATGTCCCGGTGCCAGCATACGCATTGATGCGATTGGGCTCAGCGAATTGCAGCAAGCCGTAGTCGACGCTGAGGCTATGGACGCCGATGAAGACGCCGGTCTTACTACCTGCGAGCGTCTCGATGGGTTGGCCGCCATCTTCGAGCGCGTCATACGCCACCTCGAGTAAGAGTCGCTGCTGCGGGTCCATGCGGGTCGCCTCGCGTGGAGAGATGCCGAAGAAGGCGGCATCGAACCGGTCCACGTCGTCCAGGTACCCACCCCAGCGTGTCGCGATTCGGCCGGGGACGTTCGCGTCGGGATCGTAGAGTGCATCCCCGTCCCAGCGGTCGGCCGGCGTTTCGCGGATGGCGTCCTCCCCGTGGCACATCAGGTTCCAGAAGGCCTCTGGACTGTTCGCGCCGCCGGGGAACCGGCAGCCCATCCCGATGATCGCGATCGGCTCGGTGCGCGCCCGCTCGACGGCGTCCAGCCGGGCGCGCAGCTCCTTTACGGCGAGCAATGCTCGGCGCAGCTGAGCATCGGTGTCGTTGTATCTCGAAGGGGTGTCCATCGTTAGCTTTCTCGCAACAGCTCGTCTACCGCGGCCAGCTCCTCCTCGAGCAACGTGCCCACTTCCTCGCGAGAGAGTTCTCGGAGGTCGGCTAGACGCTGGTCGCTCCCCCTCGGCTCAAGGCTGCCCGCACGAGGCGCGCTGGGGGAGGCCAACGACTCCACCGCGCCCGAGCTTTCCAGGGCGACGTCCATCGCTCTGGCGATGTACGGCGTCAGTACGGCAATCGTTGGATAGTTCCACGCCAGTGTGGCCGAGAGCTGCAGGCCGAAGGCGGTTTCGAGGCGACTCCTGAATTCCAATGCCATCAGCGAGTCAAGCCCCAAGGTCTTGAACGATTTCTGGACGTCGATTCGGGACGGGGCGGCTCGCAGCACCTGGGCGAGCTGCTCGCGGATTCCCGACTCCAGCCGCGCGCGTCGGCGCTCCGGTCGGAGCGCCAGCAATTCATCACGTATCGTCGCGGTGGGCGGCGCCGTGTCGAGGGCGGCGTCGGGAGCGCGCGAGCGTGTGGACGCCTCCCCTACGAGTTGCTGCAGGAGCGGCCGGGCGCGGCTTGCCTCATAGAGCGGCTGGAACCTGGCCCAGTCGATCGCCGCCACAGTGCGCTGGACGGCGCCGGCGGTCAGTAGCGCCCCCAGCGTCGCCAGCGCCGCCTCGGCCGGCATGGCGTCGAGCCCAACGAGACGGAACAGGCGGGCCATTTCCGCCGTTACGATGCCGTCGCCGGCCCACCAGCCCCAATTGACGCTGAGCGCCGGCAGGCCGCGCGCGCGCCGGTACTGCGCCAGCGCATCGAGGAAGCTATTCGCGGCAGCGTAATGCGCCAACCCCTGCGAGCCCCAGACCGCCGCTCCCGACGAGAAGAGCACCAGGAAGTCCAGGGGCTGCTCCCCGGCCTGCAGCGGCGCCGTCAGCTGGTGCAGCACCCAGCTACCGGCCACCTTGGCCCGCAGCGTGTCTCGGAGGGCGCCGGCGTCCAGCTCGGCCACGGGCACGGTCGCTCCTACCCCCGCCGCGTGTACCACCCCCCGAAGCGCCGGCCGCGTCCGCCCAAACTCCGCGAACAGCGCCGCCATCCGGGCCGCGTCGGCAACGTCGGCAGCCACAACCGAGACCGTCGCTCCTCGGGCCTCGAGCTCCCTTACGGCCGCGAGGCGCTGGCCTAGGGCGGACGCCGGGGGGACCGTGTCCCAGGCCGCGCGCTCGGGCAGCCCGTTCCGCCCGGTGAGGACGAGATGCCGCGCGCCCTGATCCACGAGCCAGCGGGCGATGCGGACCCCTAGGCCGCCTAGCCCGCCCGTGATGAGGTATGCTCCGTCCCCGCGGCAGGCGAGCGCAGCCCCTCTCGGCTGCAGCATCGGCGCCCGGCGCAGCCGCGCGACAAGCCGCTGGCCCTCCTGCAGCGCAACCTGATCCTCCCCGTCGGTGCTCAGTAACTCGGCGCAGACCAGCGCGGCATCTACTGCCACGTCGCCAGGCTCGCCAGGCAAAGCCAGGTCTATGAGCCCCCCCCACAGGTCCGGATGCTCGAGCGCGAGGGTCCGGCCTACCCCCCACAGTGGCGCCTGCGCCACCGCCAAGGCCCCTGCGCTTGCTGCCCCTGCTGGCTGCGCCCCACGCGTGACCACCCAAACGCGTGGCCGCTGCGTACCGCCCACCCCGATTAGTGCCTGCGCCAGGTACACCACGCCGTCACAGCCCAGCGCGTCCTGCTCCAGCGCTACATCCCCTAACCCCTCCGGATCCGGGAGGTCCAGTCCCCACAGATACACGATCCCCTGACACGGCCCGGCCTCACGCATGACCTGTACTATGGTCCGCTTAAGCTCTTCCGGCTCGGCGAGGTCCAAGAGAACCCGCTGCGGATGCCCAGGCGTCAAGCCGCACCGATCGCCTCGGCAGGCTCTCACGCAAGTAGCGCCCGCCGCCTCGAGGCGCTGCGCTACCGCCTCGCCCACTCCCGTCTGGTCCACAAAGACCCACCAGGTGCCGCTCGCCAGTGGCCCGTCAGTCAGAGCGCCGCTTTCGCGGGGCTTCGGCTCCCAGCTCAGCTCGTACAGCCACTCGGGTTCCGCCCGCTCGAGGCGCAGGGTGCCGCTCGCCTGTTCCGTCCAGGCCGCCGCGTCGTCTGGCCGGGTGAACACCCGGAAGCTCGCACGGGTCGAGGTTTCAGCGGTCAGCACGAACTGCAGGGCTCGCGCGGTTCCCTCGACGACGCTCAGTGGCTGGAGGATGGTCAGCTCCGTCACCGTGTGGGGGTGAGGGCCGTAGACCGCGCTCGCGGCCGCCAGCGCCATGTCGTGGTAGTAGCGCTCGGGTACGACCCGAGGCGGCGCATCCAGGTGCGCGCAGTCAGGCAGGTAAGGCCGAAGCTGCCCATTCATCCGGCTCTGCCAAACGTGCGTGCCGGGCAGCTGCGCCACCTCCGGCAACGGCCGCCCGAGAAGCGGGTGCTCCACGGCCGAGGCCTCATGGGGCGCCGCGGTGCGCGGGCTGGACGGCCGTACCGCCGGGGTGTCCATCCAGTAGCGCTCCCGCTGCCAGGGGTAGGTAGGCAGCGGCACCACCTGCCCTCCGGCCGGATACAGTGCGTTCCAGTCGAGCGGATAGCCTGCCGTGTAGAGCGCTCCGAGCGTCCCCAGCATCACCGCGCGCTCGTCCTCGCCGCGCCGCATCGAGGGCAGCGCCAGCCCGGCGCGGCCCACGTGCTGTAGCCCCTGCTGGATGGCGGGCAGGAGGACTGGATGGGGGCTCAGCTCGACGAACGCGGTATGTTCGTCGGCGAGCAGCCGCTGCACCGCCGGCCAGAAAAGCACCGGCTCGCGCAGGTTTCGCCCCCAGTACTCAGCATCGAGCGTCGCGCCGTCGGCCATGTCGCCGCGCACCGTCGAGTAGATCGGGACCGCGGCGGCAGAGGGACGCACGCCCGCGAGCAGACGGTGCAGGTCGGCGCACAAGGGGTCCATTTGCGGGCTGTGCGAGGCCACATCGACCTTCACCCGGCGACAGAAGACCTCGTTGCGCTCGAGGCGCTGCAGGACCTCGTCCACGGCCACCGGATCGCCCGACACCACGGTGGAGCGGGGGCCGTTGCTGACGGCGACCGACAGCCGTTCCTCGTAGCCAGCCAGTGCGGCGCGCGTTTCGTCGAGCGATAGCTCGACCGTGGCCATCGCGCCGCGCCCGCTGGTCCGCCGCAGGAGCCGACTGCGGCAACAGATGATCCGCGCGGCGTCCTCCAGGCTGAGGGCGCCGGCGACGTGGGCGGCGGCAACCTCGCCCATGCTATGGCCGATCACCGCGTCGGGCTCGACGCCCCATGACCGCCAAAGCGCCGCGAGCGCTACCTGAATCGCGAACAGGATCGGCTGGACCACGTCGATCTCGTGGATCGACGTCTCGGCCGGGTCGGCGTCCACCCGCTCCAACAGTGACCAGTTCACGAACGGTCGCATGGCCTGCTCGCAGCGCTCCAGGCCGGCGCGGAAGGCCGGCTCGTGCGCCAGGAGTTGTCGCGCCATGCCAGGCCATTGCGATCCCTGCCCAGGAAAGACAAACGCGACTCGGGGCGCGGCCCCCGCATCGACTCGGCCGGAAACCACCGATGGCGAATTCTCGCCTCGTGCAAACGCCCCGAGATGCGCGGCCAGCTCATCCCGGGTCCGACCGACCACGGCCAGTCGATGCGCATGGTGCGACCGGCGGACGGCCGCCGTGAAGCACAGATCGTGCGGGCTAAAGGGAGCAGCCGGAGGGCCCTGCTCAATGACCGCGCGGTACCTCTCGGCGAGGTCGACCAGCGCTGCGAGCGCGTGAGCCGACAGCACCAGCAGCTCCGCTCTCGGCTCGCTGGTGGGCGTCGCGTCCTGGGGCTCGCGGCCCCGCGGCGCCTCTTGCAGGACGACGTGGGCATTCGTGCCAGTGACCCCGAATGAGTTAACGCCGGCGAAGCCCAGCTCGCCTCCAGCCGGCCAATGCGTGAGCGTGCGCGGCATGATGAAGCCGAGATCTTGCCAGGCGATCGACGGATTCGGCTTGCGAAGGTGCAGATTGGCGGGCACCTGGCGATGCTGCAGGCAGAGCGCGGCCTTTATGAGCCCAGCGACGCCAGACGCAGCTTCGGTATGACCGATGTTGGTCTTCACCGAGCCAATCAAGCAGGGGCGGTCGGCTGGGCGACCATTGCCAAGCACGCTGCCCAGCGCTTCCACCTCGACCGGGTCGCCGGCTCGGGTGCCCGTTCCGTGCGCTTCGACGTAGCCCACTAGCGCCGGGTCCAGCTCGGCGTCCCGATACGCTTCCCGCAGCATCGCCTCCTGTCCAGGCTTACTCGGCGCAACGAGCAGCCCATTGCTGCGACCGTCGCTGTTCACGGCGCTGCCACGGATCAGCGCATAGATCGGGTCTCCCGCAGCCAGGGCTGCCGCAAGTGGCTTCAAAACCAGGACGCCGATACCTTCGCTGCGCACATAGCCATTGGCGTCGGCATCGCCGAACTTGCAGCGGGCGTCAGGCGAGAGCATTCCCGATCGCGAATACCCGATGCTGATCTGCGGTTGGAGAATCAGGTTCGCGCCGCCGGCCAGGGCCAGCTCGGATTCACCGCTGCGCAGGCTCTGGCAAGCGAGATGGACGGCGACCAGCGATGAGGAGCAGGCAGTGTCGACGGTCAGGCTTGGCCCTCGCAGGTCGAATGCGAACGACAGCCGCCCCGCCGCCGAGTAGCGGCCGCCGCCGGTGGTGACGTACAAGTCCACGTCGTCCGACGCGGCGAAGGCACGCTCGACGTAGTCGTTCGTCCACAGCCCGATGAAAACGCCGGTTCGGCTCCCCGCCACCCGCTGCCTCGGCATGCCGGCGTCCTCCAGCGCCTCCCAGGCGACTTCCAGCAGCAGCCGCTGTTGCGGGTCGAGCCAGATTGCCTCGCGAGCGGAGATGCCGAAGAACTCCGCGTCGAACTCGTCGATCCCTCCGAGCCAGCCACCGTCGCGGGTCACGATCTTGCCGGGCGTCGCCGGCGTGGGGTGGTAGTAGGCGTCGACGTCAAACCGGTCGGCGGGCATTGGGCCGATTGCATCGACCCCTTTGCACAGTAGGTCCCAGAACGCGCGGGGAGTATCCACGCCGCCCGGGAAGCGGCACCCGATGCCCACGATGGCGATGGGGTCGCGATTGGGGCCGTCGTGTACCGGCCCATGCCCCGTCGAGGCCATTAGACGCGGACCTCGCGACGCTGCGGCCCAGCAAGTTCAACCGAGTGGGCATCCCCGGTTACGCTGCCTTCGTAGGCAAGGTCCGCCTGCGTCACGGAGTCCCGATGCAGTTTCGATTTCAACATCGAGCGCGCCAAAAAGCCCGCCATCTCGTCCCCCTACGAGTCGCCTACGATTGGGCCTCGCTAATGCTCGGCTGGGAGCAGCGCGAGGGTCCCTCGCCAGCCGCTCGCGCGGCCTCCTAGCGAGGTGGGGCTCGTCAGCAGCCTGGTAAATGCGTTGGCCCAGCATGCTGCCGAGGAGTCTTCGACACGATAAGAGGCGCCTGTACACCTGCAGTACTGCTCCGGTTGAGATCCAGTTGAGTCGCCACCGGTCAGCGGGCAGGCGTGGCAGCCTCGGGACGGCGCGCGTCGCGCGTGGACGGCTACGCAGCCGGCCAGGAGGCTATCCCGCCCGGGTGGACGCGGGGGCCGCGTCCACTCACCGAGTCGTAGGGATCCAAAGAGGCAATGACGCTGGCGACCCGAAGTCGCCACGTGAGGAGCCCCTGCCGTCACGCGGCCGCGTCACCATAGCGGCCCTAACCACTCGGCGGCGGGTGGCGCTCAGCTGGCCTCCACGGGAGGCCAGCTGAGCGCGAGGGGCTACGCTTTACGGCGCTCGGAGCGCACTGAGCCGCCGCTCACGACGCGCGCGGTCCGCTGGGAGGCTCAGCTGCCGCTGCTCGCGGTTGTTGCGCGCTCCAGGTAGCTGAGGTCGTAGTATTTGTCCGCGGTGGGCAGCGGCGGCTCGAGCACTCCCGTCTCGCCCAGGATGGCGATGACGTTCTGGATGCCCTCCGGGCTCAGCTCGCCTTCCTTCGACAGTGCCTGCTCGCGCACGATGATCAGGTCATACGTCTGCGACGACTCCTCCTGCCCCGACTTCGTCCCGTCGGCCAGCAGGCTAATCACCGTCTCGCGGTTCGCCGGGTCGTACATGAAGCGGTCGGCGGCGATGATCGCGCGCAGGAAGCGCACGGCCGTGTCCGCGTTGTCGCGCAGCCAGCTCCGCCGCGCGGCGTGTCCTTGGAAGAAGTAGTCGCGCACCGCGTCCGTGCTCAGGCCCAGGCGCGGGTAGCCGTCGGCCATCAGACGGAAGTCCTGCGGCTGGCTCAGCAGCGTGGCCGCCGCCTGGCCGCTCGTCACCGCCGCCGCCCGGTTCGGCGTGCCGCCCAGCGGCACCAGGTCCACGTCGTCGCGGCCGATCCCATTCTGTTGTAGCATCCGCCGCAGCAGCGTGGTCGTGCCGTCGCGCAGGTCCGACACCGCCAGCGTCTTCCCCTTCAGGTCGGCGTAGCCGTGGACATCCTTGCTGCCGATCAGCGAGTACACGGCCCGGTTGAACTCGCCGGCGATGAACACCAGGTCGGCGCCCTTCTCGTTGGCGTTGATCACCCCGTCGGGCACCGGCGTGGCAATGTCCAGCGAGTTGCCGACCATCGCCTGGATCGTCTGGCTGGCCGGGCCCGAGATGATGATCTCCACGTCCAACCCCTGCTCCCGCAGGAAGCCGCGCTGGTCCGCGATGAACATGTCGAGTGAGTTCACCGACGGCACCGGCAGCCCGAACTTCACCGCTACGGGCGCCCCCGCCGCGGCCGGCGCCGCCCCGCCGCTCGCGGCGCTCGGACTCGCCGCGCCGCCCGCGCTCGGCGTCGCCGAACCGCTGCCGCCGCCGGCGGCGCCCGCCGCGCCGCCGGGCGCGGCCCCGCTGGGAGCGCCCCCCGTTGTGCTCGACGCGCCGGGCGCGGCTCCGCCGCCGCTGCCACACCCCGCCAGCAACGCCCCGGCGAGCAGCAGCGCCGCGATCCCCCCGATGGCCTTGCGGTTCATCGTCAGCCTCCCGGCCGCGGCGGCGCGTGCCGACCCGCCGCGCCCGCCACGTACGCTCGCGCCCCCGCTCCACCGGGCGAGGGCGCACGACGGTATACCACAGGCGGCCGCCCGTTGGTAGCGCCGGCAATTCCCCTCCTGTAGCGAGCGGAGGGCGTTTGACCCGATCAATCAGCCCGTAGGGACGCAATTCCCCTCCCTATAAGGAACGGGGACGGCCGGCGGCGCCGGCCCCGGCGTCTTCCTTCCCTTCGAAGGCAAGGGACCGGGGGTAGGCCCTTCTCCCCCTCGCGAATAGGGCGATCGCCCCTGGGCGCGCCGGACGGCGCCGACTATGCTGGATGCAGGGGACAGCCGCCCGCCAGTCGGGCCGGCGCCCGCCCGAGGGAGGCCAGCGTGGAGACGAGCCAGCCGGCCGCGCCAGGCGCCGACCGCTTCCTGCTCGGCATCGTCGTCGGCGCGGTGCTGCTGATCGCCGCCGGCATTGCGGCGGTGTTCCTGACCGGCCGCACGGCGCCGCCGGTGGTCGATCCCGCCTCGCCGGTCGGCGTCGTCCAGGACTACGTCGCCGCCCTCCGCGCCGGCGACGCCGACCGCGCCTATGCCGCCCTCAGCCGCGCCGCCCAGGCCGCTGTCTCGCTCGACGACTACCGCCGCCGCGTCTACCGGCCCTCCGCGCCTGACCCGGACGACCAGCGCGTGCTCGTCGAGCCCGTCGCGGTCGGCGCCGACACCGCCACGGTGAAGGTCACGATCAGCCGCTTCACGGCGCGTCCCGATCCCTTCTCGGCCGCCACCTCCCACCAGGACACGACCGTCACCCTCGTCCGCGAGGACGGCGCCTGGCGCATCAGCCGGCCCGCCGAGCCATATCCCTTTTACTGAGAGCTGACATGGCAACGACACGCCGCGTCTACCTGTACGGCATCGCGCTCGTGGCGCTCGGCATGCTCGTCGCCGGGCTGGCCAGCTTGCTGGAGCTGCTCCTCCAAACCCTGGTCGCGGCCCTGGGCGGCCTGCCTGCGGCCGTCGGTCCCGACCAGGCGCGCGGCCGCGTCAGCTACGCCGCCGCCCTCAGTGCCATCGGTCTCGTCGCCTGGGTCGTCCACTGGACGCTCGCCAACCGGCCCCTCGCCCGGGCGGCCGACGCCCCCGCCGAGCGGCGCGCGGCCATCCGCAAGCTGTTCCTCTACCTCGTGCTGCTCGTCGGCGGCCTGCGGCTGACCTTCGCCCTGAGCGATCTCGTGCGCGATCTCCTGCGCGCGCTCTTCGGCCGCCTCGCCGGCGCGGACCTGCTCACCGGAAGCGTCACGCATCCCGTGGCCGTCGTCGCCATCGTGGGCGTGTTCTGGCTGTACTACGCCCGCGTCGCGCGCGCCGATCGCGCCGTCGCGCCCGAGGCCGGCGCGGGCGCGACGCTGCGCCGCTGGTACGTCTACGCGCTCGCCTTCGTCGGCCTCCTGCTGCTGCTCTTCGGGACCGTGGGAGCGCTCGAAGACCTCTGGGCCGCGCTCGTCGTGCCGCCCGGCGCCGTCCAGAGCAGCGCGGAGTGGCTGGGCGGGGCGCTCGCCGGGCGGCTGGGCGCCGTCGCGGCCGGCCTCGCCGCCTGGTACCTCGCCTGGAGCGCGAGCGTGGCCGCCTTCGAACGCCCCGACGAGCCTGACCCCGAGAGCCGCTCGACGCTCCGCAAGGTCTATCTCTACCTCGTGCTCGCCGTGGCGGTGGCCTGGACGGTGTGGAACCTCGGCCGGACGCTCTACGTGCTGCTGCGCGTGGCCCTGGTGCCCGAGCGGCTGGCGGGCGGCTGGGGCGCCGTCGTGCCCGACCTCGGCGGGCCGCTCGTCACCGCACTCGTCTTCGGCGTGGCCTGGGCCTACCACGCCCGCGTCGTCGAGCACGAGGCGGCGCGGGCCGGCGAGCGCCGCCGCCAGGCCGCCATCCGCTGGTTCTACGCCTACCTCGTCGCGCTCGTCGGCCTGGGCGCCCTAGCGGTGGGCCTCGGCGGCACCCTCGCCACGCTGCTCGACCTCGCCGTCCAACCCGGCGCCCCGCGCGAGACGCACTGGTGGGCCGACCGCATCAGCCTGTTCGCCACGCTCGTCGCCGTCGGCCTGCCCCTGTGGGCCGCCTACTGGCAGCGCCTCCAGCGCGAGGCCCAGGAGCCGCTGGCCCGCGATGCCCTCGTGCGGCGCATCTACCTGTTCCTCGTCTTCGGCCTGGCCGTGCTCACGCTGCTCGGCAGCGGCGCCTTCGCCCTCTACCAGCTCCTCCGCCGCGCCCTCGGCGACACCTGGAGCGCCGGCGCCACGAGCGAGCTACTCGCCGCCGCCAGCGCCGCCGCCGTCGCCGCGCTCTTCCTCGCCTACCACCTGCGCGTCCTTCGCGCCGGCGCCCCGCCCCTGGCGCCTCCTGGTGCGCTACCCGCTACGCCACCCGGCGCAGCGCCCCGCGCCGCCACGCCGGCCGCCCCCGCCGGCCCGGCCGCGCCCCGCTTGGCGCTCGCCGTGGTGCGCGCCGCCGACCCGGCGCGGCTCGCCGCCTTCGAGCGCGAGCTGGCGGCGCGGCTGCCCGCCGGCGTCGAGCTAGAGCTGCTCCCTCTGGACGCCGCGACCGCCGCGCGCCTGCTCGCCGCTGCCGCCTCCCCCTGATCCTCGCGTCCGCCCCGCAGCTCGCCGCTGTCGTGGCCAGCATGAGCAATCATTGATCGCCGGCGTTGCGGAACAGCCAGCGCTTGGCGGGCGCCGGGAGCGCGTTCAGGGTGCGCAGCGCCGTGTGCGAGAGCGCGCGCGCCAGGGTGCCCTCGGCCAGCACGCTGTCGAGCGCCCGCCGCGAGCTGCGCACGGCGGCGAAGCCATAGCGCCGCATCTCCGCCTCGTAGGCGTGGAGCGCCCGGAGCAGCGGCTGCTCGCGGCGGGCGGCCGCCACGAGCGCGGCGCACAGCCGCTCGGCGTCGCGCAGGGCCGTGTTGGCGCCGATGCCGCGGTACGGCGTCATGCTGTGGATCGCGTCGCCGAGCAGCGTGATCGGCCGCGTCTCCCAGTCCCCGATGGGCACCGACGTGCGGATCGGGAAGGCCGTGATCGTCGTGGGGTCGGCCGCGGCGACGAGCCGACGCAGGCGCGGGTGCCAGCCCTGGCACAGTCCGAGCACGACCGCCTGCAGCGCCGCGCCGTCCAGCGCGGCGGGGTCCGCGCGCAGCGGATACTTCGCGCGGCGCGCGCCGAACCCCCACATCACGTAGTCGGCGGTGTTGTCCTCCAGCAGCCCGAGCGCGCCCGGGCGATCGTTCCCGCCGATTGCGCCCACCCCGGCCGGGCGGCGCGCGAACTCCTGCACCGCCAGGAACAGGCTGAAGCCGCCGCGGGCGCTCACCAGGGCGGGACCGTCGAACAGGCGCGGCGGCAGGAGCGCGCGCGTCGGGTCGGTCAGCGGGACCTTGCCGCCGACGGCAATGACGCCCGTGTCGACGACCGGGGCGTGCGGCAGGCGCTGCTTCCGCACGCGCGAGCCCACCCCGTCGGCGCCGACGAGCACCGTCCCTGTGGCCGTTTCGCCGTCCGCGAAGTGCGCGGTCACTTCGCCGCTCGGCAGCAGCTCGTAGTGGGTGAACGTCTTGTCGAAGCGCACCACGTCGTCCAGCCCCATGAGCAAGACCTGGCGGAGGGTGATGCGGCTCACGGAATGGTGGCGATCGGCGGGGTCCGGCGGCAGCGCGTCGCCGAAGTCGAAGGCCAGCAGCTCGCGGAGGCGCTCGTCGTAAAAGCTGAAGGCCCGGTTGCCCTTGCCGCTCGTGGCGAGGAAGGCGTCGAAGGCCGGCGGCGGCAGGCAGGCGCGGAGGGCATGGGCGCCCGCCGGGCTGATGTGGAGACGGTAGCCCTGCAGGCGCGCCGTGGGGGTGCGGTCGCGCTCGTAGACGGCGACGCTCAGGCCAGCCTGGCGCAGGCCCTGCGCGAGACACAGCCCGCCGACGCCGCCGCCGACGATGACGACGTGGAAAGGCGCTGTAGCCATCAGTACAGCCTCCTGGCATGGATCGCGCGCCTGGCGCGCGCACTCTGGCCGAACGAGGCTGCACCTGCTACGCTGTGGATGTGCGCCGCACGGACAGGTGTCGCTTCGCGGCCCCGACGTGTGGTCCGGCTCCCGGCGGGGTGCTGCAACACCTCGTCGGGAGCGCACGGTCTTACCTCATCCCATCCCCTCCGCGACCGGCGCCTCGGACGGCGATTCTGCCTGAGGGGCCGAGGCCGACCCAGACGCCAGCTCACCCTCCGCGCTCGGCGCGGCCGGTGCCGGGGCCACCGGCGACCGCTGGGCGTGGTAGGAGCGCCACAGCTCCAGGCCCGCGAGGGAGCCGTCCCGGATCTGGGCGAGGAGCCCGGCCACCCACTCCCGCTCGGCCTGGCGCAGCGCCAGCACGTAGTCGGACTCGACGATGAGCAGCCGCGGCAGGCCCGCCTCGGATAGGGCGTCGAGCGTCGCGCGCTGCTGCGCGTTCTCCGCGTCCAGCCGCGCGACGCGCTCCTCCAGCAGCGCCACCACCTGGTCGATCGGCAGCGCGGCGAGCAGCGACAGCCCAGCCTCGAACTGCAGGTACTCCTTCACGGGCGTGCGTAGCAGGTCGGCGAGCCAGTCGCGCAGCTCGGCCTCGCCGGCCGGCGTGAGCGCGTAAATCGTGCGTTCGGGGCGGCGCCCCGCGCGGCTCGTCTCCTGCGCCACGATGAAGCCCGCCCGCTGCAGCAGCCGAATGACGGTGTACAGCGAGCCGTAATTCAGGCGAATGCTGTTCTCTTTGTTGCGCTCGCGCAGTGTGGCGGCCATCTCGTAGGGGTGCATCGGCCGCTCTAGCAGCAGCTCGAGCACGACGAGCGCCAGGGGATTGGCCACCTTCCGCGACCGGATCACGACTCTTACTCGGCTCATAATACTTGCACGCAAGTATATGGCGATGGCCAATCTCTGTCAAGCGGCCTGCGGCGCTGTGAGCGACCTGTGAGCGTCGCGCCGGCGCGTGTGAGCGGTTCTGTGAGCCGGCAGCTTTACAGTGGGAGGCGGTACAGTGAGCGAGCAAGCCTCGCTAGCGGCGCCCGGGAAGCGAGAATGCGAGGTGCATGATGGCTAGCGCGGTCGCGGCGTCCAGTACCGCTATCCGGCGCTGTGCGCGGTGCCACGGTCCCATGTTCCGCGACGACGATGACGTCCACGTGGCCTTCCTGTGCTTGCTCTGCGGCGAGTACGAGTTCCCCAGCCCCCCGCGGCGCCGGCTCGTGGCGCCGTCGCCCGACAGCGTGCGCCGCCCCGCGGTCGGCCCGCCGCCCACCCCGGCCTGGCCTCGCCCGCGAGAGACGCCGCGCGGTCAGGCGCCGAGCTGCTCGGCCAGCCAGTCGGCGGTGCGCGGCCGAAGCTTGTAGCTGACGTTGCCGCACACGTGGTTGCCGTCGGGGAAGACGACCAGCTCTGTCGGCCCGGCGGCTAGCGGCAGCACCCTAGCAAGCGGCGCCGCCGGGCCGCCGCGGTTCCCCGCGCTGGCGCGCTCCCCTGCCGGTGCCCGAGTATTCCCACGACGGCGGCGGCGCGCGGAGCGCCGGCCGCCCGAAGGGAGCCGCCCCGTGCGCGCGCCGCCGCCCCCCACCGTGCTCACCGCGCCGCTGGTCCACTTCGGCCGCGAGGTGTGCTGCCACCTGGAGGCCGCGCTGCGCCGTGAATGGCTAGTCACGAACGGCCTCGGCGGCTACGCCTCCGGCACGCTCGCCGGCATCGCCACGCGCCGCTACCACGGCCTGCTCGTGGCGGCGCTCGCCCCGCCGGGCGGGCGCACGGTGCTGGTGGGTGGCGCCGTCGAGTGCGCGGTCTACGGCGGCCAGCGCTTCCCGCTGTCGACGCACCAGTACGCCGACGGCACGATCGACCCGCACGGCTACCGCTACCTGCAAGCATTCGCCCTCATGGGCATGCTGCCCGTCTGGACATTCGCCCTCGGCGACGCCCTGCTCGAGCGGCGCGTCTGGATGGCCCAGGGCGCCAACACCACCTATGTCAGCTACACGCTCCGGCGCGGCAGCCGCCCGCTGGAGCTAGAGGTCACACCGCTCGTCACCTACCGCGATTTCCACTCCCTCAGCTCGGGCCAGGGCTGGCAGCCGGGTGTGGAGCCCGTGCCCGGCGGTGCCGCGATCCACGCCTTCGACGGCGCGGTCCCGTTCCGCCTGCTCGCCAGCGCCGGGCGCTTCCAGCCCGGCGGCGTCTGGTATTGGGGCTTCCGCCACGCCGCTGAGACGGCCCGCGGCCTGGACGACCGCGGCGATCTCTACGCGCCCGGCACGTTCACCGCGACGCTCTCCCCGACCGTCCCCTGGGCGCTCACGCTGACCGCCGACGCCCGCGGCGAACTCGACGCGCCGCGCGCCCTGGCGGCTGCCGGGGACCGGCAGCGCCGGCTGCTCCAGCAGGCCGGCGTCGAGGGCGCCGAGCGGCCATTGCAACAGCTCGTCCTCGCCGCCGACCAGTTCCTCGTCGCGCGCCGCGGTCCCGCTCCGGCTCCGTCCCGCGCCGGCGAGGCCCACGCCCTGGACGCTCCCGCCGCCTCGCTCTCCCGCGTCGAGCCCGGCCAGGCTAGCGCGGCCAGCCGCACCGTGATCGCTGGCTACCACTGGTTCAACGACTGGGGGCGCGACACGATGATCGCGCTGCCCGGCCTCACGCTCGCCACCGGCCGACCCGACGAGGCCGCGGCGATCTTGCGCGCCTTCGGCGGCTACGTCGGCGACGGCCTGCTGCCCAACAATTTCCCCGACGACGGCGGCGCGGACCCCGGCTACAACACTGCCGACGCCGCCCTCTGGTACATCTGGGCCGTCCACGCCTACGCCGAGGCCACCGGCGACGCGGCGCTCGTGGACGCCCTGCTGCCGACGCTGCGCGAGATCGTGGGCGCCTACGCGCGCGGCACCCGCTACGGCATCGGCGTGGACCCCGCCGACGGCCTGCTGCGCGCCGGCGCGCCGGGCCTCCAGCTCACGTGGATGGACGCCAAGGTCGGCGACGCGGTCGTTACGCCCCGGATCGGCAAGCCCGTCGAGCTAAACGCGCTCTGGTACAACGCGCTGCGTGCGCTGGCCGCTTTCCTCGCCGTCCGCGCCGACCCCGCCGCTCGGGACTACGCCGCCCAGGCCGTGCGCGCCCGGGCGAGCTTCCTGGCCCGCTTCCGCCAGCCCGGCCGCGCCTACCTGGCCGACGTGATCGACGGCCCGAGCGGCGATGACTGGGCGCTGCGCCCGAACCAGCTCTTCGCCATCTCGCTGCCATTCCCGCTGCTCACGGGCGCCGCCGCCGCGCCCATCGTGGAGGCCGTGGGCCAGGCGCTACTCACCAGCTATGGCCTCCGCTCGCTCAGTCCCGCCGACCCCGCCTACCGCGGCCGCTACCGTGGCGGCCCGGCGGAGCGGGATGCCGCGTACCACCAGGGCACCGTGTGGGCCTGGCTGCTCGGCGCCTACGCCGAGGCCCACTACCGCGCCTACGGTAACCGCGCGGCGGCGCTGGCGCTGCTCCGCCCCATCGCCGACCATCTGCGCGACGCCGGCCTCGGCACCGTCTCCGAGCTGTTCGAGGGCGATCCGCCCCACTGCACACGGGGCTGCATCGCTCAGGCCTGGAGCGTCGCCGAGGTGCTGCGCGTCTGGCGCGCCCTCGCCTAGCGAACGTGAGCGAGGTAGCGCCTCATCGCGGCCCGGCGCACCCGCGCGCGTCGCGGGTACGTTCCTTGCGCGTCTCGTCGAGGGCGCTACGCGCCGCGCCGGCGCGGCCCAGTACCGCCGTGCCGCGCGCGTCGGAGGGGGACGAGTGTTTCGCAGCCTGCCGCCGCGGCGCTCCAGCGCGGCGCTCCGGAGCGCCGCGCTGGGGGAGAGCCTTCGCACCGTCCGCGTCGCGCTCGCCGCCAACCTTCTCGTCGCCGCCGCGAAGCTGGCCGCCGGCCTGCTCTCCGGCTCGGCCGCGCTGCTGGCCGAAGCCGGCCACTCCCTGGCCGATTCGGTGAACGAAGTCTTCCTGGGCATCTCACTGCGCCGCGGCAACCTGCCGGCCGACCCCATCCATCCCCTTGGCCACGGCCGAGAGCGCTTCCTCTGGGCCTTCATGGCCGCCATCGCCTCGTTCCTCATCGGCGGCTGCTTGTCCATCGGGCTCGCCATCCGGGAGCTGCTCGCGGGCGGTGTGCCCGGCGACCTGCGGCTCGCCGGGGTGGTGCTCGCCGTTGCCTTCGTCGCCGACGGCACCTCACTGCTCCAGAGCTTGCGGCAAGCGCGGCACGAGGCCCGCGCGCGCGGCGAGCCGCTGCCGCGCTACGTCCTGCACACCAGCGACCCCGCCCTGCGAGCGGTCGTGGTCGAGGACAGCGCCGGCGTCGTCGGCGTCGTCGCCGCCACGGCCGGGCTCCTGGCAAGTATGCTGCTCGGCCGCGACACCCCGGACGCGCTCGCCTCCCTGGCCATCGGCCTCCTGCTGGCGGCGACCGCCTTTGGCCTGGCCCGACCCCTCGCCGACTACCTCATCGGCCGCTCGCTGCCCGCCGACCAGCTGCAGCGGCTCTACGCCATCCTGGTCGCCGCGCCGGCCGTGGAAGAGGTGATCCTGCTCCAGGCCGTGTACACCGGCCCGGACGAGATCGTCGTGGCCGCGAAAGTGCGCCCCGTGCCGAGCCAGACCGTCGACGCCCTCGCCCACGCGATGGACGACCTGGACCGGGCGCTGCGCGCCGCGCTCCCGGAGGTCGCCGAAGTGTACATCGACGTGACCACCTATCGCGCCGAGATCGCTCAGCACGGCGCCCCGCCGCTCAGCCCCCGGCGTGGCCGCGCCTGAACGCGCCGACGGCCGGCGCCGCGCCCGCGCGTCTTCGCCCCCGGCCCGCTGCCCCAGGAGTTGCGCTCGGCACCACCGGGGCCGCGTTCTGTTGACCCTGTGGTGGGCGAGTGCTAGGATGGCCGAAAACGCGAGGGAGGCGGCCGTGGGCGCGCAGATTCGTTACCTGGCGATCGTGAGCGAGCAGCCGGAGCGGCTGGCGCGGTTCTACACGACGTACTTCAAGCTGCGGGAGCTTGGCCGGTCCGACGCCGGCGACGTCGCGCTCACCGACGGCTTCTACAACGTCTCGCTGCTCAAGCCGCAGCCCGGCGCGGAGACGCCCGGGACCAGCCACTTCGGCATCGCGATCGACGATATCCGCGAGATCGAGGGGCGGCTGGAGGAGTTCGCGCCGAGCGCCGACCTCCAGGCGGAGGCCGGCGACCTGTTCCACGGCGAGTACCGCGTGTGCGACCCGTTCGGCCAGACCGTCAGCCTCTCCACGCGCCAGTTCCACGCGCCGACGGTCGAGCGCGGCTTCCCAAGCATTCGCCACCTGGCGATGTGCGTGCCGAACAACGACGAGGTGCTCGACTTCTACGTGAACGTGTTTGGCTTCCGCGAGAACACGACCAGCCAGCGCCTGCGCGAGCAGGGCAGCGTGGTGCGCTGGGCGGCCGACGGCGCGACGGCGATGGCGCTGCTGCCCGACCGCACGCGCCGCGAGATCAACGCGACCGAGAGCGCGCGCGACGGGCTGAACCACTTCGGCTTCCTGGTGACGGACATCGGCAACTTCCTCGACACGCTGCCCGAAGACTGCGTGAGCAAGCGGCCGGACAATCGCCCGATGGCGGAGTACCGCGGCTTCGATCCCGACCGCAACCCGTTCGACATCTCGCAGGACAAGGGCTTCGAGGTGGACGTGGGGCGCTGGCTGCGCGGCTAAGCACCTGGCCTGAGCACGTGAGCCCGGTCGTGTAGACGTTCCCTTATCTCGCTTGCACGACCGGGCTCACGTGGCTGCACAAACGAGGGTGTGACTACTCAGCTGGTCGATGAGAGGCGAGATTCGGGTCGAGGCGGGGAGTCGATAGGGGAACTGAACGCCTATGATTTGGGGGGGTCGGGTGAAGCTCGATGGGGCCATGGGCCGCATCGAGGCATGGTGCAGCCGGCCGGGTTCGTCGGTGCTGCTGGCTCTGTTGGCCATCACCGTGCTCGATGACATCCGGTCAGAGGTCCTCACGGTCTATGACGCCTATCACGTCGTGCCGGAGGACTTTCCCGGGATCGTCCGATTCGCGTACACCGACGGGTCGCACGTGCTATTCGTAGTGGCCCTTGCTTGCTGGCTATTCGGTTTGCAACGCGCGTTCCGGGCAACCGCGGTGAGCCTTCTCGGACTCGTCACGTTCTTCCTCGCACTGGACGTAGGCATGCTAATCGTCACGCTGGGCACACGAAGCAGTGAGGGCGGAGCGTTTAGCTTGCTCTGGGACGCGTTTCTCGTGTGGACGGCCAACGTGCTGATCTTCACGATCTGGTACTGGATGGTCGACCGCTGGAAGTACGGCTCGTCCCCCCGCGCGGCGTCGACGCCGCGCGATCTCTGGTTTCCACAGCAGGAGACCCCCACGCTGGGGGGCGAGCACTGGCAGCCGGGCTTTATCGACTACCTGTTCCTGGCATTCAACACCAGTGTTGCCTTCAGCGTGACCCACACGCAGTTCATCTCGGGACGCACGAAGGTCCTGATGATGGTGCAGGCGCTCACCTCGCTCATTATCATGGTGATACTCGCCGCCCGCGTGGTGAACATCATCCCCTAGGCATCCGGCAGGGATGTGGTACGCCGCCAGCACCTCGCGGCTGGCGGGATCGTAGCCGGCGCCGCGCAGCGCCTCGCGGTAGAGGGCGACTTTCTCGCGCAGGCCGGCGACTGGCTGGAGGAACGGCGCCAGCATCAGGTGGAAGAGCCCGCAGCGCACACGCTCTCCCAGCGTCATCCCCGCCCGGCAGTAGGCGCTAGTATAGCACCGCGGCTGGCTGCCGCCTTGCGCTCGATCGCGCGCCGCGTATAATGCCGCGCCGCTCGGCAAACCAGGCAATCCGCTGGCCCGGGGGGCGGAAAGGACGGACGGGATGGAGACGCTGTCCGACGTGCGCGGCATGCAGGCGGCGGCCGATGCCAGGAACCTGCGGCTGATCGGCCACAGCGACCTGAACGGCGTGGGCGACGCCATGCAGGTCATCAAGCGGGGCGACTACGTCTACGTGGCGCACGTGGGCCTGAGCCCGCTCGCGCTCACGATCCTCGACTGCGCCGACCCGACCAGCCCGCGGGTCGTCCGGCAGATCGAGCACCCGCCGAACACGCACAACCACAAGGTGCAGATCGTCGGCAACGTGCTGATCCAGAACAGCGAGGAGCCGTACTTCGGCCAGGCGACGGCCGACCCGCCCCCGGTCACGGGGCTGGCCGTCTACAACCTGGACGACCCGACCGACCCGCGCCCGCTCAGCTTCTACCCCGTGCCGGGCACCGGCGTGCACCGCATCTGGTACGAGGAGGCGCCGTACGCGCACATCGCGGGCTGCCTGCCGGGCGTGCGCGGGCGCTCGTATCACATCGTGGACCTGTCGGAGCCGAGCCAGCCGCGGATGGCGGGCTGCTGGTGGATTCCGGGCACGAAGGACGACGACGCCGACCGGTGGGACGTGGCCTCCAGCGGCACGATGGCCAACAGCGCCGGCCACGCCATCACGACGATTGGCGTCCACGGCGCGATCCCGCACGGCGACCGGTCCTACGTATCGTGCCTGGATGCCGGCTTCGCCCTGCTGGACATCGCCGACCTGAGCCAGCCGCGGGTGCTCGGGCGGGTGAACTGGTGCCCGCCGTATGGCGGCTTCCTGCACACGTCCCTGCCGCTGCCGAGCCGTGGCCTGGTCGTCTGTGCCTGCGAGACGCTGCGGCCGACGCTGGAGGCGGACGGCGACAAGCGCATCTGGATGGTGGACGTGCGCAACGAGCGGCAGCCGGTGGTCATTAGCTCGTTCCCGCGCCCGCGTCCGCCCGCCGGCTCGCCGTGGGAGACCTACTGGGACCGGCCCGGCAGCTTCGGGCCGCACAACCTGCACGAGAACCGCCCTGGCAGCTTCCAGAGCGAGTCGCTGATCTTCTCGACGTGGAACAACGCGGGCCTGCGCGTCTACGACGTGAGCGACGCTGACCGCCCAACGGAGGTGGCCCACTTCAACCCCGAGCCGCCGCCGGGCCAGGAGGCGCCAAAGGCGAACGACCTCTTCGTGGATGCCGACGGGGTCATCTACCTGACCGACCGGCTCAAGGGCGGGCTGTACGTGCTGGAGCCTACCGATCGCCTGGGGTAGCGGCCCGCCGTCCGCAATCTGAGAGAGGACGAACGTAGTAGTATGCCGATGGCCGTTGCGCTGGACCGGCGTCGCTTCCTGAAGGCATCCGCGGGGCTCGCGCTGGGCCTGGGCCTGGCGCAGGTGCCGGGCCGCGTTGCCGCGGGCGCAGCCCCGCACGCCCCGAGCGCCCCGCCCGCGGCCGGCGACGGCGTCTGGCAGGAGCTAGCGCGCTCGCTGCAAGGCACGTTGCTGCGGCCGGGCGATCCCGACTACGCCCGCATCGCGCGGCCCTGGAACCTGCGGTTCGCGTCCATCCTGCCGAATGGCATCGCCCGTTGCGTGTCGACGGACGACGTGCGCACCTGCCTGCAGTGGGCCCAGGCGCACGGCGTGCCGCTGGTGGCGCGCTCGGGCGGCCACTCCTACGCCGGCTACTCGCAGACGACCGACCTGATGATCGACCTGTCGCCCATGAACCAGGTGACCTACGACGCGAAACTCGGGCTGGCGCACATGAGCGGGGGCGCGCGCAACAGCGACGTCTACGCCAGCCTGCGGACGGTGGGCCGCACGGTGACGCACGGCCGCTGCGCCGGTGTGGGCGTGGGCGGGCTGGTGCTGGGCGGCGGCCTGGGCTTCAACCAGCGGCGGCTGGGCCTGCTCTGCGACCAGCTCGTGGAGACCGTGATCGTCACGGCCGCGGGCGAGCTGCTCCGCTGCAACGACCAGGAGAACGCCGACCTGTTCTGGGCCTGCCGCGGCGGCGGCGGCGGCAACTTCGGCATCAACACGGCGTTCACGTTCCAGACGTTCCCGGCGGAGACGCTCACGGTGTACTTGATCACCTGGACGGCCAACCTGGACGCGCTGGTCCCCGCCGCCCTCGACCTGCTGCCCACGACCCCCGAGCGGCTCGGCTGCAAGCTCTCGGTGGTCAACGACGGCACCCGCCTGTCGCTGGAGCTGCTCGGCCAGCTGGTCGGCCCGCCGGATGAGCTGCGCGCCCTGCTCGCGCCGCTGTACCGACTGGCGACGCCCGCCGGGGAGACCGTGCGCGTAACGTCCTACTGGGACGGCCAGGACTTCCTGTCCGAGGACAGCTCACCCGAGTACACGCACGAGCGCTCGCGCTACGTCTACCAGCCACTGTCGGCCGAGGGCGCGCGCACCATCCTCAGCTTCATGCGGCGCTGGCCCGGTACGCGGGCGGACGCCACCTGGAAGATCTTCCTGGCGGGCGGCACCGTGACGGCCGTGCCGCCCGACGCGACGGCCTTCGTCCACCGGGGGGCGCAGATGGTGAGCAGCATCGAGCTGGACTGGACGCCCGACGACACCGTGGGCACGGTGGCCGACAACGAGGCCTGGCTGGCCGAGTTCCACGCCGCGATGGCGCCGTTCACCTCGGACGAGTCCTATCAGAACTTCATCGACGAGGCCCAGAGCGACTACCTGCGCGCCTACTACGGCGCCAACCTGGAGCGCCTGGTGGCGGTCAAGCGCCGCTACGACCCCCAGAACGTCTTCCGCTTCCCCCAGAGCATCCCGCTCGCGCTGTGAGGACGCGTCCCACGTCGCCTGGTGGCGGATGCTCTCCAGACGGGCCGCTACCGTCACCTGACCGACCTGGTCACCGCGCAGCAGTGGTTGCAGAGGCGCTCGGCCAGAGCCCGGCCCAGGTCGACGCGGTGCTGGAGGCCGCCTTGTGGACGCAGTTGCTGCGCCCGGGGCGGGTGCTCTACCGAGACGACTTCACGGACCCGGAGAGCGGCTGGGCCACCCGGTCGTCCGCCCCGGCCAAATGGGAGGCTGGCTACGAGGACGGCGAATGCGCAGTCGTACAGAACGCGGGGTGCGGCTGCTCCCCGGTCAGCACCGGCCCGATGCAGCTTGGCGATTTTCTGGCCGAGATCGACGCCCGCCTGACGCCGCCGACGGAGAACACCTACCTCATGCTGGACTTCCGGGTCCAGCGCGATGGCGGCCGCTACCGCTTCCGTGTGGATCTCAATGGCCCGCGCTTCTCCCTGCGACGGTGGCCGGGCACGACGCCACGGACCTGATCGGCTGGACGTCGGCCCCCGTGATCGAGCCGACGAGCGCCGCGAACCGGCTGACGATCCGCGCACGGGGCGCGGACATCGTGCTGCTGATCAACGGGACGGAGGTAGGCCGCGTCCACGACGACACCTACCAGGAAGGCCGTCTGGCGCTCGGGCTGAACAACGCCCGGGGCGAGCAGGCCGAGGCCCGCTTTGCGAACCTGGTGATCACCCGCGTCCAATAAAAGGCAGCGGCCAGGCTAGACGCCGAGCTGGCGGCAGACCCAGTCGAGGATGACGCCGGGCGTGCGTGGCGTGTAGCCCATGTGGCCGACGGGCGGGAAGTAGCCCCACTTGGGGTCGCCGTGCTCCATGAGCAGGTACATGTCCTCGATGGGGAAGATGCTGTCCTGAGTGCCGTTGACGCAGAGCAGCGGGGCGCACGGCTGGTCGAGCACGCCCTGCGTGAGCAGCGAGAGCCGGGGGCTCTGCTCGACCCAGTCCTCGAAGCTGCCGCGCAGGAAGGCGTAGGAGAGCGTCTCGGCCAGCTCGAAGGCGTACTCGCCGTGCTGCGCCTTCTCGATCCACGCGGGCGTGAACGCGTAGTGGGCGCAGCCGCCGTGGTTCACGGCGCAGCGCACGCGGTCGCGGCGCGTGTGAGCGAGCTTGGCGGCCCAGTAGCCGCCGGTGCTGTTGCCCATGATCGTCACGCGCGCGGGGTCCACGTCGTCGCGGGCGGCCACCCAGTCGAAGATGGTGTCCCACAGGCGATCGGCGTCGTCGGCGCCCTTGATCGGCGCCTCGCCCACGCCGGCGTTGTCGAGCGCCAGCACGGCGATGCCGCGCGCCAGGTAGGGATCGGCGCGGCGGTCCTCCTTGTAGCCGTCGATGCCGCCCCAGGCCAGCAGGAGGGGCAGGCGCCCCGGCGCCGCGGGCCGCCGGTAGTAGCCGACGATGCGGTCGCCCTCGCCCGGGCGGCCGGCGAACGGGATCTCGACGCGCTCCAGCGGCGGGTCGAAGTAGCGCGCCGTCCGCAGGTAGTTCTCGACGCTCTTCATGTACGAGGTGCGCCGGCCGGGCGAGTTCGTCGTGGGGTAGCGTCCCAGGCGGTAGTAGGCGTAGGCGCGGAGGTAGTCTTGCCGCGCCGCGGCCAGGTCGCCGCGGGCCTCGGCCTGCTGGGCGCGCTCCTCGTAGGGCCGCGCCACCTCCATGAACGCGGCGGCCCACGGATCGCGGTCGAGCGAGGTGAGGCGGTCGAGCACCCCCGCCACGACGTCGTACTCGGTGAACTCGAACGCGCCGCGGCGCGCGCGCTCCAGCATGTTCGCCTTGGCCTCGGCGTAGGGGCGGACGTAGCGCGCGATCGGCTGCACAGCCATCGCGGGCCTCCTTCTCGCTCAGCTCCCGCGGCGCCCGCCTCGTGCGGCCGGGCGTCGCCGCCTATGATACACGCCAAACGCGCGCAGCGGCGGAGCCGCTGCACCTCTGCGCTCTCCGCCTAGCGGCGAGCGACGGGGCGTGCGCGGCCGCGGCGGCCTGCTCTATTATCCTGGACACGAGAGCGCGACGAGGGAGACAGGCTGTGAGACGCAGCACCGACCGCATCCTGACGACGCACGCCGGCAGCTTGCCGCGCCCGCCCGACCTGCGGGAGATGCTCACGGCGCGCAGCAACCACGAGCCCTACGACGAGGCGGCCTTCGCCGCGCGCGTCAAGGAGGCCGTCGCCGAGGTCGTCCGCCTGCAAGCCGACAGCGGCGTCGACGTCGTGAACGACGGCGAGCTGAGCAAGCCCAACTTCACCAACTACGTGCGCGAGCGCGTAAGCGGCTTCGAGGTGCGCCAGTACAAGCCCGGCGAGGGCCCACCCGCTTGGAGCATCTCGGCGCGCGACCGGCAAGAGTTCGGCGAGTACTTCGCCACCCGCGGCGGCCGCGCGCAGATCGGCACCAACCAGCGCGGCGCGATCGCCGTGGCGCCGCTCGAGTACGTGGGACAGGCGGCCGTACAGGCCGACATCGCGAACTTCAAGGCGGCGCTCCAGGGCGTCCAGGTCACGGAGGCGTTCCTGCCTGCGGTCGCGCCGGGCTCCATCGAGCACTGGATGGCGAACGAGTACTACCCGAGCGAGGAGGCGTACCTCTACGCCATCGCCGATGCGATGCACGAGGAGTACAAGGCGATTGCCGATGCCGGCTTCATCCTGCAGATCGACAACCCCGACTTGCCGGACGCCTGGGGCATGTACCCCGGCATGGAGCTGCCAGAGTACCGCAAGTACGCCCAGGTGCGCATCGAGGCGCTGAACCACGCGCTGCGCGACATCCCGCCCGAGCAGGTCCGCCTGCACGTCTGCTGGGGCAGCTACCACGGGCCGCACAAGTACGACATCCCGCTGCGCGACATCGTGGACCTGGTGCTCAGCGTGCGCGCGGGCGCCTACTCGGTCGAGGCCTCGAACCCCCGCCACGCGCACGAGTGGGCCGTCTGGCAGGACGTGAAGCTGCCCGAGGGGAAGATCCTGATCCCCGGCGTGGTGAGCCATTGCAGCGACTTCGTGGAGCACCCCGAGCTGGTGGCCGAGCGGCTGGTGCGCTACGCGCGGCTCGTGGGCCGCGAGAACGTCATCGCCGGCAGCGACTGCGGCCTCGGCGGCCGCGTCGGCCACCCGTCGCTCGTCTGGGCGAAGTTCCAGGCCATGGCGGAGGGCGCGCGCCTGGCGAGCAAGCAGCTGTGGGGTTAACTGATAGGAGCTCAGCGCGCCTAGACGGCGGGTAGGGGCGCGCTGATGGAGCGCCGACTAGATCCGCTATTCCGGCTGGTGTAGGGGCGCGGCAAGCAGCGCCCTGCCGCGGTGATGCGCGACCCGGCGGAGGGACGTTGCTTGCTGCGCCCGCGTCCGCAGGCGCGTCCCCGGCCCCGCCAGCGCCATACCGAAGCTAAGTCAGCAACCTTGATCGCTGCGTCGGGGGGAAAGTCAGACATGCTGTCTAAAGAGCTAAATGAGTTGTTGACGCGCACCGGGCCGGGCGCGCCGATGGGCGCCTTCCTGCGCCGCTACTGGCTGCCGGCGCTGCTGAGCGAGGAGATCCCCACGCCGGACTGCCCGCCGGTGCAGGTGCGGCTGCTGGGCGAGGAG
>JAJPHF010000125.1 GCA_021325365.1 Pseudomonadota bacterium
GCGGTCACGCCGGCGAGCGCCGCCACGTTCTCGCTGCTGCCGGCGCAGAACGTCTCCGGCAACTTCAACAAGGTGACGCAGTGGGTGCCGGTCAAGATCCTCGTCGATAGCGGCGACACGGTGCTCCCGCTCGGCACGTCGGTCTCGGTGCGCATCCGCGTCAAGGAGGGCGGCCTGTTCCCATGGCAACGGTAGCCGCCCCCCTCGCCGCGCCTCGGCGCAACCCGCTCGCCGGGCTGGCCTACCATTGGCAGGCGCTCATCTGCATCGTGCTCGGCTCGTTCATGGTGGTGCTCGACACGACCATCGTGAATATCGCCCTGCCGAAGATCATCCAGGTGTTCCAAAGCACCGTGGACGAGGGCGACATGGTGCTCACCGGCTACATGCTGGCGCTGGCCGTGGTCATGCCCGCCACCGGCTATCTCTCCGATCGCTTCGGGGCCAAGCGCGTCTACATGGTCACGATCGTGCTGTTCACCATCGGCTCCGCGCTGTGCGGCCTGGCCCCGAACATGGCTGGGCTCGTGCTCTTCCGGGTGATGCAGGGGTTGGGCGGCGGCATGGTGCAGCCGCTCGGCATGAGCATCCTGTTTCAGTCCGCGCCCCCCAGCCAGCGCGGCGCCATCATGGGCATCTTTGGCCTGCCGCTCCTGATCGCGCCGGCGATCGGGCCGACGCTTGGCGGCTACCTGGTCGAGTACATCGACTGGCGCTGGATCTTCACCCTGAACGTCCCGATCGGCGTGCTGGCCGTCATCATGGGGATGTCGATCCTGCGCGAGACGCCGCGCCAGGCGGGCGGCCGCTTCGATTGGGCCGGCTTCCTGCTCTCGGCGATCGGCTTCTCGGCGGCGCTACTGGCATTGTCGAAGGCGCCCGCCGACGGCTGGACGGCGCCGCACATCGTCGTGCTCTACCTGATCGCCGCCGCGGCCATCCCCAGCTGGGTCGTGGTCGAGCTCACGCAGGACGACCCGATGCTCGACCTGTCGGTGCTGCGCGACCTCACCTACACGGTGGCGCAGATCGTCATCGGCGTGGCCACGGTGGCGCTCTATTCGGCGCTGCTGCTGCTGCCGCTATTCTTGCAGAACGTACGGGGCCTCGGCGCCATGGAGACAGGTTTCATTCTCCTGCCTAACGCCATCGCCGCGGCGGTGATGATGCCCATCGCCGGCCGGCTCATGGACAAGGTGGGCGCGCGGCCGCTGGCCGTGCCGGGCCTGCTCCTGCTGGGCGGGGCTACCTGGATGCTCTCCGGGCTCGACCCCGGCACCTCGGACGACGTGCTGCGGAACGCCCTCATTCTGCGCGGCCTGGCCACCGGCATCATGTTCATGCCCGTCATGACGGTGGCCATGGACAACATCCCGCCCCTCCAGATCCCGCGCGCCACCGCGCTCTCGAACGTGCTGCGACAGCTCGTCAGCGCCTTCGGCACGGCGATCTTCGCCAGCTTGCTGCTTGACCACACGCGGATGCACGAGGCCGCGCTGGCGCAGGTGGTCACGCCCATGTCGCCCGCGGCGGTGCATCTGCTGAGCGCGACCGAATTGGCGATGCGGGCGAGCGGCCTCGGCGAGGCCGCCGCGCACAGCATCGGCTTGCTGGCGCTCCAGGAGATGGTCCAGCTCGCGGCGAGCGTGCGGGCCTTCGACGACTGCTTCCGCATCGCCACGTTCGCCGCGCTGATCGGCGTGGTGCCAGCCCTCCTCCTCCACCAGAAGAAGAAGGCGGCCGGCAGCCACCACGAGGCCGTGGTGGAGATGGGCTAAGCGCGGCGGCCGGTACCGGCGAGCCGTGGCAGGATCGCCGACTTGAACGGGCAGCGGCTTTCGCCACCATCGCGCCGCGCTATCGCGGTCGCGACGTCGGGCAGGGACCCGTCCCCTGCCGCCCGGCGCCGCTTTCCTGGGGGCCGCGTGAAGCTCTAGAGGTGGCGGCCCAGCGTGCCGGCACGAGGTAGCGGATGGACAGGCAGACCGACTCGGCGACGGAGCGGACCGCGGACTGGCTCGTCGGCGGCGGCGAGATGGGCAAGCTGGTTCGCGAGAAGGACTGGGCGCAGACGCCGCTCGGCCCGATTGAACTATGGCCGCAGAGCTGCGTACGGCAGTCAGCATCTGCCTGGCCTCCAACTTCCCGATCAACATCATCTGGGGCCCCGGGCGCGTCCAAATCTACAACGACGGCTACTGGCCGATCTGCGGCGACAAGCACCCGCATTCGATGGGGCAGGACTACAAGGAGTGTTGGTTCTCCGCCTGGGACGCGGTCGGCAAGCCGTTCGAGAACGCGAGCGCTGGGCAGACCGACTTTCTGGTCAACCAGCGGATGTTCCTCGACCGCAACGGTTACCTCGAAGAGACCTTCTTCACCTTCTCCTTGTCCCCCATCCGCGACGAGTCGGGCGGCGTCGGCGGGCTGTTCCACCCGGTCACGGAGATGACGCAGCAGACGCTGGCCGAGCGGCGGCTGCAGGTGCTACGCGACATTGCCGATAACTCGGCCGAGGCCCAATCGGTCGTCGCCGCCTGTGCGGCGATCTCCCGGACGCTGACCGACCACGCGCTCGATGTCTCGTTCGCGCTGCTTTACTTGCTCGACGCCGATGGTAAGCAAGCTCACCTCGCCGCCACCGCTGGCCTGGCACCAGGAACCCTCGCCAGTCCGGTCGCGGTCGACCTGGGCGCGCCCCCGACGGTCTGCTGGCCACTCACGGAGGCGGTGCGCGACCGCCACGTGGTAGAGGTAGCCGAGCTGGCGGAGCGCTTCGGGCCGCTGCCTGCGGCCCGTACCCCGAATCCCCGCGCACGGCGTTCGTGCTGCCGATCACCATCTCGGGACTCCCGCACCCGTTCGCCCTCCTGGTCGCCGGCGTCAGCGCGCGACGGGCCCTGGACGAGGCGTACCGCACGTTCTACGTGATGCTCCGCGACAGCGTGACCAACGCCCTCACCAACGCGCGCAACTATGAGGAAGAGCGCAAGCGCGCGGAGGCGCTGGCAGAGCTGGATCGCGCGAAGACCGCCTTCTTCTCCAACGTCTCGCACGAATTCCGCACGCCGCTCACGCTGATGCTCGGTCCCCTGGAGGACCTGTTGACGGAGGCCGACCGGCTTTCCAGCAGCCAGCGCGAGCAGCTGGACCTGGCACACCGTAGTGCCCTGCGCCTGCTCAAGCTGGTGAACACCCTGCTCGACTTCTCGCGGATCGAGGCGGGGCGAATCCAGGCGGTATACGAGCCGACCGAGTTGGACGTGCTCACCAGCGAGCTGGCCAGCGTCTTCCGCTCGGCTATCGAGCGCCCGGGGTTGCGCTTGGTCGTCGATTGCCCGCCGCTGGGCGAGCCGGTCTACGTCGATCGCGAAATGTGGGAGAAGATCGTCCTCAACCTGCTCTCCAACGCCTTCAAGTTTACCTTCGTGGGCGAGATCGCGGTCCGGCTGCGCCGCGATGGCGACCAGGCCGTACTTACGGTGGTAGACACCGGCACAGGCATTGCCGCCGAGGAGCTGCCCCGCATTTTCGAGCGTTTTCATCGCATCCAGGGGGCGGCGGGGCGCTCCTTATGAGGGCACGGGGATCGGCCTCGCCCTCGTGCAGGAGCTGGTCAAGCTGCACGGCGGCACGGTGCGGGTCGAGAGCGAAGTGGACCGCGGCACCACGTTCATGCATGGTGGCAATTCCCTTCGGCACGGGCCACCTGCCGGCCGATCGCGTCGGCGCGGCGCGCACCCTGGCCTCCACCGCCCTGCGCGCCGAGGCCTACGTCGCGGAGGCGCTCCGCTGGGTGGCCGACGAGCCCACCCCGCCTGTGCTCCCAGCGTCCGACGAGCAGCCCCAACTGATGGAGGCGGTAGGGCCGCCGGTGCCGGACGGTCAGACAGCGGCTGCGGCGCGCATCCTGCTGGCGGACGACAACGCCGACCTGCGCGACTACGTTCGCCGGCTACTCGGGCAGCAATATGAGGTTGTTGCCGTACCGGACGGCGCGGCGGCGCTCCAGGCGGCGCGGGCCGCCCCCTTCGATCTGGTTCTCGCGGACGTGATGATGCCGCGGCTGGACGGCTTCGAGCTGCTGGCGGCCCTGCACGCGGATGAGCGGACGCGAACGCTGCCGATCATCCTCCTCTCGGCCCGCGCGGCCGAGGAGTCGCGCGTGGAGGGTATGGAGGCGGGGGCGGACGACTATCTCGTCAAGCCCTTCTCGGCCCGGGAGCTACTGGCCCGGGTGCGGGCGCACCTGGACATTGCCCGCGTGCGGCGGGACGCCGAACTACACGTCCGCGCGAGCGAGGAGCGGTTCCGGGCTCCGGTGAACGCGGGGGCCTACGCCGTGTACTCGATGAGCCCGGACTGGTCCGAGATGCGCTTCCTCGACGGTCGCGGCTTCATTGCCGACACGCTTAGCCCGCGCGCGTCCTGGCTGGAGCAGTACATCCACCCGGACGACCAGGCCCACGTGCTGGAGGCGATCCACGAGGCCGTGCGGACGAAGCGCGTGTTCGAGCTAGAGCATCGTGTGCGACGCGCGGACGGGACGCTGGGGTGGACGTTCTCGCGGGCCGTTCCGATTCTGGGCGCGGACGGCGAGATCATCGAGTGGTTCGGCGCCGCCAGCGATGTAACGCCGCGCAAGGAGGCCGAGGCAGAGCTGCGCACGCTGTCGCAGCGGCTGCTCACGGTGCAGGAGGAGGAGCGCCGGCATCTGGCGCGCGAGCTGCACGACGAGATCGGCCAGGCGCTCACGGGGCTCAAATTCCGCCTTGCTAACGCGAGCCGTGCGGGGCACGGTTCGGACGCCGCGGCGGTGACGAGCGGGGACGGGAACGGTTCAGACCCTTTAGCCGAGACGGAGGAGATCGTCCAGGAGCTTACCGCACGCGTCAGTGCGCTCTCGATGGGCTTGCGCCCGGTCGCGCTCGACAATCTCGGCTTGCTCCCCGCGCTGTTCTCGCACGTGGAGCGCTTCCAGGCGCACACCGGGCTGCACATCGATCTGCGGCACGAAGGTGTGGACCGGCGGTTCGCCCCGCCGGTGGAGATCGCGGCCTACCGCATCGTGCAGGAGGCGCTCACGAACGTTGCCCGCCACGCGAGAGCCACCGCCGTCACCGTGCAGCTCCTGGCCGACGACGAGAGCCTCACGCTGGCCATCCGCGACAACGGGCAGGGCTTCGATCCGGCGGTCCACCCGAGTCGGGGTGGGCTCAGCGGGATGCGCGAGCGGGTCGAGCTGTTGGGCGGTATCCTGGCCGTCGAGACCGCGCCGGGCGACGGCACCCTCGTCACCGCCGAGCTGCCGCTGGGCGATGGGGCCGGGGCGGGCCAAGCGGAGGACGGCGCATGATCACCGTGGTCTTGGCCGACGATCACCCCATTGTGCGGCAAGGCGTACGCTCGCTGCTGGAAGGCGAGGACGGCTGTCAGGTGGTCGGGGAGGCGACCGACGGTCTCACCGCCCTGGACTTGATCGTGCGGCTGCGGCCCGACGTGGTGATCCTCGATGTGCAGCTCCCCGACCTCAACGGCCTGGAGGTGGCGCGCCGCGCACAGGAGCACGCGCCCCACTGCCGGATCATCATGCTCTCCATGTTTGCGGATGAGGCCTACGTGCTGGAGGCGCTGCGGTATGGGGCCGTGGGATACGTACTCAAGGCGTCGGCCACCAGCGACGTGGTGGCGGCGATACACACCGTCATGGCTGGGCGACGCTACCTCAGCGCCCCGCTGACGGAGCGTGCCATCGACGCCTACGCGGAGCGCGCCCACGCCGCCGCTCGCCCACTCGACCGCTACGAGCTGCTGTCGTCCCGCGAGCGCGAGGTCCTGCAGCTCGCGGCGCAGGGCTTGAGCAACGCCGAGATCGGCGACCGCCTGGTCATCAGCCCGCGCACCGCCGAGACCCACCGGGCGAATCTCCTGCGCAAGCTCGGTCTGCGCACCCAGACCGATCTCGTGCGCTACGCCGTGGGCCGCGGCCTCATCCTTGCCAGCGACTGATACCGCATTCGGGGGTGGCATTTCCTTACTCCCTCTCCCTCTGGGAGAGGGTTGGGGTGAGGGCCCGCCTCCGTCGGCGAACCCCCAGGGCCGGATCGGATATGATTCCGTCCCGGCTGCGCCTCCGTCTATCCCGTAGTGACCATTACGGGCTACCCTGAGCCCAATCTGCGTAGCAGCCCTGATGCCGCGTGGCGCCCGAGCGATCTATGCTCGCTAGGGGCGAGGTTTCTGACGGCCTGCGACGGGAAACACCGACGGGCGGTATTCGGGGCTAGTCGGGGCCACCTGATCTCCCCGGATGGACGCCTGGCGGAGGCGCTCCATACTTTGCGCCATGAGTACGTATCCGTGGGCAATCAGTCGTTGCTGGCGCTCCACGTCGGCCCAGCGTTGGGCATTGCGATACGAGAACATGGGGGGCTCCTCTGTCACGACCGATGGATGTGGCCCGGCCTGAGCCCCCTGGTACAGCGGCCCGGTCTGCCTGACCGCCGATTTGTACCACATCGGCCCCATAGCTGGTGGCGTGGCCGGCCGCGTGTCGTCATCGGGCGGCAAGTACCACGCGTTCGAGGCATCGACGGGGCGGCCTGGAGGGCCGCTCCGCGGGAAGGGCGCGGAGAGCCTCCGTGGCACTCGCCACCCACGCTTTAGCGAGCGGGAGCCCGGGCTCACCGCTTACGAGGAGCATCCATGTACGACGCCGAGCGGCATCGGCAGAAAGGGCGGCAGGCACTCGCAGAGGGTCGCGAAATAACCGAGCGCCTACACCGAGTGCGACAGCGGGCCGCGATTGTCCAAGCCTCGAGCCAGGAAGTGATCAGCCGGTCGGAGGAGATTCTCCGCGCGGCTCGGATTCGGCTACTCGGGCTGCCCCGCAGCCGCTAGCCAGCCGATCCGGGCGACAGCATCCCGCCGAAGCGCTCGGCCGGGGATAGGGTATATGTTTGGCTTCGCCAAACATATACTCCAACCTGGGCCGGCCGCTTAGGAGCAGCAGGTCTCGGCGGCCACCGTGAGAGCCTTCGAGAGCCAGCGGAATGCGCACGAACCCCAATGCAGAAAGGGAGCCGCCGTGACGGCGAGCCGTTGGCTCCACCTCGTGACGCTGGGCGCGAGCTTCTACAATCTGGGCGCCGTCGTGCTCGCCCAGCTGGGCTGGGGCCTGTGGGCGCAGGTGGGGCCTGACGAGTTCCCAGCGTACCATCGCCAATGGTTTCGCGGCGTGCAGGTCGCGATCTGGCCGCCCGCTGCCGTTGCCGGGCTGGGGGCGCTGCTCCAGCTCCGCTGGCGGCCTCCTGGCGCGCCCGTCTGGGCGGTTTGGCTCGGTGCCGCGCTCCAGGTACTGAACTTCGGGCTGACCGGGGCCTGGTGGGCGCGCTGGCAGGCGCAGCTCGCCGAGGTCCGGCTGCCCGACGGCCAGCTGCATCCGCTCTACGTACGGCTGATGCGCACGCACTGGCTGCGGGTAGCGCTCATCGCGACGTTCGCGGGCG
Organism: Pseudomonadota bacterium; assembly: GCA_021325365.1. Next base: position 7,509 of record JAJPHF010000125.1, read on the forward strand.
TCGAGGCGGGAATGGCGGTGGTCAGCGCTCAGGTGTCCCCGAGGACGCGCCGCGGAGGCCTGCCATAACCCACTCCAGCGCGCGCCGCAGCTCGCACGCCATCGACAGGGCAGATATTGCGTCCTCGCGTGCATGCACGCGAGCGTACCTCGCCAATGCCTGAGTTCACATGCTAACGCCGGGATCAGTACCAGCTCACGCCCGGATCGCTAGCGCCGTGAAAGCGGGATGCGCTCGGCAATAGCGGTTACTGGGCGCCCAGGCTGCGGCCGGCCGGCCGTGGGCGGTAAGGATAGTGCAGCGTCTTGTCCGCGGCGAAGTTCTCGCGCAGGCCCGGCGTCGCGAGGTCCCAGTCGGGGCGACACTTCTGGAAGACGGCGCGCAGGTCGTGGCGCAGGTCTTCGGGCGACGGCCGGCCCCAGAACCAGTAACCGTTGTAGATCTTGTTGATGACCAGCCGCGGCTCCAGCACGAACGTGTACGGGATCATCGGATCGTGGTGCGGGTCGGTGTACTCCTGGATGTCCAGGTCCTTCTGCACGATTCGTCCCGGGTCCAACAGGAACGGCCACGGCGCACCCGTCGCGCTCCGCATGCGGTTCGCCTCGAGCGGGTCGTCGGTAGTAATCGTCACGAGCTTCGTGTAAGCCACCTGGATCGCGGGATACAGGGCAGCAAGCTCACGGTGCTGCACGAGGTCTTTCGGTCAGAAGTTGCCGCGGGTGAGGACCACGACCATCGGGTCGCCACCCTGAAGCTGCGAGAGGCAGCGCGTCTCGCCCATGTGGTCGGGTAGCTCGTAGTCCGGGAACGTGGTGCCTGGCACGATGTCCGCCCGCATCTCTACTCTCCGTGCGAGGATCGACCAGCACCGTACCACCGGCCGTGCGAGAGCGCAAGAGCCGGCAGTCTATCGGAGCCTCCCCCTCCTCCGTGAGTCTACGTTGGCAACCTTCACCCGTAGGGTGAAGGTTGCCAACGCGAATCCACGGGTTTGGGTCACCCCCCGCGTCTTGCGGCCGGTCACCAGACCCCGCCGGCTGCGCCGGACGATCGCCTCCCGCCAATGCATTACCTTGTAGGGGCGCCGCTTGCTGCGCCCTGCCCAGTCGCCATCCGGCCCGGTGTCCTAGCGCATCCGGCACAGGCTTCCCGTGCTCCCCCTCTCCTAAGGGAGAGGGGGGCAGCGGGGCGAGGTCCGCCCCTCCCCCTCTCCCCATCGGAGAGGAGCGACGCTCGCAGTATTCCGCGTCGCAGGGTGAGAGCCCGCCCTCGTCCCTCCCCCTCTCCCCCTGGGAGAGGGTCGGGGTGAGGGCGTCCCTCTCCGGTTACTTCGCCAAGCCGGCCCGGTCGCAGGCCGCGAGGCGCGCAGGAGAGCGCCCGCCGTCCGGCGCGACGTGGTCGCCTATCTTACGCCGTACACGCCTTCCCCGCACCCGCCGCCCGCGCCCGGCCCGAGGCACCCCGCCCCGCCGGCCCGGCCCGCGGCGGGACAGCGCGGGAGTATCGTACGGGGTAAACGATGCGACCTTCCGCGCCCGACCAGCGCGCGCAAACCCGCGCCCGGCCTAGCAGTTAACCATCCGGTCAAGGAGCATCGTTTGACCGTTCCTCGGCTAAATTACTCGGCCCGTGGGTGGCTCCGCTGGCCCGATCAAGTCTGCTGCTGCCACGGGCCGCGCGTACGGCAAAAACGCCCGGCGCGCACGCCACGCGGATCGCGCCAGCATGGTTTGTCGCCCTTGTCGGCACCTGTCCGCAGCTCAGTTCTCCGGCACGCGGCCGATCTCGGCCAGCACCTCCTCCGTGAGGTCGGTGCCCCAGACGGCCGCCATCGCGGCTTCCGAAACAGGCTCGGGGATGAGGCCCTGCTCGCGGAAGAACTGATAACAGGCAACCTGCGAGTCCCGGTTGGGCAAGCCGTTCGGGTTCATGCCGATGGGCACGATGTCGTGGACCGCGCCCACGTCGATGCCGGAGAAGCGCGCGATGATCGCGTCGAGTGTAGCCTTGTCGGCCTCGCCCGGGCGGCCGGCCACCGCGTCGTCATAGGTACGATGCGCGCGCAAGTAGGCTCTTACGAAGCGCTTGGCGATCGGCCGCTGGTTGTAGAAGTCGGGCGTCAGACCGGCAAGCCCGAGCGTGAGGTACGGAAACATCTCGTCCAGGCCGACGATCTTCACCACGGCCTCCTGGTGCAAGGCATAGGTCAGCGCGGGATCGCCCAGCGAGGCGACGTCGATGGCGCCGTTCATCAGCGCCGTCAGCGTCTCGGTGATCGGCAGCGGCTGAATGTTGATGTCGTCCAGCGTCATCCCGACGCGCTTCAGACCGACGCCCACCGCGCAGCCAATCAGCGTGCCGGCGCCCGGCGGCGTGACCGCCACCATCTGGCCGCGCAAGTCTTCCAGCCGCCGAACACGGCCCGCGTCGTAGACGGGCTTGCGCGCGACGATGGCATTGGTGGACCGGCCGGGGATGAACTGGTAGATGTCAAGCACGGCCTTGAGCTGCACACCGCGCGCGACCGCGTTCCACAAGGCAGGATTGGTGGAGATGCCGCCCGCCTCGAGCTGGCCGGTCGCCAGCGCCGGGATGATCTCGGACGCGCTGCTGAACGGGACCAGATCGACGTCCAGCCCCTCTTGCGCAAAGTAGCCGAGGTCGCGCGCGATGTACGCGCCAGCGTAGACACTGCCCTGTTGCACGCCGTAGCGCACCGAGATGAGGGCCGGCGGCGCGGCCGTCGCGCGGGCAGCGTTGGCGGTGTCCGTGGCGGGGGGCGACGTCTCGGACCGAGGCGCGGTGCTCGGGTTCGCGGTACAGGCCGCTACCATCACGAGCAGGGGCAGGGTGATGCTGCGCCACAGGCCGAGCATGCGCGTCTCCTCACTCGTCTCCGCCGTACCGACCGCGCGGGCGAGGCGCGCTGGCCGGCCATGCGGGCGGCCCTAGTATACGCCCCGGGTCGCGTCCCAACAGCGGCGGCCGGGCGGCCCGAGCTACGGGCGGGGCTGGTCGGCCGAGGGCAGCGTGTCGAGCAGGTTGCTCTGGCAGCGGCGGCCGGGCGGCGCACGCTAGAAACGGGGCAGTCGGACCACCGACTGCCCCGTGGGTGGACGAGCAAACACGCTGCGTGGGGTGATAGCGGGATGCGCTCAGGAGCGCCGGTCAGCACCTCAGCGGCAGGCTGGTGCGTGCGGGACGCCACGCTCCAGCGCCCCGAGACCGTGCGCCAGCGCGGCCTGCTCGGAGCCGCTGGCGTCGTCGAGGAGGGCACGGATCGCCGCGACGGCGCGGTCCTGTATCGCCCGCTGGAGCGCGGCGCCGGCGGGCGTCAGCCGCACTAGCGCGTCGTCGTTCTCGGCGGGCGGGTCGGCGTGAACGAGCACGATGCGGCCGCCCGGGCTCAGCCGCGAGGAGGCGGCGCGATGCGCACGGTAAGCCGCGCCCGAGGCCTCCACGAGGCCCCGCCGCGCCAGGTCGTCGAGGAGCGCCGCGAGTCGGCCTCGGCTGACGTCCAGGTCGCGCGCCAGATCCGTGCGGCCCATGGGTCGTCGTGCGAGCGCCCGAAGCAGGCGGAGGTGCGGGCGTCGCAGGCCCGCGGTATCGGGGGCGCCACGCACCTCCGCGGCGACCACCCGCGTGAGCTGCGGCAGCAGGTCGGCGACCTTGTGCGCGACCATCTCCGGGGCGCCGTCGCGCGTGTCGGACGTCATCATAGCAGTGCTCCTTCCGCGGTCTGGGCCCTGCTAGCGGCTCAAGGTGAGGCGCACGGCGTCGGGGCGGGTGGAGATAGTTGCAGAGCCCAAATATTCAGACGTTAAAGTATAGGCCGGGGCCTGGGATGTCACAACGACTTGCACAGTCCGCGCCACCGCGGCGGCCGCCGGCCACGCGATACACTGGAACTGGTAAACCTCGGGGGGCAGGCGCGCGGGGAGGTGAGACGATGGCGAGGCGACTGGCAGGCGCGGTGCTGGCGCTCGCCGTGCTGACCGCGCTGGCGTGCAGTGGCGGCGGCTCGGCGCCCGCGGCGAAGACCAGCAGCGCGCCCACGGCGACGTCGAGCGGCAGCGCCCCGACGGCGGGGACCGTGCCGCCGGCATCCGTGTCGACCGCGGCACAGCCGTCCGCGGCCGTGAAGGTGCGCGGCGCCTGGGTGGCTGAGACGGCGAACCAGATGATCTGGCCGGTTGCCAAGGATGCCGGCTACTTCGACAAGTACGGGGTAGACTTCGACCTCAGCTACGTCTCCGGGAGCCTCACGTCGGTGGCGGCCATTGTGGGCGGCGACCTGGACATGACGAATGTCGCCGGCTCGGCTGTCGTTTCGGCGCAGGCCGAGGGCACCGACCTGGTGATGGTCGCCGGGTTCCTGAACCAGGCCATCTTCCGCGTGATGGCCACACCCGACATTCAGCGGCTCGAAGACCTGAAGGGCAAGACAATCGCCGTCACGCGTGTCGGCAACGCCGACTACTTCGCCTGGCAGACGATTCTGGAGCACCTGGGCTGGTCGATGGATGACGTGCGCTTCGTGGCAGCCCAGAACGCGCCCGGCCAGGTAGCGCTGCTCTCCAACGGCGGTGCCCAGGCGATCGCGGTGTCGCCGCCGAACGACGTGCTCGCGGAGCAGATCGGCGCGCACCAGGTGTTGGACACCGTGACGCTCCATGAGCCGGAGCAGAACAACGGCATCGCGGTGACCCGGCAATACCTGAACGAGCATCGCGACGCCGTGAAGCGCGTGATCCAGGCGAGCATCGAGGCGATGGCCCGGTGGAAGCAAGACCCGACGTTCGTCAAGGGCGTCATCAAGAAGTACCTGCAGCAGGACCAGCAGCGGTTCATCGACGTGGGCTACGAGGCGTACGCGCCCGTATGGCCGGAGGCGCCGTACCCGACGCGTGAGGGCATGCTGAAGGTGATCCAGCAGGTGGCGACTCAGAACCCCAAGGCGGCTGGACTGAACGTCGACCAGATGATTGACACGAGCCTGGTAAAAGAGCTGGAGGACAGCGGGTTCATCCGTCAGGTATACGGCCACTAGCGCGGTAGCGAGGGCGATGCCAGATCGCAACGTACACTGGTCCGATCGTCAGGCAGCGGTGGCCTGTGCGGCCCCGTCGTTGGCTGATCGGCCGGCTCCGATAGTGGACAGGGTGGCCCGGCCGCAGGCGGCGACACTCGACGAGCAACGGGCCCAGGTCGAGCCAGATCACAGGTTACTCCGCCTGCCGCAGCAGCGCGAGCAGGGCATCGCCGTAGGCGGCGAGTTTCGCGGGGCCGATGCCGGGGACGAGCGCGAGGGTAGCATGGTCCAGCCCGGCCGGCGGCACGGCGGCGAGCGCGCGCAGCGTGGCGTCGGAGAACACCATGAAGGGGGCGATGCCGGCCTCCGCGGCCTGCTGGCGGCGCCAGGCGCGCAGTCGCTCGAAGCGGTCCGCGTCGTACACTGCGGACCCGCGCGGCGGCACCCATGGCGCGGGCTGGCGGCCGTGGCTGGGCACGACGGGCGCGTCCCAGGGGGGCAGGCCCTGGCGGCCCCGCGCGGTTGGCACTAGCACGCTCAGCTCGCGGCCGTCGCGCGTGGTGGCGCGCTCGCGGGCCACGTAGTCCTCGGCCAGCAGGCGCTCCAGCGCTTTCTCGACGACGCTGGCTCCCAGGCCGCGCAGGGCGCCGTGGTAGCGCGTACGGTCGGGGCGGAGCGGCGCGGCCATCGAGCCGAGCAGCACGCGGGTTAGGCCGGTCTTCGTGAGGGGGAACGGCGCGTCCGCGAGGCAGCCGAGGATGGCCGCGGCGGGGGGCAGGCTGGGGCCGGCGGGCTCGGCCGGCGCCGGCGCGGCGGTGGCCGTCGCGCCGGCGTGCGGGTGGCTGCCGGCTGCGTTCGCGCCGGGCGTGCGGCTGCCGGCCGCGCCCGCGCCGCGCGGTGGGCTGTCGGTCGCGTCCGCGGTGGGGGCGCAGACGTCGCAGGCGCCGCAGGGCGGGTCCAGCCGCTGGCCGAAGTGCTGGTAGATGCGGGCGTGGCGGCAGGTTCCGCGCTCGGCGTAGGCGACGATGTCGGCCACGCGGCGGTCTTGATGGGCGGCGTACTCGGCCAGCAGCCGCTCGAGCCGTGCGGCCGTGTCGGCGGGCACTGGGTGCAGGCGCACGGCGAGCGCCCGGCCGAGGGGGCGGTAGCGCAGCCGTCCAGCTTCGCGCGCGTCGAGCAGCCACGGCTCGACCTCGCCGGGGGGCAGGTCCAGCAGCGCCGCCAGGGCGAGGCCGTCGTAGCTCTTACGGCCGCCCCGCAGCAGCCGCTCCAGGCGCGGGTCGTCGGCCGCAGTGGCGGGCAGCAGCGGCTCGACAACCACCTCGCCAGGCACCATGCCCAGCCGCTCCAGCAGGCCGGCGCGGTCCAGCAGGCTGAGCGCCACGCGGCCGCGCGTCTCGGCCCCCTCGTCGTCCAGTCCGTCGCCCAGCCCGCGCTCGTCCACCAGGCCCACGTCGGCGCCGCCAAGCTGCACCCGCACGCCCTTGTAGACCGCGCGCAGATCCTCCAGACTAAGCCGCTCGCGCGTCAGCCAGCGCGTCAGGTTCGCCTTGTCGCTAGAGGCGTAGAGGAGGACGCAGCGGGCGGGGCGGCCGTCGCGGCCGGCGCGGCCCGACTCCTGGACGTAGGCTTCGAGCGATTCGGGCAGGCTGAAGTGGACGACGAGGCGGATGTTCGCCTTGTCGACGCCCATGCCGAACGCTACGGTGGCGACGATGACGCGCGTGCGGTCGACCATGAAGGCGTCCTGCACAGCAGCGCGCTGGTCGGGCGGCAGACCGGCGTGATAGTGGGCGGCCTGCACGCCGTTGCGGCGCAGCAGGGCCGCTAGCTCCTCGGTGCGCTGGCGCGAGTTCACGTAGACCACCACGCTGCCGCGCTCAGCGCGGCAGAGGGCGACCAGCGCGCGCATCTTGGCGTCCACGTTGGGCTGGTGCTGCACCTCGTAGCGCAGGTTGGGCCGAAACAGCGGCGTCTGGATCACGTCGAGAGTGCGGCCGAGCGCGCGGCCGATGTCGGCGCGCACGGCCGGCGGGGCGGTGGCGGTGACGGCGAGCAGCGGCGGGCCGCCCAGACGCTGCAGCGCCGCGCCGATGGTCAGGTAGTCGGGGCGGAAGTCGTGGCCCCAGGCGGAGACGCAGTGCGCCTCGTCGATCACCATGCGCACCACGCCGGCGCGGCGCAGCGCGGCGACGAGCGTCGGCTGCGCCAGGCGCTCGGGCGCCACGTACAGCAGGCGGTAGCGTCCGGCGCCCAGCGCCTCGGTACGCTCGTGGACCTCGGCGGCGTCGAGCGCGGAGTTGAGGATTGTGGCGCGCTCGTAGATCGGCGGCGGCAGGTTGTCGAACTGGTCCTTCATGAGGGCGATCAACGGTGAGACGACGACGGTTACGCCGTCGAGCAGCATCGCGGGCAGCTGGAAGCAGAGGCTCTTGCCGGCGCTGGTGGGCATGACGGCGAGCGTGTCGCGACCGTCGAGCACGGCTTGGCAGACGGCGGCCTGGCCCGGTCGAAAGGCGTCGAAGCCGAAATACTCGGCGAGCGCCCGCGCGAGCGCCGGCGAGGGTGGCGCCTCCTCGCTCGCCGCGACCACGGCGCTAGCTGGCTCGGCCACGGGCTGGCCGCGCGCTGGGACCGCGGGCGCCTCGCTCGCCCGGCCGGGATCGCTGCCACTGGTGAGCGGCACGGCCTGGTCCCCTGGGACCGCGGACGTCTCGGCGACCGGCCGGGCGCTTGGCAGGGACGCGGCATCGAGGCCATCGGCCACGGGATCGAGCGCAGCTACCGTGGCGGCGACGCGGTCGCGCGAGGCGGCGCGTAGCGCGGCGCGGCGCTGGGCTAGCTCGGCCTGCACCGCTGCCGCGCGCTCGGCCCGGCCGGCGGCGACGAGCGCCTCAGCGAGCGCCGCCAGGACCGTGGTCGCGCCGCCCTCGGCGAGCGGCTCCAGCAGCGCGACGGCGCCCGCCGCGTCGCCGGCCGCCAGCCACACGCGCGCCAAGCCGATCGTGGACGTCGTGCTCTGGGGGCTGAGCGCCCGCGCCTGTTCGAAGGCCGTCGCCGCCTCGTCCAGCGCGCCGGCGGCGAGGGCGACGCTGCCCGCGGCGCCCCAGGCGGTCACGGCGTCCGGCTGCTGCTCGACGCGGTCGCGGACGATGGCCAGCGCCCGCTCGCGCTCGCCGCACGCCAGCAGCGCCTCCGCCTGCAAGCGCGCCGCCTCGATGCTCGTGCTCTGCACGAGGCGCGACTCTAGCTCGGCCAGCGCGTCGGCCGGGCGCCCGAGGGCGAGCAGCGCACTCACCGTCAGGTGGCCGGCCTCGCGGGTCGGATCGTCGGCGGCGAGGGCGAGCGCGAGGGCCGCCTGGCCATCGGCTAGCGCCGCGCGCGCGAGGTCACGCCGCAAGGCCACGGGCAGCAGCGCCACGGGCGGCGCCACCGCGAGGCCGAGCCAGGAGGCCAGCGCGGCGCCTGGCTCGGCCTGCGCGTCCGGAACGTTTGAGATCACTCGCTACCCCCCACCGTCCGTAGCATAGCATCCCGCGAGGCGACCCGATAGGCGGATCGCGTCCGTTGGAGGTGCTCTCGCGTTCGGGCGGTCCGTGGTCGCGGCGCTCATGATCGCGACGGTGGGCCGGCCGGCGGGCGCGTAAGTTGATCCGAGGAACGGTCAAACGATGCTCCTTGACCGGGTGGTTAACTGCTAGGCCGGGCGCGGGTTGGCGCGTGCTGGTCGGGCGCGGAAGGCCGCATCGTTTGCCCCGTA